>RDYN01000049.1 GCA_004293365.1 Oscillatoriales cyanobacterium | reverse complement strand
TTGGTTGTGATGCGTAGATTTGGGCAAAAACCCGGTTTCTTTGAGACTGACGCGCGGGTGGCCAGAAACCGGGTTTTTTCGATAATTCTTGGTTGTGATTCGCAGATGCGGCCAAAAACCCGGTTTCTTTGTCGGAGTGCATACATCAACAGTCAAAGACTTGGAATAAAGAGGGTATTAAAGGATGATTTGGTATTATCATAAAATAAATCAACTCTAAAGATGCGCCTTGACGCAGTGCGGCAAACACCGAGTCAAGACGACTTCTCCAATGTTGTAGAGCCAACACAGGAGCTATATCAATAATGACAAATAACGATCCAAATAGGTGGCTGCGCTACGATGCAGAGAGGGATATCTCTCGACACAGCGCCACCAACCCGCAGAAATGTCGGGATATGCAGAAAAAGTATGGCTGGAAACTGCTGGAAATTGAGGAAATAGAAAATAAGTACATTTTTGAAGTTGATTGCGTGTTCAAAGGGAAAACAGAATTTCCCAACTATCTCGAAGAAACGGAGGAAAACTAATGCAGAAGTACATTGTTTTTCAGGCTGAGTCAGGTGAAGATGAAGGCTGGAGACAGAGAAAACTCCAACACAGCCAAGCTCTAACTTTTATCATTGCAGAAAACTGGGATTCTTCTGAGGAACCGATTCCTGAACCGGGATATCGCCCTGTAGAATTTGTGCGGGTGGAGTCAGAACACGATCCAAATGAACACGCACACAATACTCATTATCGGGTGAGTGATTGGGAAGTTGTGCGGGTGCAAACATACACGCCTGATATTCCAACTCCGATGAGCGACTATGACGTAATTGTGATGTGTTACTGTCGGTATAGCCCGATCGATGCTCCTCTGAAATCGATGCCGAAACGACAGGTATCGATCAATTCTTTTGGTGGCGATGAGGTGGCTTACAAGCAATACCTGGAATCGGAAAAGAGCAAGAGTTGTGCGCCGTCAGGTATCAAATCTTAGGGCTAGCGCGCGGGTGGCCAGAAACCGGGTTTTTTCGATAATTATTGGTTATGATGCGTAGATTCGGGCAAAAACCCGGTTTCTTTGAGACTGACGCGCGGGTGGCCAGAAACCGGGTTTTTTCGAGAATTCTTGGTTGTGATGCGTAGATTCGAGACTGACGCGCGGGTGGCCAGAAACCGGGTTTTTTCGATAATTCTTGCTTGTGATGCGTAGATTTGGGCAAAAACCCGGTTTCTTTGAGACTGACGCACCCTACAAGCTGACAGTATCCTCACCCAAATTATCGAGAGATTCTTGCAGCGCATCGCGTCTATTGCGAAGACTATCGTTGTTAGGAGCAATGGCTAAAGATCGATTAAACATTTCCAGCGCCTCTTGCCAATTTTTGAGTGCTTCCTGTCTTTCAAGTAATTTTTCTTGCAAATCACCCAAAATTTGCAGCGCAATCCCTTTGTTGTTGAGAGCCATGATAGAATCCGGTACAATAAGTAAAGTAGAATTATAAGCAGATATCGCATCTGAGTAAGATTGTTTTGCCGCCTCAAACTCACTTAGCTTTGCTTGCAAATCACCCAGACATCGCAGCGCAATCCCTTTGTTATTGAGAACACCGATATCATCGGGTGCAATTAGTAAAGCAGAATTAAAGGCTACGATCGCATCTGAGTAAGACTGTTTTGCCGCCTCAAATTCACTTAGCTTTGCTTGCAAATCACCCAGACTTCGCAGCGTATTCCCTTTGTTGTTGAGATTGCCAATAGAATCCGGTGCAATAATTAAAGCAGAATTATAAGCAGATATCGCATCTGAGTAAGACTGTTTTGCCGCCTCAAATTCACTTAGCTTTGCTTGCAAATCACCCAGACTGTGCAGCACATTTCCTTTACTGTTGAGAAGATGATTCTTATCCGGTGCAATAAGTAAAGGAGAATTCAAGACTGCGATCGCATCTGAGAAAGACTGTTTTGCTGCCTCAAATTCTTTTAGCCTTGCCTGCACACCACCCAGGCAGTTCAGCACCAGCCCTTTGATGTTGAAAGCACTAATATGATCCGGTGAAATAAGTAAAGCTAAATTACAGGTAGCGAGCGCATCTGACAAAGACTGTTTTGCCACCTTAAATTCTCCTATACCTTTCTGTAACTGACCCAGACTTAGCAGCGCAAACCCTTTGCTTTGAAGCGTATTTTGATCGTCAGGATTTGTGATGAGTGCGCGATTGTAAGCTGCAACTGCCTCCAAATACTCTTGTTTTGCTTCTGCATATCGAGCTAACATAGTATAGTAAAATCCTTCAGCTCGTGAAATCAGTCCCAGCGAATAATCACTTTTAATCCACAACTCCTCTCTAACTCCTAGCAGCGACTTGCATTCCCCATAACGACTCTTGTTCAAAGCTTTATTAAACACCCCTTCCCATTCCTCCACACCCCGCAGCCAATCCAAGCGATTAGCATGAAAAATGGCCTCCGCCGCATCCCCGACTTCCCGATAATGCCCCTCTAAAACCTCATGAGCTCTGCGAGTTTTCGGATTATCCCTTTCCGCATCCAAACGCCGCAATAAATCGTGAATCCGATACCAGTTATCCCCCCGCTTCTGCGATTTCCACACAAAGGAAAAACTCGTCAACATCTCAAAATTTGCACTGCTTGCCTGGAAGTGACAACCAGAACCCAATTTCACATACAAATCCTCATCAAAAGCGCGACAAGCACTCAGCGAATGCACCGCCGATCGCACTTCGCGATCCACATACATCAACAAACGATCCGTCAACTCCGCAGTCTTATTTTCCAACTTCGGAATCCGCGCAAAATCCGACGCCAGCAACTCAATTCCCCGCCTTCTTTCTGCCAGCACCACATCCGCGCACAAACCCAAATAAAACGGATGTACCTGCAAATCTTCCCAACTCTGATCGGGATTGACACTGGCATATTTAATTACAGCATCAGCCAAATCTGCCTTGTCAATCTCCACTTTGTGCAAGTAATCCCTCGCATGATCCGGCGACAAATGCCACACCAATTGGGCATCTATATAATCTGCGGGAATCGGAAACCTCGGCGCATTCGGCCACTGCAATTGCGTCACCGGACAATCTCGCCCCGCCACAGCAACCACAATCCCCAATCTGTAATCCAGCGCCCTCAACAACCGCCGAAACCACTCATCTTGATACCAAAAAGTTGCGCCTTGAGAATTGCGTTTGGCATCCCACATTTTCTCGTGAGTATCAAATAGCATCACCAGGCGATCGGGTTTATTTTTGCCAGCCACTGCTGCATTCAAATCACCTGCAAACAATTTCGGCAAACAGTCGATTAATTCAGTATCAATATCTTTACGGCGAATTTCATCAGCCCTTTCGTCGCTGACTCCCAACCGCGTTTGAATTAATTTCATTGTTCGTTTAATGCCACCGAATTTGTCGATCAATTTCAGCCCCGCCGCCACTTGCGACACCACGGGAAATCCGGCAAATGTTTCCACTACAGGTGTCAAAAAGTCAATCAAATCGTTGGGGAAAAGTTGGTTGAGAGTTGCGTCTGACTCGCCTTTGTTCAGCAAATACCAAAAGCAAGCAAAATCATAATTAGGAAATTTAAATTTATATTTCTTGGCTGACTCTGCCAGATTGCGCCGCAGCATCAGCAAGCCGTAAAATCTATCTTGGGGTTTATCTTCTTTAATCGGTATCAATCCGAAATCGTGTCTGACTACGGGGATGGGAGTGTAGGTTTTAGGTTCTGCATTGCGGACGAAATCAGCAACTTCGGCGGCTTGCGATTCTGGGAGTTCGCGCCATTGTTGCCACACATCCGGCGGAAATTTTTTGCAGCAGTGATACTCCAAGTGTTTGAGGAGCAATGACTTGCCGTTGCCTCCATCCCCGAAAAAATACAAAATTTGTTCGCGGGGCTGGTCTTCGTTTAAATAAAAGGCAAATCGGCGGGTAAATTCGTGTCTGTCTGTGAAGAGTTGCAGTTTGCGATCGTCGCTGATTTGGATTTCAAAATCTTCGTCGTCTATTGGCATAAATGTATTGGTGAGGAGTGACTTTAATTGTAGATTAAAACCCAAATAATATTGTAGCGAGTAAGAGGAGACGGCAATGCCCAAGGAGTGGCAACTTAAGCTGTCAGCGCACCAAGTCTGTTGGTTATCCCAGCAGTCCGACAGGGGTTTAAACCCCTGTCTAATAGCTAAAGTCAGTTGAAACTGACTGAAGATTTGCCTGAAACCAATACATATCAACTAATTCTTCAGTCCTCTTTGAGAGGACTTTCGCTTTGAGGCAGGGGTTTAAACCCCTGCCGGACTTATGTATCCGCTCGCAAGCCCCCGGATCGCTCCGTGGGGTCAATTTTTCAATCATCCAATTCTTCAATCTAAAATCTAAAATCTAAAATCGATTGACTGTGCTAAAACCGTAATCTATCGATCGATCGCCCAAGCTATCCTAGACAAGACACAAGCGCAATCACAGTTATGGCATCTCCAAACAATCAAAATTCGGCGGATTCATCTCTGAAACAGTCTCTAGAGGCTGGGTTAGCTGCTTTGAAACAAAAGGATTACCAAAGCGCGATCGCCCTTTTAGAATCCGTCAGCCAAACCGCAGCAAATCAACCGCCCGGAATCCGCGCCCAAATGGGATTAGTGGCGGCGTACAAAGCAACTGGTAATGTTAAAGAGGCGATCGCCCTTTGTACTTCCCTCACCAAAATCCCCAACACCCAAATCAAAACCTGGGCCGATCGCACTTTAAAAGAATTAACCCCCCCAAAACCGCCGCAAACAACACCAGAAACCGGCTTTGTCGCCTTTGATTCGGGAACAGAATCGGCGAAAAAAACGCTTGGGGGCGATGGATGGAGCCCCGCTTCGCTACGACCAACCGCAGACCAAAAAACCGGATTTTCACCCTTAGAGCCGACTGCCGCGCCGGGAAACACCAAATCAACACATATTTCACCGCCACCTCCACCCCCCAAACCGCCGATTCACCCGACACTAGAGGGCGGGCACGGGGACACCGCCCCTACAGCAACCGCAACCGATGCAGGCAATAGCGGCGAAAATAGTTCCGGTTCCCCAACAGATATCCCCGGATTCGCCAGCCCCGATACCTACGAACTTACTTGGCGCGAAGCTGGGCGCACCAAAAGTCCGCGCCCCCTCAAACCGCTAAAGTTGCTGAATTTTCGAGTGGAAGCGGTTGTAAGTGCGATCGCCCTATTTTGGCTAGCCCGCTTTGTCCTACAATTCCTGCTGACAAACACCAATGCTTTATTAGTTCAGCTTTACATATTTACTAGACTCCCAATTTTCCAGCCAATTCAGCTTTTTTACCGAGATCCAACTCCCTTCATCCAGTTTGTTTTCGGATTGCTTTTGGCCTCATCTCCCTGGCTGACAGACGCGCTGCTGAAACTTTTTTGCGGTATCGAAACCCTGCGCGGATCGGTTTTATCCAAGCACAGCAAAGAAGCTAGTCGGGTACTCCGCAGTTTTTGCACCAAGCAAAATATGCCAACCCCTGTACTGAAACTCTTGCCGCTCAATGTTCCTGTAGCTTTCAGTTACGGCTGTTTGCCCCGTTTTGCTCGGATTGCTGTCAGTCAAGGGCTGTTGGATCAATTGACGGATGATGAAATAGCTGCTATTTTTGCGCGGGAATTAGCCCATATTTCTCACTGGGATTTTGCGCCGATGTCGCTGGCGATGCTGGTGATGCAGATTCCTTACCTTATATATTGGCAGACTGCTTGCTGGGGCGAGCGGTTGTGCGATTTAATGACGATCGACTTTTTTCGTTATGCTGTCAGAGTTGTCACCGCTGCAATTTCTGCCACGAGTTACGGGATTTATAAGTTGTTGCGGTTGCCGATGTTGTGGTTGTCGCGCCGCAGAGTGTATTTTAGCGATCGCACTTCCGCAGAAATTACCGGCAATCCTAACGGTTTGACGCGGGCACTGACTAAAATTGCGATCGGCATTGCTGCAAATATCGAACAGCAAAAGCAAACTAGCTTTTTCCTCGAAAGTTTCGATTTATTGTTACCCGTCGGCGTTGGACAAGCTGTAACCTTTGGTAGTGCTGCATTACAGGCGCCGCTAGAACAGATTTTGCTCTGGGATGTCAGCAACCGAGAACGCATGTGGTTGACAATTAATAACACGCATCCTTTGCTGGGAGAGCGTTTCAAGCTGTTGGAACTCTACGCTCAATTCTGGAAACTGGAGACTGAGTTAGATTTGGCGAGTCTGTCGCCGGAAAAACCCAAAACAGGAAAATTATCTCTGTTTAAATCCATACTCGAATTTAAAGACTCAAAACTATTTTTACAAGGTGCGCCGTTTTTTGGGATTCCGATGAGTTTAGGAATAGTGGCTTTGCTGTGGCTGATTAGCTGGATTTTTTCCAAAACGAGTATTTGGCAACTCGATTGGCTTTTGGGCGATCGATCGATTCTTTGGGGCTGTTTGCCGATCGGATTTAGCATCGGTACTTTGATGCGAATTAACCATTTTTTCCCCGACATTACCCCGCGAAAAACCGCTTCGCCGAGTTTACCGGAAATTTTGTCAAATCCCGAAACTCTGCCCGTAGATGCTCAACCTGTGCAGCTTTCCGGGCAACTTTTGGGTAGGTCTGGTATTGACAATTGGCTCGGACAGGATTTGATTTTGCAAACGGCGGCGGGTTTGGTGAGGTTGCACTATGTTTCGAGGATTGGCCCGATCGGCTCTTTGTACCCATTTTTGCTCAAACAGACGACTCGCCCCAGCGATTTGATCGGCAAATCTGTGGTGGCGACTGGTTGGCTGCGCCGAGGTGCTACTGTGGCGATCGACCTGGAAACTCTCCGCAGTCAAGAAGGGCGAGTTAGCGACAGCGGACATCCGATTTGGTCTGCGATTTTGGCCTTTGCTGCTGCTATTTGGGGTGCGTACATCATTATTCAGGGCGGAAGATGAGGCGATCGAGAGGATCCGATGGGAAGATTAGTTTTGAGGCGAAATTGAAATATACAATTTCAATGCAGTACAGCTTGGTTATCAGATTGCCGCGCGAGTCGCGCATCCTTCTGCCCTCTTGCTGCTGTCAACTGTCAACTGTCAACTGTCAACTGTCAACTGTCAACTGTCAACTGTCAACCCTTCGTAAAGAAATGTTGCTTTTTTGCCGACCTTCTGTTACATTTGTTTACATGAATTGGATTGAACCAAATAGCGCAATAACTTCAGTTGGCTAAAACCTCTAAGGCATTGCGTAAAAATTGTCAACCTCCCAACACAGCAAGTTCAGCCAGCCGCCTGTCGGCTGTTTTTTTTCGACAGCGAATTTAGCTCTGCGGGATGAATTCTCAAAAGTGATTCAGATGCGGTTTTCGTTCAATACAGCATGAAATCTTCCTAAATAACTAGCTCTGTTACCAAGGCTGTGATACCTTTAAAGAATGGTCGGACGCTGCCGGGCCCAATTTGAGGGATACCGGGTAAGTGAGTAGTCCTCAACATTAGGAGCGAGATTAGAAGTGAGGTAAGATTACTGGCCCAAAAAATGTTAGCGATTTTCTCCCTCACTGTATTAGACTGAATACTGGCATTCCGATCGCTCGCAATTGACATCCTTGGACATAAATTTCTACACGGCGCTGGCTATAAACATTCTGAATCAAAACCGGAAGCAAGTAATACAGAACAGCCAATAGCCTAAACATTTGAGTGATGACTAAAAGTTTACACAACAACCCGAGATTTAAAAGCTCTCTGCATCGGCGGTTCAGTTCCGGCCTTATCAGAGTAAATCATCTTTTTGTTCTAAAAGATGGGGGGAGCTGTCAAGGTTGGTGGGAGGAATGTGCAAATTCTGTGGTTGTGCGGTGTTTCTGGGGGTCAATATTGATGTGACTTCAGGTAATTCTGTTCGAGCAAATTAATTAAAATCCAAATCTGGAGGAATTTTTCATGTCTATTCGTCTTTATGTTGGTAATCTACCCAAAGAACTCGATCGCCTAGAACTGCAAGAAGTTTTTGCACCCGAAGGCGAATCTGTTACCACAAAGGTAATTACAGACCGCAAAACTGGTAAATGCAGGGGCTTTGGTTTTGTGACGGTGCTAACCGACGAACAAGCAGATCAAGTTATTGAGAAATACAACGGCTTGATGTTCAAAGAAAACCCCCTCAAAATAGAGAAGGCTTTACCCCGTTCTAAGGGTAAATCGGAGAAGGGCGAAGACGATCAGCCACAGTCTTCCTCGCCTGCTTCCCCGCAGTTGGTATCATCGTCGCCGTCGCAGCCAGTCCCTGCACCTCAGCAACAGAAGCGCGAGGCTCCCGCCAACCAAGGTGGAGGTGGCGGTTCTAGCAAAAGCAATCGCCGTCGCGGTGACAACAACAAGTCTCGCCGCAATCAGTCAGCAACAACGGTGTCGAGTGCTGATTCCGGTTCGGTGCAGCCAGATCCGCGCTGGGCGAGCGCTTTGGAAGAACTCAAGCAAAGATTGGTGGAAGCTCAGACTACTAATTAGTCGCAAAGGGCGGCTGATTGCTGCTGTCTCTCGACTGCGGTTGAGTGATTTGATTTGGAAGTGCGATCGAAAATTGGTCAAAAAAGCCAAATTCTCGATCGCACTATTCTATTGCAAAAAACCTCTAATATCTAGAAATTTCCTAGGGTGCGGATCCATAGTGTTCCTAGGGTGCGTCGCATCCTCAATCTGTAGCATTCAATCCCAAATCTCATGGCGACGCACCTTTTGAGATTTTTGATTGAGAGATTGAGCCATTGATTAGTAAATACTTCATCTTTCGCTCAATCCACTATAAATCATGTTTATTCGCCCTCAGAAAATTCGATCGTCTCAATAAAGTCAAAAATCTTGTTCATAATGCCCTCAACCTCCGACTCAAAAGAACCCAATTCATCCTTGTCCTCATAAACTCGCTGACAACTTACCGTGTAGCAAAAATCGTCAACGATAAAAGCCATAAATCCCCGGTAAGCATCCAATCTAGTAGCTGGGCCGTCATTTTTTTGCACGCTGATAGTTGCACCCGCAGGCAAATCTACCACTGCGAAATAAGCTGCTTCATCTTCTAAATATTCAGTGTAGAGAAACTTAGAATTAGCAAATTTAGCGAGAATTTCACCCTCAATAAAATTGTTAAGAAACGAAGTAAGATAAGCCGATTCGCCCGCTGACTCGATTAATTTTTCCACTTCGCCAGGAGTCTGGAAATAATCAATTTTTAGCAAAACACCAAAGTCATCAGAAAATGCAACATAGCCTTCTCCATCGTCAATCCTACCGCCTCGTTGCTTATCAACTGGAATCGAGACAGTAAAATTGCCTTGAGCAGACAGGTACAACGGCTCATCTTCTAAATCGAAATCAGGCTCTCCGACTTCTACTTCCGAGTATGCAGCAATTACATCCTGGATAATTTCCTCAGCTTCCTCATCGTCTACACCTAATACTTCTTGAAATTTCTTGAGAAAATCCCGGTGCTTCTCGGACACTGTTTCATCGGCGACAAACATTGCTGCGGTAATGGCAAAAGTATCCAACACCAACTCATTTGGCAGTGATTCACGAGCCGTATTAAATAATCCTCCCAAACCATCTTCGGCGATAATATTTGCCAAATGTTGAAACATTTCTGACATATCATCTTCCGAGAATTCAACAAATATTTCTGAATCCCAAAGTATGCTTTCTAAGATATCTGCATCGGCGTCAGGGGAATTAGCCTCCGCTGCGACAAGTGCGATCGCCGCGACGGATTCCTCTAAACTTAAGGTGATTGAGGATTTATCTTGGGAATTGAATATTTTAGTAAACTTGCTCATAGTTTTTTTTGCTTAAAGAGTTTAGTTTTACGTTTTGCCTGGAGCATCTCATTTTTGTTTGCAAAAAAGATTTTTTGACAATTTGGTATGAAAATTAGATGCGCGCTAGCTGATTACCAAGGGCTGCCAATTAGTGTAAATCCGGCCCAAAATTTGGGATGAGATAAATCTGAATTTGCTACTTGTCCGGCTTGAGTAAGATCGATCGCCCTTTTTTGACTCCCCACCAACTTACCATTTTTAATCGCGAGCTGTTTGCGAATCATCGCCAGTTGAGCTTGTCTGAGGGCTTCAGCTTTAATGGTAGCCGATCGCAAATTAGCATAAAACTCAGTCATCAGCCCCAAAGTCGCGAAATCATTAACTTTCCACAAACTCGCCACAGCCGATTTTACACCGCTGCGGACTGCCAGTCCAGCAAAACCCATTTCTGCATTATTATCGCCGATCGCAGTTTCGCACGCACTCAGCACCAATAACTGTACTTGCCTGCGATCGTCGTACCACTTCGCCAACCGAAATTGATCCAGAGCCAAAGAGCGCTTCCACAGGTCAATTTCAGCTTCCTTGCGTCCGTTTTGATGTTGCGGAAAGCTGGCGTGAGTAGCTAAGTGAACAATATCAAAAAGCTGTTGCTGCCGTTGTTTGGTGAGATTTTCCACGGTAAAATCTTGATTGAGAAAAAAGCTGCCGCGCCACAGCGGTAATTCGGCAGCATTTTGGGTGTTGCGGATGGTACCGGCGATCGCAGATAATTCGATCGGCACCGCACGCAACTTAGGTTTATTAGTGTGGGGAAATAAGGAAGCGCCCATTGCTAAAACTTGAGCGTTTTTCAAACTTTGATAATTAGTATTAGTCAAGCTGACACTGGGAATTGAGCCCAGGCTGTACTTTTCTACTAGAAATTGCTCCCCGTCGTGCAAAGCTGCTAGCGGCAATTGCCGCAAACCGGCATCGAAGGAAAAAACTAGCGTATCGACATTTAGCGCTTCTAAATCTGAACGGATAGGCGCAATTAGCCACTGGTAAAGTTGCTGAGCATTTGCTAAATATTCGGCATCTTCCGAGTCATTGGGTTTAGCTAACGAGCGGTGAAACTCAGACACTGTTTTTAGCAAATCTTTGCTCTCGACACGGATATTTTTGAGAATAGGAGGGCCGTCGGGAACTACTAACACTAGCGACAATTGTTCGAGACGGACGATCGCGTAAACAATCACAGCTTGCTTCCCGGTTTCCTCCTTGATGGTTTTCAGAGTTTCTCTCAGATATTGAACCGTTACTTTTTTGTCGGTGAAATCTTCCTCATAATAATTTTCATAGTCTTGTTCAAAGAGTTTATCAATTAAGGGGACAGCTTCATTAGCATTGTTTTGATCTAAGGTTTGTTCGACGCTAAACCTGCTAACTTCTAAGGGAATAAAATTTGG
Source organism: Oscillatoriales cyanobacterium (assembly GCA_004293365.1). GTDB lineage: Bacteria > Cyanobacteriota > Cyanobacteriia > Cyanobacteriales > Microcoleaceae > Microcoleus. The sequence continues at coordinate 25,949 of RDYN01000049.1, read as the reverse complement.
GATATCTGCGGGTGCGGGAGTTTGGGCTGCCGGAGTTGGTGCGGGAGTTGGTGCGGGAGTTGGTGCGGGAGTTGGTGCTGGAATTGGTGCGGGAGTTGGTGCTGGAATTGGTGCTGGAATTGGTGCTGGAATTGGTGCTGGAGTTGGTGCTGGAGTTGGAGTGGTTTCGGGAATGTTTGCCGAGGAATTAGGCTCGATCGCCTCAACGGGTGGCTCAATAGCAGGCGCAGGAGTAGGTGTTAAGACTATCCAGCCGTCTGGTTTTTCGGAAAGAGAAGAACTTGGCGGTGGCGGGTTTTCTGGCGGCTTTTCCGAAGGCGGTATAAAAGTAAGATTTGGTTCTTCGACGGGCGGTGGTGTGAGCGAAAAGTTGTTTTTTGGATCGGTAAATGCCCAATTAAAAGTGCTACTTCCCGTTTCAGGATTTGGGGTGATAGTAGTTTTTGCTCCTAATAAATCGCCAATTAAATAAGCTAATTCTTGTTGCGGATTTTGCGCTTGGGCGGGTGCGGGAATAGCTGCGGGAATAGCTGCGGGAATAGCTACTGGAATGGGTGCAATTACAGGTGGAATTGCTGCTACAGGGGGGTTGTCAGGGGCTTGAAGGGGTGCGGGTGTTGGATTTGGCCCGATCGCACTTGGAGGTGCGATCGCGCTTGGAGGTGCGATCGCGCTTGGAGGAGCGATCGGGGCGGTGAGTTGGGCGATCGCGGGAATTGCGGGTGCGGCGGGTATGCGATCGATCGCGCTTGGTATTGTTGGGGCTGAGGGCTGCGTGCGGGTTGTGCGGGGCGGCAGTGTGAAGACATTGGTGTTTAGCAGTTCTTCGATGGGGGAAAGGTCGATCGGCGGGGGTTCGGGTGTTGGGGATGGGGTTGGGGTTGCGATCGAGATTGCGGGCGTTGGAGATGCGATTTCGGGTGTTGGGGTGGGAGGTGCGATCGGGCTTTCCGATATTGGGGTGGGAGTTGCGGCGGGAGATAAACCCTGCGGTGGCTGGCGTCTGGGTATAAGTAAAGGTGCGGGAGTTGGTGTGGTTGTCGGTGCGGGAGTTGGTGCGGTTGTCGGTGCGGGGGATGCCGTCGCTATCGGTGCGGGAGTTGGTGCGGTTGTCGGTGCGGGAGTTGGTGCGGTTGTTGGTGCGGGTGTTGGTGCGGTTGTCGGTGCGGTTGTTGGTGCGGGCGTAACGATTTCAGGAACCGAGATAATTTGAATGCGATCGCGATCCTGTTTGTAAGTATAAAGATAACTGCGATCGGGCAAAATCGTTTGTTGGGGATTACTATTTCCCCTAGTAATTGCACCAGCAGTTCCATTTGTCTGAGAATTGCCGACAATAAAAGGCGTGATTCCCGCGCCCCCGTGGCGGATAATTATCGTACCGCCGCTAGCATCTCCTAGACTTCCCGCCGTAGAGATGCTAGCATTGATGCCGTTTCTATCTGTGAACGAATTGGGCGATCGAAAAAATTTTTCGGTCAAAATCCCAACATTTCCGCCCGTACCCGTACCGCGACTCTCAGCATTAATTTGACTGACAACAATATTGCCAGCACTGCTGCGGTTAATCGCCCTGACATCGCCCGCATTCCCCCCAGCAGAAGAGTCAATTTTTCCAGCATTAATATTGCCGTTAGCGTCGAGCAAAATATTGCCTGCATTACCATCTGCCGAGGAATTGATATCACCAGCAGTGATATTAGTGCCAGCATTCAGCTCGATATTGCCGCCATTGTTAGGGGAAGTCGAATTAAGATTCTCAGTTTTAATTTCTCCCTTCTCGCTGTACAAATAAATTCCGGCTGTCCCTTGGAGATTTTTTGTAGTAATTCCTCCCTTCTCGCTGTACAAATAAATTCCAGCGTCCGAGATAATATTTTGAGTAGTAATATTATTAGTTGTAGCAATGTCGATCGCGGCGGTAGATTTGGGAATATCATCTAGAATATTGATACTGTTGAGACGAGTCACATTGCCGATCGCACCGTCAAACTGAACAACTCCATCCTTGGGTTGAACCGTGAGATTGTGCGAACCATCAACAGTAGAACTAAAAGTAATGTCGCCCGTCTCCATAATTCTGACAGAGAGGTCGTTAGACAGTGTTACCGGAGCAGCAAACGTAATATTATTGCGGTTAGTTTCGATAGTTCCGCCCACAGTAATACTATTTGCCTTAAGCTCAATATTGCCGCCAATGACACTGGTGTTCGTAGCAAAACTGCGGGAATTAATATTAGATGTTGCCACAGTTCCTTTAGCATTTATGGCAACATTTCCACCTTTGCCACTTCCCGCAGCAGTAATCAGCGGGCCGGCTGTTGTGTCAATATTACCGCCGCTTTGAATGCGAAGATTGCCGCTATTTCCATTGAATCCGCTTAATAATAGGGCGCTACCAATTCCGGCTGTACTTATATTAGTTGCAGCTTCGAGGGAAATGTTGCCACCGCTGTTGCCACCCATAGCGTTGAGAAGTCCAGCAGTAGTATCTATAGAACCCCCACTTTTAAAGGTTATAGAACCGCCGTCTAGCTTCCCAGTTGATAAAATATCATTGGTGGTAATGTTTCCAGCAGCCTCAAGCTTAACTTGACCGCCACTTCCGCGATCGGAAAGTGTGGATATAGTATTACCAGGGCTGATGTTTATAGAGCCTGCGCTAGTTGTGAGAGAAACATTGCCGCTATTGGCCAAACCATTATTAGTAGCCCTAGAATATATGTTAGCAGTAGTAATGTCATTTTTAGCTTGTATAGTGACTGACCCGGAATTCCCAAAAGTAATTCCAGAATCTATATTGCCAGCACGGGTATCGACAGCGCCCTCCGTGCTGGCAATAGAAATATTGCCAGTAGTGCCAGTTGCTCCATTCCAGAGCAAAGTTAATATGTTACCAGTAGTAATATTATTCTTAGCTTGTAGAGTAATTGTTCCCGAATTGCCATTATTAGTTCTAGCATCTATCGTTCCAGCGCTAGTATTGATAGAACCTGCTGCACTGTCAATCAAAATATTACCACTATTCCCTTTAACCGGATTACCCAAAAAACCTTGACCTACAGACGATTCTACCGTAGCAGTAGTAATATCCTGTTGAGCTTGCAACGTGACAAACCCACCATTAGCATTGCTAGAAAAAGCAGATAAAGTGCCAGATTTTGTATTTATAGAGCCACCACTATTTAGAGTAATATTTCCTCCATTGAGCTGAGCATTGGAGCGGATATCTGTGGCATTAATATTGCCCTTAGCCATTAAATTAACTGCACCGCCACTGCCTGTGTTAGAAGAGGTATCAATAGCTGAATTAAAACTAATTGAACCATTTTTAGTAGTGACAGTGACGTTTCCTGCGTTAGATGTACCAGTTACAGAAATAGGAGTAGCACCGCCAAACTTAAAAACAGTACCAGTGCCTTGACCTGCAAATGCTGCTATAGAACCAACTGTAATATCACCAGAGGCTTGAAGCTTAACTGAACCGCTGTTAGCGTTGAGAGCTGTAGTTCCTAATTTACTTATAGGATAAGAGTAGGTGCGGATGCCATCTTTACCAATCAAAATACTCCCATTAGTGCTAGTGATGCTAATATTTCCACCATTAGAGTTGCCACTAATACCAGTAGGCGGAGGAGGAGGTGTGGAGGCTTCACCATCGATCGGAGTTACAGAACTACTAATTGAACCAATAGCAGCATTAGGACGACCAGAAAACGATGTGATACCATCGATAGTGATGTTCCCAGCAGCTTTGAGAGTAATATTGCCACCGTTAGCATCTCCAATGTGGTAAATTATGCCACCTGATGAATTTAGAGAACCCAAGGTAATTCCACCGTTCTTGCTAGTGATGCTAAGAGTCCCTCCATTTTGATAAGACGAGCCTGTATTCAGACCAGTGGAAGTAATGTTACCCCCAGCCTGGATAGTAATGTTTGCTCCTAAATCATCAGAACTACTTGATGAGATCCCTTGAATAGAAATGTCCTGATTTGCTATTAAGGTAATTGATGCAGTCTTCGAGCTATTGTTTATCCGAATATCCCCATTGGCAATTATTCGTCCAGTGCCCAGCGGTGCTTGAATCGTTACTGGCTCTCTGAATGGTCTCCAATTGTCATTTATTTCGTTAATTGTAATAGTGCCACTCCCATCAGGACGCCCAATTGTCAGGGAAGTAAACCCAGACTCAGAATATAGGCTACTGAACTCTTTTTTTGTAAAATCTAAGGCCGCTGTACTGTTATCGCTGCCAGCAATAATAATATCTTGACTGGGCGTTGCAGGCTGGATGACTAAATTACCAGTTCCTTGCACAAAAAAAGATCCTGTCAAGTCAATTTCGTTGCCTGTTAGAGTAATATTACCGCTACCTGAATTAATTGAACCAACTGAACCAACTGTCAACTGATTGCCAGCAGCAAAATCCAAGTTACCACCATTTGTGCTAACACTTTGCGCTGTCAGATTTTTACCAGCCGAAAAATTAACAGACCCACCTGCTGTTTCAATATTGGTGTTTATCTGAATATCTCTATTAGCTTTAAAGGTAATTGTTTCACCAGACGTTTGATTGACAAAGTTTAAATTTGCCCCAGTTTGAGCAACAATATCTCGATCTGCTTGAATGATAATATTGCCAGTTAAAGAAGTTAGCTTTGTATCGCTAATCGTGAAATCTGTTGCGATACCACCATGTGATGATAAAATCGTGCCCGCCGCATCGCCTAAAGGAACATTTGGGTCTAATTCGGTATCATTTAAAGCTGTCCCTCCTGCCTGAATGATAATGTCTCTTGGATCGAGCAGAATTGTACCATTTATCCCGTTAGTTGCACTAACGTTGACATCTCCTCGAAAAATTAGGTTTTCTTTACCAGACACTTCAACAAAGCCGCCGTTGCCAGAATTGCTGCCACCGCGAGCACTAATTTTTCCAGAAAAACCTGTTAGCCAATCCGCCCAAATAATGACACGACCCCCATCACCATTTATGATAGAATCAGCATTAATTGTCGAGTCATTACTCACAAATGTACGCAAGGCATTTGGCACAGTACCTTGACCTTTGTAATCACCGCCAACGCGCACGCTGCCACCGCCATTAATACCGGAAGCGTTGATATTTGCATTAATTAATCCCACGCGCGAACCCAACAGGTTGACAGTTCCTCCACTGTCGCCAGAAACATCAAGACTACCAGCCACAATTGCCGTCCCTGGGTTAGTTGGCACGATTCCCCCTGCACCTGTCAACTGTACAGTTCCATCATTGTTGACTGTTACTCCCGTTGCATTAATATCACCTTTCCCTGTCAGCAATTGAGCAATTGATAAGGTAGAAGATTGATAATTAGCAATTGGCAAGGAAGCGTCAGTAATAGGTTTGATTTCTAAGTTTAATAAGTTTCCCGCTTGGCTAATTCTGACTAAATTTTGACCGGGTACAGCAGCAACAGTAATATTTCCTCCCGGTGCATAAAGTTGTCCCGTACTCAAAACCGTGCCGCCCAACAGAGTTAAACTCTGTCCCTGTTTCACTGCCAAACTGCCTAAATTGATAATTCCTCCCGGCTGTTGATTTGTAAAAGTAAAAGTATTCGGATTTCCCACTAATTTAGTATAATCATTAGTGCCAACTGCACTAAACCAATTATTGCCGAAACCAATTCCTCTAGCAGTAGTCGCGGTGAAAGAGCCGGGAATATTTAAGCTGGAATTCGCACCGAAAACAATCCCCGCCGGATTCATTAAAAATAAATTGGCATTGCCGCCCGTAATTTGAATTAAGCCGTTAATTATCGAAGCATCGCCGCCGACAACTCGCCCTAAAATATTGCGGATATTGGGATTTGAGATAAAGTTAGCGGTTTGTCCTTGAGTTAAACCAAATTGTTGGAAACTGTGAAATAGATTTGTGCCGTCGCTGGATTGTTGGCCGCCTTGAATGTTGAATTGGTTGCCATTTGGGGTGATTTGAGTATTGGTGCCGTCGGTGGCGGGGGTGATTTGGGCTGTGGCTGTTTGGAATGGGGTGAATAGTCCTGTTTCGCAAGCTGCTAAGGTGCTGAAGGAGAGGAATGTTAGGAAAAATAGATTGTTTTTGTCGGCTGATTTCATGGTTTTTATTAGTAGATGATATTTTGCACCACCCGATAGTCTGCCAGGGGTTTAAACCCCTGGCTCATAGCGAAAGTCCTCTAAAGAGGACTGTAGAAAAACAGGGTTTTCGGTATAGAATTGCGCTTCTTGGGCGCTGAGGCGAAACTACATATCTTTGTTGAGTATGAAAGTTGTGCATAATGATGAATTATTCAGTCCTATTCAGAGGACTTTCGCTTTGAGGCAGGGGTTTAAACCCTGCCGGAATTATGGTTTTTGTTAGTAGATGATATCTTGCACCACCCGATAGTCCGCCAGGGGTTTAAACCCATGCCGGAATTAACGTCACAGCGCTTTACTATTTCCTCTCTTCTCTCCTTTGCACATCTTGCAGTTGCTTCCCTATTTTTTCCACCATCTGCACATCTCCCAAAGTTTGATATCCGTCTTTTGCCAACTTCAAATACTGCATCGCTTCCCGATTCTCCCTCATAGATGAATGGACTTCTCCCAAACCGTAACGCGCCTCTGTTAGCTCTTCGATATCGTCGGGTTTTGCTGTACTAATCGCCTTTAAATAGTAGAATTTAGCCTGCGGCATTAGTTGCGATCGCCCTTGATACATTTCTCCCAACATCCGGTAGATGGGCGCCGTCTCAACTCCCGCTGCTGGTAAGCTTTCCAGGATTTCTATTGCTTCGGCAATCAGGTTTTTGCTAAGGTAAATCTGCGCGATCGCCAATTTTTGACTCGCTGCATTCGGTACTTGTTGCTCGATCGTCCCCACAGCATCCTTAACCCCTTCAACCTCCTTCTCATCCAGCAATCGAAACTCTGTATCGCCCTCTTCCAGGGGACTTTCCGAAGAAACCCCCGTATTCGCCTCCACAATCAATCGGTACTTAAAACCCGGTTTCAGCGCCGGTTCCCCCGGATACACAGCCTCAGTACCGTTAACCGTCATTTCCCAATTTAACTTCGCTTTATTTTCCAGGATGCTCAACCTATAGCTAGTCGCACCCGCAACCGGATTCCAGCGGAAAGTTGGCTTATTTCCCAGCAATTTCGTCCGCCTCGGACTGATTATATAAGGAATTGGCGCATTGTTCCAAACAATTTGATCGTCACCGCGATCGGGACATCTAATTAAATTTTTATTGCACTCATCCTTCGACTTGTCGCTAGCCAACAAACAGCTATTCAATTGATTTTCACCCGCCTTAATTGACTTAATTCCTAAATCTGCACATTGAATCGTAATTTGTCCGGTTTGTGAAGTTTGCAGTTTGTCACCCGGATAAATTGGCGTACCCGCGCTGGGGCGAACATTTCTGCCATCTTGACGCTGTAGTTGCACTTCGCCGCTAATATTTAGGATTTGTCCGTTGGGTATTCTTGTCGTTGCTGCGATTGCTGGGGAAATTATCGGGTTGTTGGCGGATATTTTGGATAAATTGGCGTCACTTCCCAAGTGGGGATGAGGCAAAATATCGATCGCAATCAACGTAAATGCGATCGCGCTTGCACCCATAACAACAGTCGTCTGTTTTTTCATTGATTTTTTCCTATTTTTGGTAAACGTTCCTTTGCCATTTGGATACATTCATCTTGTTCTGGTATGCTGGAATTCGCAGATTTCAGTGTTTCTTGCCAATGTGTGAGTGCTTCTTGCGGTTTTCCTTTCGCTTCCAGTACCTGCGCTAAAAGGCAATGAGCTTCTGGAGTCTTATTGCTGAGAGATATTGCTTGTCTTAAATCGGTTTCCGCTGCGCCGTATCGCTTTTGGTTCAATCGCACCCAGCCGCGATTCTTGAAACAAGCTGATTTCACTCCATCAAATTGAGTTTGTTCTAAACACATTCCGATTACTTTTAAAGCGGATTCAGGTTGGTTTTTGATAATTAGCGATTTAGATATTTGGGCATAAGCTTCGGGAATTCCTCGCCAGACTGCTTGTTTCATTGCTTCTCGCGCACACTCGTCTTCGTTTAATCGATCGCACAGCAAAGATAAGTTATAGGAAGACTCGCCGTTAGTAGGATTGATTGATGCAGCTAGATTGTATGAAGCTTTCGCGATTAAAAATTGATTGTTGCGGTGGTTTTCCATGCCAAATGTGTTGATCGCAGATGCCAGATGCGGGCCGATGAGTGGATAGCCGATCGCCAAACCAGCTAAACTGATGCTGGTACGCTGCATAAATTTAGTTGGAATCGTAAATTGCGGGTGGTTTGGGCGACGATTCCCTACAGGATAGCTTTGCTTCACGGGAGTTGCAGCGTCTGTCGGTGCAGTGAAAGGGCGATCGCACTTTAATTCTAATAATTTTAATCCCTCAAAAGTTGGATGCTGGCAAAGCATTGGTATGCCACTCGCACCGGGAAATTCATTTTCATAGCGCAGTAAATCATTCTTAGCTTTTCGTACTGCTAAAAACAAAGGTTCTTTGAGGGCTAAATATCTAAACAAAGACTTCACAAATTCCTGAGCAATAAAATCCGGTATAGGCGCCCGCATCACAATCACTGATGGCAAAGAAATACCTTCTGTGACTAAATCTGCTGCTATACCCATGCTCGAACAAGAATTAAAAATTAGTAATTCCAATCCTTTGACAATAGCTCGTTTGAGACCTTCTTTAAAGTCTTGTACGGTGACAGTATTGTCTGCAACTTGTTGATTTATATATAGCAATCCGTTGGCACCATTGATATCGCTATCGCTGTGCCCCGCATAAAATAAAACTTGCCAGCCTTTGTCATCAAATAACTGGTTGCGTAACTCTTGGGAATTTGGTTCTTGAAGAAATTGCAAGTCGCAGCTATCGCCCAGATATTTTGTGATTTCTTTGGCATCTTTGCTGACATCAATTCCCTGGCTGTTGCCTAACACACATAAAATTCTGCCTCGCGAACCTAGAGGTATTCCCCCTATCATTGCCTCTTGGGGAGTTTTTTTATACTCAGGGGAACTGCCGATAATTTCACAGTTATTGTAGTCTTCGCGAAACTGCCACACATCCCAAGGCAACTGCCAAATCTCAGAGTTATTGCACTCTAAAAATATTTCAACTAATTCGTCTCGATTGCTAATTTCTGTTCTGAGTTTTACCTCTATTTTTCTGTAAAACTCATCAACACTCAACCACTTGTTCATCTCTTTTTTCAAACCTTCATATATAATATTAGGCTTGTCTTCAGAGATATTTGTTTTGCCCGCAGGCTTGATTTTGATTCGAGAACTGCTTCTGTGATGTTGGGTGGCGCGACAACTAACTTTCCACCTTTTGTGCAACTCGTCAACCTCAGGTGCTGGCAGCAAGCTTCCTAAATATTGAGCGACAGTTTCTCCTTGTTTTTTTAACTCCGCTGTCACGCAAGAAAAACCTTTTTGAAAATCCCCCGATCCCAAAGCCAAGATAACTGTACTGCTCATAAATTGGATGTCATTGCAGTTAATCAAAATATCATACCACAAAATTTTCTGTTATGGTAAAATTATCTAAAGCTACTCGAATAGTAAAGCTTTCTTCTGGGTCTACGTAAAAATCGTTGAGCAAAATGCACTTGTTCTGAACAGTTGATTTTACTTCATGTAAATTTTCTCCTACATCAGAGATTAAGGACAATTTAATATTGGTTGGCAAGTAACGATCGCCGATCGCCGGATGCAACTGAACGTGAACTCTGACAGCGCGATCGCTATCTTCGGCAATCCCCACCAACAACGCAACAGTTGTCCTACCCAAACGCATTCCCAAATCAATCAACTTTGCCCGCACGATATCAGCTTCGGGAAACATATCTATACTGCTTTGATGTCCGCGTGAAGTATCTTGCGATCTGGAATTTCCACCACCTCGGAATACAAAAGCTGGGTTTTCATCAGGAAAAATGAGCTCTTCTAAATTTTGTTTGCCTTCCTCAAATTTCTGCCAGTTGGTTTCTGCAACATTCTTTAACCAATTGCCTAAATTAGATTTTACCGGATTTTCAATCTCAGTCGGTTCAGTCTCGGGCTGCGGATCGAATATCGATTCAACAGACTCCCAATCCGATGTAAATATATTCTCCAACCACTGACGCAGATCCACTTTAGATTCATAGATTCTTTCAAGGTGAAGCAAGAAGTCATCCAGAGGACGTAAATCTCTCAATACTAATTCACCTGAATCCGCCGTCGGAGCAAATCCCAGCAATCTTGCTTCCTTGTCATCCTCATCAATTTCTACTACAATATAACCAATACGTTCCTCCCTAGCTTCGGTAGGAACGCGGCAGATTTCAGGTAAATTTATACCAGAATTTTGATTGCCATTTTCTCCTTGTTTGTGTTCAGCCCTAATTGGACGACACTCAATTTTGCCCAAGCCTTTAATATATAAATCTGCCACATTTTCAAACAGGCGAATTACTGGATTCCAGCTATCGCATTGAGTTAAATCAGTTTCAATATCTAATATTTTAAAATAATCGGCAACTACCAACACAGCCAAAGTGTTGAGATAAATCTGTTCAACTTTTTGCGGGTGTTGGTGTTCGCAAGCAAATTGCCATGCTAGATGAATTGCCTTTTGGGTAATTGGCATTGGCAATGATTGGGTTGTAGTAGTATTGTTCTTCATTTCCCGATTTTAACTCTTTGTATGATTAATAGCCACTGTCTTCTCGAAATTGTTGCAAATGAGGCCGACATTTCTTTCGGTAAAAGCTATATATTGTAGGATAAGCACAGCAAAACTCCGTTGCTATTGTGGTAAAATCTTTACCAGATGCTCTGCTTCTCAATATAACTTGACAAGTCAGATCTTTCCGCCCTCGAATGTACTCGTTTAATATCCCATCAGGATTAGTTTCGATCCAATCTTTGACCTGTTCAAATAATTGAATACATTCGACTGTATGACTGTCATCCTCAGCAGGTAAACTCTCTATTCGATCGATCGCAGTTCCGTCTTCTAAAACAAGTTGTCGATCGTCTCTCCTGCTATTTTCTCGATCTACCCTCACCGCCCAATTTTGCAGCCGTCGCTTCAAATAATAATTGAACCAAGTTATGACATTACCCCGATCGCGATCGTACTGAGTGCCGGTGCGGGATTCGCACAAATTGCTATAGAAAAACTCCCACTGTTCTTGCAAAGCATCTTCATAGTAAGGTACCTTGTCTTTCCAGATCAGGCCCGAGTTTTTCATTTTAGTCACAAGCTGATTCAACAAACGTTTTAGCTTCCAAGAATTCGAGGCTTCCTCCCTAATTAGAGTGACAAGGCTGTCTAACTCTTGATAGAGAAGTTTGCGATCGCAATTTCGAGATTTTCCTGAGTCCCCAACAGGATCGGAGTCGTCGGATGAGTGGTCTTCCCCCTCCAAGGGGTGGGATTGATCGTTCATAGTTAAGTGCGATCGCAACTTTGTTCCTACATTTAGTTATCAGGGTGAGTTGGGAATTTTTTTGCGAAATTTCCAATTTTTTTTGTAAATGTAGTTGAAAGCTTTGCTGTGCCGTCAATGTGGCTGTTTTATTGTATGTTGAGTTTTGTAAAAAGGTCGATCGGCCAATCCCGCACCCCGAAAGTCCGAAAGTCCGGCAGGGGTTGAAACCCCCGCCGAGAGAGCGAAAGTCGTCGGTCGCCGACAAGTCCGGCAGGGGTTGAAACCCCCGCCGAGAGAGCTAAAGTCGTCGGTCGCCGACTGAAGAATTTACCAGTCCTCTTTTAGAGGACTTTCGCTCTCTCGGCAGGGAATTAATTAAGAGCCAGATTGTGGGATAGCGAGTGATATGGGTGGGTTCCCAAGCCTGAACCTGGGAACCAGTGAAGATATCATTCCTAGGGATACAACATTGCTGCGTCCTTTGGCTGTGGCTTAACTTACTTTCCCGACTGCTTACTGTCCGATCGCACTTTCCGACGAATCAGCACGCTCATCACCTGTCCAGCAGTTGCCGCGCGCTGTACGGGACTCCAATCACCAACAGAGGCAAATCCCAATCGGTACAAAGTGAGTATGGTTTCCCGGACACCCTGGGGCGAACCCACAACCGTTACCAGCAGCACATCCTGTTCGGATAGGGCTGCTGAGTCGGAATTTTCGCAATCAGATTCGTTTTCGTCGGGTACGAATTCCTGTGACATATTATGTTCTCCTGACTTTGGGTTTTCTAAGGAAACCCAAAAATCCAGCCGCCCCGCATTTCAACACATAGCAGGGCGGCCACAGAGGATGTTACAATCTCCTGTTAGCCTCCAGACTGCTTGTACCAGTTTGGCGGTTATGCTGTCCATTGCTGTTACCAGCAGCTTTGGGCGGAGCGGAGCGGAGGGAGTGCAACTAAATTTTTGGGTGACGCGGGTTGCCTCCTATGTATGCAAGCAAAGCAACCTCTCAATTCACAGCGTAGCCGCATAGTGTACCCGCCGTCAACCAATTTTAGATTTTAGATACTTCGACAAGTCCGGCGGGGGTTGAAACCCCCGCCGAGAGAGCGAAAGTCCTCTAAAAGAGGACTCATGAATTCTTCAGTCGGCGACCGACGACTTTCGCTATGAGGCAGGGAATTGATTCCCTGCCGGATTTTGGGGAAAGGGAGGGATTCGATGGCGCTTCAACACCCGAAACCACATCTTTTCGGTGCTTTCACCCAGTCTTTACAAATTTGTCTCAAAAAAAAGTTGAGTTTTGCATAAAACTACCGAGTTGAGGCTGATAAGTAAATGAGGACTTACGCACCAAGTTCAAGAAACCGGGTTTTTGGCCTAATCTTGTGGTAACAGCGCATAATTTTCGCAAAAAACCCGGTTTCTGGCCACCGCGCATAAATCCTATAAATATGAGGGACAGTTAGGCGGTTGGGGCGATCGAACTTTTCGGTGCACTCCGGCAGAGTCCGCCGTTCGTTTCAACCCCCGTCGAGAGAGCGAAAGTCGTCGGTCGCCGACTGCAGAATCGATCGATCAGTCCTCTTTGAGAGGACTTGCGCTATGAGGCAGGGGTTTGAACCCCTGCCGGACTGCGAGACAACGAGCGATCCGATCGCGCTTCAACTCCCGAAACCACATCTTTTCGGTGCTTTCACGGAGTCTTTACAAAGCTTTACCAAAAAAAAGTAGAGTTTTGCATAAAACTACCGAGTTAGCCCTGATAAGTAAATGTACGAGACAGTTAGGCAGTTGGGGCTATTTCTCGCACAACTCCGTGCGATCGCGCAATCCCGCAGTCCGAAAGTCCGGGAGGCAATTAATTACCTTCCGGGCTGGGGGGAAAGCGCATTATTCGATCGGGCTTCAACTCCCAAAACCAACTCTTTTCGGTGCTTTCACGGAGTCTTTACAAAGCTTTACCAAAAAAAAGGTTGAGTTTTGCATAAAACTACCGAGTCGGCCCTGATAGATAAACAGAAGGGAATTTGCGAAGTTCGATCGTACTTGTTGAGATTTATTCAAAAGTGCGATCGCGCCTAATTTTCAGTTGAGCAAGTTCAGTAACTGTGACACGTATGTGCGGCGTGTCTGCGGAGTCTTTTTGTCAATTTTCAGCACAGTTTGTCTCTACTATTATTAGGACAACAATCATGGCTATTCATGAAGGTGAATTCGATGCTGTGTTCCTACCAAAGCAGAAATTCAATCGTTTCCACAAAAATTCAAACCATGCAAAAAATATTTTCTGGCGATTGACTCTTCTAGTTATTCTGCAATTAGCTATTTCACTTTTAGGTGAAAAAGCACAAGCTGGAGGTGGGGATCCAGTTGATTTAGACTCAGAGACTAGGCCAAAAAGCATCAATGCTACTGCGAACATCAAATGGGATAAATGGAGCCAACCTTATTGGTTTAATTCCCAAATATGTCGCGAAAAAAGTGGAGAAATTGCCTGTTTCAGCTCAGATACTGCTAAAAAAATGGGCTGGAATATTCCAGAGCGTAATTAATCAAATCACTCAGCATTAAAGGAGTCGGATCGTGAATCTCAAAAAAAATCCAAAAATTGGTGCGATCGCAATTGCTAGTGTTTTTTTAGCTTTGACAGCAAAAGCAGCTCAAGCTGGGGAAACTTTTCAAGTAAATGGCGGATATGCACTGAATACAAATAGCTCTTTTCGGTTGATTGATGGTAATCCTCGGATGTCTATTTTTCAACATAACATCAACGATCCAGACCAACAATTTGAACGTTTACCGGGTAGTAGTAGCAGCAGTACGCTTTTACGTCACGGTTCTACGGGCAAATGCTTAAATGCTCATTATCTTGCCAACAATTCGGAAATGAATGTTTGGCCTTGCAATGCTTCTGACCCAGATCAAAACTGGAATTTAGTCAAGCTTCCTAGTGGGGAGTTTTTAATCCGCCGCAATGGAACTAATTTCTGTGTAGACTCTCCAACTCGTACTAATACTGGCAGGATTCATCTAATTACCTGCGATGCCAATAATGGTAATCAGCGTTGGAAAAGCACTACTACTGCCTCAAATCAAAGTCGTATTTTGCAGCGTGCTAAAGCTTGGGTAGATGCAAAAGTTCCATACAATCAGGGTACTTACCGCGATGGATATCGCATGGACTGTTCAGGTTTTATTAGTATGGCTTGGGAACTGACAGCATCATTTGTGACAGGTACTTTACCACATACAGTAGTCAACAATGCAGATGATTTGCGCCCTGGTGATGCTATCAATAATAAACAGGTGGGCAATAATGGTCATGTGGTGATGTTTGTGCAGTGGAGCGGTAACTGGAATCAGGGGAAAAGAAATTTTATTGCCTATGAAGAGAATGGTGGCTACGGTAAGACTGTTCAAACAACTCTGACACTCGAAAAATTTGGTAATGCCTGGAATATTACCCAATATAATCGCGCCCCTTGGTATCTGCAACGAAAACGATAAGATCGTGCTTTTCTAGAAGCTGATTTTACGATCGCCTAGTACACCTCTTGCAAAAATAGCTAGAAACGGGCCGAAGAGCCCGTTTCTAAATTTGATTAAAAGGACTTTTGCAAGAGATCTAATGATTCTCTCTACGGTGGCTAAGGACAAGAATCTGTTGATTAATCCGACTCCAAGTGCGATCGACCCGCTAACAAGTAGCAATGTGACTGGCATTTCTAATGTGAAGTAATTGTAAGTTTGGCTGAGGGCGATCGAATTTAAAAACCCGGTTTCTTCAAGAAACCGGGTTTTTTGCAGTTGTTGCGGTTGGTAATACCAAATCCGGGTTTTGAGGACTAATTACTGCTTGGTAAAAAATACTAGCCTTGTTGATAGCTAATACCAATTTTAAAAAAGAATGCAACAGTATTCTTTTTCCCCCCCGCAATACAGCGGGGGGGCTAGGGGGGTCGAAGAGTGTTGCACGATTTTATAAAAATGGTATAACAAGAAAAATCACCGTAAATTTACGATTTCTACCAAAACTTTGTACACTTGGCGATCGCACACCACCTTCAATTTTCCAATTACGACCAAACAGCTAACCTAGCGGTCTAACGTTTAAGCTCACCGGACGGCGATAACCTTTGCAACTCAACAAACAGCCTATGCTCCGTTCCGGTTCAGCACAATGTTATGCGGCGATCGCCCACAACCATTGAATTTTGCATCAATCTTCAATTGGAGGAGCACCAGCCTCTACCAGTCCATAGGTGACTAGCTGCTTACATAACACCTCCGTTTTCTGTGTATCTAGATAAGCATGTAGATACACAACTTTTCCCCACACCATCTTAATAATATGAACACCCTCATTGACATATTGAGAGCCATCTGCTGGTGTGGCTGTATCAACCCACTCAATGGCAATCGTTGTATTCCAGGGAAATCCACTCACTGCGATATTTTTGATCTCAAAATTTAGACCTGGCGATAGTCGGTAAAGACGCTGGAACCATTGCCGCATCGCTTCAACACTGTGACGAGTACCGCCAAGGGCATGAGTGCCACTAAAGGTATGAGTAATTGACGGTGAAATGCCTTTGAGGACTGACTCATAATCACCACGATTCAAGCACTCGAATGATTTTCTAACCTTTTGACGAACGATAAAAGAGTACATTTGCGCTATACCTCTTGACTAGGTTTCTGTTTTTGACTGAGATGATTTGAAAGTTTTCTTTAACCGATGTCCCTGCCACATCCATAAACCAGTAAGTGTAAGGGTAGGGATCACCAAAATCTGCATGGATAGGACAAACATTGGTTCATTACGCTAAGGGGAATAAACAAAAGTACCAATCGCAACCGATCCGAATAGATGAATCCAGCCCATCAAATTCCGTTCTTGCATACAACCATCTCCATGAAGTAATTTACCTATTAAAAAATAACCGGATTTGTAATGCGGTCATAAATACTCCAATAGCCGCACCTACTAGAACCTGACCAACTGTATGCCGCTTCAAGACCAGTCGTGATGCTCCCACTAATGGAATTAAGCCAAAAAATGGGAATGCTAGGTTGCCAAATTGATAAGCAAGCACCACCAGAGGGCCACTGATTGCGGTGGTATGGACGCTGACCTTCCACCATTTTGTGATCGATACAACCAGGAGGGTATTGGTCGCATAGCAAAACATTAATCCTTGAATCAAACTGGGTGCATTTATACCTTTTAACAGCAAAAAACCTATAAAATAGCTTGCTGCACCCACCAGTAGCGGATTAATTCTTTGCTCTCGAATAACGATATCTGCAGAATCAACCAAACCCTTACGTTTGAGAAATAAAATATAAGCAGGGACTAAAATGACTGAAAATAAAACTGCCACACTTCCAACAACAAACTTGTGAAATAAATCTTGGCTTGGATCGGCCATAATCAAGAATATGAAAGCGATTGCAGGCAAAAGAAATGGGTGGAAAAGTCTTGAAATAACCTGAGCAGTGCGTTCTACAGATGTCATTTTTTGTTGAGTGTTTACCATCTCTTTCATTGCAAATATATCTATCAATTCTCTTGGCTATCAGTATCAAAGCTTGACGGTGAGCGTTGTTGTTTGATTATACCAAAAATATCTGGCGCTCCAGCAAAGAACCAGAGTGCGAGGATTGGATCGGTTACAGCACATCCAACGGACGATGCAGGAAAGTATTGAAACATGGGATCGTTCGCAATGTGATGCGCTATATCCAAGCCTGAATGTACTAACCATGCGACACCGAGCCACCGATAGTTCCCTAGTCCGAGGATACCGAGCGTAAGAAGTATGATTGTTCCGGCTGCTTCAGTCAAACCGAATGAGTGATTGCCATAAGTGGATGCAGCGAGTCCAACTAATATGCAATTCACCTGCCGTCGTCTGGGTTCAGAAATAACCGAGAAGCCACAGATCCAGATAGCAGCAATAATGAATCCAGAAACAATATCGATCGGGGTGATATTCATAATGTTTTGATTTCTGTGGGTTTAACGTTTAACATGTGAACGGTTTAGTCTATTTCTCGATCGCAACGTTGGGCAAGCGGCTCCATTCATTCCATGAACCATCGTAGTTCCGAACATGGGGGTAGCCTAGCAAATATTTCAAGACAAACCAGATGTAAGCCGATCTTCCCCCTACGGCACAGTAAGGAAATACTTCCTTGTCTTGGGTAATGCCTTTGCTATTGAATAGTGTCTGCAATTCATCGAATGATTTGAACGTGCCGTTATCATTGAGTGTCAGGGTATGCTCAAGATGGATTGCGCTGGGGATATGCCCAGCACGTTCTGTTGCTTCTGGTGGCTTCATTAGATATATATCGCCCTGATATTCTGCGAGTGTGCGGACATCTACCAATATTTGATTAGGATTAGCGATCGCCGATTGAACCTCGGCTGACAACACCTGCAAACTGGTATCCAATAGCTTAGGCAAGTATTGAGTCGGCATGGGCGTTGAGAACGTTGCTGTAATAGGACGATTTTCTGCCATCCACTTTTGATGCCCACCATTTAAAACTCTGACATCGGGATGCCCAATCATCTTCAAGAACCAGAAAATCCAGGCTCCAGTTCCGGGGTAACTACCGTAGGCAACAACTGTTGTATCTTGAGTAATTCCCGATCGCGACACCAAATTTGCGATCGCAGTCGGGTCGAAGTTAATCCGAAGATTGGGTTGAAATAGATCGCTCAACACATTCCAGAATACTGCCCCCGGAATGTGGTTATTTTGATAAAGATCTGGATTCATATCCACTTCTATGACTCGAAGGCTCGGATCGTCTAAGTGCTCGGTAAGCCATTGGGTATTGACTAAGACTTCTGGATGAGCATAGTAATTCATGACTGGTTCCTTAAATAATTTGTTGTGATTACTCGCTCAGGCTGATTAATCAGGATGGCTGGGATTGTTGCCGACATCCTGATTAATCAGCCTCGCAGTGAGGTTGGGCGCGTCAAGTAGGAAATAAATTGCAAAATACCAATCCACAATAAAACATTCAAAAGATGACGGGATATACCAAAAGAGAAGTGGAGAATTGATGGAGTGATGAACGAGATCGACTGCGCCGTGAAGAAACCAAGCTAAACCAACCAATTTCCAATTATTGATTCCAAAGAAGGCTGAAGCAGCCATGACAACCATAAATATAGGCTCTAGTTTGCCTAGTTCACCACCTAAATAAGTTCCAGAAGCTGCAGCCGCAACAACAGAATGAAAGCTTCTGCGACGATCTTCAGGGATTAAACCTGTCAGCAAAATAAATATCGTCCCAACTACAATGGGAGAAACATAGTTAAACAAACTTATTTCAATCATTTTCCCTCTTGCTCCTCATCTAGATTGTTTTGGCGTGAATTTACTTGTAGAATCAGACTAATGCTATTTGAGCAAGACTTCATAGACCTCGATCGAGTACACTTTGCCGGAGCAGCCAGAGCAAAAATTATGGAGACTTCTTTGCAGTCGCTATTTCAAACGATCGCTCAAGCTCAAACTGAATCAGAACTGCGTCAGCCCGTCATGGCCCAGATCGGCGAATACTTTGCTGCGACTCGTTGGGGACTAAGTTTTCTGGATGAATTTCCGGCAATTGATGCCAACACTCCCGGTTTCGTCAGGTTGGCACTGTCGCTTGACCATAATCCTGTCTTGCGTTACCTTGTGGAACGTCATGCTCCCGTACATGAGGAAGTAATCTTATCGCCTGGAGTTTGGCAAACGATCTGCCCCCGTGCCGATCATGGGCATGTGATGATTGGCCCGATCGTCCATAACGGTCAGCTTGTCGGTGGCATTGCCTTTACCCGGCATTTTAATAATTCGGCATTTGATGCCCAAGACTTGGCAGATTTAAGTGCTTTATGTCTGCATTTATCTACTCGACTGGCGGCGTTACGATCTCAACCTGTGAAATTACCAATATTGAACTGCGATCGGCTTACCTCGCGTGAAGCCCAAATTGCCGAATTGGTAGCCCAAGGACTAACCAGCGCAGAGATTGGTGCGGCTCTGTGGATTACCGAAAATACTGTCAAGCAAGCGTTGAAGCGGATGTATCGCAAGTTGAAAGTTTCGTCGCGCGCTGAGATGGTAGCTCAGATGTCTGGTATAAAACTAGCACGCTGATTGCTAGCAACTAAGACTTCAGCCTACTTTCTCCACCAAAGACTGAGCCGCATAACTTATAATTGTGTCGCAGATGCGGTACTATACTATTCCTAGTTGAATTATACCGCACATCTGCGGTTTAACTGGGAACATTCCCAACAGCTTTTTGTCTGCCTTAACTCAAAGAATAAACCGCCCCGATCGCCCTGTCGGTGAGAAAAAGTGACACGATCTTGTAAACTTACGTAAATTACCTCGATCGATTTAAGCTTTGAGCTTTGAGATTTTGGAATTAACCCCAGCGATCGCCAAATCCCCACATAATTTCATCAAAAATCACCTCATCTGAAAAATATTATTGCTCCAATGGCTCTGCCAGAATCGCCTCTAAAATCTACCGTGTAAGGAGCGTATATCTAGGGCTGTCGCTCGAAAACAATTTCCTCATATAATTGCTCGATCGGCAAACTTAGATTGATACTTTGCAACTCAACTATATCGCCCTCCCGATAGCTCAAAATCACCCATTCACCAGCATCATTTTTATGATAAATATCGATCGCCATTTCATCTGAACTGACTAACACATAATCAACCAGATTCGGATTGCGGCGATACTTCTCAAACTTCTTCCCTCGATCGTAAGCTTCGGTGCTATCCGATAAAACCTCCACAATTAAGCAGGGATAGGTAATGTATTGAACACTAGAATTATCCTTGGGATCGCAGGTGACGCTCAGATCGGGATAGAGATAGTTAGATGTATTGAAGATATTGACTCGGCAATCGGAATTGTAGGTTCTGCAACCACTGCCCCGCAGGTGAGGTTTGACGATCGCCAAAAAGTTTCCCGCGATATCGCTATGATTTCTAGTGCCACCAGTCATCGCATAAACCCGACCATCGATCAGTTCGTGTTTTTCCAGTTGTTGCTCCTCCCAAGTAAAATACTCTTCGGGTGTAAAATAGCGATCGTTATCTCGTACTGCTATCACAAGCATAAACTCCCTAATCAAAAATTAATAATACTAATTATACCTCTAAAAATTCAGAATTCACAAGTTCGATCGCACGCTTGAGTTAGTATTTCATTTTCCTAGCAATTGTCGAACTTGTGCCAATCCAACATCGCCTGGAATGGATTGGACTGTGCCACTATCAATCTTGGCAATCCTGTCTGGTTTCTGCGATCGGAGTTAGTACGTCCTCTCATGAATCGAACCCCAATGTAAAATATTGTTACAAATTACTTGACATCAGGAACTAAATCTAAATTACCAATGACTATAATTAGGTAAAAAATCATTTTCCAAGGAAAATCCCATGCAAAAACTAGCTCGAAAGTTATTCACTACAGCTTTAACTCTAATTATCTTATGTTCCCCCACAGCCGCTTTTGCCAAAGCAAAAATTCAGATAGCCATCCTTTTAGATTCCAGCAACAGCATGGATGGACTGATAGACCAGACTCGCAATCAACTTTGGCAAATTGTGAATTTTTTATCTAAAGTCACCAAAGATGGCGAAGTGCCAGATTTAGAAGTTGCTCTCTATCATTACGGTAACGACACTTTACCCTCTTCAGAAGGTTTTGTCAGATTGTTAACTGGATTTACGCCTGAATTAGATTTAGTATCCGAAAAGCTATTTAGTATCAAAACCAACGGCGGTCAAGAATATGCCGGTTGGGTAATTCGCTCGGCAATGCAAGAATTAAACTGGAGTAAAAATCCGGCAGATTTTCGTGTCATTTTTATCGCTGGTAATGAACCATTCGATCAAGGCCCTATAGTTTGGACTCAATCTGTCAATCTCGCTGTAAAAGGAGATACTCTTGTTAATACTATCTACTGTGGTTCAGCAGAAAGTCAGGAACGACAACTTTGGGTATCAGGAGCTACTTTGGCAAAAGGTAGTAACTTCAATATCAATCAAAATCAAGTAATTGTGGTAATTAAGTCGCCTTACGATGACGAAATTTCTAATTGGAATAGTAAATTAAATGAAACTTATATTCCCTATGGTAGGCAAGGAAGAATAGGACAACAACGTCAAGCTGCTGAAGATAGTAATGCTCGCACCTTTGCTGCTTCCCGCAGTAGTTCCAAAGCTTCTGAATACTATGATAATGCTTCTTGGGACTTGCTCGATGCTCTCGAAAAAGGAATAGTGAAACTAGAGGAAATATCAGATGATAGTTTGCCAGAAATTATGCGAGGTATGACGCTAACTGAAAAAAGAACATATGTAGCTGGCAAGAAAACGGAAAGAGAAAGGATTAAAAAGACGATCCGCGAGTTATCTCAAAAGCGTACCGAATATGTCGAGCGCCAACGCAAAGCCAGTACGGATAAAGGCGAAAATACTGTCGATAGTGTCATAATTCAAAGTCTGCGCCAACAATTAGCGGCTAAGGGATTCAAGCTTCAGTGATTTTTCGAGTCTTCTACAAGAGTGCGCTCCTGGAGATTCATTCAGTTCGCCTGCATTGCCGATAGTTTCTATGTGAGCTTTCAATCGTTAAATATATCAGCAAGAAAATGACTCTAATTTCAGGTTTAGGCAACGGTTCAAGACATATAAATTATTCAAAAGAACAATGGCGACCGACTGTTTTCTTGATTGGCCTGCTGGTTTTAGGATGTGCGGGCAACTATTTCACGATTCCGATTATTCTCCATGCAAACTGGCTATTTGGTAGTATTTTTATCATGGTGGTTGTGAGACTGTATGGATTAGGTTGGGGAACACTCGCCGCCGTAATTTCTAATGCTTATACAATCTTTCTTTGGAAACATCCCTACGGTTTTGTTCTCTTCACACTGGAGGCAATTTTTGTAGGATTGGGACTACGGCGCAGTAAGAATTTATTATTGATTGATGTTTTTTATTGGGCAACAATTGGATTTCCGCTCCTTTGGTTTTTCTATGTTATTTGTGCTAAAATTCCTCCTCAAACCGTTCTATTTATTTCCTTCAAAAACCCAGTTAATCAAATTTGTAGTGCTCTGATTGCTAGTCTAATTCTGACTCACACGCCCATTGCAAAGTGGTTTGGTGTCAAGACTCTCAAAACTCATACCTTTGAACAAACACTCCTAAATTTGCTGGTAGCCTTCGTCTTGCTACCAGCATTAGTTTTAACCATTTGGAACTGTCAGGATGCTACCAATGTTCAAGAAAAAAATGTTGTAGTTCATCTGGAAGATATCAGACAATCTGTCAGTGCGGATTTACAAAACTGGCATCAGCAAAGTCTGGAGACGCTACAAAAACTGGCATCTAATGTTCGGGATAGCGATCTCTTGGATGCTTCGGGGATTCAGGAAAAAATTCAAATAGCCCGATCGACTCTTCCAGGGTTCAACAATCTCTACATTACAGACACCAACGGGCAAATTCTCAATTCCACTACTCCCCCAAATACCGATCGCAATTCAATCACAAAACTCGATAGTTTGCCATTGCAGGCTTTACTGACAGCCAAACAGCCGATCCTATCCGATATCGTTACGGTGTCGAACTCGCCGACGATCGCCCAAACAGTACCCATTTTCCGGGATAACAGCCTGGTAGGTCAAGTTTTCGCAGAAGTTGACGCCGACAAATTGAAACAACTGTTGCTCAACAGTCAAGCCGGATCGACTCGGATGGTGAGTTTGCTCGATCGCGAAAATCGCGTCATTTCCAGCACTCGCGAGGAATTAAAGGAAGCGCAACCCTTTGATAAAGATGGGAATGGTGAAATTAATCGGCTGAATCCAAATACCCATATTTGGATACCGATCCTCCCCAACACGCCCAAGGTTGTGCGCTGGAGAAAGTCATTTTACGTGCAGAAAACTGCTGTTGGCGGTGATTTTCCTTGGATAATTGCGATCGAACAACCCAGCGCCTCCCATTTAGCAGTGCTCGATCAAATTTATACCAAAAGCTTCGCGATTCTCATGGCGATCGCAATTCTCGCCCCGCTTCTGGCAAAAACCATTAGTCGCAGTCTAGTTAAACCATTGCTGCAACTTGCCAATATTACCAACAATTTGCCCGACAAACTTACAGAACAACAATTACTGCAAATTCCCAACAGTTCAATCAGCGAAATAAACACCCTGTCTAATAACTTCCAACTCATGGCCCTAGCCCTGCAAGATAAGTTTCAGGAAATTCAGCAAGCCAACCTAAATATTCAGCAAGCCAAAGAAACAGCCGAATTTGCCAATCAAGCCAAAAGCGAATTCTTAGCCAACATCAGTCACGAATTGCGGACACCTCTCAACGGGATTATCGGCTACGCCCAAATCCTGCTACGCAGCGAACCCCTGACTCCCAAAGGAAGCAACGGCATCAACATCATCTATCAGTGCGGTTCTCACCTGCTCACCCTGATTAACGATATATTGGATCTTTCCAAAATCGAAGCCCGAAAACTCGAACTGAATCCCGCACCCTTGCACCTCCCTTCCTTCCTGCAAAATGTCGTCGAAATCAACAGCATCCGTGCCGAAGAAAAAGGGATTTACTTTGAGTTTCAAGCCGACGAAGGCTTACCTCTCGGAGTTTTGGCAGATCAAAAACGTCTCCGTCAAGTTTTGATTAACCTACTGGGAAATGCGATTAAATTTACCGATCGCGGCGGTGTCACCTTCAAAGTTGAATCTGTTGGCAAAAAGATTAGGTTTCACATTCAAGATACCGGAATTGGCATGACCCCGCAACAAATCGAGAAAATTTTCCTCCCCTTTGAACAAGTTGGTGATACCGAAAAGCAAGGTGAAGGCACAGGCTTAGGACTCGCAATTAGCCACAAAATTGTTTCGATTATGGGGAGTGAAATTAGTGTCGGCAGTATCTCCGGTGAAGGCAGTACCTTCTCCTTTGAAGTAGAACTCCCCGCAGCCGACAATTGGACATCTGTTGCGAGAATATCTCACCAAAGGGCGATCGCTGGATATGAAGGCAAAAGACACAAAATTCTGATTATTGATGACTCTTGGGAAAATCGCTCAGTTTTAGTCAATCTTTTAGAACCGATCGGTTTTGAAACGATTGAAGCCAGCAACGGACTCGAAGGAATTGAACAAACGCTCAACACTTCACCAGATTTAATTATTACCGATTTAGGTATGCCTGTGATGGATGGGTATGAGTTTTTGCGGAACCTACAGACTTATCCCCAACTCAAAGAAACCATCGTTATCGTTTCCTCTGCAAGCGTATTTGAAAGCGATCGCCACAAGAGTCTGGAAGCAGGTGGAAGTGACTTTTTGCCGAAACCCGTAGAAGCTGAAACCTTACTGGAACTCATGCAAAAACATCTGCAATTGGATTGGATTTATGACACCAATAACAATCCGAACCAGAATGCTGATGTTGCAGCCGAGTCAATTCAGCCACCTGCAACCGAAATTTTAAACCAACTATTTGAGCTAGCACAAAACGGGGAACTGGACGGCATTATCGAAGTTGCAGAACAACTTCAAGATGATAACCAGGCTGCCTTTGTCAAAGAAGTGATTCGTCTTGCCGAAGCTTGCGAACTCCGACAACTGCAAGCATTCATCCAACAATACCAGTCCAAGACGCAAGTGTCAGATTAAAGGTAGGTAGTTGCGCTTCAGCGCTCTTTACCAGTGCAAGACGCAAGTGTCAGATTAAAGGTAGGTAGTTGCGCTTCAGCGCTCTTTACCAGTGCAAGACGCAACTGTCAAATTAAAGGTACGTAGTTGCGCTTCAGCGCTCTTTACCAGTGCAAGACGCAACTGTCAGATTAAAGGTACGTAGTTGCGCTTCAGCGCTCTTTACCAGTGCAAGACGCAACTGTCAGATTAAAGGTACGTAGTTGCGCTTCAGCGCTCTTTCTTATA
Organism: Oscillatoriales cyanobacterium; assembly: GCA_004293365.1. Lineage (GTDB taxonomy): Bacteria > Cyanobacteriota > Cyanobacteriia > Cyanobacteriales > Microcoleaceae > Microcoleus. The sequence continues at coordinate 447 of RDYN01000049.1, read as the reverse complement.
GCGGTTCTCAGAAAGATGAGGTATGACTGACAGCTTATATAAGCAATAAACTAAGAGGGCTGAAGCCCAACTACGTACCTCACCTTTTTGAGAAGTGCTATATAGCGGTTTTCAGAAAGATGAGGTATGACTGACAGCTTATATAAGCAATAAACTAAGAGGGCTGAAGCCCAACTACGTACCTCATTTTGAGAAGTGCTATATATTTATAAAAGAGCGCTTTCATCGCAACAACGTACCTAAAAATGAGTAGCAGTGGTAGGGTGCGTCAGATGCGAAATTGTCGATCGCCACAAAAAGTATAATTCTGACGTACCAGTTGGGTTTGGTGCATCAGCGATGAGATTGTTACCCACATTCCGCAGATATTCGATCGGATTTAATTTCAAAAGAATTCAGAATTCTCAAAACCTCAAATAATTGCTCTGCAATCATTTGAGGCTTTTT
>RDYN01000048.1 GCA_004293365.1 Oscillatoriales cyanobacterium | reverse complement strand
ATGAGCGATAAATTTTCCAATGAATGGAAGCGCCGAGAGTTTTTGCAAGGAATGGGAATGGCGGCGGCGGGAATGGCTTTATCAGGGTGTGGAATTAGCGCGGATCGATCGGCAAAAGGACTCACAGAAGAAGCCGAAGCGGTAAAGCCGATCGTCAATTGCCAAAGCTTAGAAAAACCCAATCTAACCGTAGGATACGTACCCGTTAACGATTGTGCGCCATTTGCGATCGCCTGGAAGAAAGGATTTTTCCGCAAATACGGCTTAAACGTCAAACTCAACCGCGAAGCAAGCTGGGCAACCTCCCGCGACGGTTTGATTTTCGGCCGCCTCGACGCCTCCCCAGTCGTATCCGGCGCCGTCACAAACGCCCGAATAGGTGCCGAAGGAGCGCGCCACGCACCCCTGTGCGCGGCAATGACAATTCACCGCCACGGCAACGCCATGACGATGAACAAAGCAATGTGGGATTTCGGCTTGCGCCCGTGGCACGAATACAGCGGCAATTTTGAAGAATTTGGCAAACAATTTCGAGGCTTTTTTGACAGTCAGCCGGCAGAAAAAAAAGTTTGGGCTGTAGTCTTGAGCTCGGCGATTTACGAATACTTTGTCCGCTATATATCGGCTGCTGCGGGTGTCGATCCGTTCAAAGAATTTCGGGTAATAATTGTGCCGCCGCCGCAGATGGTGACTAATATGAGAATTGGGGCGATGCAGGCTTACATGGTAGCTGAACCTTGGAATACGCGGGCGATTACAGGCAATTTGGGAGTGGGTTTTACCTTTGCCCAAGGCAAGGAAGTTTGGCTGGGACATCCCGATCGCGTTTTGGGAGTCATGCAATCATTCGTTGACGAAAACCCGAAGACTTATTACTCGCTAGTGAAGGCAATGGTGGAAGCTTGTCAGTTTTGCAGCAAGTCGGAAAATCGCAGGGAAATAGCGGCGTTGTTGACGGATCGATCGTTTACTGGGGCTAAACCTAAAAACGGGGCGATCGACAAATTTACTAGGCCGGGAATAGTTGGGGAATACAACTATGGTGGGTTTGATGAAAAAGACCGCACTATAATATCGGAAGACACAACAATTTTTTATGACATTCCTAAGAACTTGCCCCAAATACCGGGAAATCATTCAACATTTCTGTGGCAGTCTCACAGTATTTGGTTGATGACTCAAGCCGCCCGCTGGGGACATATTAAGGAGGTGCCGAAAAATGCTGACGAATTAGCCAAAAAAGCTTGGAGAACCGACCTTTACCGCAAGATTGTTGCCGAAATGGCGATCGATTGTCCCCAGGATGATTACAAAGTGGAACCTGCGGAAGTTTTCATTGACAAAAAAGCATTTGACCCCAGCGATCCGGTGGGTTATTTGAAGAGTTTTGAAATTAGAGCCAACCGCCCTCAATCTTTTTTCCAGTCTTAATGTTTGACTGCTTTCGCTTTTCCCAGTGTTCCGCCAGGGGTTCAAACCCCTGGCTCATAGCTAAAGTCGGTTGAAACCGACTGTTAAATTTGAGGGTTTAGGCAGTGGCAGTTAAATTAAATTACTTTACTACTTGTTAGGAAAATACCGTGACTCAATTTATTTCTACATCTACCCCAACCAACGACAAACTTAACAGCAAATCTGCATTTCTGGAAATCAACAACTTGTTCAAGTCGTATAAAAATGCTGACGGCACGGAGTTTAGCGTTCTGGAAAATATCAACTTAAGTATTGGAGAAAACGAATTTATTTCAGTAATCGGTCACTCGGGTTGCGGCAAATCGACTCTGCTGAAAATAGTGGCAGGTTTGGAGAAACAAAGCGGCGGAATCGTGACACTCGAAGGCAAAGAAGTTCGCAAACCGGGTGCCGATCGCATGATGGTATTTCAGCACTACGGATTACTGCCTTGGCTGACGGTGCGAGAAAACATTCGCCTAGCAGTTGATGAAGTTTTGCAAAATCTCAACCGCGCTGAGAAGATTAGCCTTGTCAACGAACACCTAGCAATGGTAAACTTAACAGCAGCAGCAGATAAATATCCCGACCAAATTTCAGGGGGCATGAAACAGCGGGTTGGGATTGCGCGAGCTTTGGCACTTCGGCCGAAGATGTTATTAATGGACGAACCGTTTGGAGCGCTGGATGCTCTGACTCGCGGCAAGTTGCAGAAGCAGGTGCTGGATATCTGGGAAAATCACAGACAAGCTGCCATGATGATTACTCACGATGTGGACGAAGCTATCTATATGTCCGATCGCATTGTGTTGATGACAAACGGCCCGGCGGCGACAATCGGCGAGATTTTGGCAGTGCCGTTTTCGCATCCGCGCGATCGCCAGGAGTTGCGGGAATCTCAGGAATATTACGAACTGCGAAACTATGCTTTAAATTTTCTCGATCGCTACTTTACTCAAGACGAATAACGCCGCACGAAAAAACAAAACTATTCACTTAAGAGAGGTCAAGCCTGTGAATCTCAAAACAATTTTAGCTCGTTTTGAAAGTGCATTGGGATACCAAAACTTAGCGGAAGAAATGGTGTTGCTGCCGGAGTCAAAAGTCCCTGTTTCTAAGAAAAAGTCAAAACCGACAAAACCGACAAAATCTATCAATTTTATTGTGGGTTACAACAGTTCTCCTCAAAGTCAAACAGCTCTCGATATTACCCTTTGGATTGCACATCAAACTCGTTTAGTAACAACTCAAGAAGTCACGGTGCAAGTCGTCTACGTACTAGACGAAACTCCCAACATTTACGATGAAAATAGTTGTAGTTTGGGTGTGGAAAATGCCTGGGCTACCAAGCCGAAACTTTCGGCTTTAGAGGAAAAATCGGCTCTTTACTGTGCAGCGCCTGCGATCGCATTACCTACAGCCGAAATCCAATCGGTATCCCAGCGGGCAACTTGGATCGATCCGCCTTATTTTCGAGCAATTTTCTGTCAAAATAATGAGTACGAGGTAGCAGATAAGTTGCTGTGGCAAGCCCGCTGTTTGGCTGAGGAATGGCGCGGTTTATTCAAAGCTCATTTACGCATCGGTAAAGTTGCGACAGAATTGAGAAATGTGGTAGAATTAGAATCGGCAAATTTACTATTTTTAGGCTGCAATTCTCGCAACCACCCGCTGGTTAGGCAACTCGGCAAGAATTTTCCCTGCTGCGTGTTGGGGATTCCTGCCGCACTCAGCTATCCGATGGATTTGGGGCCCGAAGAAAGTTTGAGCAACTTGCAGTTGGCTACAGCTATGCCTGCACGTTAAACTTGTGGGAAATGGAAGCCTCTGAGGTGGGATTTTATAGCGCGAGCGAGTTAAGATCCCTGCGCGGTTGGTGCTTCTCTTGCTTCAAAAACGCTAGATTGATGAGTGTTATTAAGGGTTGTTGAATGCTTATCGGATCGCAGAAAGTTCATCAACTAATTTTATCCTGCCCCGGCAGACAGAGCGCAGGAGGCGATCGATAGAGCGTTTGTCATCCTCAGTCAAAGTCTCGTCAAAAATAGCCGCCAGCAAACCGTAGCGATCGGCTAAAGTAATGTAGCCTCTTTGATTGACTTCGGCAAACAGCTCGCCCAAAGCAGATGGAATCAGGTTGACAGGGGTTTGCATAGAGATTGACTCTCAACTCGACATCGCGCGATCGATCTTTTCTGCGGTAACAGAGATCGATCGGACTATTTTATTCTCTCGGTATATTGCCTGAAAAGATGTGATAATAAACAGCAAAATTTGTGATAATAAACATCAGAATTTGTGAACGAAATCACATTTAATCTTGGCGAATTATGATTCAATTTTACAGTTGCGTTGGGAGCATCTCAGTTTTGCAAGAAGCATTTTTAAAGAGCGGACTCTACTGATGTACTACGAACCATTTTTTGAGCGGGGCAGCACTGTAAATGCAAAACTGAGATGCTCCCGTTGCGTTCGATCGCAAACAGAGCAACTGCAAACTTAATTTTTGCTAAAGATTGTAAATCGGCACTGCTTCCACCGGTTCAGCCAACTCAAACTTAAACACGCGCGAATAGAAATAGAATTCGCCATCAAGAGTTCTTTTGATATTTTCAGCGCGACGAAAACCGTGCTGTTCCCCTTCATAAGCAACGTAAGCAACCGGCAAACCTTTAGCTTTCAATATCTCTACCATCATTTCAGCTTGATTGGGCGGCACGACTTTATCTTCCAATCCTTGAAAGAAGATAACGGGACAAGATAAACCTTCGGCTGCATGAATGGGCGATCGAGCTACATACAAATCTTTGCGATCGGGATAAGGCCCGATCAATCCATCCAGATAGCGCGACTCAAACTTGTGAGTATCAGTTGCCAAGGCTTCCAAATCGCTGACTCCATAATAGCTCGCACCGGCCTTAAACACATCGCGGAAAGTCAGAGCGCACAGAGTCGTGTAGCCCCCTGCACTCCCTCCGGCGATCGCCATTCTTGCACCGTCTACCAAACCCTGTTCGGCTAAATATTTAGCACCGTTAGCGCAGTCGTCAACATCAACAATTCCCCAACTATCTTGCAGCCTTCTTCTGTATTCCCGCCCGTAACCAGTGCTACCGCCGTAGTTGACATCTAGTACCGCAAAACCGCGACTCGTCCAATATTGAATTTTCAAATTCATGCTGCTAGAAGTAGCAGCAGTCGGGCCGCCGTGACTTTTGACAACCAGCGGCGGTTTTTCACCCGCAGGTGCAGCGAAATCTTGGTTTTTCGGGGGGTAGAAGAAACCGAAAGCAGTCAAATTGTTTTCCGTGGGAAATTCCAGCGGTTGCGGTACGGAAAAATAACCTGCATCGATGCTTAAATCGCTCGACTTCCGCAAAATTTCCCGTTGACTTGTGGCTAAATTTAGCTGTACAATAGCAGTAGGTGCGATCGGCGAACCTGCCAGGAAAACTACCGTTTCTCCGCGCGCTTGCACCGACGAAATATCAGTGTAACCTGTCTCAATATTTGTCAACTGCTTTGTCGCTAAATCGAGACTCGCTAAATGCCACTTTCCCTGCTGAGTGTAGGTGCAAATAATTTGACTTTCCGACACAACAGCATAGGTTGACATTCCAAAAACCCACTGAGGGAGACCGAATTCAGCGGACATTTCGCAGACAGGTTCAATTTCTGGTTGTTCGCGCAAGCTTGTTTCTATTTTTGCTTCCCCCCTTGCTAAGGGGGGATTGAGGGGGGTTCTATAGAAATTCCACCAGTTCGATTTGTCAGAAACAAAATACAAAACTCCATCGGGCGACCATTCCGGCTGAAAAATCGACTCATCAACTCCGCCAGCAACTAAGTTTTTTTCACCTAAAGAACCATCAACATTAATTTCTGCCACCCACAATTCGGTGCCATCCCACGGCATATTTGGGTGGTTCCAACAAATCCAGGAAAGTTGAGAACCGTCAGGGTTCAAACGAGGGGAACCATAAAAATCGTTGCCCTGAGTTAAGATTTGAATATCTGCGCCGTCATTTAAATTAATGCTCACAATTGTATTCACAGATTCGCCTTCACCTGTATTGTCTTCGCGCACGCAAATCAGGCGATTTCTTTGCTTGTCAACAATCGCATCTGCGTAGCAACACTTAGCAGCAGGTGTCAAGGGTTCTGGTGGAGAATTTAATGTTTGACAATAAATTCTTTGGTCGGCAAAATGAGAAAAATAGATAGTGTCGCCAGCAACTGCAAAAGCACCGCCTCCGTATTCGTGAACGCGGGTGCGAACATTAAAAGGCGGCGGTGTTACGTCAGCTATTTTACCGTCGGGAGTGCGCCGCACGATGACGCTTCGTCCTGCTTCCGAGGGCCGTCCTTCTACCCAGTAAATAGCGTCGCCGTCAATAGCAATTTGTCCGAGTCCGACAGTTCCCGAAACAATTAAATCTGAGGTAATGGGAGATTTCCAAGAGCCGTAAGGTGATACTGTATTCATATAGTTTAGGTTGTTTTGTTTGACGCACAAATACAGGAGTTACGCACTCTCGACAAAGAAACCGGGTTTTTTGCATAATCTGCAAGTTGCAACAAAGTATTTTCGTAAAAAACCCGGTTTCTAGTCACCCGTGCGTTGAGGACTAACATAAATTTATATTTGTATTTTACAGGAATTCAGTCACGGGGAAGCAGAATGTCGAAAAAATTGGTACTAATGGATCACGACGGTGCAGTTGATGATTATCTCTCAGTCGTGTTGCTGATGACGATGGAGGAAGTGGAAACTCTGGGAGTAATTGTCACTCCGGCGGATTGCTACATTCAGCCAGCGGTAAGTGCAACCCGCAAAATCCTTGATTTGATGGGGTGTTCAGAGGTTCCGGTGGCGGCGAGTACGGTGCGGGGGCTCAATCCATTTCCGGTGTTGTTTCGGCGAGATTCCTTTGCGTGCGATCGACTTCCCATTTTAAATGAAAAAGCAACCGTTGACGCGCCGTTAATATCAGAACCCGGACAAAACTTTATGGTGCGAGTTTTGCGGGATGCAACGCAACCGGTCACATTAATGGTAACGGGGCCGCTAACAACAGTAGCGCAAGCTTTAGATCTCGCGCCAGAAATTGAAAGCAAAATTCAAGAGATTGTGTGGATGGGAGGCGCACTCAACGTTCCCGGGAATGTTAGCAAAGATATGGAACCGGGACAAGATATGTCGGCGGAATGGAATGCTTACTGGGATCCGATCGCGATCGAGAGAGTTTGGCAAACAGAAATTCCGATTGTGATGTGTCCTTTAGATATCACGAATAATGTACCGCTGACTGTGGAATTTTCTAATCGCTTAGCCCGACAGCGCAAATATCCAATCTCCGATTTAGCAGGACAGTGTTATGCTTTAGCCATAGCTCAAGATTACTATTTTTGGGATATTTTGGCAACGGCTTATTTGGCACATCCAGAATTTTACGAACTGCGAGAATGGGAAACCGAAATAGTTACTGAAGGTGTCAGTCAAGGACGTACAAAAGTTGAAACAGGAGGGCGAAAAATTCAAGCAATGGATCGAGTAGATACGGAAAAGTTTTACAATTACATATTGCAACAGTGGGCGCGTTAAGCATAACAATATCTGGTAGAGGCGGGTTGTTAGCCAAAAATATCCCTACAAAACCCGCCCTAACTCAAATATTTACGCTATCTTCTCTTTCCTCTCTTTCTCTGCGCCCTCTGCGCCCTCTGCGGTTAATCAAAAAAAATCTCATTCACAAATCCAACAAAATTGCGGTAAGCGGCGTGGACTCGGTTCGTCAATTGTCGATAGTGGAAAAAATCCGATGAAATTATCCTCAAAAAAATTCTGGATTGTTGCGTGTGTTTTGTACTTGTTAATTATTCTCAGTATCATGCTGGTAGCAGATATGGGAAAGTTAACTAACTTTCCTCTGGCTCATCCGCCTTATGATAAACTCGGACATTTTATTTTGTACGGAATAGCATCTTTTTTGTGCCATAGAGCAACGGGCAAAAAAATGATGATGGTGTTGAATTATCCAATTCCTTTCGGGCCAGCACTGTTTACTATTTTCACTGCTGGGGAAGAAATGCTGCAAGCGATTTTACCGAATCGTACTGCTAGTATTGAAGATTTTTTATTTAGTTTTGCGGGGATTGTAGTTTTTTATTGGATTGGTGAAGCTTGGGATAAAGAAAAAGGAAAGTTCGGCAACTGATTGTGTAACGGATGTAACGGATGTAACGGATGCAAGGAAGAAATAAGAATAAGGAAGAAGGAAGGAAAGAAGGAAGAAAGAAAGAAAGAAAGAAAGAAAGAAAGAAAGAAAGAAAGAAAGAAAGAAAGAAAGAAGGAAGAAAGAAAGAAAGAAAGAAAGAAAGAAGAAGGAAGAAGGAAGAAGTTGAGTTTGTAGGGTGATATTCGGCGCATCGGTTGATGGGGGCGATCGACTAATGTTGTGTTTATGTATTATCCAACCATTGCGATCGGGTGCGTAGCTATTAAATTAGCTAGGGATTGTTGGTGGATCCACACCCTAGGACTTTTTTGGTATAGGGATATTTTTGCTTCATAAAATGGAGCAAATGTCAATAAAATGTGTTTGCGAGGGTTCAATTACTCTCTTCCAAAAAGGTTTGTACTCGACCGTTTGGTCTTAAGACTACTCGAATTTTGGGGTTTTTTCCATGAGTAACGGCAGAAACAAAGGGCTCGCCGACTAAGGGCATATTGGTGCGATCGATATAATCGGCGGCTGCTTTGCCCATGGGCACAATAGTTTGAACTGACCCGTTTTCGTCGATTTGCAGGCTGTATTCTAAGGTTTGTTCCATTCCTTCTGGTGGCTTCCAGCGTTCCTCAAAGTAGGTTCTAGCTTCTGAAACTTGGGGAATTGTGTCAAATAAGGTGCGGTTTTTTTTGCTGGCGGTAGCCCGGTTGTTGTCCTCGGACTCGGCTTGCGGTTTAGTGTCCTCAAGGGGTGGGAGTTCGGTGCTGGGGGGGGAAATCGGCTGGGGTAGGGGGGGGAATTGTTGTTGTGGGGGAACTGGGAATTGGGATGCAGATAGGGATGGCGGCAGGGGGGGCGGTACGGCGGGAGCTAGTCTGGGCGGTACGGGGGGCAGCAGGTAGGGTGCTGTTGCGGGTGCTTGGGGGGCGCCAGTTGGGGGACCGGCGGGATCGGGAATTGTGATGATTTGCCCTTGAGAGAGGGCTGGGGCGCTCTGTGATGCCCCCGCGCTGCTGTTGGGGGGAAATAGCAGGGGTGGCTGCTGGATGGGGCTGGGTTTGTTGGTGGTTGGGGTTGGGGCTAGGGCGATTGGGGGCAGGCTGGGGCTGGGGGAGGCGGCGGCGGTGTTGATGGGCGGGGGCGGTAGGGGGGGTAAGCCTGGTGGGGCTGCGGCTGTTGGTGTGGCTGTTGGTGTGGCTGTGGGGGATGTGGTGGGGGCGGGAACTGGGCTGGAGGTGGCGCCGGCAAGTATTTGGGGCTGCGGGAGTGCGGGGGTAAATTGTGGGTTGGCGGGGGCTGTGGTGGGGGCTGTGGCGGTTGTTGGGGAGGTGTTGGAGGAGGATCGATCGAGCATTTTAACAATTCCCGCCGTCATTCCGACGCTGGCGACTAGGATGGCTGCGATATTCAGCCACGGTAATGCTTTGGCTTGTCTGCGATCGCGGTTGAGGTTGGGGAGGGCCATGACTTCGGCGGCGCAGTCATCTAGTGCGGTGGCTAAGTCAAAGAGTTGGAGGGTACTCAAGTGTACTTCCGGCCCGGATTCGGCGGCGCTCAATGAGCCTAAGAACAAGTTGTGGGCTAGCAAGCCGCGGGGTTCTAGGCGGGGGGGGACTGGCAGGTAGGTAGTGTTTGGGGCGGCGGTTGCTAGTTCGGATGCGTTGGGGGGTCGATCGAATATAACGACATTGCGCGCGACTTCTGGCGAGTCTGGGGCTGTGGTAAAACCTGTTTCTGGATTGAGGTTGTTGTCCCAATCGCGGGCTTCGCCGAGGAAGTTTTGGACGTAGTTGCTGACTGCTTCGTGGAGGGTTTCTAGTTGCTGGCGATCGCCCCTGAGAGTAACGTGTTCGGTATCTGGTAGCCTGGGGTCATCAAGCCGCAACTCGAAATTTAAAGATTTAAAGACGGGTTGGCCCGCCCAACGAGATAGAGGCGAACTTTTGGCTGTAATTTCCAGCGTGCAAGTGGGGGGCGTGTACCGTTTGAGAACCATAAAAGTCGACTGTTGACTGTTGACTGTTGACTGTTGACTGTTGACTGTTGACTGTTGACTGTTGACTGTTGACTGTTGACTGTTGACTGTTGACTGTTGACTGTTGTTATTTGTTATTTGTTATTTGTTATTTGTTATTTGTCATTAGGAATAGGGAGTAATTATGTTTTATCTAAGATTTGGTAGGATTTTCTACAAGCTTTTTTAGCAACAGGCAAGATGCCTGTTCCACAACAAATAATTTTTTTGGTGCAACAGGCATCTTGCCTGTTCCTGATATTTTTCATGCTTGTTCCCATTATGGCTTAGCTTAATTCTTAGCACGGTCTAGGAGAGCCAGCCAGAGCCTGCGGTGGCCGCCGGGACTGCTGTAAAATAGCAAATCGATCAGGAGTTTCAGCGCTAAATTAGTTAGTTCTTTTGCCGATAAAGTTTCTGCATCTTCCATGCGATCGGCATAAGTGTTGCTGAACCTATCAATATAGTCTCCCAACAAAGCGACTGTGTGAGGTTCGCGGTTTTGCTCAGCCATTTGTTCGAGCAAGGCCACGGCGCGGCGGATTAAAGCTTGATGCTGTTTTGCTAAATTACAGCTTATCAAAACGAGCGATCGAGCTTCCTCCACATCCAGTTTTTTCCGTCCTCCCTGGCCTTTCCGCAGCGGGTTAGATTGGCGCAGCCGCCACAAAGCTACGCGATCGGCTACCATTGGCTCTAAATTCAGTTCGGCTGCTACCTTGAGCATCGCCTCTGAGCCAATTTCTGCCAGCGCTTCTAGGGCTAACAGCACTAAGTCCAGTTGGGCTTTAATGTTGTCCAACTGGGTAGGTTCTGGTGCTTTTTGGGTCAATTCTTCCCAGTTGGGAGATGGGCCCGTTTCGTTTGTGGGAGCGGAGGGCTTTACAGTCGAGCGCATGGCTTGGGCACGGGAAATAAGACAGGTTGAGGCAGGATATCGAACAGTAGCAGTGCTTTTGTTTGGCGGCCGGACAAAAGCAGATTCTGTTAATTTTTCTCCATAACTCGTGGCTTTGATTCCGGCAATCCTAGTTGCTGGACGGATTTGCGAGTTGAAAGTTGCGGTTGCTTTCGTTCGATCGGTCACAAGCAACAAAACCCAAAAATTTTCACCCCCAACCATCCTACGCCGCAGAGTGTCAGAAATCAAATCAGTGCTTTGAAACTAACAGGACTTATATAAATCCAAAGATCGAGACTCGCCTTCTCCAATGCTACTTATAGTCTGTCGCTACTTATAGTCTGTCAGATTATAGTTGTCATTGCTTAATCTGGCGCAGTCTATGGATATTACAGAGCAATTTGGTAAAAAAGTTAGACATTTCAGAAAGCTCAGAAATCTTTCCCAAGATCAGCTTGCAGAACTATCTGAATTACATCGCACCTATATTGGCTCAGTTGAACGAGGAGAAAGGAATATAACGCTGCTTAATGCAAGCAAAATAGCCAAGGCATTATCCGTTAGTCTAGCTGAACTGGTAACTAATGATGACTGAAAGAAAACTAGAGCAAATTTTAGCAAGATACCAAAACTCATTTACCGAGAAGGTTTATGCAGAAGAAAATGAAGAGCACGATCTTTTAATGGATGTATTTGGTATTTCTCCCATTCTCAAAAAAGAAAATAAGCAATATTGGGGACGTGAGCTAGGTATGTGTTGGCAATTGTTAGTTATTGAAACGTGCAAAGCATATTGTAGTAGTTTTCAGCCAGCATTTAAAATAGGAAGTGATGAGCCGTGCGATCTGATTGTTGATGGGTACGCGATAGATACAAAATATCGTATTGGCTCGGGAGATTCTGGAACCTTGAAAAAATTCAAATCTTATGGCAGACTACTTCGTACTTATAATTACGAGCCAGTCTTTTTAATCCTTAGAGAAGATAGTTTACCCGCAGCTATTACAGCGTGCCAAGTAGGGACTTGGAAAGTTTACACGGGCGACGCTTCGTTTGAGTTCATACAAAGAATAAGCGGGTTTGATTTAAAATCATTTCTTACTGAAAAAGTGGGAGAATTCCCTGTATACCGCTGAAACTATCAAGGCGCTTGTTGATAATCTCTATGTAGTCAGGTACTATTTCAATGCCAACATACCTAATCCCAAATTCTTGCGCCGCCAGCAATGTGGTTCCCGATCCTGCGAAAGGATCGATTAGAATAGAATTTTCCAAACGGGGTACAAATATTTCGACCAGTTGTCTCATTAGAGCGATTGGTTTAACGGTGCAATGGACGTTAAACTCCTCGGTTTTATCACGCTGTATACCTTCTAAAATATTTGACTGAAAACCACCGAACCGATCTTTAGTATAAAAAAGACCAGTACCATACTCTTGTAAAGTTTCCAAGTAATTATTGATCAGTGGTTTTTGAAGTACGCAGATTGCTTCCCATTCATTCCTCAGACAACTGTGCCAACCATCCCATTTTTCAGGATTTTCATATCCTTTCTTCTCCAACTGTTGTTTGATATTGACACCTTTAGGGATACCACTGGATCTTTTATAAACAAGAATATCTCTCGCATAGAAACCAGCACTTTCAAGTGCTACTTGTACGTGAGCAACAGTCCGCGTGCTGTTGAAAACTAAAACTGTCGCACCCGGTTTGCAGATCCGAAAAAGCTGCTCGCCCCACTCAAAGCACCACTTTTCATAATCCAGAGTGTTGTTACGATTCCTTTGATACCATTTTTCGTTTCTGACTCCACCTGCTAAACCACTGCCATATGGAATGTTTTTAACAAGGGTTTTATTTTCCTTGCCATTGACTCTTTCAATACGCCTTTGAATTTCTGAGTCATCCCATTTATGACCAATAAATTCATAATTATAAGGTGGGTCAGTGATACACGCAGAAATATAATTTTCTGGCAATGTCTTCATCACTTCACGACAGTCGCCAACCAAAACTTCATTTGAGGGAGCTTTTCTCATTAGTCGGGCCGTTACTCAAGTGGGAACTCAACTCTTAATTATGCCACATTTGCAGTATAGTATCCATTCCGGTTGTATCACTATGATATGTTCCTTGCAGCTTGTTTTGCTGCATACAACTATACAATTACGAATCAACCGGAAATGCGTAAATCCTGACTACTTCAGATAAACCAACGTCACACCTCCACCTCCTTCTTTTTGACTGGCGAGCTCGAAGCGGGAAACCTGCGGGTGAGTAGCGAGGAACTCGTGAACCCCGCGCCGCAACTGTCCCGTACCTTTACCGTGAATTATCCACAGCGCACCGTATTCGACTGCTTTGGAAAGAGCTCTGTCGATTTCGATTTCGGCATCGGAGACTCTGGCGCCCCGGAGGTCGATCGAATTATTAGCAGTGCGGATGGCAATTTCGGGATTGGGTTTTGCAGGTTCCGACGCTGCTTGCTTAGCCTTGGCGGTAGCGGCTGAAGCGGCTGCAATCTTGGCTAATTGAGCCTTAGTTTCGGGTTTTTCACCGTCGAGGGATTCAACGTCTGCCAGTTTCACAGTCATTTTCATAATCCCAAACCGCACGCTCAACTCTTCGTTAGCGTCGGGGCCGCTGAGAACTTCGGCGGTTTGGCCCAAGCTGGGAATGCGGATGCGATCGCCCGTTTTTGGCATAAAACCCGGTTTCGGTTTCGCCGGTTGTTTCCGAGAGGGCAGGTGTTTTTGGGAAATTTGATTTAAGGTTTCTGTTGCCATTTGGGCATTCTGAGCCGTTTGGTCGCCCGCCTGCAAGCGACGAATAATTTGAGCAATTTCTGATTTTGCTGTGCCTATTGCTTCATTTACTGCCACTTCCTGAGCTATTTTTAGTTCTCGCTCCCGCTCTTGCAAAGCCGCTGCTTTTTGAGAAACTTCCTTGTGCAGTTTTTCGGTTTGGTGCAGCAGTTGAGTTGCTTCTCGGGCCTTGGTTTCCTGTCTCCGGCGCTGGGCTTCGAGTCCTGCAATCACTTGATTGACATCTTGAGACGCTCCGCCGACATAGGTTTGAGCTTCTTCGACTATGGATGCTAGCAAACCGAGTCTTTTAGCAATAGTTAGGGCGTTGGAACGTCCGGGAATTCCCCACAGCAAGCGGTAGGTTGGCTGCATGGAATTGTCGTCAAATTCTACTGAGGCATTTTCAAAGCGGGCGTCTTGATATTTGAGGGCTTTGAGTTCGCCAAAGTGGGTAGTTGCGACTGTCAGCAGCGAATGTTGGGCGAGATATTGCAGTAGGGCGATCGCCAATGCACTGCCTTCAGATGGATCTGTCCCCGCTCCTACTTCGTCTAACAAAACTAAAGATTTGGGAATTGGGCATTGGGAATTGGGCATTGGGAATTGGGAATTGGGAATTGGGAATTGGGAATTTTCTTCTCCTTCTCCTGGACTTTCCCCTTCCGATTTATTATGCAAAGCTTCTAAAATGCGGCTGATGCGGCGGATGTGGCCGGAGAAAGTTGACAAGCTTTGCTGCAAAGATTGTTCGTCACCAATATCAGCAAGAATGTTGTCGAACCAAGGCAATTCTACAGGTTCGCGGGCCGCGACAAACATTCCGGCTTTCGCCATTAAAGCAGCCAATCCCAAGGTTTTGAGGGTGACAGTTTTGCCGCCGGTGTTGGGGCCGGTGATGGCGACTACGCGGATCTGGGGGCTGATGGTTAAATCGACGGGTACGACTGCAAAGCCTTGTTCGTGTTGTTGCTGCCAAACTAATAAAGGATGGCGCAATTGACGGAGGGTAATTGGCGATCGCAAATTGCGAATTAATACTTGGCTCTTTTCTTCTTGTTCCTCATCTGCTTTTTCCTCACCCGAATTTTCATCGTCTATATTTTCTGTATTTTTTGGTGATAATTCGGGTTCTCCCAAGTCGATAAATTTCGGCGGATTTGCTTGGAGCCAATAACCGTAGCGCGCTTTAGCCGCAGCTAAATCTAAAGTTGTAACTACCGCCACCAATCTGTCTAAATCTGGTTTGACTGCTGCGACTTGCTCGGTGAGGGCGCGGCGGACTGCTTCTTCTTCGGCTTGTTCTTGCCGCAGCAACTGCCGCATTTGGTTGTTGAGATTTACTGTGTTGTGGGGCTCTACGTACAGTGTTGCGCCGCTGGCGGATGAGTCGTGAACTATGCCCGGTATGGCATCTTTTTGGGGAGCTTTTACCGGAATCACAAAACGCGAGCTTCTTTGGGTAATTACCTGTTCTTGAACGGCGTTGGATTGGCGCTGTAAAATGCCTTGCAAGATTTGATAAATGCGATCGCGCAACTGTCGCATTTGCACTCGAATTCCTGCTAATTTAGGAGTGGCTCTGTCTGCTACTTGAGCGCGATCGTCTATACAGCGGTGGATTTCTTGCTCGATTTCGGGATAAGTCCGCAATTGCGATGCCAGTTCTTTGAGCGTCGGGACATCGGGCGCAGAGTCAATTATCCGGCGCAATTGTCTCGCCCCCGCGAGGGTTGTAGCAATTGCCAGCAATTCTTCACCGCTGAGCAAACCTTGCAATTCGGCTCGTTGCAGGGTAGAGCCGATGTCTTGGATGCCTTCAAAACTCAAAGCACCGCCAGCGCGACTTTCTAACTGATAAGCTTCCTGAGTTTGGGCCAGGAGTTCGGCTGTTTGAGCTTGAGTTGCTGGGATTTGGAGATCGAGGGCGGCGGCGACGCCGAGTTTCGTAGCAGCGAAGGTAGCCAAGTGCTGACACAGGCGCGGCCATTCTAATAGTTCTAGTGTTTCGGATTGAATCAAAGTTGAGGTGGTGTTGGTGATTGGCATTCCCAGGCGCTGACCGAGAAGGTTTATTTGACGATACTATTAATTAATTTTAAAGTTTTTTATGGTTTCCGGGCACAATTTGAGAAAGTATCTGGGATAGCAGTCAGTCGATTTTAGATTTTAGATTTTAGATTTACTTGCAGCATTGAATCAGGGAGCTTGAACTGGGGTCTAAAATTTTGATCGGCCCGCGACGAGTGTCGGAAACTTGTAAGAAGAAGGAAGAAGGAAGAAGGAAGAAGGAAGAAGGAAGAAGACTTACACAAGCTTGGTTGAGCGCGATCCGTATTTTACGTTTAATTAGGTGGATGTACTTATCTGTTGTTGGGCCAAGTCACAAATTAGCAAGGCTAGAATTGGGTTTTTTAGATGGTGCGTCTAAAATTATACCTTATACTGAGCTATTTTTGCGTTTGATGCAGCTAAAATCTGCTGTTTTTTCTAGGATTGAACTATCGTGTAATTTGAAATATGTCCGCGCAATTCTGGCGGTTGTATCCTAAAGAGAAAGTTGTGGAGCTGGTGTTATGGCAAAGATTCTGACGATCGCAGATACTGTGACTTGGAAAGTCGTCCAAGAGTTACTGGAAAAGGAGGGACATCAGGTAAAAGTCGCTTCCGACGGCAAAGATGGTTTTGATATGGCGAGGGAATTCTCCCCGGATGTGATAATTTGCGATGGGACTTTGCCTGAAATTCACTGGTTCGAGGTGTGCCGGCTGGTGAAAGCCGATAGAGAATTGAGTACAGGCTATTTTGTGCTGCTGACAACACCCGAGCAATTTGCAGAAGTTCAAAAATTGGACGTGCCCTTTGACGATTTTCTGTTGAAACCGATTGTGAACCAAGAATTGTTGGGGCGGGTGCGGGCGGGATTGCGCGGGCGCGAGTTGAGGCTGGAGTTGGCACGAACTCAGCAAGAATTGCAACTGTCGCGCGATCGAAGCCTGGAAAGTGAAAAGATGTCCAACTTGGGGGAATTGGTATCTGGTATTGCCCACGAAATTAACAACCCAATTACTTTTATTTACAGCAATCTCACTCACGTCCAAAGTTACGCTACCGATTTAATTGAACTGCTGCGATTGTATCAAAAACACCTCGTCAATCCTGACGCGGAAATTATGCAAAAACAGCAAGATATGGATGTGGAATTCCTCCTCGACGATTTGTTGAAAATTGTGAGTTCCATGCGTACTGGGAGCGATCGCATCCGGCAAATAATCTTGTCGGTACAGGATTTTTCCCGCAGCGATCGATCGGGCTGGCAGCTATTCGATATTTCCGACGGTTTAGAAAACACTCTGTTGTTGTTGCAGCACCGCTTGCCGGCGCGCGACGGGCGGCGGGACATCAAGGTGATGAAGCAATACGGAAATCTGCCGCAAGTTGAGTGTTACGCGGGTCAGCTCAATCAAGCTTTTCTGAATATTATCAATCACGCGATCGATGCTTTGGAAGAGTCGAGTCAAGAGTTGGAAGAGTCGGAATCAGTCAAATTTAAGCCTGTGATTTTGATTAGCACTCATGTAATCGACGGTCAGCGGATTGCGATTGAGATTGCTGATAACCATCTGGCAACTAACGAAGATATCGCAGATCCAATTTCAGATTCATTGTTGATGGCGGAACCTGCGGAGCGCAGCAGCAATTTGGGACTGGCTATCAGCTATCGGATAATTGTAGAGCAGCACAAAGGAGAGTTAAAGTGTTTTTCGGAACCGGGTAAAGGTACTAAGTTTCGGATAGAGATTCCGCTGCGGCACAGTTAATTAATAGTATTTACTGTTGGGTGGCGGCGGGTTTTTGAGATTGTTTGCTTTAGTCATAAATTGTTGTTAACCCGCCCCTACAAATGCGGTAGATTTGTATTTACGGTTGGGTGGGGGCGGGTTTTTGAGATTGTTGGTTTTAGTCAGAAATTGTGGGGGAACCCGCCCCTACAAATGCGGTTTTATTGTATTTACCGTTGGGTGGAGGCGGGTTTTTGAGATTGTTGGTTTTAGTCAGAGATTGTGGGGGAACCCGCCCCTACAAATGCGGTACATTTGTATTTACCGTTGGGTGGGGGCGGGTTTTTGAGATTGTTGGTTTTAGTCAGAGATTGTTGGTTAACCCGCCCCTACAAATGCGGTACAATATTTGTCAATTGAGCTCGGGAATTAGCCGAGAATTGATTTCGGTGCTAATTTTGTAATCGCACTGCTGTTGCAGCGGACACTCGCCGCAGCGGGGGTTTTTGGCAGTGCAAACTGCCGCCCCAAAGTCCAGCAGTCCTAAATTCCAATGCCCGACTTGCTGTTTGGGAGCGACTCTTTCTGCGGCTTCCCAAAGTTCGGCCGATCGCGATTTTACCTTACCGCCATCAATCCCAAAAAAACGCTCCAAAATCCGAACAACATTCGTATCCAGCACGGCTTTTGGCTGTCCGAAAGCATTAGCGCAAACCGATCGCGCAATGTACTTCCCAACTCCCGGAAGTTCCAGCAACTGAGCTTCAGTGCGCGGTACATTTCCCTGATAATTTTCCAGGATGACCAGCACCGATTCCCGCAGCTTTTGCGCCCGAAAAAATAGACCCAAAGGCTGCAACAAACTAGCAACTTCCTCCACAGGCGCGATCGCCAGATCCGAGAGGGTCGGATATCGATCGACAAATTCTTGATAAATCGGAGCTACGGTAGCAGCAGTAGTTTTTTGCAGTAGGAACTCAGCCACTAAAATCGCGTAGGGGTCGCAGGTGCGCCGCCAAGGAAAATCTCGGAAATTCGGCTCGACCCAAGCTTTAAGCCGGCGGCGGAACCACCGGACTTTCGCAGCGTTCAAATGCTTTAACCCCGGCGCCACATCAGAATCAAAAACAACGGCATTTAATGCAGGCATTTGATTTGTAATTTGGATAAATTGCCAAGTTTATATCTATATAATAGCAGATTTCAATGATTTGTAAAATTCTATTTAGTAGCTCTTTATCTTTTCTTTCTCTGCGGACTCTGCGTTCTCTGCGGTTATAAAAAAAAGTCCGACCGACAACCAGCCAGACCGCGGAACCCAGAAAATACTTTAATCTAAAATATTGCAAGAATGTAAAATTTTGTATAGCAAATTACCGAATTCCGCGAAAATAGAGGATAGTAGAAAGTCAAGAGATTTCAACAGTCCGCAAAAACAAGTTTAAATCAGGTAATAAAATGGTAGTAGCAGCACCTGTTCAATCCGGCAGTCAGTCGATTTTTCAAGCTCGTTACGACAACTTTATCGGCGGCAAGTGGGTAGCACCGCTGAAAGGGAAATACTCGGAAAACCTTTCTCCAATTACCGGAAAATCAATTTGTCAAATTCCCCGATCGAGCGCCGAGGATGTAGAATTGGCACTAGATGCCGCCCACGCCGCGAAAGACAAGTGGGGTAAGACTTCGCCCGCAGACAGGGCGCGGGTTATGCACAAAATAGCCGATCGCATCGAAGAAAACCTCGATCGCCTCGCCATCGCCGAAACCTGGGACAACGGTAAACCAATTCGCGAAACCCGCCTCGCAGACATCCCGCTGGCGATCGACCATTTCCGCTACTTCGCAAGCTGCATCCGCTCCCAAGAAGGGTCGATCGGCGAACTCGACGAAACCACAGTCGCCTACCACTTCCACGAACCCCTAGGCGTCATCGGACAAATCATCCCCTGGAACTTCCCAATCCTCATGGCTGCGTGGAAACTCGCCCCAGCCCTCGCCGCCGGAAACTGCGTAGTCCTCAAACCAGCAGGGCCCACTCCCGCATCCATCCTAGTATTGATGGAAATCATCGCCGACTTAGTACCGGATGGCGTCATCAACGTCGTCAACGGGCCCGGCGCCGAAATCGGCAAAACCCTCGCCACCAGCCCCCGGATTGCCAAAGTAGCCTTCACTGGCGAAACAACCACGGGCCGGTTAATCATGCAGTACGCCTCCCAAAACGTCATCCCCGTCACCCTAGAATTAGGCGGAAAATCCCCCAACATTTTCTTTGAGGATGTCTGCGCCCAAGATGACGATTTTCTCGACAAAGCAGTGGAAGGCTTTGTGATGTTTGCTTTCAATCAAGGCGAAGTTTGCACTTGTCCTTCGCGGGCGTTAATTCAGGAGTCAATTTACGATCGATTTATGGAAAGGGCGATCGATCGCATCCGCCAAATCAAACAAGACAACCCCCTAGATCCGACAACCGCCCTCGGCGCGCAAGTTTCCGTCAACCAGATGGAAAAAATCGCCGAATACGTCAAAATCGGGCGTGAAGAAGGCGCAGAATGCCTGATTGGCGGCGAAAGAAAAATCTTATCCGGGGACTTGCAAGACGGCTATTATTTCCAGCCAACAGTCTTCAAAGGAAACAACAAAATGCGAATTTTCCAAGAAGAAATCTTCGGCCCGGTGTTAGCAGTCACCACCTTCAAAGACGAAGCCGAAGCCTTAGAAATTGCCAACGATACGCTGTACGGTTTAGGCGCCGGAGTTTGGACGCGCGACATCAACACCGCCTACCGCATGGGCCGCGCCGTTCAAGCAGGCCGCGTGTGGACAAACTGCTATCATTTGTATCCAGCCCACGCAGCCTTCGGCGGCTACAAATCATCCGGTATCGGCCGCGAAAACCACAAAATGATGTTGGATCACTACCAACAAACCAAGAACTTATTAGTCAGCTACAGCCCCAAGGCTTTAGGTTTCTTCTAATAACTTTGTAGGGTGTGCACCGCGCACCGATTAAATATTTGTCTCCGCGGCGCACCCGTTAAATTTTTCCAATACACTACATAGCCGGTGCGCGGTGCACTTTGTAGGGTGTGCACCGCGCACCGATTAAATATTTGTCTCCGCCGCGCACCCGTTAAATTTTTCCAATACATTACATAGCTGGTGCGCGGTGCACACCCTACCAACTACCAACTTATTACTCAGCGGTGCACTTTGTAGGGTGTGCACCGCGCACCGATTAAATATTTGTCTCCGCGGCGCACCCGTTAAATTTTTCCAATACATTACATAGCCGGTGTGCAGTGCACACCCTACTCAAATGCCAACACTCCCCAAAGTCACAGCCACAGAAGCCGCCTTAAAACTAATAGACTACCTCAAAACCCAGCACGGAGAATTGATGTTTCACCAATCCGGCGGCTGCTGCGACGGTAGTTCTCCCATGTGCTATCCCAACGGGGAATTAATCGTCGGCGATGGCGATGTATTGCTGGGAAAACTAGACGGTTGTCCCTTTTATATTGCAGCGCAGCAATACGAACATTGGCAGCACACGCAGTTAATCCTAGACGTAGTACAGGGGCCCGGAGGCAGCGATTTTTCCCTGGAAGGGCCCGATGGAGAGCGTTTTATTACTCGTTCTCGCTTGTTTGTCAATGTTGATTAATTCTGTTTTGCCTCTTGTTTGCACGAGTTAAATTTTATTTTGATTGAACCGCAGAGGCCGCAGAGGGCGCAGAGATAGGACTTACCCTGGTAGTCAGAAACCGGGTTTTTTACCAATATCTTTCGTCGCCGCCACAAGATTAAGCAAAAAACCCGGTTTCTTGGGCATTTATGCGTAAGTCCTAAGAGAAAGAGAACCGATAAAAATCTTGTTTATGTTGACAAGATAGGCGTTTTTTTAATGTATTTTGTCTAGGGCAAACGCATTTTCTCAATAAAGGAGATACTATCAAAAACGCCGTTTAAAAAAGCTTGAGTGCTGCGAACTCGGTGGTTTTCGCTAAGTAATGTCATTGTTTCCATAAAGGTAATCAGGACGTTATCTTCAGTTTTATTCGCCCGAAAGCAAACGGTTTCCTGGCCAGCATCCCAGGCGATCGCCGGAAAATCAGAATAACTGCTAGAATACAGTTTCAAAATCCGTTGTTCAAACTCTCCTTGAAAATTAAGCTGGACGCGAGAACCGTCTGAGTATTCATAATTGTTAACTTGATGGTACTGATTTCCTTGAATCCAGATGGTAAAATTACCCTTGAGTTCCATCTCTCTTTCTTAGCGACGACCAACTTTCTGACTAATTCTTGTAGGGGCAAACCCCCCGTGGTTGCCCGATAGAGAGGGTAGGCACGCACCATCCACTACCCCTACAAAGTTATTAAAATCATTTAGGATCGCTATATTCGTGAACAATTGGGAGTCTTTTAGTTTGGAAGTTTTCCAGCGCTTCGGGAATATTTGCACTATTTGCGAGATGTTTTGCTAAATACAGGCCATCTTCCCAACCTGATGTCATTCCTCTGGCGCGCGTGGAACTTTTAGCGTGGGCTGCATCTCCAATTAAGATAACACGACCGTTGTAGATTTTTGGTAGGGGGTCAATGTCATAGGAAAAACGACAGACAATATTTTCTAGAGGCGTTGATTCTATTAGTTTTCGGGCATCTTCTGGGAGTTTTGCTAGTTCTTCGGGAGGAATAGTAATATTAGTAGGTTGCAGTTTTCCGATTTCGGATTCAGTGCGCTCTTTTTCAATAAAGAAACCCCAATGAGTGCGACCTCCACCGATGTGAAAGAAGTTGGAATAAATTCCCCGACTCCGTACATAAACAAAAAAGTTTCCTTCGGGACAAAAGCTGTTATCTTCGACTATTCCCCGCCAGACGACATCGCCTAAATAGAATAGTTCTACGTTGGAAAGTATAAATTGACGAACTTTTGAGAGAATGCCATCGGCACCAATTAATAGATCGCCTTACCATTTTGTGCCATCTTTAAAGTGGGCGATCGCACTTTTGTCGGTTTGGGCGATCGATGCCAATTCTGCATTAAAATGAATACACTCGGGGGGGAAATCGTCGAGGATTGCTTCTAATATAGCTTTGCGGTGTACCAGCATTGCCGGGACTTCGTTTTCTTCGTAGGTGACGTGCTCGGAATTGATGACACCGCCGCGCAGGTTGCGAAACTCGAATAATTTAACTCGATCGCCCGAGTTAATGATTTTTTGGGTAATTTGAGCGTTGCCTTGATGCAGTGCTTCCATACCTTCTTGCACGATCAGAATACCGCAGCCATCGGTACGCGGATAGGGTGCTTTTTCAAACAAGTCAACTTTAAACCCTTGTTGAATCAGCAGAATTGCCAGATAAGCTCCTGATGTTCCTGCGCCGATGATACCTATCCTGGTGTGGGACGGAACCATTTATACTTCTCCTGATTTTAAGATTGCGATCGCTCCTCAATCAATATTATAATTACATAAAATAAGATTGGGGCTAGGTCTGGATGGGCGATCGTTTTCTGCAAGCTTCGCTAACGAGCTTTTGCTGATAGCGACTGGTTTCAAGCAGCCGCTAAAATCAGTATCGGAAGCGAGCCAGGATTAATAATTAATATCATGTCAGATCTAACGACCATATTGGTTTGTAGTGAGGATTTTAGTCAGCATCAAAGAGAGGACTGAAGTCCACACTACGAACCGTTACTGACTGTTGTCAATCGACCGGACATAATATAATGATCGGTTGAAAAGTATCGCACTCAAAACTTAAGGCTGGTTTAAGCTTTAGGACTGGTAATTAAAGCCAATTCAATTTTCTCATCAGGCTTTTGAGTGACTTTTGCGTCCAAACCGGGGCCAAAAAATTTAGCTATTTTTTCTTGCTTTTCTTCCCAGAGTTCGATCGGCAGCAGCGGCGAATAAAAGTCTAGAATTAACGCATAAGCACCATCAACATCAACTTCCCGCAAGCTTTGGAGGAGGGGGCGTTCCTCATCTGTCGGGGCCAAGCCCAAGCGTTCCAGAGCGTCATCTAAGTGGGCGGGTTGGCCGTAGCGAAATCGGGTGATATCTTTGCGGACTTGGTTTTGAGTATCCGTGGCCTGACTTTCTCGCAGCAGGAGAACTTCAGGAGAAGTCGGTTCGGCGAACTCCACTGGTTCGAGTTCCGCCGCTTTCAGGGCCAAACCTCCCAGCAACAGGGGAATTCCATAAAAAAAACCGGCTAGATTGAGGGTAGCTTGGTCGGTGAAGTAGGCATAGAACCCGACTACTGCTAAGATACCGCCCACCACTAAGGCTAGGCTTGCTAAAGAAATTTTACGTAACATATTAGTGAGGTAAGTAGCTGAAATCAACAATATACTTTAATTATTATCGGGCAAGAAGTCTTGAATAAATTTAGTTTTTTTGTCAAAATACTCGCCAAAACTGCTAGCATCTATGAGAGCGGGTTCTCTGTGCATCCACAATCTTGTCTCTAGCTTCAAAAAACTATCCCGCTTGGACTCGCCGCGGCGCCACCGATCGAGATCCTGGTTAATTGCGGGGCGTTGGTTCCAGAAGGCGATCGAGATCGGCAGTATCATCAAATTATAGAGAGCGACGATCGCGATCGACGCTCTTGCCCTTTCAACCAATTTTAGGACATGATTAAAGACGAAGACAAACAGACTGCGGTCGCCAACAAGTCTGTTCTCGACCAGATTAACTCGCTCAAACGCGAAGATGAAAGGCTTTATAATATTTTAGCGATCGATGTCTGGGCCCTAGCCAAGACAATGGATGAATATCAACCGGGATTTTGGGCTGCTTTCATGAAAAACCGCGAGAAGGCTCTGAAGCGATTTTTAGCTGAAATGATGAAAAACAAACCCGCAGATAGCAAACGTCCGCCTTTTCTGCGCTGAAGTTTTGATGTACAATCAAACTATAACACAGACTCAAAAAGCCTGAGCGCGTTCCTCACTTTTAATATAAAAATAGTGCAGGATTGGCGCCCAAAGGTACGTCGGTGAATTAAGAATCCCCGTCTGTTCGTAGGGGGGAAAGTCAAATATTTTTGTTAATACTAGCCAAGGCAAAAAACAATGGATGCACAGACAATCAAAGAGCGCGTAGCAGCAATCGAGATCAAGCGGGAATCCCTCGTGCGGCTGCTAGATCGATCGGACTTGGGAGCCCTGAGAATTGATGTCAGTCAGGCGATCGAGGAAATTGATGATTTGTTGGAAGAGTTTAAGCGCACTTTTGACAGTTAGTCAATAGTCATTAGTCATTGGTCATTAGATCGTAAGCTGTTTTGCATTTAATTGGTACCGTTGGGGCTAACAGGATGCGATCGGTGTCAACTTAGCATTTAACCCGCAGTCCGCCAGGGACTAAAGTCCCTGTCTAATAGCGAAAGTCCTCGCTATGAGGACTGAAGAACTCATCAGTCCTCATAGCGAGGACTTTTGCTTTGAGGCAGGGGTTTTAACCCCTGCCGGACTGTGGGAAAGCGCGTTCTTTAGTTGGAACTAATGACAAGATACTCATCCCACAAAAGTTTCAATAAAAACAACTGTGAAAATTAGATGCGCGACAGCTTAACCAATGACCAATGACCAATGACCAATGATTAATTCATCGCCATGTCCATCAAAATCTGCTGAGAGCTCACTTCTGGGTTATTAGCAGGCGGGCGCCGCTGAGAATAGTGTCCCCCAGGCTGCAAATCCCAAGCTTGACGGTTGTCCGCCAGCATCACACCCAAAATTTCTTGCAACTCCATTACTATAGTCGGATCTTCCACTTGGACGATCGCCTCAACCCGCCTGCTAAGATTGCGCTGCATCCAGTCAGCAGAACCAATATACACCTCTTCGCTGCCACCGTTGAAAAAATAAAACATCCGCGAATGCTCTAAAAATTGGCCGATAATACTGATAACTCTGATATTTTCGCTAACACCTTCAACGCCCGGACGCAAACAGCAAATCCCGCGAATAATCAAATCAATTTTAACTCCCGCTTGCGAAGCTTCGTACAAAGCAACAATAATTTGAGGGTCAACTAAAGCATTCATTTTAGCGACTATTCGGCCGCAGCTACCCATGCCGCTTTCGGCATTCAAGCGGCAGAATTCGACCTCGCGGCGGATTAATGCTAAAAATCGATCGCGCATATTGACCGGCGCCACCAACAATTTACGATAAGTTATCTGCCGCGAATAACCAGTTAAATAATTAAACAAGTCAGTCAAATCCGCACCCAAATCCTCGCGACAACTTAACAAACCGACATCCGTATACAGTCCAGCCGTTTTCGGGTTGTAATTTCCCGTGCCGATGTGGACGTAGCGGCGAATACATTTGTCCTCGCGGCGCACTACCATCACAATTTTGGTGTGGGTTTTGAGTCCCACCAAACCGTAAACAACGTGAACTCCCGCTTGTTCTAACTTGCGAGCCCAAAGAATATTATTTTCTTCGTCAAACCGGGCTTTGAGTTCGACTAAAACGGCTACTTGCTTGCCGTTTTCCGCTGCTTGAATTAAGGCGCTGACGATCGGCGAATCACCAGAAGTGCGGTATAAAGTCATCTTAATCGCTAACACCGAGCGATCGTGCGCCGCCTCAGTAATAAACCGCTGCACCGTCGCCGCAAACGAGTGATAGGGATGGTGCAGCATCACATCTCCCCGGCGGATAGTCGTGAAAATATCCTCGCCCTCGTCAACATGGGAAATGGATTTGTCTACCATCCTGGGCGGTTCCGAGTTCCGCAAGCGCGGCGGCACAACCGGAGTCCACGGGGGGTCTTTGAGTTCCGGCACAGGCAACCCCACAAAGGACATCAAATCCTTGAGGCCTAGCAGCCCCTCCACCGCGTAAACATCCTGCTCGCCGAGATCCAACTCGTCCATCAGCATATCTCGCAGTGCAGGCGGCATAATCGCTTGAATTTCCAGGCGCACGGCAGAACCTGCAAACCGGCGCTTGCGGAGTTCCTGTTCGATCGCCAGCAGCAAATCATCTGCCTCATCTTCCTCCACAGTCAAATCGGAATTGCGAGTAATCCGAAACGGGTGATATTCCTGAATGTCCATCCCCGGAAACAAAGCCTCTAAATTGTGGGCGATTACCTGTTCTAAAGGTACGCCCGTCCACACCGGAATTTTGCCTCTTTGCTGCCACTGTAAATCTGCCGGTAAGGGCAAAAATCTGGGCAAGACTTGCGGTACTTTGACGCGCGCAAATAGTTCTTCGCCGGTGTCCGGGTCTCTGACAACTACTGCTAAATTGAGGCTGAGATTCGATAGAAATGGGAATGGATGACTGGGGTCAACTGCTAGCGGTGTGAGTACGGGAAATACTTGTTCTTTGAAGTAGCGGTGCAAGTAATTTCGCTGTTCTTGATTGAGGTCGATGTAGTCGAGAATGTGGATGCCGCTTGCTGCTAATTTTGGCCGCAAAGTTTGCTCAAAATACGAGTGTTGCTGAGTCACCATCGGTAAAAGCCGCTTGTTGATGGCATCTAGCTGTTGTTGGGGGGTACTGCCATCGGAGGTCAATTTGGTGACTTTTGCTTCTACTTGCTGTCTGAGTGCAGCCACTCGCACCATGAAGTATTCGTCTAGGTTTGAGCTGAAAATAGCGAGAAATTTGAGTCTTTCGAGGAGGGGCGTGCGGGGATCTAGGGCTTCGTGGAGCACGCGGTTGTTGAATTCTAGCCAGCTTTGTTCTCGGTTGAAGTAGTATTGGGGGTCACTGAGGTTGATTTCGGTGTAGGTTTTGGCTGGGGTCTTTTTTTGCTTGGACATGGTTTCCGGGAGTCTTGCGGGGAGGCTCGGTTGTATCTTTACCCTTAGTATTGCAGTAGTATTGCGGTAGCGGCGCAGTAGCGGGTGATTGAAATCGCGACTTGATAGAGTAGCGGGCGATTGAAATCGCGCCGACACAAACAAAACCCGGATGGTGCGCGGGTTGAAGAAATTAAAACTCTTGTGGGGCGATGCTCCTAGCCCGCCCCGGAGTTGCCCCGGAGTAGCGGGCGATTGAAATCGCGCCGACACAAACAAAACCCGGATGGTGCGCGGGTTGAAGAGAATATGTCATTGCGCGCGAAGCAAAGCAATCGCAGAGCCCACACAACAGAGTGACAATCCCAACATCACGCACCAATCCCCCGAATCCAATCCTGCACCGCATCCAGCAAATCCTCTCCATCCGCGGCAAAACCTGTTAGCGGCAATTCCAGCGGTGTATGGGTAATCCAGGCGATATGAATACCCATGTGAGAGTCGGCGAGTTTGCGGGTGAAAGACGAAAGCGCATTTTCGCACGGACACGAGTGCAAAATTAAGGCGATGTGCTGTTTTTGCAGCCGGTTTTTGAGTTGCGGAATTAATCGCTTGAATTCCGGGGCGTTGCGGATGGCGGGGATGTCTGTATCTGCGGGGAAGATTGTTTGATATAGTTGGGTACAGAGTTCTTGGGCGATCGGGCTTGTATCGGTTTCGCCTTCTAGGGCGCGAATGTTGAGAGGCGCGGGGAAGGCTTTATCTGTGGGTTTGAGTTGTTTTAGGAGTGTGGGGATATCTGTATTTTGTCGGTGGTTGTCAGGTATTGGGGAATTGGTAGGTTGGGTGTGCCATGCTTGATAAAATTCTGGGTAAGTCATGTTTTGGGCGCAGTCCCAGATGATCAGACAGCTCTTGTGATAAAGAGTCAAGTCGTTTTCGGAGATTTCGGAAGTTAGGCAATCTTTCAAACCAGAGACTGCGGTGGCTAAGTGTTGACCTTTGATAATTTCCCCTAAGATATCTGCCGCTTGCCACCGGGCAATGTTATCATCTGAATTTCTGATTAAATCGACTAAAGATGCGATCGCAACTACGTTATCTTTGCATATTTTCCCTAAGCTTACGGCCGCTCTCCTCTGGGTATTTTTATCCTGAAAAGTACCGATTAAATCGACTAAAGCTGAGATCGCAACTGAGTTATCTTTGTCGATTTTTCCTAAGCTATCTATGGCACTCCTCCAGGTATTATCATCCTCAGAAGTACCAATCAACTCCACTAAACCGGAGATAGCAACTGGGTTATATCCACCTATTTCTGCTAAGTCTTTTGCTACTTCTATCTGGGTATCTTCATCAATCTGAGAAGTACAAATTAACTTCACTAAAGCGGAAATCGCCCTTTCCCTATCCGTTTCTTTCAGAACTTCCCTTGCTCCCTCTGCAATTGGAGCAAGACATCTCCACCACTCCTGTTGTTCCTCATCAAAATAACCAAATCCCCACTTAATAATCTGCGACACAATCTCATCAGCAAGACTACAATCCTTAAACTCAGCAATCCCCGCAGCCGCGAGAAAATACGCCCGATATCCATAAAATTCACCACACCCATCCTCAAACTCAACCAACGCCTCGATAAACCCTTCCTTCTCCTCCTTCCCTACCTCCTCACGCCCCAACCACAGCAAAATCACCTCCTTCCACTGCTTCTCAAAAATGCGATATCGAGCATCAGGATGCTGCGGATTCCCAGGAAAATGATTCAAAAAAAAGTGCCAATCCTCAACCGCCAACGCCGCAAAATATTCCTGAAAAGTCGGATGATAAAAAGCATAAATCCCTTCCGCCGTCTCCGCATCCCTCGCCACCAAATTCAGCCAACCCAAACGACAAGCCAACTCAAACTGCGATGCACCCATCACCCGATATCCCACACTTTCACGTAACTGAAACCGTGACGTTTCATTTAACATCCCTGAAAGTGCCAATTTCCCCAAAGCGGCATTCAAATCCTGCTGCTGACTCCAATTCAAGTGCGGTTTTTTCCACTGATATAAAGTAGTCACAAACCGCTGATAAAGCTTAGCCTTAGTATCTGGTAAATCACCATCCAAGGATTGCCAAGTGCCGCACAGCAGCGAACATCTCAGGGGATTTTTTACTAAGTCTCGAATTCGCTCTTTTCCCAGTGATGCTAATGCTTCGCGTAGCTGCGCGGAGGGCGGGCACAGGGGCACCGCCCCTACATTGAGGGGATTCGTAGGGGCGGTGCCCCCGTGCCCGCCCTCTTCCCCGTGCCCGCCCTCTCCCCCGTGCCCGCCCCTGGGGGTTCCAAACCACTTATCAATGAACATCTCCACTTGTTCGGGATAGGAAAATTCCAGGGTGCGATAAGTATCAAAAGTATCCAACGCAGAGCCGATCGCATCCCAGACATTCTGCCGACAACTTAACACAATCCGCGCCCTTTGAATACAGCCGCCCGTTCTAATTTGCCGCTGAATTTCCGCCAAAGGATTGCCATCACCCGCAGCCATCTCATCCGCGCCATCCAACACCAACCAAACACGACTAGCATTAAACTGTGCCAAAAAATCATCCTTAATATCCGCCGTCGCCTCAGCCTTCCCAGCCCTCTTAATAGCCGCCAGCAGCCAACTATCAAATAAATAGGTTTCTAATTCCTTCCTCTGCAAATCCGCCAAGGATATCCAAATAACAATCGCCTCCGAAATTTCAGCAGCCACCCAATTAGCAATCCGCCGCAACAGCGTTGTTTTTCCCGCCCCCGGTTCCCCAATAATTCCTAACCGCTTCCCATTGCTTTTCGGGCTACTTCCTTGTCGCAGCACTTCCTCGAGAAACTCGCTATGTTCAAAGGTTTGAGTAACTTCCTTTTCCCGGTACAAATCCGAACCTTCCTCCGCCGCCAAATCCTGGCGCTTGTCAGGTACTTTGTGCCTTTCCACCAATCCCAGCGGCACATAAACATCATCTATTTGATGGTTGCCAAAAGTTAGCCGATCGCTACTAAGTCGCTGCTGTTCTTTCTCATCTAAAATCTGCTGACAAATACTCTGCCAGTCAATCGGTTGGTAAACAATCCGGCTCTTTTCCACTATCTCCTGAAGCCAAGCATACATTTCTTGGGTTCTGATATCGATCCGCGTTAAACTCTGCCCGGTAAAAATCTGAAAAACCTTTTCATTTTCCTTGATTTCCTGAGCAAAGTATGCTGAGACTAAGGGAAACAAATCTTGCTCTAACTTTGTTTTGTAGGGTGCGACATCGCAATTTTCCAGAGCAAGTTCCAGCAGCTTTTGGTTAACTTCTGCTACCCGATTCTGCTTTAACTCATCTGTGGCAGTCAGCAGCAATTCTATTTCATCTAAACCCTCAATCGGAATCCCAGACGGGACTGTTTCTTTATCGACTATTTCCAATTCAGATTTTAACTGCTTAATCTTCTTATCGAGCCATTCTAAATCAGGACGGTGTTGAGGTAAGTAAATAACGATTCCTTTAGAAGCCCTACGAGATGGCTCAACCAATTCTTTATGGCATTCTGAGGCGATTTGTTGTTGAGCTTTCAAGAAAGAACGTTTCAGCGCTTTTTCTAAATCGTGATTGACTATTTTCCCGTTTCGTGATACTTTTTTGATTCCCTTCAAATAGAGGTGCTTTGCTGCATCATTGGCTTGAGTCCCCAATATGGCTTGCCACACGACTGTGAAAAGTCCTCCCAATAACGCAGCATCTAGCATTTGACAGTTCTCCTAATTTTAGGCTCTAGGGGGTTAGTTTGATTGTAGGCGATCGACTTTATTTGCGATCGATCGCATCGGTGCGTCGCTTTGAGGTTTTCGATATGCAAGGCGAGGGATTCTTCGCAGGCGACACACCCTAGGATTACTCCAAGCGGGTTATTTTAATGATAGGCGATCGAGTTTGGTTGCGGGCGATCGACCTATGCTGCAATCATCACACCAAAGCTTCGATCGGCACATCAAAAGTCGATCGCTATCACATTAGAATTTAAGCAAAACCTTCAACTACTT
Organism: Oscillatoriales cyanobacterium; assembly: GCA_004293365.1. Lineage (GTDB taxonomy): Bacteria > Cyanobacteriota > Cyanobacteriia > Cyanobacteriales > Microcoleaceae > Microcoleus. The sequence goes on along the minus strand of RDYN01000048.1, from coordinate 26,865 downwards.
TTCCATGATGACCACAAAATCCTCAATCAGCACATCAAAAGTGCGGGCCAACTTGTACACTGCCGCAAAGTCAACCATCGCCATCCCCTGAGAGCGCGCATAATTGCTAATCGTACTGTACCCCACGCCCGATCGCTCCGCTACTTCCTTCAGCGTCCATCCCTTCTCGGCCGCCAACTCTCGAACCCGCAGCCTGACTAAGCCTTTACTCATAATAATAAACTATTTACAAAATTTTGGATTTAGTATAATATAGCAAAAAGCGATCGCCCCCGGTCAGTCGATTTTAGATTTTAGATTTTAGATTTTAGATTGACTCTAAAGATGAATCTGGGATCTGAAACGTTGGTGTAAAATTTGGGGCCGCTTACGGCAGAAGTCGGCGCTTATATCCGTTTGGCGGCAAAGTCAGCGAAACTAAAGGCGATCGCCCGTTATAATTAATCCCGACAGACAATTTCTGTCGCTCGCACCCAGCAGATAGATTTACAAACCACCAGATGCACCTACAATGAGATCAGAAAATCAGTTAAGATCGTCCTGGGCGATCGGCCCCTCAAAAATTATTCACAAATCGTTGACGGTCAATCCGCGATCGAGATTTGTCACCGAAGAAACAGTCGCACTTTTGTTCAACATCACACCCGACCAAATTTACCGAATCGAATGCTGTCACAACATGGTGTACGTACACGCCAAAGGCCTCAGCAGGTTTGTCAGCTACGCCGATTTCCCCCCAATCAAAGAAGTAAAACCGGCCTGCACCCAAGACTATCTCGGCTGGTACAAACGCTGGAAACGCACCCAAGCACCAGAATTTTGGACTAAATTTTATACGTACAACTTCAAAGCCGCTGTTTCAGTTGACAGCTTGCACGAGTGGGGTAAATTAGTCGCTACAGTTAAATCGGTAATTTCTGCCTCAGCACTGCAACAACTACGCGATGTTTACGCTCAAGAAAAAACATTGATGGAAAGTTTCTAAAGCAGGTGGATTTACCTCGATTGTTCCCTACCAGTAAATGTAAGGTGGGGAGCATCTCAGTACCAGTAAATGTAAGGTGCGCAATGCGCACCCTACGAGATAGAGATTATGCTGAGAACTCTTTAAGCTGTTGCGGCCTTGAAATTGTGTATGTCAAGAAATAATTAAACTCTTGTGGAGTGGGCTTCTAGCCCGCTCCGAATATGCAATTTAAATGCGCAATAGCTGATTGATTATCTTCCAACTCCCACATATTGGAAACCAGCCGCTTCTAAAACCTTCTTATCCAAGAAATTGCGGCCGTCAATCATCACTGCATGAGCCATCAACTTCGCCATTTTATCGTAATCTAAATTGCGAAACTGTTCCCAGTCAGTCACTAACACCAAAGCATCGCAACCGTCGGCCAACCTTTCCGGATCGGTTTCTACCAAAACACCGGACAAACCGTGACGCAGCCCAGTTTGAGAAACAATCGGATCGTAAGCTTTAACTTTCGCTCCCAACCGGTTCAAATTCTCGATTAAATTCAGGGAAGGAGCATCCCGCAAATCGTCAGTATCCGGCTTGAAAGTCAAACCCAAAAGTCCGACTGTTTTACCTTTGAGAATTTTCAAAACTTGCTGCAACTTTTCAATTGCAATCAATCGCTGGCGTTCGTTCACTTCCACCGCCGCTTTCAGCAAATGCGCTTCATAGCCGTAATCGTCAGCAGTGTGAACTAATGCCGAAACATCTTTGGGGAAACAGGAACCGCCCCAACCGATACCAGCTTGTAAAAACTTGCTGCCAATTCGCGAATCTAAACCGATACCTTTCGCTACTTGGGTAACATCTGCACCAACTCGATCGCAAATATTAGCAACTTCATTAATAAAGCTAATCTTAGTAGCCAAAAAAGCATTAGCTGCGTACTTAATCATCTCCGCCGAACTGATATCAGTCATCACCACAGGTACCGCAGGCAAAGACGGATTTTCTGCAAACTTGCGATCGACAATTGGCCTGTATAATTGTAGCATCAGATCCATCGCCCGCTGAGAGTTGCTGCCCAGAACAATGCGATCGGGATTAAACGTATCGAAAACAGCGCAGCCCTCCCGCAAAAACTCCGGATTGCTAACCACATCAAATTGCACGCCAGTTTTTGCTGCTACTTCCTCACCCGTAACGCCCTCACCGCTTTGAGCTTTTTGACGTTCAGCCAAACCGTCTAATACAATCCTCCGCACCCAATCTCCCGAACCGATGGGTACAGTTGATTTGTTTACGATCACTTTGTAATCGCCATCGAGGTGAGCACCAATGCCGCGCGCCACCGCTTCCACGTAGCGAGTATCGCTTTCCCCAGTAGGCAAAGGAGGCGTCCCCACAGCAATAAATAAAATGTCCCCGTGAGCGACTCCTGCTGCTAAATCCGAAGTAAATTCTAGATTTCCCGATTGAGATGAAGAGGACATTAATTCCGACAGTCCTGGTTCAAAAATAGGCGACTGTCCCGATTTCATTAATTTAACTTTTTCTTCGTTGTTGTCTACACAAATCACTTGGTGGCCGATGTGGGCCAAGCAAGTGCCGGTGACTAAGCCAACGTATCCTGTACCGATGACGCAAACACGCATATAAATCTCCTCTAAGTTAATAAACAGTTGACAGTTGACAGTAAACAGTTGACACGAAGATCGATGTGAAGAAGATCGATGTGAAGAAGATCGATGTGAAGAAGATCGATGTGAAGAAGGAAGAAGGAAGAGTTGACAGTTGACCCGGAGACAGTTGACGATCAAAAATCTTCAATCCTCAATCCCCAATCCTTGCATCCCAAATCCCAAATCTAAAATCGTTTGACAGTTGACCGCTTAACAGTTGACAGTTAAGAGTTGACAGTTGTTATTAGTCAGAGGGCAGAGGGCAGATTGAGGAAGTCAAGCGTGAAGTCGGAAGAAGTAAGAAGTAAAAATTCTCCCCCTCTCCCCCTCTCCCCCTCTCCCACTCTTCCCCTCTCCCCTTCTCCCCCTCTCCCCCTCTCCCCCTCTCCCCTTCTCTACTTTTGGTTTCCTTCGATGCGATCGCGAAAATCTTTGACAGTCAAATCTAAACCTTTATCCAGCGGCACAGTTGGCTCCCACCCCAACCAACTTTTAGCAAGAGTAATATCCGGTTGTCGCTGTTTTGGATCGTCTTGCGGCAGCGGTTTAAAGATAATTTCCGCCCCTGGATTAATCATGTTTTGAATTTTCTGTGCCAGTTCCAAGATAGTGTATTCGCCGGGATTCCCCAAATTCATCGGCCCGATTTCGTCGCTATTCATCAAACGAATAAATCCTTCTACCAAATCAGAAACGTAGCAAAAACTCCGCGTTTGAGAACCGTCGCCGTACACAGTCAGCGGTTGATTTCGCAAAGCTTGGACAATAAAATTGCTGACAACTCTGCCATCATTTTCTAACATCCGGGGGCCGTAGGTATTAAAAATTCGCACAACTCGAATGTCTACCCCATTTTGGCGGTGGTAGTCAAAAGATAGGGTTTCAGCTACTCGCTTCCCCTCGTCGTAACAACTGCGAATTCCGATACAATTAACGTTGCCGCGATAGTCTTCTGTCTGCGGATGCACATCCGGATCGCCGTAAACTTCTGATGTGGAAGCCAGAAAAAATCTTGCTTTTACCCGTTTCGCCAATCCCAGCATATTTAGCGTCCCGATGACATTTGTTTTAATTGTCTTGACGGGGTTGAACTGATAGTGTACTGGCGAAGCCGGACAAGCCAGATGGTAAATCTGATCTACCTCTAACCGAATCGGTTCCGTGATGTCGTGGCGGATCAGCTCAAAATAGGGGTTGTCCATCCATTTGAGGATATTGCGCTTAGTCCCGGTATAAAAGTTATCCAGGCAGACTACCTCGTGTCCTTGGGCCATTAAGCGATCGATCAGATGGGAACCGATAAAACCCGCACCGCCTGTGACTAAAATTCTCATGGGGGAAACTGCCGTTCTGTTTAGAGGGTAAGACTGTGGTACAACAATTCAGTCGATCGAATCAAACTTGCTAACAGAATAACAAAATTTGCACCGACAATGTAAAGACTTATCCGCAACCTGCATCAAATCTTTAATTAACTTAGCATTGTCAGATATATGCAACAGAGTGCGATCTACACTGGAGCTAACCTAGTTAATTTTACTTACACTTCTATAATTACGAATAATTACGAAAAAATACTGTTGACATTATCTCCAAAATGACTATATAGCTCTTCTCAGATAGGTGAGGTACGTTGTTGGGCTTAAGCCCTATACGTTTAGCGTTATATAAGCTATCAGTCATACCTCATTTTTTTGAGAAAGGCTATATAATTATATCTCTTATTTTTGGGTAAAAATATTAGTTAGCAAACATTAGTTATCAAACAAAAGATAAAGTCCTTACTACAAGCCTAATAAGGACTAAAGTCCTTACTACAAACCTAAGATCGCGCTGGTGACTCGTTCTAAATCTTCTTCAGTTAAATTAGAGCCAGAAGGCAAGCAAAGACCCTGCTCAAATAACGCTTCTGCAACTTCACCTCCGATACATTCACACTCAGCAAATACTGGCTGCAAATGCAAAGGTTTCCAAACCGGACGCGCTTCTATTTTCTCCTTCGCAAGTGCGAGGCGAACTTGTTCTCGATCGGCACCGAAAGCAGCAGGATTAATTGTCAAACAAGTCAGCCAGCGAGTAGCGCGTCCGAAATCAGCTTCCGGCATAAATTCGATTCCCGGCAGATTTCCCAAAGCTTGTTTGTAAACCTCAAAATTGTGCCGTCTCGCCTGAACTCGATCGCCCAAAACGCGCAATTGACCGATCCCAATTCCTGCTAAAACGTTGCTGAGGCGGTAGTTGTAGCCGATTTCGGTGTGTTGGTAATGAGGAGCCGGATCGCGAGCTTGCGTCGCCAAGAAACGGGCTTTTTCTACCAGTTTTTGGTCGTCTGAAACTAACATTCCGCCGCCGGAAGTGGTGATAATTTTATTGCCGTTGAATGAAAAAATGCCGATTTTGCCAAAAGTTCCCGGAGAACGGTTTTTGTAAGTAGCTCCTAGGGATTCTGCCGCATCTTCAATTAGCGGTATTCCATAGTCATTGCAAACTGCTAAAATAGGGTCAATATCGGCACTTTGACCGTAGAGGTGCACGATCGCCACAGCTTTGGGCAACTTTCCTAATTTGGCTCGTTTGTCCAGGGCTTCTCGCAACAATTCGGGATTCATGTTCCATGTAGTGCGATCGCTATCAATGAAAACAGGTTTTGCGCCTAAATAAGTAATCGGACTAGCAGTAGCAATAAACGTCAGAGTCGAGCAAAAAACCTCATCGCCAGCACTGACACCAATTAATTGTAAAGCTAAATGTAAAGCCGCTGTCCCTGAACTCAGAGCAGCGGCGTGACGGGAACCGACTACATCGCAGAATTCCCGCTCGAAGGCATCGACATGGGGGCCCACGGGGGCGATCCAGTTGGTGTCAAAGGCTTCTCGGACGAACTTTTGTTCGAGTTCGCCCATGTGCGGCGTTGAAAGGAGGATTTGTTTGGTCATATTATCTAAATTATTTTATGCTTTGCTGCGAACGGTGACAAGGCGATCGCATTTGAAAGAGGTGATATTTCCTTGCACGGTTAACCAACTAGGATCTGGTTCCTCTCCATTAGCCCAAGCGATTAGCGCCGCCGGAATATTTGCACCGGCCATCTGGGAAAATGGGTAGCCGCCACCAAAACGCGGGTTCAATTCCAGCACGCACAAACCTTGTTGGCCCACAATTACGTCGCAGTCCAGGTTGCCAATATGACCCAGTTTTTGACCTATTTTCTCACCCAGTTGTTTCAGTTCTTGATTTTCGAGTGTCACCGCGCGATCGGTTTCTCCGGCTCCCATGGTCAGCTTGCGCTTGACAAAAGTCGTGATGTATGAACCATCTAAGTTATTAATAATATCAAGACCGTGTTCTTGTCCGATTAATCGCTCTTGAATTAAGATACACCGATCGCGATCGGAGGAGCTTACTTCTGCCAAGAACGATTTCATAATCGATTTTTTAACAAAGCGATAAGCTAATTCCAATTCTTCATCATCCTCAGGATATTCAATCCCAATGGATGCACTTCCCCAGCGGGGTTTTACTACTAAACGAAAGGTGATTTCTCCTCGCTCAATAGCTGCTCGTGCTTCAGCGAGTGAAAGATAAGTTTCTGGGGCAGAAATACCTATATTTCGTAAAAATTGAAATGTGGCAAACTTGTCAAAACAAATATCAATAACTTCGGGAGAGGAAACAACTGGAATCGTTCCTATGGTGAGAAAGCGATCGCGTTGTTTCGCCAGGTAAGGCAATTCTAGATCGTTCAGCGGTATGAGCAAGCGTACTTGTTTTTGCTGACAGATATCCAGCAGCTTCTCGAAGTATTCGCTGCGATCGATACGCGGCAACAAAAAACTTTCATCAGCTTCTTGTAACGTCGGCGCTTCTATGGTAGCATCACCAGCAAATACTTTTCCTTGATTGCCTAGTGCTTCTTGGAAGAATTTCAACAGGTAGTTGCGGCGTCCCGCACAAGTCAAGAATACATTCATATTTTTACCTGTTACAAAATATAAGTAGAAAACACATTCTGAGAAGTTTCTCGCCGTCTGATTAGTTTATACTCGTCCTGGATGGAGTCATAGCTAATAATGGGCGGATTGGGGCGAATAAATGGTGGCTTGAAGACTACAGTATAAGCACCCATATTCTCAACAACTGTATAATCTCCTATACCTATTTCTCCCGAATAGTCCTTGTATAAACAATCATGCTCCATACAAGTATATCCCACTATGTCCACCGGCCCTGCAAGTTTTCTTTGAGCGCTATTTTCCTCGTCTCTGTAAACTCGCAACGACAGATTTTTATCAGTCCCGGTTGGCTTAACGTTGTGGACGCTACCGACTACTAGGGCAATTTGGCGCGATCGCACTTTTTTTAATCCCACAACTTTAGCCACAAAATTCAACACATCGGATACAATGGCTACTCCAGGTTCAATAATTAATTCGGGACCAGAATTACCGGGATATTTGCTTTGTAATTGCGGCGCAACTGCGGCGGCGTATTCCTGATAGTTGGGAATACAGCCATCAAATTGACTTTTTAAATCATCGGTCATTTTTCCGTAAAAACCACCGCCGATATCAATAAATCTTGGTTGTTTATCCTTGAAATAATAATCGGTTAGTTCGATAATTTTCTGAGTGCGACGTGCGTAGGAGTCCGTGCTTCTTGCCGATGTAGAAATATGACAATGCAGTCCATCAACATCACAATTACTTAATTCTGTCAGTCTTTGGAAAGCGCGATCGAGTTCGCCTCCAGCTACATCAAACCCAAATCTAGATATGCGACTGGTGTCAATCTCAAAATTACATCTCAAACCAACAGCTATGTTTTGTTCAGGCAATCTTTGTGCCAAAGCTTCGACTATTTCTACTTCTTCTAAGGATTCCAAGTTGACTGTAGAACCTGCCAAAATAGCTTTCTCTAGGTCTTCTGGATGCTTCAGCGGGCCATTAAAAATAATTCTGGTGGGAGGTACGCCAATACTTATGGCTAAGTCATACTCCATTTGGGAAACAACTTCTGCGTACCCTCCCATAGAATGCACGGTTTGGCATAGCTTGGGAATATAATTAGTCTTGTAAGAATACCCCTGGTTGGTATTGGGATAAAACGAGGGAAACCTGGAGCAAATCTTTATAGTTAGTTTCAAATTGTCTGAGATCCAAAATAAAAAAAGAATCGCCGTATTCTTTTTCTAATCTGTGAAGTGTTTGCCAACAGAGTTGCATTTTTCTAGCCTTATAACGTGACTCTATAGCTATAAAAATTTTGTGGCTGGGAAAAGTTATTTCTTACAAACCACGTATAACATTCCGTTAAGTTGCTTTTTCAATAGTTCTTCACCAGAAGCAGCCATTTCTCCTTGGTTAACTTGCTCCGCAGAACCAAGAGAAACTACTTCAAAACCAACTTCTTCGCAAATCTCGCAAATCTCGTCAATTTTATACCAATAGGTATAAGGGCCTTTATCAACAAGAGCCGCCCAGTTTGGTTTATCGTTATGCTTCAGCCAGGACATAGATTGCATTGTTCGATTCGAGCCGATCGCTTTCCTCAACAAAGATAGATACCATAGATATGGTATCTATCCTATATTTTTAACTCGGCAATCAAAACAAAGGAAGGAGAATAAAATATAGCCTCCTTTCTTTAAAATACGGTGAGCTTCCTTAAAGGCATTCAATCTTCCCAAGTCATCTTGGATGAAACAGATAATTTGCTGTAAATATATTGCTTGCTCGAAACTACTATCTTCGTAAGGTAGATTTGTGGCATCCTGTACTTCAAAGGAAAGACCATTGTTTCCTGCTCTCTGTTGTGCTACTTCGATCATTTCGGGAGCGCAATCAAATCCAGAAAGAGATGTAAATCCTAATTTTTGCATCTCTATCAAAATTCTTCCCCCTCCCGTTCCTGCCTCAATTGTTTTTCCTTGTTTCTCCAAATATTTTTGAATCAGATATTTTTCTTCAATTTTTAACTCTTCTAAATAAGCCCATTTGGTAAACTCTACGTTGCTGAAAACATTCACATTCTCTAGCATAATTTTCCTCACTACAATTCGAGCGTTTTAATTACCACAAAGATAATTCACAGCATTTCTTGCCCAATCCCCCACTCAAGAGCTACGGTGTACGCACAAGTCGAGTTGGAAATCACATGACGGAAAACAATGAAAATTTATATTTTAAATCCTTGATTTACCTTAACCCTTGTCAATAAACTAAAACTATTGACAAGTATCTGGATCGTCTAAAAACCTTGCCTACTCAGGGTTTTATCTGACACAGCAAGGTTTTGGTAAGTTGTGTGTACGCGGTAGCACTCAAGAGGAGGATTAATTTCCCATAAAATCTTCCACTGTGACATGATTAGCTTGGCTAATCCCTTCTTTTTTAACTACTTTCCATACTGTCAGGAAAAGTATTTTCAGGTCAAGCCACAAACTCCAATTATTCACATACCAAACATCCAATTTGAATTTTTCTTGCCAAGATATGGTATTGCGCCCGTTAATTTGCGCCCACCCTGTAATACCGGGCATCACGTCATGGCGACGTGCTTGTTCGGGACTGTAGCGCTCTAGATATTCTACGATTAAAGGACGCGGCCCAACAAAACTCATATCGCCCTTAAGAACGTTCAAAAGTTGAGGGAGTTCGTCAAGACTGGTTTTCCGCAGAAATTGACCGATCGCAGTCAGGCGCTTTTCGTCGCTTAAAAGGTTCCCATCGGCATCGCGATCGTTAGTCATGGTGCGAAACTTATAAAAGGTAAAAATCTGACCATCTTTACCGGGACGTGGTTGGGTGAAAACAATTGGTGTACCCATAGGCAGGGAGATGGCGATCGCCACAAATAAGATAAAAGGAGAGAACAGCACGAGGGCGATCGCAGCAAACAGGCGATCGCATACAGACTTAACCAATCGGCTGATTGTTTTAATGATAACTAATTCATTAAATTCAGCAATCTGCGAGTGGGGTTTTACGAAATGTACTTTAGAGATACTCATGATTGATAAAATTTAGACCAGTAAAAATGCGAAACAACAACACTTAATAATAGAAGCCCTGACTGCTGCCGAATTAAGGCTTCAGACACATATTTTTTTCAGATTCAAGGATCGAAACTAATAAATAGACATATTGCAGTGTCACTGTCTGAATTACTAGCAATTTAATTCTGCTCTTTGAGCCCTATTTGTTTGTCACTTTATTCTATTTGTCCGTTTGGGTAATCGTGGATTTACGCACGGTACTTTGTTATATATATTTGCACGAGCAGAGTTCACGGGGTGATAAAATTGGTTAACTTTACAGAAAATTTAAAAAAAATCGGAGTTTTATAAGTTTTTCGTAAAAATTATATTGAGCTCATGTACGCTGGCATCGAAAAATTAACAGCATATATAAGTAGATCTACGTATTTGATGGCAAATCGGTACGATCTTCTAGCCCGTGGCACAGAGAGGATGGTGCCACGGGCTGCGTTTGTGTGGTTTGGCCTCTTTCAGGCGATCGCGCTTTGTGCAGTAAAGTCTCCGCAAAAGGTCAAATACCAAAGCTTATAAGTCAATACGGTTCAATTAACACTATTTATGCCCTGGAGATCCCCTCGCATCCCCCTTAGGATCGGGGGACGAAAGAGAGCATTCTTGTCCCCCCTTTTTTAAGGGGGGTTAGGGGGGATCTCTCTTAAGTTAACGGTATTGGCTTATAAGTAACTCCACAAAAAAACATAACACCGAGAAACCGGGTTTCTCGGTGTTATCATATCCGGTAGCTTCATCCCTCATTGGATTCGAGATGAGTAGGTTCAGCGTACTCTAACCGTACAAAGACTGTACCCATTCCCATTCTTGCCTCAACCCTTCCCTCAAAGAAACCTGGGCCTGATATCCCAAGATTTTCTGAGCTTTTGATGTGTCAGCGCTAGTATCTCGCGCATCTCCTTTGCTCGATTCTAGGTAATTGATGCGTATAGGGCGATCGACAATGCTTTCCATAGTCTGAATAACTTCCGCCAAAGCAACTCGACTTCCCCCTCCAATATTAAATATTTCCCCGACAGCTTCCGGCACTTTAGCGGCAGCTAAATTAGCGGCAACGCAATCGCTGATAAATGTGAAATCTCGCGTTTGCTGTCCGTCTCCGTAAATTGAAATCGCTTCCCCGCGCAAAATTGACTTGAAAAATATGTGAAATGCCATATCGGGACGCTGGCGAGGCCCGTAAACAGTGAAATAGCGCAGCATGGTTGCGGGAACGCCGAAATTGTGATAATAAAGCGAAGCCAAACGTTCAGCGGCTAATTTGGTAATGCCGTAGGGAGAAACTGGTTGAGGACAGGCAGTTTCGGAAGTAGGAAAAGTTTCAGCATTGCCGTACACCGACGACGACGAAGCCAATACAAACTTTTTCAGTTGCGGTGCATCTTTTGCTGCTTCTAAGAGTACCTGAGTTGCATTGATATTGCGATCGGTATAGCTGCGGAAACCGTATCCCCAACTAGCACGGACTCCTGCTTGGGCTGCTTGGTGGTAAATGACTTCTGCATTGGCTAATAGCGGTTTCCAATCCAAAGATAGGATATTGCCCTCAATTAGTTTAAAATTCGGATTTTTTTCAAAATGAGCGAGATTTTTTCTCTTCAATTCGGGATTGTAGTAATCGTTGACTTCATCAACTCCGATTACTTGTTCACCTTGGTTTAAAAGAGTTTCGACTAAGTTAGAGCCGATAAAACCAGCCGCGCCTGTAACAATATTACTCATGGGTTGATTGTTGATTCTTGATTGTTGACTTCAGCATATAAAGCCTCGTATTGCTTTCAGGATATGTGGCAGGTCATAATTAACCATATTTTCTCGTCCGCCCTTGCCCATATGTTGAGCTTCCTCTGGATGGTCTAAAATCCAGGTCATTGCTGATGCTATTTCGTTGATATCTCCCAACTTTACCAGCAAACCATTGCCATTTTCTAATAAATCACGAGTGCCTCGAATTTCTGTACCGATGACGGGGACTTCGATGCAGAAAGATTCCATGACGCAATTAGGAAGCCCTTCTTGAGAGGAAGCAATCAGAGTAGCTACCGAGGCACGCATCAAAATGGGGATATCTCGCCGCAAGCCCAAAAAATGTACTTGCTTTTGAATTCCTAATTCTGATGCTAGTTCTCGCATTTCCTCCAAAATTATGCCATCTCCGACCAAAGCTAAGTGTACTTGAGGTCGAGCTAGTTGGGCAAATGCCTTGAGAATATTGCCAGGGCGCTTGCGGGGAATAAATTCAGCCACCGACAAGAATAAAGGGTTTTCCGACCCTAGTCATGGGCTGGAGATGAAACATCGGGGGCAACGACGGGGGATTGCCTCTAGGAAATGCTAGAAATAGAGTTGCTGAGTTTTTGCCACCTGTACCAGTTGGGTCAGTATTGTGCAAAAAGTGGGTGCGATCGCCCGATCGCACTTGGTTTAAGCTAAGACAGAAAGGGCGATCGCAGCCATACCTCGCTAGAATTAAAAGTGGAATTATAGTAAAATTATAGTTAGCAGTACGATCGGCTAAAAAGGAAGGATTAAACTGTGCAACTAGAAGAATACTTCAACTTTCTAGCACCTGATGACATTCGCCTGAAAGATTCGCGGATTGGAATTGAAACTATCCTGTACGAGTACATTTATCGTGCTCGCACCCCAGAGGAAATTGCCAATATTTACACTTCGCTGAGTCTCGAACAAGTTTATGCGACCATTCTGTATTATCTTCACAACAAAGAATCTGTGAGCAATTACATCGCTGACTGGTTGGAATGGGGACGCAGAATGCGAGAGGAACAGCAGCGAAACCCGTCGCCTGCGGTGCGGAAACTGATGCAGTTAAAGGCAGAAAGAGAAGGCAAAAAGGCGAAAAATGCTCAGATATCTCATGGATGAAAATGTTAATCCAGTTTATATTAACCAACTGCGCCGGCGGGAATCAGATTTGATAATTCGGGCTGTGGGAGAACCGGATACTCCTCACAAAGGTACTTTTGCTTAATAAAGAGGAGGAGGAGTGAAAACAATCGAGGAAATTCGCCAACAACTTCAATCCGGGGAGTTAGAGGTAAGTGTTCATGCTTTGAGACGGATGGTAGAACGTAACATCAGTGAAATAGAAATCAGACAGGTGGGAGAAAATGCTATAATTATAGAAGACTATCCAGATGATAAATATTCGCCAAGCTGTTTAGTCTTAGGATTTACCACAGAAGGAAAAGTTTTACACGTACAGGTTTCTCGAAAAGAATCAGATAGTCTCAAAATAATTACCCTTTATGAGCCTGATGCAAATCAGTGGATTAACTACTCGCAGCGGAGGTAAAAATGTTTCAGTGTCATGTTTGCGGTTCCACAGAGGCACAAGAAAATTTGGTTGATGAAGTGTTTCGAGTTAATGGTAAACTGTTTGTTGTTGAGAAAATTCCAGCTACAGTTTGTTCGCGCTGCGGTGAAGTAACTTTTAGTATGGAGAGGGGTGAAAGAGTCCGCAAAATGCTAAACGGAGATAGCAAACCTGTCAAGTCGATCGAAGTGGACGTTTTTGCTTATTGAGCAAACGTAGGGACACGACACTGCCGTGTCCCTACAATCGGATACGATCGACCAGGATTCGGTATGAATAGTAGCACAAGAGAAGTTCGATCGCCCTTGTGTGAAAAACAGCAAGGTACGCGCGTGCGTAGCTATCCTGTAGGGAATCGCCATTCTCGATTTTAGTGGCTTCCTCCCAATGACATCTGAACCCAGCGGCGAAATAGTTCCACAGCAATACAGTAGCAACCATTAATTTCTTTAACAACATCGTGGCGTTCCAGAGTTTTTAATGCTTCCTGTAAACTTGTTTCATCCATCCCTATTTCTGTACTCAGCCTGTCGAAATTCATTCCTTCTAAGTGAGGTGCTAATGCTGTTAAAATCTCCTGTTGTCCCGATGCACCTTCCGCTGCTTGACCCCAAACTCCTGTAAAATAGTAGCGACCTCTGGTGAAAAATTCCGGGTCATTGATGACTGTTTCTACATCTTCTGTGGTAAACATTGGATCGCGGGGGCGTCCCATTTCAAATACTCGGTCGTTGTAGTGGCGGACTAACAGGAATCCTACCAGTTGCGTCAGGTAGGGTTGGCCGTGAGTTAGTTCGTAAATGCGATCGAGTGCTTCCGGTTTGTAGTCGAGGAGAAAATCATCATCGGGATTGGCTAAAACTTGGCGAGTTGCACCCAAACTCAGGAAACCGACTCGGATGGGGATGATGCTAGCAAAAAAAGGATTGAAATAATCCTCGGTCATTTCATCTAAGGTGTGCAATCCCGCAAACGCAAAGGCTATTTTAGAACTCATTTGCACCATGCCGCGCAAAAAACCGATAAAATCGCGATCGATTTTCCCAGCGTCTATCAATTTTTCGATGTGTTCAAACTCGTCTAAAGCCACGATCAATCCACCTTCTATATTTCCTAGCACTTGTTCGATATAGCGTCGAAAAGTGATGTAGGGCAAATCGAGTAAATCTTTATCTAGTGGAGGAGCAATTTTGACTGTTTTGGCAATGGCATCGGTGACGAATATTAGTAGTTCGCCGACTCCTTGAGAACAATCTGCTACCAGCAGCAAGTTGACATAGGCTACCTGTACCTTCGAGCCGAGACAGTTGCTAGCATTCAACAAAATCGAAGTTTTTCCCATCCGCCGATGACCGTAGAGAGCAACAGATTGCAGGCGAGATCCTTTTACCCACAACTCCTCTAATTCTCTGATGATGTCTTCGCGGCCCACAAACAGATTGCCTTGGACTGGATCGCCAATTACATAGGGGTTATTGACAGGTTTTGCAATCGAAATATCTCCTATTTTTACTGTTAATGGCAGTAATATTTCTAGCCATTTTTCGGCATTTTTAAGAATTAAATTTTGTTCGGCTTTTGGTATAATGTCTGCTTGATTTCGGATAATTGCAAGTTGACCTAATGATCGGTTTAGGGCAAGAGAACGGGCAGAACGAGATATGCCATTTTGGACGAGTTGTACCTCGGCAATTACCTGTCGTAGAGAGGCAATTACTTCCCAAGTAGTTTCGCGTAGCAGAGGTGAAGTTGGGGAAGGTGGCAGTTTCAGGGAAGCAATTTCTGCTAGTTCTGATGTTTGGTGAAAACCTGTGAGAATTTGCGCTAAGGCAAACATCTCCTCTCCATAAAGCAAATCTCGGACTACAGAAAAAGCTGCTGTCGCTTTGTCTGGTTCCTGTTCGTGGAGATACCAGAAACCAGCGGCAGATGCACGAGCAGGAGTATCTAAACGAAGTTCTGTTTGAAAACGAGCTTGAATTTGTTGGTGCCAAGGTATGAAGATGAAAAAACCTGTTACTACTTCTAACTTCATTTTTTGACTGAGAGAAGCTGAGGCAAAACGCACTAAATTCCAATCATAAGGATCTTCTGATAATTGAGCGACGCGATAGATGAGTTGGTCTTTTGGTGTCTCTGCTAGCACGCGATTTACAGCTTTAATAGCAGGGATAAACTGAAGAGTAAAGTTTAGTAATTCGTCAATGTTGTGCAATCCTGTTTCCCAATCCCGCCTCAGCCAATTAGCTATTTGAGCAGACAGGTAGGGAAGGGGAAGTGGAGTAATGTGAGGAAATTGTCTATTTTGATGTTGACGCTGGAGTAGGGTAAACGGTACGGCGAAAAGCCAATTTTCAGGACGTGCGATCGCCACGGCTGACGCCAACCCCAACCCCAAGCCCAACCCCACACCCAACCCCACGCCGGAACCCACGCCGGACAATACGCCCAAACCCACACCCAAGCCCGCACCCACCCCTACGCCGGACGCCACGCCCACTCCCACACCTGACCTCACGCCTAAGCCCACGCCCAGCGCCAGGCCCAACCCCAGGCCAGACGCCACGCTGGACACCATACCGGAGGCCACGCCGTAGGTTGCGCCCAACACCACGCCGAATGCCACGCCTAACCCCACGCCGGACGCTACTCCTAACTGCACGACGGATGCCACGCCGGATGCCACGGCGAAAGCTACGCCTGAAACTACAACCCACCAATTAATAGGAATACTTATGCGTAACAAAAATATATTAAAACCTATAGGGATAGCAAATATTAAGATCGACGCTTGCAAAATTAACTGACGCTGGACGGGATTTTGACGCAACCAATCCCACTTTTCTCGCCAAGTTTTAGCATCTTGTAAACTAGATTCACCCCCAAAAGTAGACTCATACCACCGCAAAGCTTGAGGAAAGTAAAACACCCAATATAACAATCGCAGGTAGTCTAAAGGATTCCACAAAGAAAGAGGACGTTTCAGTTTTGGTGCTAAATCTAAGCGAGGAATGGGGGGATGGTTTTGATTCATAAATAGGTGGGATAAATAAATTCAACTATTAGTTATATAATAAGACTTAAGCACGGGGGTTCAGAAACCCGGTTTTTTGCGAAAATACTTCGGACTCACTCATAGATTCGGTAAAAACCCGGTTTCTTTGGCGGAGTGCACAATTCCTGGGGGCTCAGAAACCAGGTTTTTACGAAAATACTTCGTTACAACGCGAAATTTGCTAAAAACCCGGTTTCTTGGGTTGCAGCGCGTAAATCTCGACTCACAAAACTTATCGTCACAACCAAAGAAACCGGGTTTTTATCGAATCTGCTGGTTACAACAAAATATTTTCGTAAAAAACCCGGTTTCTGGGCACTCATGTAAATCCTAGTTGAGATAACGAGCATAAGTTTGATAGCATAACATCATCAATTTCTGAGGATAGCCACCACTTTCAGCAATTAAACCCGCAATTTCATCCTCAGTAAAACTCACGGGTTGAATAACAGGTGTTAACCAGTCAGCCTTGAGGCGACTATCAATAAATTCGCGACTAATTTTATCATCCCATTGCTTCAGAGTTTCCTCAATGCAAATCCCTTTGAAAGGAGATGTCATATTTTGGTCTTGACTGTCAGGAAACAGAGTATCGAGAGAGGTGCAGGCGGCGACAACTAAACGCAAAGGTGCGTTGATTCCCTCGGCTAAACCCCGCAATTGGCCGCGTACTTGGTTAGTAAATCCATCCCAGGTCATTTTCTCGACTTCATCTAAAAGCAACAGGAATCGGTGCGATTCTAAAGCCCGTTGTAGTTGATATCCTTTGACTATCTCGATACCTACTAAGCTGCACAAAGCACCGTAAAAGTCATTTTCATCATAAACATTTTGCAGATTGAGGTAAATGGGTTGGCGCGGATGACGGAGTTGAGTTGGCGCTTGTCGGTAAATGGCTTGTAGGAGAGAACTTTTGCCGATCGCCCTTTCGCCGATAATTGCTACACTACTACCACTATTCAGTGTCTCAAACACCCGCCGTATTTCTCGCTCTCTCCCAAAGAAATATCGCGAATTGTCTATCTTGCCATGTTGGGGAATAAACGGATTATTGTGGTTGGGATTATCGACTGCGATCGAAGAAACCGGGTTTTTCACCGAATCTATCGACTGCAACGAAGTATTGTCGTGAAAAAACCCGGTTTCTGGGCCCCGCGTAGTTGTATTGGGATTTGTAATGTCTTGCCAATCCAATCCTAAAGCCTTGCAAATTCCCACAAAATACTGGCGACTGACAGCCTTCTGGGTAAAAAACTTATGAATTGCTTGAATATCGATGCCTGTCTTTGACTTTTTGCCTTCCCCGATCGTAACACGATCGGCTAAGTCTTGGCGACTCCAGCCTTTGTCTGTGAGAGCAATTGTTGCTTTTTCGATTCCTGCTTGGGATACTGTGAGCGATCGCTCTGTCATAGCCAAATTACAAACCTTTTAAGTATTATAACGGGCGATCGCCAACCAAACATATCCCAAACGCACATCAAACTCATAGTAACTGAAACCCATACACAGGATGACTTTCACGCTTTTAGCCTTTAGACTTAAGACATATTCAAGAAAAGGTAGCAATCATGAAAACTAAATCAAATATCACACCCGCTAAACCGAAATCTCCTAAAATGACTCCTAAAAACACTCCTCCTCAAATTCCCCCAGCTTTCCAGCTAGTTTTCCGCAGCGTTATTTGTTTGACTTTACTTTCTGGAGGCGTGTGTGTATCTCTGGGTACTAAAGATAGTTTATCTTCCCAACAAATTCGGATTTTTGAGAGTTGCAATACCACTTGGAATATGGGTGTGGGTGCAATTTTTGGACTTTTGGGTAGCAAGGCTGACGACTTATTCGGCGCGGATGATGAGGATGATGATTATGAGTAATCGCTAATCATTTATTGGCTGAAAGCGCGCACTTTTCATCCCTCATCCGACACATCCACTGTCCAATCTTCAAACCTCAAACGCGGTACACGCTCAAAATCCCGCCGATTCCGCGTCACCAAAACGGCATTTCTGGAAATCACAATAGCCGCAATCCGCAAATCCTGCGTACCCACGCGAATTTTTTGACGCACCAAATCAGTGTAACAATTGTAAGCATCTCGGTCAAAATCAAGCAAGTTGATATTTCTGAAATCCTCCAATGTTTCCCGCAGTTGTCTGTAAGCAAAAGTCAATGTATTTTCTGAGTTAGCACTTTTTATCTGATTAAGTCGTCCAGACAATTGTTCGACAACTGTAACCATTGTAATTGCAATTTCTTCAGGATTGACTGCATTAATCCGCTGTCTTATTTGCGGATAACCTCTTTGCAAAAGAGATAAATGATCGGTGTCGAGTACCCACAAACTCACTTAACTGCTTCCTCCGCATCAAGTTTACGGTAATACTCTTCCATTTCTGCATATTGTTCGCGACGAGAGGCTTCGATATCCGCCTGCATTGCCTCGAATTGCGGATCGTCTTTGTACTTACCTGCTAACTTCATCCAAGGATTGTCGGGTTTTGGTGGTTTTATTTCCAGAGAAATGAGTTCAGCTTTTGCTAAACGATCGCCCAAAATGCTGCTAATATTTGCAAGAGCTTCTTCGCGAGTATTCCCCTGAGCCTTACAGTCAGACAAACCTAGAACCAGTGCCTGATAATTTCCCTCTGTTTCCTGTTCCATGAGGACTGTCAAACCGGGAACATCCGCTTTTTGTTGTTGAATTTCCAGAGAAATAAGTTCGGCTTTTGCTAAACGATCGCCCAAAATGCTGCTAATATTTGTAATAGCCTCTTCGCGAGTATTCCCCTGGGCATTACAGTCTGGCACACCCAACACGATCGCCTGATACTTTCCTTCTGTTTCTTCGATGAGGACTGTCCAGGAAAAATTACCTAATTTTGCCGAGGGTTTTAGTAATATTTGAGTATTCATAAGAGTAAATTCAAGTAACAATTATGCCTTAATTATAACGGGCTTGCTAGCTCTTTAGGGCGATCGCACTCCCAAACCAAAGAAACCGGGTTTTTACCAATTCTACGGGCTGGAACCTCTGAATTATCGTAAAAAACCCGGTTTCTGACAACCCGTGCGTCCAAGAGCGTCCCGAATATACAATTTAAATCGGAAACAGACGATCGGGACGATCGCACGCGCGATCGCCCCAACACACAAACTACGAATCGCGATCGAGCTTAAGCACAGCCATAAAAGCCTCCTGCGGCACATCAACAGTACCCACAGACTTCATCCGCTTCTTACCCTTCGCCTGCTTTTGCAGCAACTTCTTCTTCCGCGAAATATCGCCGCCGTAACACTTCGCCAACACATCCTTCCGCAAAGCCGGAATATGTTCCGAAGCAATCACCTTAGCGCCAATAGTCGCTTGAATAGGCACCTTAAACTGGTGGCGGGGAATCAACTCCTTCAGTTTTTCCGTCAACCCGCGGCCAACATTGTAAGCCTTATCCCGGTGCACGATCATCGCCAAAGCATCAACCGGATCGCCATTAATTAAAATGTCCAATTTCACCAGCGGATTTTCGCGATAACCGATCAGGTGATACTCCATACTCGCATAACCGCGCGATCGCGATTTCATCTGATCGAAAAAGTCCGTCACCACCTCCGCCAAAGGCAACTCATAAACCAGCGTAGTCCGCCCCTGACTCAGATACTTCATATCCATAAAAATGCCCCGCCGACTTTGAGACAACTCCATCAGCGCCCCCACATAAGTTTCCGGCGACAGCATTTCTACCCGCACGTAAGGTTCCTCAATTTTCTCTCGATACTGAGGCTCTGGCAAGTGGCTCGGATTGTCAATTGTTAACACTTCTCCCTTATTTGTTGTGACTTGATAAACCACAGAAGGAGCTGTAACAATCAAATCCAAATTGTATTCTCTTTCCAATCTTTCCTGCACAATTTCCATGTGCAGCAAACCCAAGAAACCGCAGCGAAAACCAAATCCCATCGCACTAGAAGTTTCCGGTTCGTAGGAAAGCGCCGCATCGTTGAGTTCCAGTTTTTCCAAAGCTTCCCGCAAGTCGGGAAATTGGTCGGCATCGATCGGGAACAAGCCACAAAAAACCATCGGCTTAGCCTCCGTATAACCAGGCCAAGGCTCCGGTGCAGCCTTTTTCACCAAAGTAATCGTATCCCCGACACGAGCATCAGCTACCGCCTTAATTGCCGCACCCAGATAACCCACTTCTCCTGCGTGCAGTTCGTCTACTTGTACTTGCGTCGGTGACAAGATGCCCAATTCATCGATGACATATTCCTTCCCCGAAACCATCAACAACACCCGATCGCCCTTTTTAACACTTCCGTCCATCACTCGGAAATACACAATTACCCCGCGATAAGCATCGTAATAACTGTCAAAAATTAGCGCCCGCAGCGGTTTCTCAACAGTATCCTGCGGCGGCGGCACCAATTCCACGATCGCCTCCAGAATATCATCAATACCAATTCCTTCCTTAGCAGAAGCCTCAATCGCCCCGCTACAGTCCAGACCGATAATTTCTTCAATTTCCCCTTTCACCCGTTCCGGTTCCGCCCCCGGCAGGTCAATTTTATTTAGAACCGGAATAATTTCCAAATTATTTCCCAAGGCAAGGTAGACATTTGCCAAGGTTTGTGCTTCCACGCCTTGAGAAGCGTCTACCACCAGCAGCGCGCCTTCGCAAGCAGCGAGCGATCGCGAAACCTCATAGGAAAAGTCAACGTGTCCGGGAGTGTCGATCAGATTGAGCACGTACTCCTGACCGTCCTTGGCAGTGTAATTCATCCGAGCCGCTTGCAGCTTGATCGTAATGCCGCGTTCGCGTTCGAGCTCCATATTGTCTAAAAACTGCTCCTTCATTTCCCGTGCCTTCACAGTCCCAGTCGCCTGCAACAGTCGATCGGCCAAAGTCGATTTTCCGTGGTCGATGTGAGCAATAATCGAAAAATTACGAATGCGAGATACAGGAACGTTTGTCATAAAACCTATCGGCAAAAGATTGACTTTTGTTGTATTATAAAACTTCATTCAATCTACAGTCATTTATAGTCATTTAGAGACTTAAATAGAATTTAATTTTTTCTCGGTTGTGGGTTGACAAAGCCCTTGTATTTATGCTATGTTCTCTCGCTTCCTCCAGCCGAGACGCCCTCCTCAGAAAAAGTTTTGTCTCTGTTCTTTTACAGAAAACTCTGGAACAGTTGAGAAAAAGGCTCACAGCAGCATCCCGCATCAAACGAACAGCGCAGTCCATTTGAGATTTGAGATTTTAGACTTCCGGGTGAGACTTCAACGAGGGCCAGCCTCGATTCGGAAGACAGGAGAACGATTTTAGATTTACTGCACAACAGATTTAGATTTGAGATGGGAGACTGCGGCGCGAGACTTGAGCGAGGGCGAGCTTCGAGTCTCAAGAGAGGAGAACGATTTTCAATGATTACTGCACAACAGATAAATCTAGGAGATCGATCGAGCAGGAGTCTAAAATTTTGGGCCGCTCACGACGATTGTCGGGCGCTTGTATCCATTTTTGGGGTCAAGTTACTCTACAGAGGCCGATCGCCCACTTAAAAATATTGGTGAGAAGTTGCTAGCGCTTGACAAGAAGCAGATAATTTGGTCAAATGACGGAAGCGGAACGGTAAGGGTGTAAAACAAATATAGGTTTTGATCCGCTGTGCATCTCTACCAGGGATTAAGGCATCACTTCCTTCAAAACACTTCCTTCAAAACAAAAAAGCGTAAATTCCTAGAAGGAATTGAAACTTAAGAATTAAAACTAGGATTTTTTAACTATGAGCGAGTCAAGTATACACTCCCACAGTTCGTCAGAAAAAGTGGAACTGTCTATCCACATCGATTCTGAACTGCTAGACCAAATTAAGCACTTGACAAATGACCCCAGTAAAGTCATTGAAACAGCAATCAAGCAGTGGCTCAGAGGCGAGCGTCGCGAAGACGATCAGGCTATGAGTTTGCGCCGCACTCCCCCAGTCCCGCCCCGCGGCGAGTGGAACGACTGAGATTCTCTCCTCTCAAAGCCCTCCTACGGCGCGCGTAAATCAGCATGACTGTGAAATTGTGACTGTGAAATTGCGATCGCGCGAGCTCCGGCCTTCATAGGAGGGCAGATTTTACGGAGAAATACAGGTCTTTCCGAGATCTTCCCGGGCTAACAGACAACAGGGGAACTCTTCTAGGTGACGGAAAAATGTGCCACCCAGTCCCCGACTTGAGTTACCCGCAGCCTCAAATTTTGGCTGAATTTTCAACCTCGATCGTTAATAGACCTCTTCCAAAAGTCACTAACTATCAGGAAATTATCTGCGTTAATCTGTGTTTATCTGCTTTGCATCTGCGGTTTCAGTATCGATCAAAGATTTATGCAATGCAAGTTTAATGTGCAGACTACTAATTGCTAAATCTTAATTGGTATTTTTTAATTAGCCAAAATGGCTGAGAAAAAATACTTTTGAGCTGTGAGTTGAGTTCAGAATTAAAAAACATTTTTCGGGGTTCATCAATCACTCAAGACGAAATGTTAGAAGTCTAAAAAAAGGTGACTTGTGAGTTCTGATATGTGAATTTTAATTCAATATCCAAGAACTTTTTAGTTGATTGATATAGCAACCGCCAACCGGGTTAGGACGTTATTAATTGCTGAAAAATAAGTTATTATATTGCTTCTTAATTATTTCTCCTATCCGTTACATCCGTTAAATCCCGTACCTTGCTCGTTACTGAACTTCGTTCTTCCATAACTCACGACTTAACCGTGAAAACCCAAAACAATTTTGAGTATTGATTTTTGCGTTAAAATTTCAAAACTCAACAATCCGAACTACTTTCATCCCCAACTCTGATGGACTCTAACACCGATTTCCGGCGATCGAGCCTCGCCTCTACAGCATTTTTTCAAGAGTTAGGGGCAGAATTAGTATTTACCCAAGACGCAAAGGGTCGATATCTGTCTTTTTACTGGCAAAAAGCCGAGGAGTACAACCTCACAGCAGCAGAAATTGTCGTTAGCGAAGCCCTCGAAGAGGATCGCCCCCTCAGTGAAACCCTGCAACCCATCGCCCCTGCACCTTATCTCGATCGCCTGCGGCAGGTGCTCGAAACCCTTGTCCCCCAAAGGTTTAGCTATCCATTTTGCCACGCCGAACAATATTTTATGTTCGATTTGACAGTCACTCCGGCGATCGACTCCAACGGTAAAGCTACAAAAGTCTTAGTTATGGGCAGGCTGCTGTCTGACAAACCCGTACAATTGTCGGCAGATTCCCCAGAATTCAAGCCATACCCAGCTTTGCCATCTTCCTCCGACGCCAGCCAAGAAATTCTCTATCCAGCCAGCGTCATCGGTAGAGCCCTCACTCCCTACTCGGAAATCGATCGCAAAATTATCTCCCAAATCGCTCAAAACCTGCACAGAACCCTCGATTTACAGATTATTTGGCAGCAAACAGTTAACAGTTTGGGGGAAGTTTTGAACGCGAGCCGCTGCATCATCTGTTCCTCCAAAAAAGACAGCGAAAACCTCGAAGCCTCTGCCTTACTTAGCTCAGAAAATCAGCAAGATTATCCAGACCCAGCAGCAGAATTGCAACAGTCAATTGCTAGGGATCGCCCGCCCCCGCTGTCTGCCGATCGAATCGAAAATCTCCAATCGAAAACTTTTAAAGTAGTAGCTGAGTACCGCCAAGAACCTTACTCTTCGATGCTGGGATTAGAACTGCGCGCAGCCGAACAGCCGGGCTGGATTCAAACTTTAGCCACGTTAAAACCCGTAGCAGTCGATTACGCCTCCCCCATTGTCGATCGCTTCGATCGCCATTCCGTGCTCGTAGCAGCTACCTTCTATGAAGACCAACCCAATGCGCTGATATGTTTGCACCGCTGCGGCAATTCCCCTCCCTGGAGTCCAGTCGAACTCGAATTCGCCCGCGAGTTAGTCGCTCAAGTCGGCAGCGCGATCGCCCACGCTACACTTTACCAAGAATTAGAACAAGCCCGCGCCGAAGCCGTCGCCCTTTCCCAACTTAAAAGTCAATTTCTTGCCAATACTTCCCACGAACTCCGCACCCCCCTCAACGGCATCCTCGGCTTCCTGAAACTGGTGATGGATGGCATGGCAGATGACCCCGAAGAAGCGCGCCAATTTATCGAAGAAGCTTATCAATCGGCATTACACTTGTTCAACGTGATTAACGATATTTTGGATATCGCTAAAATTGAAGCTGGCAAAATGGAGTTAGACCTCGCTCCAGTCAAACTCGGCGAACTGTTGCAGCAAGTAGAGAATTTTACACGGGTGCAAGTGCAGGAAAAGCGATTGCAATTTCAAATCCAAACACCAGCCGCCCAGGACGAGATTATTTTGTATGCCAACTACCAACGCCTGCTTCAGGTAATTTTGAACCTCACCGGAAATGCGATTAAATTCACCAAGGAAGGGGGAATTCGCATCAGTGCCGAAGTTATTAAGAAAAAAGTAACTGTTAACAACCAGGAGTTACCCGGAATTGTGAAAATCCGAGTTGCGGATACTGGTATTGGGGTTTCTCTAGACAAGCAATATAAATTATTTGAGTCATTTTTTCAGGTGGACGGCGCTCGTACCAGGCAATACGGCGGCACCGGTTTGGGATTGGCTATTTCTCAAAAACTGGTAGAAGCCATGGGTGGTACAGTAAATTTTTACAGTATGGGAGAAGGACTCGGATCGACTGTTACTTTTACTGTGCCGCTTTATCAAGAACCGCTATTTAAAAATTAATCATCGGTAATTGGTAATTGGTGTATATCACTCACTTGATAATTGCGGGATCGGTGTATCCCTGATTACAAATTCGTGAATAAAAATCATTGATAATTAGAGGCTTTCCCAATAACACAGTTATATTGCCCGCCGCAGTATCAATTTTTACCTTGTCCGCCACCAATCTCCCTCCTTCGGTGTTTTCGACTCAGACCGATCGCCCCACCGCTGCCGAACCCACGCAGAATTCGCATCAATGGCATTCGGGGGGGTGGGATAACAGCTCATCTCGCTCTGTCTCCTCGGGACTCACACCTGCGAATAAACCCTCCCAAAAATCGCCAACCTTACCAGAACTTAGTCCACACCCCTAGGACTGATTTAACTTCCACAGCCCTATTGTAAAGTAATGTTAATAAAACTTGACCTTTTCAGTTTTATGTGATAATCATAAAGATATTGTAAAGATACTGATAATATCTACTATTTTTTGACAAGGTGTGGGAATATTTAAGTGTAATTACGCAAGCCTCTATTGGGACAGTTTGCGCCTGGCAAATTAAGTAAATTTCTGCTGTGTTGGTGGAGTGGTAGAATTTTGCCAGTTTAGTAGAAAAAGGGTTGCTATGAATCAGCAAATATCAGCTCAATCGCAAAAACTTTTGCTCCAAATTGGCAGAAAGATTCGTCGAACTTTGGATCTCGATACCATTTGGCAGCAAACAGTTAACTCTTTGGGACAAACATTAGGTGTCAGCCGCTGCATCATTTGTCCCTATCAAAGTTCTAGCCAGCAAGTCAAAGTGGCTGCTGAATACTGCCAAGAACCATTTCTACCTATGCTGGGAGTGGAAATCTCGCTGAGATCAGCACCTCATATCATTCAAGCTCTAGAGACCCTAAAACCAGTGGTAGTAGAATCGTTAGGAGCCGACGATCCTTTTGAACGGCACTCGGTGCTAGTGGTAGCTACTGCTTATCAAGAGCAACCTAATGGCGTAATTAGCTTGCACCGGTGCGAGGGCGGATTGTCAGGGAATGATGGTAATGCCGATCGACCTTGGACTCAAGACCAGATCGAATTCGCAGAAGAAATTGCCGATCAAGTCGGAAGTGCGATCGCCCTAGCTACCCTCTACCAAGAGCGCAGCCAGCGAACAAAAGAACTCTCCCAGTTCAAAAAGGAGTTTTTGTCAACCGCATCCCACGAGCTGCGAACTCCACTAAATCACATCATCGGCTACCTACAACTAACTGTAGATGATATGGCCGACGATCCAATAGAGGAGAGAGCTTTTATCCAAGAAGCTCACCGTTCGGCTCTCCACCTTTCCAAGGTAATTGGTAATGTCTTAGATTCCATTCAGTCAAGTAAAGCTTGTCAGGCTCACGTAGAGTTAGACGCTTTGAGGAGTCAGCAAAAATCTCTAAACCAGTAAAGATGCAATTCCCGCATTCAAAAAGTCGAATATTGATCGTGCAGACAAGTCTTCTGCCTGGAAAATCTGACATTTGCATCTATAGATTTACTCAATAACTTCGATGGCTGGTTACTAAATTATTTTTATGTCATTAGGGTGTCTAGCAGAGCAGAGCAACTAATAAAGGCAACATCAGGGTGTATTTATCATATTATGTGCGATATATTGACCGATCGAATAGCTTTGTAGTGAGGAAGTCCGTCCTCATAAAACTCTGAATACGGACTTCCTTACTACAAATCTGCAACGGCTGTTTTACCGGAGATGATATCGCCAGCACAAGATGGCAGCTTCGCACTTTTAATATTTTTTACTTGTGCTTGATGGAATTAGTTATCCCCATTTTTTTTTTAGTTTTTGCAGGGCTGACATAGCGCGCCCAAAAAGGTTCTTCCATATTTTTCAGGGATGCTAGTTTTTGACGCTCCTCCTCTATGCGCTTGCGTTCTGAAAGGTCAGAACCCACATTCCGCAGATGTGGGTCGGATTTTTTTATCAGTTGTGAAAACTTGGAAGCCAAACGCTTTTGGGCTGAAATTATGCAGTGTTAGCCTTAC
>RDYN01000185.1 GCA_004293365.1 Oscillatoriales cyanobacterium | reverse complement strand
TACCTTTATGGCTCTTATCCTTCTTTGAGTGGTAGCGGGAGCGTTTATGCTTTCGATGTTGAGGAAATGATTAAAACTCTGGACAATCCCGGTCAATTCCAAATTGATAGTCTTGACAGGGGTGTTAAGTCTCCTTTCTTCACTACCGGGCGTGCCGTGACAAATGCTGATTTTGCGAGGGTTCCTATTGATGATATAAATCCGGCTATTAGTATTGCTGCTGACTATGGGATTCTTCAGGAGAACCGACCTGCTAATCAGTTTACTTATGGGGTGCCGTTGGGTACAAAACGCGCACCCGTTGGTACGGGAGGCAATTTACGGGATTTGAGTGCTGCACCGACTGACTGGCTGAATTTGAAGGGGCCTGGTGCAACTACAAGTGACCTGACTCCTACTTTTCAATGGCAGTTTGCTCCTGGTTGGGAGGATGTGAAAGAGGTTAATCTTTTTGTCAGTACCTTCGATAAAGGGGAGGGTTTGTTGCCCTGGGATAAGGTTGTCGATTTATCAGATTCGGCACTCCTTCCCGGATTCTCGGAAACACAAAAGCGTCAACTTCTTTCTAAGCCTTGGAACGGTTATGACGATTTCAATCCCAACCGGATTCTGACTGCGACTTGGAAGAAAGATACTGGCAAGTGGTACGGCCATGACGGGATTACGCCTCTTGACCAACCTTTAAATGACCCCGCAAATACTAGCACTAACTTCACGCTACCGAGGAGTCTTACTGCGGGGCAGAACTACAATTTTGCTGTTGAAGCTGTGAGTAATAGCGGGGCTGTGACCAAAGATTTGGGGCAATTTAAAACCATACCTCCAGGTAGCAATAGTCCTTTCAGCAGCGTGAGTGTGTTGACTCATGGTTTTACACTTTTGCCTAACCAGTCTGGGATTCCTGATTCATTTTTCCAAATGGCCAACAAAATTGCCACTGTGAGCGGTAATACACCGGAAAACAGCGGGTTAATTATGCGCTACGACAAGCCTACAGGTAACTGGATTCCTATCGATTTACAGGGACGGGAGATAACTAATTTGACGGGGGGGCTTAAGACCAGCGAATCTAATTATCTCTCTACTTTGGCAAATAACTTAAAAGCCGGGGTAGTTATAGATGGAAAGGAGATTAAATACCTCAACCAGAATAAACCGTTAGTGTTGCTGACAGAATGGTCGTTAGACAGAGAATCAGTCATTCCGGATGTGGGATTTTCTGAGGGTGCGGCTGATGCAATATTTGCTTCTCTGGTGCAGTTGGATCTGGCATTAGGAGGTAAGGTTGGAGAGTATGAAAACAATGAACTTAAGCGGTTGTACGACAGCCAAGGGAAGCTGATTCGCCAGCAGGGGGATTTGTTCAATTCGCCACTACATTTCATGGGCTTCAGTCGGGGTACCGTTGTCAATAGCGAAATCGTACAGCGTTTAGGAACTTTCTTCCCCCAAGCTGGTGGAACATCTATGGCTAACCGAGACCTCCAGATGACAACAATCGACCCGCACGATTTCTACCAACCTAGTTTGAATTTAAAATTACCTAATTTTCTCAGCACAAATTTCAGCGATTTCTACGAACCCAAAGTTCAGGTTTGGAATAATGTTACGTTTGCTGATAACTATTACCAAACTGTGGCTAATCCTAATGGTTTGACTGCTACTCCCAACGGTCGTGCTTTGGGTCTACTTCCACAAGAGGAGTTGAATAAGAATCCCAAACCCGCTGGACTGAATTTTCCTACAGTTAAGGGCGATCCTTTAGGGCAAGCAGACCGAGAGATTTTACTCGGTACTCGTGGGGGGGAACCAGGTCGTGAATACAGCCGTATTGGGTTTACGAAAGATGATCGTGTAGGAGGGACGCACACGCGAGCATTTGGATGGTATGCTGGGACGGTTGATTTAGGCCTGGAGAAAGTAAAAGTTGAGTATCCTCATGTGGAGGCTTCTGAGAATCCTCAAGAAATTAACGACATCTTGAGTGAAAAAGGTAATTCGGAATTGTCCGATCCTAATAACCGTGCTGCTAAAGATTGGTATGATAATGCCAATGGTGAAGGCGTTAATGACGGTTGGTTTTTATCGGTTTTGGGTGGTGGCAAAGAGGAGCGTCAGTATAGCAAAACTGGGCGCGTTCCGGTTAGTTTTGATAATACGCTTTCTGCTGGTATGCGGGGAGATTATGCGGTTCCTACTCTGTTTAATGGGAATTTTGACCAGTTTATTCGGAATAGGAGTGGGGCTGAAGAATTGGGTCGGAATGCTATTTCTAAGGAAATTCCTGGGTAGTCTTTTCATGGTGGTACATCAACGTTGGTGTCACCTATAAACAACCTTATAGAGTGGACTCAAATAGCTCAACAATCTCCCAATTTTGAAAAGAATTTGGAGTCATTAGGTATTAACTCGAAAGCTCCAGATTATCAACCAAATTATGCCCTAAAATTAGGTGCGGGCGACAGCATCACGCACAATCGCTTTGTGGTACCTGATTGGGGGGCCTTGCGGTTTGATGTTCATGTACCTAAGCCAGCTCCCCGTGATGATAAGAATAACTATATTCAGGTGTATTTGGAGACAGAAGACGAATCCATTATGCTAAGAGATACGGAGATTGCTCCTAGGACTATCGTCGGCGACCAGCCCATTGAAGATCTTATTCGTGAGCAAACGAGTGCAATTTCCGCTGCTGTAGATTTACGAGAAATTGAGATTGATCCTACAACACTTAATCAACCACTGATACAATCACAGCTTAATCGCATTAGCTATGGCTATCAGGGGTTTGAAACATTTCAAGTAAATGTACCCGATCGCATGCGAGGGAAAACAGCTAGACTAAGATTTGAGTTGCATGGAAAGACAGAAGTGTATATTGATAATGTATTCTTCAAAAGCGAACACCTGAAGTTTGGCAATCCATCTCTGAATCAACAAGAGGCAAGAAACGATCGAGCAAACCAACCCAATAACTACTTAATTGAGAAACCTCAGTATGCAGTTTCTTACAATGATAGTCTCAAGACTCCTAATTGGGCGAGCTATAAATTAGATTCTTCATGGTTAGCACCATCAGGTACCGAACGTAATGGTCAATTTTCAACGGATTGGAGCCTACCTTTTGATGATATTACAATCAGTAAAGACTACACTGAAGTAGGCGAAAAGCGTACTGTTGCTATCAAAGGACATTTAGTGCCAAATCAAGATCGAGGAAGAGAGGGCCGAGTTACAGTAATAGAGGAAGGGACAGGAAAAATAACAGAGCAGCGTTACTCTAAAGATAATTTGCAAACATTTTTGACAACAAATGTAGTACCACAACCTCAGCAGGATACAGCATGGCAGGCTCTCGAGGGTAAAATAAACGAGTTTGTCAGAGATAGTAATAACTCTAATGACCCTAATGACCCTAAGAGGCATAACAAGGAGGTTTACGTTATTACTGGCAGAACTGGCTCAAGCGATCTGATTCGCGTACCACGCACCAGTAACGGAGTAACTCCTCAATTTAATATTGATGTTCCTGAAGTGCTGTGGAAAGTTGTTTTAATTCCAGACAAACCAGGCCTAAGTCCTACAGATATCACCAAAATTAACGCAACCTCTTTTAACGCAACTTCTTTTGGCGTGCTTTTGCCAAATATTGACCACAGACCATCAAAACTAATATGGCAGGATCACGTTTTCTCAGTCAATGATATTGAGGAGTACACTGGCTATAACTTTTTCTCCAACATTCCCACCGAAGTTCAAGAAGAAATGGAAAACAATATTGATTTACCTAACTTCTTTAAGAAGAAATAGATTGAGGGAGAGAAAAATATGTTTTGGATGACAGTAGCACGATTAAGCGAGCGTTATAATGCTGGAGAACGTAACTTTGCTGGTATAAGGTTGTACAGTGAGTCATGCCGCAAACCTGAGGTTGGCAACATACTTAACTTACGCGATGTTATTTTAAGCGCTATTATCTTAAGTGGAGCAGACATTTCTGGTCCCAACCTAAGCCTAATAAACTTGCATGGAGCCCAGTTGGTTGGAACTCAGTTATCGAATACTTCACTAAGAGAGGCTGACCTCTCAGGTGCAGACCTGACTGGAGCCAACCTGGCTAATGCTCGTCTACATAAAGCTAACCTTAGAGGTGCTAAATTGATTGGAGCTAACTTAACAGGGGCTCAATTGATTGAAGCCGACTTAACTAATGCTGATTTAAGTGAAAGTATTCTTTGTCAAGTAAATCTTTCCAAAATCAAGTTAGATGAAGAATGCCATCGTCAGATACTCTGCACTAAGGCTTTGCTCTGGCAAACCTATCTGCCTGATGGCACGTTTATTAGTAGTCCCCGGTATCACGACTGAATATGTAGGGCTTGCCGAAAAAGCCTAAAACCTTTACAGAGAAAGACTTTGACTGGTTTGAACGCTCCGCGTGTGCAAGCTTATGAGCTAAAATCTGTCCAAAG
>RDYN01000184.1 GCA_004293365.1 Oscillatoriales cyanobacterium | reverse complement strand
GACTTTAGTCCTTCTTTTCCAGGTTTGTAGTGAGGACTTTAGTCCTTCTTTTCCAGGTTTGTAGTCAGGACTTTAGTCCTTCTTTTCCAGGTTTGTAGTCAGGACTTTAGTCCAGGTTTGTAGTGAGGACTTTAGTCCTTCTTTTTCTGCGGACTAAAGTCCTCACTACGAACCAAGTCTTAATTCTTCGGCGGGCACTTCGGATGAATCCCGCCCTGCAAACAAATGTAAGCAATTTGACTTTGATCTAAATTCTTAGCCTCGGCAAAATTAACTCCTTGGAATCGACCTGATTTGCTACCAGCCTGACTTTGAATAAACTGATCCGAAGCAGCCTTCCCCAGGAAAACAGCGCCTTGAAAATTCGCTCCAGCTAAATTAGCGCCCCTCAAATCAACCGAACTCACGTCAGCATTCCGCAAATTCGCATCTTGCAACCGAGCATCTTTTAAATTCGCATTGGCGAGTTTAGCGGAACTAAAATCGGCATTTTGTAAGTTAGCGCCGCTCAAATCAGCACCGGACAAATCAGCACCTTGCCATTCCGATTTAGACAAATTTGTTAAGGATAACTGAGTGCCTTGAGCCTTGACTTTAGCCAAACGCGCGCTTTCCAAATTCGCTCCCGAAAAATTGGCGCTGCCGAGATCTGCACCAGTAAAGCTTGCCTCTTTTAACATTGCTTGCTGCAAATTAGCCCCAATTAAAAGACTGTTGCTAAGATTAGCTCCATTCAAATTTCCATTTGACAAATTAGCTTTGTTCAGGACAGCGCGCACAAAAGTAGTGCGGTTCATTACGGCGCTGTTAAAAGATGCTCCGGTTAAATTTGCTCCTTCAAAATTAGCTTCGCTCAAGTCAGAAATCCAATCGTCAAATGTACCCGGACGCCTGTCTTCTCCGGTGCCGTAAAAGCGAATTCCCTGCAAGCTGGCATTGGTTAAATTGGCTTTTCTCAGCTTAATTCCTGATAAGTCAACTTTGTCTAATACTAAAGTAAACTGACCCGGGCCGGCAGGACTTTGACTTAAATCGGTGCGACTGAGATCGGCGCCGTTGAGCTGGCTGCTATACACTGTGAGAATTTTGCCGATCGCCCTTTGCACTGTTCTCTGACGGGTAGCCGCTAACTCGCGTTCCGCAGTCTTTCCCCCGTAGCGCAGGGATTCGAGCTCATTGCTGAGGGCTTGATTCAACCGCTGCAAATCAGGTAAAGCTTTCGGCCCGCTACTAACTAAAGCTTGCTGGATCGCGTCCAGCATCGCCTTGCTGTCTTCTTGAGCCAGCAAATCCGCTAGCAGGGGTACGGCGCGCGAGTCTTCCACCGCCCCCAAAGCCAAAATAGCCGATCGCCTCCCCGATGTTCCGCTAGCCGAAGCTGGAGACAATTTGCTAACTAAAGCTACAAATAATTCGTCGTTCCGCTGCCGAGAATCCCGCAAATTAGCTTGACTTTGAGTGTAGATCAGAGTGCCAACAAACAAACTTAAAATCAATCCCGCACTGCCAATAGTAACTATCACTAAAGTTGTGCCTGGATGTTGGCGAATCCAATTCCACAAACTGGGATCTTCTTTCACGTCGGTTTCTGGAGTCAAAACCAAAGCTGCAATTTGCGCGTCTTCCTCAGTCCAATCTTGACTCTGGACAGGATTGGCAGACTGTTGGTGCGATTCCCTACGGGATAGCTTCGCTTCACGACTATTGACCACCAAAGTATTCGCAAGGCGATCGTGCCCGGATTGCCGTTTGTAGCGCAGTGCAAAAGCCCCATCTGCCAGCACTGACAAGCCGCTCAACGCCCCTAAAATAATTAAATCCGGAAACGCGC
This sequence comes from Oscillatoriales cyanobacterium, assembly GCA_004293365.1. Taxonomy (GTDB): domain Bacteria; phylum Cyanobacteriota; class Cyanobacteriia; order Cyanobacteriales; family Microcoleaceae; genus Microcoleus. The sequence goes on along the minus strand of RDYN01000184.1, from coordinate 2,645 downwards.
CGGATAAGCGCCAAACCCCGTAAGCGACGCCCAGAGGCACTCCAGTGCGCCCGAAAATTTCGCGAACCAGCACTCGCGCCCAACCCGGAGGAGTACCCGAGGCTGTGACAACTTTCACCCCGAACCAGCGTTTCGGAAGAGTTTGACCGGTTCTGGCGAGCAAAAACAACTGCCACGCCACTAAAACTGCCGGTGCCAGCAGCGCCCCCGACCAGAATAGATTAGTTAGGGGTGCGACTCTGGGATTGCGATCGCGCACGGGGATTGCCAAAACACGGGCGACAGTTTCCGATGCTGCTGCTACCGAGGGATTGAGTGGCACGGTTTGAGCTTCCTTGTTAACCGCATTAACCGCGGCCCCGATACTGAAGGGAACCATGGCGCTGGCTGCAATTAACGAAATTTCAACGGCCCAAGCGCCACACCGGCGAACCAGCAGTGGCATTTGCTGGGATTGTCTCGGCCAAGACGGATCGGGTTGATTAATATCACCGGGTGCGGTTGGGCTAGCCATATTTATAATTTCCTATTGTTAGTCGTTAGTTGGACGAATCAGGAGATATTGCCAATTTATACGCTATGTAGATTAGCACTCCCAGAACGCCAAGAGTCATCAGGGCGGAAAGTAGCTGGACGATGCTATTGAAGACTGTCAGAACCACGATCGCTCCGACGGCAAAGACTGCCACCTGCCCGGGTTTGGGGAGTTTTTGAAACTTCTCCAGAGATTGATTGTAGAAGGTGCCGAGGGCTTGATAGCTGTCTGGATTTTGTTGGATGAGAGGCGATCGTTCTAGTTTAGCTTTTAGTTGTCCGATCGCTTGCTGCCAATTGAAGTTATTTTGAGGATTCATAAGAAGAAGGAAGAAGGAAGAAGTCATTAGTCATCAGTCATTAGTCATCAGTCATTAGTCATCAGTCATTAGTCATCAGTCATTAGTCATCAGTCATCAGTCATCAGTCATCAGTCATTAGTCATCAGTCATTAGTCATCAGTCATCAGTCATCAGTCATTAGTCATCAGTCATCAGTCATCAGTCATCAGTCATTAGTCATCAGTCATTAGTCATCAGTCATCAGTCATCAGTCATCAGGAAGAAGGTAGAAGGTAGAAGACATACACAGCAAGCTTGTTAGCGCTCGGTATTTTACATTGAATTAAGTCGATTTTACTTAGTTTAGATTAATGTGTTTGGAACCGCAATTATCATCTATCGTCTAAAGAAGTAGGACTAAATGCCATTGTGTGAGGAAATATGAAGATATACTGTGCGGGCGATCGCGACAAACGGTGGTTTAGTGCGATCGTAACCGTAGCCTTGGCAATGATTTTAGCGGATGCCGGAGCTATTCGGAGCCAACCGCTGCAAATTGCTCCGGGATTTCCCGAACCCCTGAGCGTTTCAGGAGTTTCCGGCGGCCCGAACAATAGCGGCGACTGCGGTTTTGTCGCCCAAGGGCCCAACCAGGTCATCGAAGTAACCCAGGATTTACCTTACTGGCGGATTGCAGTACAAACGGCGGGAGCGCCGAGTTTGATGATTCAGGGGCCGAGGGGGCGTTTCTGCGTCCTACCGGCGAATGCTGCTGCGGGGAATGTAGAATTTTCGGGTTATGGGGACAAGGGGACTTATGTGATTTTCGTGGGCGATCGATCGCAAGGTCAACACCCTTACTCTCTCTCAATTTCCCAACAGCGAAAGTAACAGTACAACAAAATTAGGAAGCTTGCTGTCAGAAATAGCGATTTTGCTCAATTTTGTATTTGGTTTTTAACCCACTTGCGAAACAACCGGAGAGTTTGACTCGTACCCGCTGTTTGACTTTGTTCGCAATACAGAGAAATCGCTTCAACAATTGGCAGATTGGGAAATATCGGACTAAATTCCGATTCAACATATTTCCCATCTTCAAGCACATTAATCTGAAGCCTTTTATTTTCATAGCGCCAAATTTCAGGTACTCCCAGCGCCTCATAAGCATCCAGTTGAGTCTTAGAAGTTAAATCGACTTCAATTGCTAAATCCGGCGGCGGATCGACAGTTAAGTCGATCCGCTTTTTGCCAATCATTAAAGCGTAATTCTGGATGTAAAAACAGTTATCCGGTTCAATTCCTTGCAACATACTTTTTCGTTTGAAAGTCGTCGAACCAAAACATTCTCGATCGATTTCAAGTTCTTCGAGTAATATTTTGACCATATCGCCAATGATCTCTTTATTAAATTCATGTTCTGGCAGTGGCATCCTAATCTCCAAAGTTCCTTTACTGTAAGCTATTCTAGAGCCGCGGTGTTCTCCCAACTCCTCTAAAATCGCCTCAAATTCCTGCCAGTTGACATCGTTCAACAGCAGTCTATGTCCAGGCGGTACACTGATTTGTCTTAATTGCAGCGTTACCATTTCAACCTCCAATTTATTTAAATTTATTATAACTTGTGCATAATTTTTAAGTTTCGGGTGCGCCGCAGCGCCCCTATTAGTTTCGTAGTAAGGACTTCAGTCCTATTAGGTTCGTAGTAAGGACTTCAGTCCTATTAGGTTCGTAGTAAGCTGTTTCGCATTAAAACTGGTATAATAATAAATCACAAGTCACAGAAAAGCCCGAAGTATGCCAGCCAAAAATCATCTAAATGCAGAGCAAGTC
>RDYN01000047.1 GCA_004293365.1 Oscillatoriales cyanobacterium | reverse complement strand
CAACAATTAGGGCAACTAATTTCTAATGTCATATCACGCTATGGGAAACACTTCTCTAATTATAGCTTACTCCGATCCTTTCCTTCAGGGCACTACCGCAAAATCTATTCAATTTTCAAAGTTCCGCGTGAAAAACCCTTGCTTTCCACTACTACAAACAATAGAGACTCAAGAAGAGATTGTCAAGCTTTTCCAAGCACTTCATTTAGTCAGTCCTGGACGCATCAGTACCAAAGAAACCGGGTTTTTTACCTAATCTGTGACGAGGAGAGAGGATTTTCGTAAAAAAACCCGGTTTCTGAGTCCCCGTGCGTAAGTCCTATTAGATTTAAGCTTCTTGTTGAACAACTGAGCTCAACTGAGGTTTCAACTGAGCTTTTGGAGAAGGAATCTGCGGCTTCAATTGTCTGACAACTTCATCAAACGGCAAAATTCGCACTTGATTGTTAAACACATTTACCTGATAAACTCTGCGATAACTGAGGTCAAATCCTGTCAGCCAGCCACTTTTTGGATGATAAGCGCCCGTGTCAATATCCAGCCACCCTTGGCCCCTGACTAATTCACCAGGCCTCACCCCCTCAAAGGTAAACGTGATCGTGTGACCGGTAATAATTAATTTATCGGGAAAATACGGTTTCGGTATGGCGTGAAATTCCTTGCGAATCCAGCACAATTGTTCGATCGACTGTTTGTGAATTGGCATAGTCGGATGGACACCCGCGTGCACCAGCCAAATATCCCCTAAGTCTAAATGCGTTGGGAGCGATCGCAGCCAATCTAAGTGTTTGTACGGCATCATCCCTGTCTCTTTGTAACTAGCGACAGTCGCATCCCCACCGCTGTACAGCCAAGATTGCCACGCCCGCATATCCACTGACGGCCCCGACAAAGCATCTAACATCAGTTGTTCGTGGTTTCCCAGCAGCGTTTGATAGGGGCTTTGCTGCACAAAATCTAATACCTGAGCGCTTTTCGGCCCGCGATCGATTAAATCTCCCAAAAAATATACGCGATCGTCCGAGCTCGGGGCCAGTGCCTCTAGCAAAAGCATTAACCCGTCGTAATGCCCGTGTACGTCCCCAATAACAATGCGCCGGTGCTCCACTGTGTTTATCCGCTTTCGTGACTCGAAACCTTAATTACTAGCTTATAGCATCTGATTTAGCTGCTATTTCCTCCGATCTTTTGCTGAGGAGGGGTGTCACCCATTATACTACTTTTATAAAGATTTGGTAAAATTTTCCAATTTTGTTTGCGTAGTTACCGATCGCCATAATGAGAAGTTATCCCAGCTTTCGGTACAACTGAAGTACAAAGATACCCTAAAGACACGGCAGTGCCCTCTCCTGCGAGTCTTTGGGAGAATTGATAACCGCTGTTAATTGTGCTTTGGCAATTGCTACTACCGAGTCATACCATTTTTCTGTGAAGCGGCATAGAATCTGATCCCCCCTAACCCCCCTTAATAAGGGGGGGACAAGAGTTACTCAAAGTCCCCCTTCTTAAGGGGGATGCGAGGGGGATCCGGATATGTGCAACGACCCATTAAATTGGTATCAGTCGATTTTAGATTGACTCAACAATGATTTCACGGTGTAGGGTGCGGCAGCGATGAGTCGATCGAGCAAATCGAAAATAACTCTAGCTAACGCACTCTACAATATTACTGAGTCAAAGCCTTGAGGAAAGTCTGCATTTCTGCTAAAAAACCTTTCTTTTTTAGCGGTTTTGCCGGTGCAGTCGAATCAGGATCGGCGACTCCCATAGCCTTCGCTAAAATCCGTTCTAAATCGTCTCCCACAGGTTTTTGAGCAGTTTCCGAAATTAATTCGTATTCGTCATTTATTTCCAGCCAGACTTGCCACGGTTGCGGATAGCAGCGGAATAAAGCCGCCTTATCTAGGGGTCTGATGTAGTAGCAGGATTCGATTTTGCTCAGGAATCGATCGCGCAACTGACGGCCTGCATAACCTATACCTATAGTAGCAACATCTTCCAGGCGCGGGTTGAGCAAGATCACAGGGCGGCCCGCCGCAGCTATATAAAGTTTTTCGACTTGCGACACCTCTACCGCCGCCGGATTCACGACCAAAAACAGTTCATCTTCCGGTGCTATATTATCTTCAACAGGAGTGCGGCTGCTGCCCAAATCACTTATTTTAAAAGGTACTTCTCCCCAATCGCGGCGGGCGAGGGCGGCTGCACCAGCATCGGGAAAAAAGACTTTCACCCCGGAGTGGCTTTCCTCAAATTCTGGTAAGAATTGTTGCGTTATAGACTGTGCTTGCAGGGCAATTTCGGGAAAGACTAATTCGACTTGCAGGAGATTCTTGCCATCCGAGAGGGCTGCGGCGGTGGCTGTGCGCGATTGGGCGATCGCATCATTGAGATCCTTTGGCAGTTCTGTCATTAATCTTATTATTTTTACTCGACTTCTCTCAATCCAATTTTACCGCATTAAGCTAATCAGCAGAAAAATTTTGTGTTAATAAATAATCCAACTCTTGTGGGGCGCTGCTCCCAGTCCGCCCGAAATATCCAATTCAAAGATGCCACAGCTTAAGCCACAAAAGCTAACACCGACACAGGCGAACCTGAACCTCCCAAAAGGCGTAATATTCCGATCGCCAAAGTGAAGTCTGCCGCAGGTAACAAGTGGAGATTTGCCAGATTTTCCAGCACAATTCCCTGGTTTTGCAATACCATTTTGTTGACAGCAAAACTTTCATCTTGTCCCGGATCGACTCCGTGAGTGTCAATACCAATTCCCGCAATCGATCGCTCTTCTAACAAAAATTGAGTCGCAGCTAGACCAAATCCCGGAAAGTGACAAACTCGGTCTTCGTCAGGATTGAAAAATGTTCGCCCATCATTCCATTTGACTTGCCATCCAGTATATAATAGAACTAGACTTCCCGGTGCAATAAATTTGTGCTGGCGTTCCCAATTTAATATATCATCTATCGTTAAAGTGTAGTCGGGATTGGCAAGACATTGTTCGCGAAGGTCGATCGCAATTCCCGGCAAAACTAGCGACTGCGGCGCATAACTATCAACACTCGCGCCTGCTGGATCGAAGCTGTTGGGTGCGTTGATGTGAGTGCCGCTGTGTTCTCCCATGGAAAATTTTCTCAGGAAATAGCCGTTTTTGTCTATTTCAGATACAGTTTCAAATTCCGGCGCTGGATCGCCGGGCCAGATGGGAATGTTTGGATGAATTGCATGGGTTAAGTCTATAATGTCGCGGTAGGCGATCGTTTTTAAATTGTTTGATTTGAAGTTATTTGTCATCGCCACAAAAACTCACATTATTTTAATGGTACGGTGCGTCATATCAAATCCGGTAGCATCGTCCTGCATTATAATCTCTCTATTCTCTCTCTGTGTCCTCTGCGCCCTCTGCGGTTTAATAATTCCGGTATAGCCTGATTGAATATCAGCCATTAGTCGATCGCTCTAATCGAAAATCCTTCTAACCGACGCACCCTAAAAATCGACAATGCGATCGAGCGTAGCGACCATCACATCCTTAGTTTGCCCGGAAACAGTATACACCAAAGCCTCACGATAAACTCTCCCAGCCGGGTGCAGCGTACCGTTAGCGGCACCGCTAGAAACCACCACCGCAGCGTGCCCGCACCGCACCGCCAAATCAATAGCTTCCGCTCGGAGCGCTAATTGTTCGGCTTTTGAGCTATGTTGAGATTGTGAGAAATGCTGTTTTAGCCGATCGAGCTTCACCTCCAATTTTGTGCAAGCCGCCGCTATTACAGGCGAATCTTTAACTATCGCCGCCGCTGCAATTACATCCAATCCCGCGCGAATACAGCCAAAAGTAACCGGCACAAAATTCAGGATATTTTTGCTGTCATTTTCCGCAATCCAACCGACAGCTTTAACCGAAATTATTTCCGATTCCTGCAACAACCAATTATCAAGAGTTGCTGTCACAGTATTAGTCGAATTCATGGCGATTAACTGCATAATTTCGCTGACAGCTATTTTACCAGATTCCCGTTCAATATTAGCAAAAGGCAGCAAACCAAAAACCGCGCGATTGTCTGGAAGTACCGCAGCCACAATAAACTTTTCAAACAAGCCAAAACCAGTAATCCAAGGAACATTCCCCGACAGTAAATAGCCATCTTTTACCGGAGTTGCGGTGACTGCCGGATTTCCCGTTAGCGAAGCCCTCGAAGAGGATCGCCTCAAATGCGAAAACCCAACACCCAAGCGTAACTCTTTTTGGGCGATCGCGCGCAAGTATCTGCCTTTGAGCATTTCATTGTCGCTGCTAGCAATCATCGCACTTGCGCTGTGGTGCTGAGTTTGCAGGAAAGACAAAGCCCCAGAATATCGCGCCGTCAATTCCTGATATTCGTAAAAAATCTGCGGTGGAATGTCCGCACCGCCCCATTTTTGGGGAATTCGCAGCGCCAAGAGCGATCGACTTTCCAACCCTAAAAGTGCTGTTTTCAGCGCTTCCGAGTCACTGTCGATAATTTTCGCGCGGGGTGCAACGCACTCTTTCAGGTAACTTTCTGCGCTGTCAAGAATATCTTGAAAATTCATCTTTTATAATTAGTTTTATATAGCGGTTCTCAAAAAAGTGAGGTACGTTGTTGGGCTTTAGCCCTCTTAATATTTATTATATAGTCAGCGAGTTGCAAAAGTGAGGTACGTTGTTGGGCTTTAGCCCTCTTATATTTATTATATAGTCAGCGAGGTCGCATCAAAAAATCCATTTACATTCATACCTCATATTTCGGAGCGATGTTATATAGCCTTTCTCAGAAAGATGAGGTATGACTGGTGGCTTGTATAACCGCTTAGACGTATAGGGCTCGCATCCCAACAACATACCTGATCTTTTTGAGAATCGCTATAGTTGTTATTTTTTATGATAATGATTGTGGGACGGGCATCTTGCCCGCCCCAAAACCAACTTATTCCCAAACTTTCCAAGGAGCCTTCCCTTCATCCCAAAGCTCGTTTAAATACTTATATTCCCGAAAAGTATCCATCGCATAAAAGAAGCCTTCATGGCGGTAAGCCATCAACTGTCCATCTGCTGCCAAACGCTGCATCGGTTCCTGTTCTAAAACACAATCATCCCCACCCAAATACTCAAATACCCGGCGGTTAAATATAATATATCCAACACTAATCCAGCCGTCTATCTGAGGTTTTTCAGCAAATTCTCGTACTTGACCTTCACTATCAACATCCAAAATGCCAAAACGCGAAATCGGCCGAAAAGTAGTAACAGTTGCCAGCTTACCGTGAGACTTGTGAAACTCCATCAATTTCTCAATATTGACATCAGCAACTCCATCACCATAAGTCACCATGAAATTTTCGTCATCGATATATTTTTCGATCCGTTTTACCCGCCCTCCAGTCAAGCTTTCTGCGCCAGTGTCAGCCAGCGTTACCTGAAAATCTTGTTCGCGATGTTCCTGCTGATAAGTGATGCTATTTTTCCGTCCCAGACAGATCGTAAAGTCATTGTTCATGGCTTCATAATTCAGGAAATATTCTTTAATCATGTTGCCGCGATAGCCCAAGCACACAATGAAGTTTTGGAAGCCGTAGTGGGCATATATTTTCATGATGTGCCAAATAATCGGGCGCCCGCCGACATCAACTAAAGGCTTGGGGCGAAATTCTGTTTCTTCTCTCAGACGAGTACCAAGACCGCCCGCCAGGATGACTACTTGCATTTTTTCACCTTTTGAAAGCTCATCAATTAATCTATCATCAATTATCTGGGATTTTTTCAAATAATTATTAATAATTTCTCAGATTCAGTGAAGCTTTGTAAACCCTAAAAAAATCCTATTCTAAATACAATGTAGGGTGCGGACTGTGCATCGCACATTTAAATGCTGCGTGCAATTCCTAACTCACTCAGTTCCGGACGCATCAACCTCAAAGAAACCGGGTTTTTTACCTAATTTGTGGGTTATCTCGAATAATTATTGTGAAAAAACCCGGTTTCTAGTCACCAGTGCGTCCAAGACTATGACTAATGCTAAACTAGGAAACAGAAAAAAACAGTAGACAACTATACTGAACATAAAAAAACACAATGAAAACTCAACTCGATCGCCTAAAAAGATTTTTAGGTATAATCTGCGCGATCGCCTCAATCACAATCTTATTGCACTCGACAATATCCGCTGTTGGTGGCGCTGTTTTTGCAGGGGAAATCTCAAATATACCACAAACCACCACAGCCTTTGTCCCTAAGATACCGGGCGGCGGATTGGATGTTCACGAAGCAGCAGGAGGACACACTTTAGAGAGACACGTTGGTAAAACAGAAGGAGAATTAGCACAGCGACTCGGACGAGAAATGGGAATTGCTGCTGCATCTTCCTTTGCTAACCGTTCCGTCGCAGAAGTGGCGATTGCGGAAGCAATGTACAAAAAGAAAAGTGCGATCGACTCCTGGGTGAAAAAAGGAGGCAATCGTTATACGATCGACTACAACGCCAACAAAATCATTGGCATTAGCCTGCGCCGCCGCTCATCCAAAGCAACTCCAGTCTCTCGCCTGAAAATCGTCCTCCAGCGCAGCAACAAATTACCTCCCGGATACTTTATTCTCACAGCTTATCCCCAATGATAAATCAATTTCCTCATTTAACCCAATTTTTCAGTTCCTACTTTCACCAAGACTGGCCGCTAGAAGCTGACACTCCCAGCGATGTAGTCAACAATTACCTGAACAGCGAACCGCCCGAAAGTATTGAAGCTGCATCGCAAGAACTTGGTCAAGTGCTAGAAATGTCGATTTCAGAACCAGATTTAGAAACATTCATCCTCGATGAATTAGGCTGTTACTACGACCCACAATCGAAAAATCAAACAGTCAGAGAATGGCTGAAATCCGTGCAACAATCTTTGATAAATCCCAGCTAAACCCTATGTATTTGTAGGTACTTGAGAAATCTCGCTTTTTGCCGAGACCAGATCCCCCTAAATCCCCCTTAAGAAGGGGGACTTTGAGAAGACTCTTGTCCCCCCCTTTTTAAGGGGGGCTAGGGGGGATCTAGGGCTTGATAGTCAGCAAATAACCTTCATGTACATTGACATTAGGAACAACATAAGTCAAGTTATTACCAACAACCGAAACACTTTCTTCTTTAACCGCAACCATCTTTTGCACAGCGCCTTCGAGATTGTTAGGAATCTTCTCTAATTTCAGACTAACTTTTTGACCGCTTTTAATCCCAAGCTGCTGCAAATTCACAAGATTTAAGGTGACGGTTGTGGCTGACGAATAATTGCGATCGAAATAACCCAAAAGCACCTGTGCTTTACCTTCGGGATTTGACTTGCTAGCTAAGGCCACAAGGCGATCGTGGTCCGATCGGCTCAGCACCCGCGAATTCACTCCATCAGCATAAGCTTTGTAAGTCCACCAAGCCGCCCTCGGCTCAAAAGTATTCGGTACAACCATCCCACTCAGCGTATTATTGAAGCAATTGCTAACTTTTTTACCTACTGTTGTATCCCAACAAGCTCTGCAAGCACCGTCAGCTCTTGCATACTCCAAGTTAGACAAATAACCTAAAATTTCCCCCGGCTGATACTGCGCTAATTCTCCGACAATTTCGTTGACATAAATCTTTTGCATTTTCAGTTCCTTGTAAAAGGCACTTTGTTGAAAATTGCGTTTAGCATCAAATACGTGATCGTCAACAAATAAAATTATGGTATCATTGAGTTCGTGCCAAGCTAGAAAATTTACTTCCAGTTTGTTCGCTTTGCAATAATCCAGAAAAGCCGCGAGATATTCTTTGTTGTAAGTGCTGATGCTCGGCCCGCCAATCATCGCTGACGGCCCCAATTCTTCCCGCAAAATTTTGTAAGCCCTTTTGTAAGTTTCAAAGAATTGTTCTCTGCTTCCCTTCCAAAACGGATTTGCTAAATCGGGTTCGTTCCAGATATCCCAAATAATTTTTTTGCCCTTATTTTGCTGGGCTAATTGTCGGATGAATGCTTCCCATGCGGGGTAATTTTGATAGGGCCAGCCTTTGGGATTGCTGCCGTAGCCCCAGAGGTCGCTAACTAATAGTTGAAATTCGGCTCCGCTGGCGATTACCCGATCGTAAATATCGAGTCTTCCGGCGCGCCACAGCTTGGGCTGCAAGGGCTTAATCGAGCTATCGGGGGGCTTGCTGGGGTCGATTCCGTGCAAGATGCCGCTCATGGAGGTGATGCCGGTGGCTGGCTGTCCAAAATCAACTGTGACGTTCGATCGCATTTGGGCGATCGTTGGCTGCGGCCCAAAATACGCGATTAACAAGACAGTGACAATCGCTAAGCAAATTGGCAGCAGCTTATTAATAGGTTTGAACTTGAAGGTGAATTGCATATTGTATGTGGTGGCAAATTGAAAAACAGAAATCAATCACAAACATTAGTAGGTTTGTAGTGAGGACTTCAGTCCTCTCTCAAATATTTTAGGCAATAAGGACTAAAGTCCTTACTACAAACCGCAATAGGTTTGTAGTGAGGACTTCAGTCCTCTCTCAAATATTTTAGCTAATAAGGACTAAAGTCCTTACTACAAACCGCTTTTCAGAAATCCAAACTCACAAAATCTTAAGGAACAGACAAAGCAACTTCAAAACCCTGTACTAATTCCATCAATTCTTGCCAAGCTTCTGAATTAATGAGCGAACAAGTATCGAGTTGACCTCCTTTCTCTGAAGATAAGGCAACAAAATTAGTTATCCAACTCAAGATAGTTTCGCTTGTCAACAATGGCGTGCATTTCCAAGCTGACTGCAACTTCTCAAGCATCCCAGACATATCCCCGCGCTCCCAAGCTTGCCATGCCTGCCATACTAGATAATAGTAATGGAGCATACTGTCAACTTTTTCGATCTGCTTTTGGATTTTGGGGGCGATCCTCTTCGAGGGCTTCGCTAACGCAAATTTATCTCGATTGCCGCTAGCAGATAGAACTTGTGCGACAACTTCTGCGTATTCTAACAGCATCCGTTCTTCCTTAAAAAGTTCTTCGGCCCGCAGTTTGCAAGCTTGTCCTGCAAGCCTCCGCAATTCGGGATTTTGTACCCATAGTTCTACCGTTTCAGCTAACTCTTGTGCAGTCTGTTGCGCGTCAATTGTCGGATCGGCGATTAACTTTCCAGTGTCTCCCAACTCTTCGGGAATCCCGCTGACTGCTGTAGCAATTACGGGTAATCCCTTCGCCATTGCTTCCATCACTGCTAGCGGCATTCCCTCTGCTTTGGATGATAAAATAAAGATGTCGCTGGCATCCAACCAATCGGCAATATCCCACCGCTGGCCGATGAATTTAACCTGTTCATTGACTCCTAATTGGCTGACAGTTGCTCTCAATTCCGGTTCCATATTGTCGTGGGTGGTGGAACCGGGGCCGGCCCAAACAAAGTAAATTTGCGGCCAAATTGGGAGATTTTTCAGTTGGGCGATCGCCTGCAATTGATACTGATATCCTTTAATTGGAGTCAGTCTCGCCGCCGTGAAACAAACCACAGCTTCTTCGGGGATGCCTTGTTCTTGGCGCAGGCGTTGGCGGGTTGAGAGATTGGGCGGTTCAAAGTAATTGTTCGGCCTGCCGTAATAAATTACTTTGCCCCATTCCCGAGGCATTTTAAACAAACTCTTAAACAAGTTTAAATTCTCGTGGGAAACAGCTATCACCGCTTTAGCTAAATTGTACTGATAGGCCACTGCATCGAAATAGGGAATCTGATCGCCGCGGTTGAAATGTTGATAAGTGCGATCGATATAACCGAGAGTAATTACATAAGGTATGTTCTGTTTGATAGCAACTTGTTTCGCCGCAAAATTTGCCATCGGCCAGCCATCGCTAAATATAATTAAATCCGGTTTAGCTTCCGCGTAAATTCTTTCAGCATCCGTACAATTGTAGGCAATTCGCAAAAACTCCCTCATCGTATCGAACTCCAGCCAAATATGCTCGATACCTAGCTGCTGCTGTTCGGTAATTAAAGGATTAGAAGCTTTAGTTTGCACGCTAGTAACTCGGTAGCCGTCGGCTGCTAATTTGCAAAGCAGCGAGTGGTTGAACTGCGCCAAACCGCCGATTCCGTGGTCTTCTGCGTACAGGAGTACGTGCGGTGCAAGTTTGCGGCCAATTGAACTAGGCGCTGATTTAAATTGATAGATATTGTTGACTGCCTCCGCTACTATGTCTTGCCATTCTTGTAAATTGGTTAAGGCATAAGCATCAAAGTTTTTCGTGTATTTTTCCGAAGAAACTCTAAAAGTTTCCAACCATTTAAAAACTGTTTCCGTGCCATTATAAGGAGTATAGTACAGAGATTTTCTCAAACACTCGACCATCTCTGTTAAATATCCGTCGTGGTACATCCGCCACGCTATCCACACTAAAGACTTGTAACGTTCTGCATTTTGTAATTGGCGTATGCGATCGGGCAAATTGGGTTGGGCGAAGAATTGCTCCATCACAGTTTCCATGCTTTTCATCACTTTTTGCCCGCCGGACATGAGATTGCTATCGTGCTGGCGGTAGCAGGTTAATATCTCTTTCAACCACGCACATTTGCAGCCTTTTAAACCCAAACGCAAAGCAAAATCTAAATCTTCTGTTGGCGGAAAGCGATGGTCAAAACCGCCCAGACGTTCCCACCACTCGCGCCGCACCATCATGGCACTGGGACGCACGCTTTTGTGCAGGACAAAGCTTTCTAAATCTAAGTTGGGCGTGTCTTCCCAAGGCATGACTGGGTAGATGTCTTTTCCAGTTTCATCAACCATCAACCAGCCGTTTTGTACCATGCCTAAAGTGGGGTCAGCTTCAAAACAAGCAATTTGTTTGGCGAGTTTTTCGGGCAGGAAAAAGTCGTCGGCATCCAGAAATGCTAAAAATTCGCCTTTGGCCATTTCGCAAGCGCGGTTTCGAGCTTTTGCTGCTCCTTGATTTTCTTGATATACGTACTGAATTACATCACGGTACGGCTCTAAAAATTGCCTTGTATTGTCTGTAGAACCGTCGTCTACGACGATGATTTCCCAGTCTTGGTAAGTTTGATTTACAGCGCTCTCCACAGCTCTAGCAATGTAGCTTTCGCAGTTGTAGGCGGGGATGACTACGCTGACTCGCGGTGTTTTTGAGGTAGGTATGCTAGCCATTATTTGTTTCCATTCGGGTAAGTTTCTTAATGATTTAAAGTCAATTGTGACTCCATAAGTTTGAGCGATCGCACTCAGACGCTTCTGCCAATCTGTGACTGTTGGTTTTAGAGGATAAGGACTGTACTGGATAGATTTTTGGAAAAATTCAACCGCCTCTACTGGATAGCTACTATAGTACAATTGCCACGCCATCCAAGTCAATGCTTCGTAAAAAGCCGGATTTTCTAATTCGCGGATGTGCTGCGGTAAATGGGGTTTGGCGAAAAATTGCTGTTTTAAGGTAATAAAAAGATTGGCTTGTTTGAGGGCTTTTTTTATTGATACATTTTGATCGTGCTGGCGGTAGGATACTGTCACTTGATGCAGCCATGCTGCTTCGCAACCCAAGACTGCTAAACGCAGGACTAAATCTGAATCGTCTACTGAATCAAATTCTGAATTAAATCCGCCTGCAAGTTCCAGCCACTGGCGCGAAAACATCATGGCGCTGGGAAGTACGGGCATTTGTACTATCCAAGTTTCTAAGTCTAATTTGGGGAAATACTCCCAAGGTTTTATATCGGAAATTTTCTCGCCTTGCTGGTTGACAATGCGCCAGCCGCTGTTAACAATTCCTAAGGATGGTGAGGAGCGAAATAGGGATATTTGTGCTGCTAATTTATCTGGCAAAAAGAAGTCATCTTGATCTAAGAAAGCGATGAATTCTCCTTTGGCTTCCTGAATTCCTCGGTTGCGGGCTGCTGCTACTCCGGCATTTTCTTGATATACGTAGCGAATTCTGTCAAAATAAGGCTGCAATACCCGATCTGTCTCGTCTGTCGAACCGTCGTCTACAACGATAATTTCTAAATCTGTAAAAGTTTGGCACAGGGCGCTTTCTACTGCTTGCGCGATGTAGCGAGATCCGTTATATGCTGCTATAATTACGCTGACTTGCGGTGTGCGTGTGGCTGCTGACATTATTTACCTCGCTGTTAAGTATAAGGAAGAAGGAAGAAGGAAGAAGGAAGAAGGAAGAGGGAAGAGGGAAAAAGATATACACCACAAGCTCGATCGCGAGCCGTATTTTGAGTTTTATTAGGTGGCTTTACTTAACTGGTTGCTATCTTAGTTTAATCGAAATTGGTTTTTCCTCGACTTGCGTACAAATTAACTTAAAGTTCGTTAGCGCAGCCCTCGAAGAGGATCGCACAAATGCCGTGCAGGTACTCGATATTTACAGGCAGGCAGATGTCGGTGCATGATTTGGAGGATATTAGAGAGGTTTTGCTTTACAATTACACAGGGAATTATTACTAAACAGGAACGCTTAAAGTGAATTCAGAAACAGCAGCGGTTGATTTGCAACAACAGGCAGAAATATATTTAGCTTTAGGGAAGTTCGATCGCACGATCGCACTTTGCCACCAAATTCTCGCATCCCACCCCGATTCCGCCGAGACTTGCAAAACCCTGGGAAAGGCGCTGCAAGCTCAGGGTAAGCTAGAAGACGCCCGGTATTGGTATAAAGTTGCGATCGCCCACAAACCGGATTTTGCCGAAGCTTTTGCTAACCTCGGCACACTCTGCGCCCGTTTGCAACAATGGCAAGAAGCGATCGACTGTTACCAAAAAGCGATCGCCCTGCAACCAGACTTTGCAGGATTTTACCGCAATTTGAGCCGCATATTTACCGAAGTCGGTCAAGCTGAGCCAGCAGCCGACTGTTGGTATCAAGCACTGATCGTGGAACCGATAGAAATACCCGAAGAATATCTCGATTTGGGCAATACTTTATTGGCACAAAACAAGCCACAAAAAGCTCTAGTTTGTTACCACCGCACTATTTATTTAAACTCTAGTTGTTGTGAAGCTTACACCAAATTAGCCGAAGCTGCTAGCGCGCTAAAACAGTGGGACGAAGCTATTGTTAACTACCGCAAAGCTATCAAGCTTCAACCGGATATTTCGGATTTTCATTACAAATTAGGCAATGTTTTGCAAGCCAAGGGACTCTGGCGCGAAGCCGAAGCTGCCTACCGCGAAAGTATTGAGCTGAATCCGAATTCTTTTTGGTCTTACTACAATTTAGGCAGCGTTCTGCTCGAATTAGAACAATGGCAAGAAGCTATTATTGTGTACCGCACGGCTGTGGCAATTAACCCAAATTTTTCTTGGTCTTACTACAGCATCGGCGAAGCTTGCGGCAAATTAGAAAAATGGTCGGAGTCCGCAGCAGCATACCAGCACGCTGTTGACTTAGACCCGAATTTTTCTGGTTCTTGTCACAAGTTGGGAGATGCGCTTTTTCAATTAGAAAAATGGTCGGAAGCGGCGACAGCTTACCAGCGGGCGATCGCCCTTAATTCCGAATTCTTTTGGTCTCATTATAATTTAGCATTAACTAAAGCTAAACTCCAGGATTGGTTGGCAGCAATCTTCGCCTACCAGCGGGCGATCGAACTCAATAGAGACTTTTCTTGGGCTTACCACAATTTAGGAGAACCGCTGTTAAAAACCGAGCAGTGGAAAGCAGCAGCTACTGCTTATCAGCGCGCTATTGAACTCAACCCCAATTTTTCTTGGTCTTATTACAATTTAGGCGATGCTTTGACTGAGATCCACAACTGGAACGAGGCTGTTTCTGCTTACCTTTGTGCGCTGCAAATTGAGCCAGAACTCCCCAACATTTACGCCAAGTTAGGCGATGCTCTCATCAAAAGAGTGCCGTCAGGTTTAGATCCGGCAACGAGTTACTATCACCACGAATTGCAGCCGCTGCACGCTCCTGAATTTTACTGCGAAACAGCCCAAAAGTTTGCCGAGAGCGATCGCCCCGACGCAGCTACAGTCTTGTACTTGATGGCGTTAGAAATTCGGCCGCAAGATGCCGCAATATCCGGGAAATTGGCGGAAATTTTGCAGAAAAATGACTCTACGGGCGATCGCACTATATTAGCAGAGTTGGAGAATGACGATATTCGCGATCGCTACATTGCCCGAGTCGTCAACAATCAGACTTTTGCAGAAGTCGGCGGCTTGTGGGGCACCGTCAACGAAAAAGTATCTGTAGCAAGCAAATACGGTGCAGTTTCTCTGACAATGATTGATGTCACGCCCGAATCCGCACACATTTGGCAAGATTTTCGCGATCGCATGGCAAGTTTAAATATTGCTAATTATAATTGTATCAGTCAAGATATAAATCACATTCAGCTTGCAGAAATTGGCCAGCCTTACGATGTAGTCCACTGTGCAGGAGTTTTGTACCATCACCCCCACCCTTTGCAAATTTTAATGAGCTTGCGTCAAATAACAGGGCAGTATTTAATCTTAACTTCAGCAATTACCCAAGAACTTATAGAAAACGAGCGGGGACGGTACGAAATTCCAGCTTCTGGGGTAATCTTCATTCCCGCTTTGGGCGAAGCAGAACGAGCTATCTTAACAGCTTACTGGCAGCAGTACACCTACGGCACACCAATTCTCGGAGTAATTGAAAAAGCAGTTTTTGAGATCGACAACTTTGGCCCTTGGTGGTGGCTGCCTACAGCTTCTGCTTTAGAATCTATGTGTAAAGTAGCTGGCTTTAAGGTTTTAGATAAAGGATTGACTTGGTACAACAATGCTCTGACTCTATTGCTGGGGGTTTAAGAATTGGTAAAAGAACAATCACAGCACGCTGCGCGCCAACAATAAAAAAATCAGTTTCTGAGTTGATTCCTAATTCTATTTCCCCAATATTCCTACTAATAACTGATTTCTTTCTGATTAGAAAATAAGATATAGCAACCCCCAAAACGGTTAGGAAGTTCTTAATTACTGCAACCATTGCCAAAAATTCCTTCTTCCTTCTTCCGACTTCCATCGGACTTCTTCCAACTTCCATCGGACTGAAATCCGTTACATCCATTACATCCCGTACACTGCTCGTTGCCCAACTTCTTCCTTCAACATCTGCTGCAAACATCTTTTGTAAAAACCGCAAAATAATCAATGAACAATCAGCAACCAGAGACGCCATTAGGAAACATTTTAGTAGTAGACGATACGCCAGAAAATCTGCGCCTGTTGTCTACGATGTTGACTCATCGGGGGTACGCACCCCGCTGCGTGATTAACGGGCAAATGGCCCTGAGAGCCTGCAATTCTAATCCGCCAGATTTGATTTTACTCGACATAATGATGCCGGAAATGAACGGTTACGAAGTCTGTCAGCACCTGAAATCTGAAGCGAAGACTCGCGAAATTCCGGTAATTTTTATCAGCGCTAAAGATGAAGTGTTCGACAAAGTAAACGCATTTGCTGTAGGAGCAGTTGACTACATCAGCAAGCCATTTCAGTTTGAAGAAGTGCTCGCCCGCATCGAAAGTCACCTGACGCTGCGGAATTTACAAAAGCAGCTAAAAGAACAAAATGTGCTGCTTCAAGAAGAAATTACCAGCCGCTTAGCCGTGGAAAAAAGTCTTTACGAAAAAAACCAGATTTTGCAACAAGAAATCAGCAACCGCCTCGCCGTTGAAAAAGCCCTGCAAGAGCAAAATTTGCTCCTCCAACAAGAGATATCGAACCGCCAGCGCGCTGAATCTGCCCTCTTAAAATCTAACCAAGAATTGGCGCGGTCGAATGCCGAACTAGAACAATTTGCTTATGTGGCTTCCCACGACTTGCAAGCGCCTTTAGCAACTATTGCCAGCTACGCTCAACTTTTAGAAAAACGCTACAAAGACCAACTCGACAGTCAAGCTATTAAGTTTATCAGCAATATCGTTCAGGGCTGCACGAGAATGCAAACTTTAATTGACGATTTGCTCGAATATTCGCGAGTTGGTCGCAGTCAGAAACCCTTTGAAGTGACAGATTGCAATCATGCAGTCCAGCAAGCAATTGCCAACCTGCAAGGGGCTATCCGCAACGATCGAGCAGTTGTTACCTACAGTGAATTGCCAGCGGTAATGGGAGATATTTCTCAACTCGTACAGCTTTTTCAAAATTTACTCGGCAATGCAATTAAATATCGCCAAGATGCACCGCCCGCCGTTCATATTACCGCTTGCAAACAAAAGGAAAACTGGTTGTTTTCTGTGTCGGATAATGGGATTGGGATTGCTCCACAGCATCAAGAACGCATCTTTCAAATTTTCCAGCGCTTGCACACTCAAAGAGAATATTCTGGGACAGGTATTGGTTTAGCAATTTGTCAAAAGATTGTGGAAGGTCACGGTGGATCTATGTGGGTGGAGTCGGAACCGGGTCAAGGTTCAACTTTTCACTTTACTCTCCCTTAATCGAGACATCTGGCACACACTTATAGCCTTTCTCAGTAACAGTGCGGCGCTCATAGGCCTGCGCCGGGCCTAGGCCTGCGCCGGGCCTAGGGCACAGGGCAAGCAGGCCTCCGTGGGCATACCTCACTTATTTGAGAAAGGCTATATGTAGAAACTAGATGGCAGGAGAAGCTGAATTAAATCTTATATTTTTAGGCAAAAGCTAGAAGGTAGAAGTTAAATTGCAAGTTAGAATAAAACATATTTCGCGTTGACAGCCGAGTCAGTTCGTGATATAATTTTAACTCTTAAACACAAGTTTTGTAGCGCTCCCTCACACTGCAATCCGATCGCCGATGTATGTTTAGGTGCAATTCGATAACTCCCCCGGCAATAAAAGATAAAATCCAAGTTAGCTTGACAAAAGTTTTAATTAATAAATATTATGAAAGCAGTTTTTAACTTAGCTGTACCTCCTACCTGCTTCAAGGTTCTGTTAGTAGAAGACAACCCTCTGGAAGCTGAGCTTATTGAAGATTTGCTGTCAGGAATTAGCGGCCGGCAGTGTATATTGCTGACGAAAGTAGAGCGCCTCAGCGAAGCGCAGCAGCGATTAAGTCAAGAAAGTTTTGACATAATTTTATTAGACCTTTCACTGCCAGACAGTCAGGGCATCGAGACGGTGGCTCGGGTACAAGAGTACGGGGTAAATGTGCCGATCGTAGTTTTGACCGGCCAAAACGACGAAGAGCTGGCGCTGCGGTTGATTTCGGTGGGCGTACAGGATTATTTAGTCAAAAGAAAAATCGACGGCGAACTGTTAATCCGATCGCTCCGTTACGCCATAGAACGCCAAAACACTCAAGATGCTTTGCGAAAAAGCGAAGAAAAATATCGCTCGGTGGTGGAAAATTCTCTGATCGGAATTGCCATCGCCGCTCCAATTATTGACCCCACAATTGGTGAAAATTGCCATTGGATAGAAGTTAACGATGCGCTGTGCAATTTGCTCGGCTACGAGGGCGACGAACTCCTGCAAAAGCATTCGCTGGAGTTGATTCATCCAGAGGATTTTGAGGCAAATTTTGAAAAATTGTCTCAGATGTTAGCAGGTAAAACCGACGGTTACATCTCAGATAAAAGGTGGTTTAGAAAAGATGGCGAAATAGTATACACGCGAGTTTCGCTGCGCTGCATCCGCGGCCGAGACGGGTCTATTGACCGGATGATCGAAGTAGTGTTGGACGTGAGCGATCGCTACCGCTACGAAGCCAAACTCAAAGCGTCAGAAGAATTTTTAAACCACACCATAAATGCTACGCCAGACCCAATTTTTGTTAAAGACGAGCAGCACCGCTGGATGATCTTAAATGATGCTGTTTGTCAGTTGGTCGGCAAATCGCGGGATGAACTGCTCGGTAAATCAGATTATGACTTTTTCCCCAAATCAGAGGCTGATGTTTTTTGGGCAAAAGATGAAGAAGTATTGACAACGGGTATGTCCTTGGAAACCGAAGAAATATTCACAGACACCGCAGGGAAAGAACACATCATCTCTACCAAAAAAAGCGTATTTAAAAGAGCAGACGGCAGTAAAGTAATAGTTGGGACAATCAGAGATTTCACCGAATACAGACGACAGCAAAGAGCTCTGGAACAAAGCGAAGCTCGATTTCAAAAATTGGTAGCTAACCTGCCCGGAGTAATTTATCAATTTCGCAGGTCAGCAACTGGAGAAACATCTTTTCCCTACGTCTCTTCTGGCAGCCGCGAACTTTACGAATTAGAGCCAGAAGCAATAGAGCAAAATTCGGAATTGATGTTCAGCGGAATTCACGGAGACGATCGCTTAGATTTAGAAGCATCGATCGCAATTTCAGCAGCTACCCTGGAACCTTGGCGGCAGCAGTGGCGGCAGATTTTGCCATCCGGAAAAGTTAAGTGGCTGCAAGGAGCATCGAGACCGGAAAGGCTCAATAATCAGAGCGAATCAGGGGGCGAAGGCGATATTCTCTGGGACGGTTTAGTGATGGATATCACTGAGTTAAAGCAGGCACAAACAGAGCGCGATCGCTTTTTTACGATTTCCTTAGACTTGCTTTGCATTGTCGGTTTCGACGGCTATTTTAAACGATTAAACCCGGCTTGGTCAACTGCCCTGGGCTACAGCAGCGCTGAACTTTTGGCCAAGCCGATGCTCGAATTTGTTCATCCAGACGATCGAGAAGCCACTCTAATCGAAGCCGAAAAGCTAATAAGTGGCACGCCCAGCATTTACTTTGAAAACCGCTGTCTCTGCAAAGATGGTTCTTGCAAATGGTTGCTGTGGACGGCATCGCCCTTTAGCGAAGAAGGTTTGATTTATGCAGTAGCTCGCGACATTACTTCTCGCAAAAAAGCTGAGTCGGAACTTCAGCGGCAAGCAGTAGCAATGGCCGCTGCTCATGACGGTATCGCCATTTTTAACGAACGTAAAGAATGTATTTATTCAAACGATGCTTATCTCAGAATGTACGGCTGGGCTGACCATAGCGAACTGCAAGACAAAACCTGGAAAATGCTCTACTCCCCCGCAGAAATTCAATATCTTGAACGAGAAGTAATGCCGCTCGTCCAGGAAACAGGGTATTGCAATATAGAGGGAACCGGTCAGCGTCGCGACGGTACTATGTTCCCTCAAGAATTGTCGCTGACAATGCTGGGAGGCGGCGAAATAATTGCCATTGTCCGCGATATCACAAAAAGAAAACAATCAGAATACGCACTGCAATTGAGTCAGCGCCGCTATCAGAATTTGGCAGAAGCATCGCCGGTTTGTATATTTGACAGCGATGGGTTTGGCAATTTTATTTATGTGAATCAGCGGTGGGTAGAAATGACGGGATTAAATTCAGAATTGGCAGCAGAAACTGGCTGGATGAATGCCCTACATCCCGATGATGCGGAGCGGGTGAAAAATGAATGGTATCGAGCAATTATTAACAAAATTCCTTTTAAATCAGAATACCGCTTTCTGCGTCCAGACGGTCGTGTAATTTGGGCGATCGGTCAAGCGATCGCCGAAATCGGAGACAAGCAGGAAATTAAAGGCTATATCGGCAGTATTACTGATATTAGCGATCGCAAACAAGCCGAATTAGATTTGCTGCGGGTGACTCAAGCCGTGGAAAGCACTAGCGATGCGATCGGCATTGCTGACTTGACAGGGCGATCGATCTACCACAATCAAGCCTTTATTCAGCGGTACGGCTACACAGCAGAAGAACTGAACGCAGCAGGGGGAGCAACGGCAATTTACCCGCAAACTCAAGTGCTGCTAGAAATGTTTAAAACTATCCGTAAAGGCAAATCTTGGCAAGGCGAACTCAAAATCCAAACTAAAAGCAACGAACTGGTAACAACTTTATTTCGCGCCGACTGCATTAAAGATGAAATTGGCAATTTAATCGGGCTAGTGGGAGTAATTACCGACATCACCGAACGCAAACAAGCCGAGATAGCGCTGTTGCAGCAATTAAGGCGAGAACGGCTGGTAGTTGCCATGCTCGATCGCATTCGCTCCTCCCTCAATTTAGAAGAAATCCTCACCGCTGCTGTCGAACAAGTGCGGCAATTTTTGCAAACAGACCGCACAGTTATTTACCGCTTTAATCCCGACTGGAGCGGCACTGTAGTTGTGGAATCCGTGGCAAAAAATCGAACTTCGCTGCGAGGTTTTAATAATTTAGATCCCTGTTTTAGAGATAAATTTGTTGCTATTTACCAGCAAGGCTGTATTCGAGCTATTGAAGATATTTACACGGAAAACCTCAGCGAATGCTACATTAATTGTCTCGAAGATTTTGAAGTTAAAGCTAACTTAGTAGTGCCGATTTTAAAAGTACGAGAAAGCATTTATCCTGCCCAATCCACCGCAGAAAATCAACTCTGGGGACTGCTGATCGCCCACGATTGCAGCGGCCCCCGTTCCTGGGATTCCTCAGAAATAGAATCGCTCCGGCAATTGTGCGTGCAATTGGCGATCGCGATCCAGCAATCGACGCTATTTCAACAAGCACAAACCGAAATAGCCGATCGAAAACTTGCCGAAGCAGCCCTACAATTAGCTAAAGAAGCCGCCGAAACCGCCAACCGCGCCAAAAGCGAATTTCTCGCCAACATGAGCCACGAACTCCGCACGCCTTTAAACGGGGTTTTAGGTTACGCTCAAATCCTCAAAGCCGACAAAGACTTAAGTTCCGATCAACAAGAAAGTCTCAGCAACATTCAACAGTGCGGTGAACACTTGCTGATGTTAATCAACGATGTTTTAGACCTTTCTAAAATCGAAGCTAGAAAAATGGAACTCTACCCGGAAGAGTTAAATTTTCTAAATTTCACGAAAAACATTGCTGACCTGTTTCAGATGCGCGCCAATCAAAAAGGAATCTGTTTCAATTACGAACAAGTATCGCCCCTGCCCACCTGCGTCCAAGTCGATCAAAAAAGATTGCGCCAAGTTCTGATAAATTTACTCAGCAATGCCGTTAAATTTACTAACAGGGGCGGAGTAACTTTCAAAGTCGGCTATGTCGGCACAGAGGCCTGGAGTCGAAGCCAAGGAGAAAATTACGAATTCTCGCTTTTGAGTTCCGAACTCAAAGAAAATTATATGCGGTTCTCCCACAATGCGATCGCAGCTAAACACGCTTTGAAAATCCGCTTTCAAGTCGAGGATACCGGGACAGGAATAGATAAAAGCAAGTTAGAAGAAATATTTTTGCCCTTCCACCAAGTAGGAGGCAATGCCTTTGTTGAAGGTACGGGTCTCGGACTCTCGATCAGCCAGAAATTAGCCAAACTGATGGACAGCGAAATTCGCGTCAACAGCACTTTCGGAAAAGGCAGCACTTTCTGGCTGGATTTAGAATTGCCGGCAGCCAAACGCTACTTAGAGGTGTCTCCTTTGCGGGAAAAACGCTGGCTGGTCGGTTTTGTGGGCAACAAGCGAAAAGTCCTCATCGTGGACGACAATCAACTAAATCGCGATTTGTTGTGCAGGATGCTGGGGCGTTTGGGATTTGAAGTTGCAGAGGCCGGTAACGGTCAAGAATGCCTCAACAAAGCAGTCGAATTTCAACCTGATGTGATTTTAATGGACTTGCAGATGCCTGTAATGGATGGCTTAGAAACTGCAAGGAGAGTGCGGCAGTTGCCGGAATTAAAAGATGTCGTTTTAATCGCTTTGTCAGCTAGCGTTTTCGAGTCGGCGCAGCAAGAAAGCATCCTTGCAGGGTGCGATGATTTTCTGCCCAAGCCGATAGAAGCAAATCACTTTTTGGAACAGTTGCGCGTGCATTTGGGACTAGAATGGATTTACGAGGAATCTTCGGAAAGCACAAAGCGGACAACTCCCAGTTTGTCACCATCTGATTTTCCTGCTTATTCTTCTCTGTTACCTGCGGCTGCTGAGTCGGCAGCAAAAATTTTGAAACTTGCGGCTATGGGCGACATTGAAGAAATTTTTGAGGAGAGTGCTAATCTCGAGAGTTTAGAACCTAAATTAATGCCGTTTGTCGCGAGGTTGCGCCAACTTGCTAAGGGATTTCAGCTCAAACAAATTCGGAATATTTTAAAGCAGTATATTGAGGGTAAGTAGTTATGGGGCATGGGGCATGGGGCATGGGGCATGGGGCATGGGGCATGGGGCATTGGGAATAGGGCATGGGGCATGGGGCATGGGGAAGAAGGCCTTCCCTGGGCATGGGGCATGGGGCATGGGGCATCGGGCATTGGGCATTGGGCATTGGGCATAGGGCATGGGGCATGGGGCATGGGGCATGGGGAAGAAGGCCTTCCCAGGGCCGAAAAGCATGGGGAAGAAGGCCTTCCCAGGGCCGAAAAGCATTGGGCATCAGCCTTCCCAGGGCCGAAAAGCATTAGGAATTTAGAAATTGGTAATTGTTAGCAATTAACTAATAACCGATGCCCTCTCTGCCCTGGGAAGGCCGATGCCCTATTCCCTATGCCCTATGCCCTATGCCCAATGCCCCATGCCCCATGCCCTATGCCCGTCGGGTACCTCATCTTTCGCTTGAAAGGCTATACTCTTCTACTCTAATATTGTGTTGTTTCAATCTAACAACCAACCAAATAATTCTCCTACTGTCAGTTGCAATTCCCTGGCAAAAGATGGCACGGGCAATAATTGTTCCGGTTCGTCAAACACCTCCGTTGATTGAGTTTGCCGATATACAAAAACCGATCGCTCCTGAGGATCGATTAACCAACCCATTTGAGTTCCGTGTTTGAGACAATGTAAAATATTTTTAGTAACTTTAGTTTGGTTTTGGTCGGGGGAGAGGATTTCAATTGTCCAATCCGGGGCGATCGCAAACACATTTGCCACACCACCATTTTCTTTGCGGGGAATTCGCTCCCAAGTGAATACAGTCACGTCGGGAACGATCGCTCGACCGCCAAAAATGCACCGCAGTTCTGGAAATGCTCGCGCCACCTTTTGAAGTTTGAGAGTAGCATTAGCAGCACTTGTGAACTCGCCTTGAATGACACTATGTTCTCCTTGAGGCCTGGGTTTTTGAATGATTTCACCGTCAATGTACTCGCTGGCTGGTTTGGTCTCTGACAACTTCAGAAACTCTTCGAGTGTCAGAGATTTTGGCAGGGTTTGTACCATCCGATTTTACCTCTAAAATAGGAGTTTCACCTGCTAGTTTACCAAAAAATTGCCCGACTCGCACGGGTCTACTTACTTCATTTTTTCCGCTATATAGTAGTTCTCAAAAAAGTGAGGTATGCCCGATGCCCGATGCCCAATGCTTTTCGGCCCTGGGAAGGCCGATGCCCTGGGAAGGCCTTCTTCCCCATGCCCCATGCCCCATGCCCCATGCCCCATGCCCGATGCCCTGTTTGCCCGATAATATGAGAGACAGTTTTTGAGAGAGTTGGGATTGAAATTACTTTGCCTCAGTAACGGCCACGGAGAAGATGCGATCGCCCTTCGCATCTTGCGAGAACTGCAACAGCAGCCACATCCCCCAGAAATAGCCGTGTTTCCGCTAGTGGGGGAAGGGCAAGCTTTCGCTCAACTAGAAAACGCCCGGATCGTCGGCCCGGTGCAGCGGATGCCTTCAGGCGGCTTTATTTACATGGATGGAAGGGAATTTTTGCGCGATGTCAAAGGCGGGTTGCTTCAGTTGACTCTAGCTCAGTTTAAAGCTATCCGCGCTTGGGTGCGATCGCCACAACAGTCGGGAAATCACAACGCGGCGATCTTAGCTTGCGGGGATATTGTACCGCTGCTGTTTGCTTGGCTGAGCGGCGCGCCCTATGCCTTTGTCGGTACAGCCAAGTCCGAGTATCACGTGCGGGACGAGCAGGGGCCTCTGGCTGGCAAATCCCGCCCGTGGGCTTGGAAGATTTGGTCGCGATCGGTTTATTTCCCTTGGGAGCGCTGGTTGATGACGAGAAAGCTCTGTAAAGCCGTTTTTGTCCGGGACGCCCTCACCGCCGAGACTTTAGAAAAGCTGGGAATTCCCGCCTGCAATCTCGGCAATCCGATGATGGACGGACTCGAACCGGAAAATCCCGCCCGTTTTTACGGCTCTGATGCAGAGTTTCGGGAAAGGTCGCGATCGCTCGTCATCACCTTACTGCCCGGTTCCCGAGCGCCGGAAGCCTATGCTAATTGGCTGCTAATAGTAGAGGCTGTAGCCGGAATTTTGTCTCTGTTTGGCGATCGCAAATTGTTATTTTTCGGAGCCATTTCTCCGGAGTTAAACTTAGAAGCTTTGCGACCTAGTTTAGAATTTTTCGGCTGGCGTCAAGACGGCGAAACTCGAACCCAGCGACGAGAAGGAAGTATTTTGCGACCTCCTGTTTCTAACGCTCAAGAAATTAGGAAAGAATCTCCTAATTTGCTACTGCCCTTGACTTTTGTGCAGAGAAAAGCCACGATGATTTTAACTCAGCAAAGTTTTAACGATTGTTTGTACCAAGCCGATTTAGCGATCGCAATGGCCGGAACCGCTACAGAACAATTTGTCGGTTTAGGAAAACCGGCGATCGCCATTCCCGGAAACGGCCCGCAATTTACTCCCGCCTTTGCAGAAGCTCAAAGTCGCCTGTTAGGCCCCTCATTAATTTTAGTCAAACATCCCGCCGAAGTTGCCGGCACCATCCAGTCTTTGCTTCGCGACCCCGACAGGTTGCAGCTAATCGCTGAAAATGGCTGGCGCCGCATGGGAGAAGGCGGTGCATCAGCCCGAATTGCCGAGTGTTTAATTCAGCGGTTCGGCGGTGAATCCAGCAATTCTTAATTGCCTGCAATACATTAACGACGCAACAATGTTGTGATCCTATCCTACCCAATTATTTTTAATTCTACTTTCTTTGAAAAAGATATTGTTCGCTAACTACTAACTTTCGTAGGGTGCGCAATGCGCACCTTACTGTTCGCTAACTACTAACTTTCGTAGGGTGCGCAATGCGCACCTTACTAATATCAAATTGGGTTCGGAATGATAGCGATCGCCAGCGGGGACAGCACTGCATGATACCGATCGCCAGCGGAATGATACCGATCGCGAGCGGGGACAGCACTAGACTTGTCGGAAAATGATTAGACCTCTTGCAAAAGTCCTTTCAATCAAATTTTGGAACCGGCTCTCCGGCCCGTTCCACAAGAAAAAAAATTTTGTAGAATGGGCCGGAGAGCCCGTTCTACCTATTTTTGCAAGAGGTCTATTATTCTGATGCCAGGTGTTCTTCGGCACATCTACCAATACTGCACTCGCAGACAATTTCAATTCACCATTTTTTCCGAAGATGCAGCCTAGAAATCAGCCTAAGAAATTTTAAAATCCGACTTCACCAAAACACCGGGTTCTCGCTGCATGGGAAGCACATCTAAAGTATCCAATTCAGCGCAATATTTTAAATCTTCAATCACACCTAAACGGAGGAGGCGCTGGCCGTGACTCGCTTTTTCCAACAATTCGTGCAGCCGATCTTGCCAGTGCAAATAAAGAGCGATCGCCCCAAACACTTCATCGTTACCAGCAAAATCGATCGCAGGAATACCGCTTTCTGCTAACAGACTTTGGGCGATCGCACCAGCACACACCGTATCCTCCAACGAATAACTCCCTTCCCAACCAGAACCCACAATCCAAATACTTTCCGGCTTTTTGCTTAACAGAAACTGCACCACAGATTTGCGGTTAATCAAAGCCGCCGTCAACACCGTTGCAGCATCTTGCACTCGCTGCAAAGCCCGAGTACCGTTAGTTGTACTGATAAAAATTCGCTTTCCACTCACCTTTTCTGGCCCGCAGTCCAACGGCGAATTCCCCATGTCAAAACCGTCAACTTTCGCGCCACCGCGCTCTCCGGCGCGAATCCGCTGGTCTCCAGGCCATTTTTCGCTGCTTGCCATCAGCTTATCTAAGTCGCTGAAAACTTGCACAGCTTCCGCCCCATTATTCAGGGCCGTTGCCATTGTCGTAGTCGCCCGCAGCACATCAACTGCGATCGCGCAAGCCGGCATCTTGTCTGCTGGCGTAAGTTCCGGGGTATGGTAAATAAAAAGCTTCACTTTTGGGCAACCTGCAATAAATCCTCATACGTAATAATAATAGAAAGTGGCACTCTCACCCCTAATATGTCAAAACAGCTCAATTCAAATCCCGCCCGCGCAGTCATTACCGCGCCCCTTGGACTCCTCGCAGGTTTCACCTATCCTTTGCGAGCTTTCACATTGATTTGGCAAACTCCCAAGCTGTGGACTTATGTATTAATTCCCGTCGTCCTAAATTTTTTAATTGGTATCGGTCTTTATTTAAGCTTGCTATTTCCCAGTTTGGCAGGCATAGACGTTTTAGTTGCCGATTTATCCGTCCGATTTAATGATTTAATTGCAAGTTTGCCAGCTTGGCTGAGCTTTCTCGGCGGGTTGACAATCGGTTTCGGCTGGCTGCTGCGCGTACTTTTAGTTTCAGGACTTTTGTTAATAATCGGGTTTTTGTTAGTCCAGTTTGGCGTGATTTTAGGTTCGCCCTGGTACGGCAAATTATCCGAACAATTGGAACTTCTGCGGAACGGTCAATTGCCCGCAGAAGCACCAATGAACTTGGCGAGTAGTTTTCGGGATCTACAAATGGCGATCGCCTTTGAACTCCGAAAACTACAACTTTTGTTCAGCATCGGCATACCGCTCCTGCTGCTGAATTTTATCCCCGGCCCAGGCTCTATTCTTAGCAGTTTAGGAGGCGTAGCTTTGGGCGCTACTATTGTCTGTTTGGACTTTTTAAATGCACCTTTGGAGCGGCGGAAGCTACCTTTTCAGGAGAAATTTGAGATAATTCGGGCGACTTTGCCGGCTAGCGGGAGTTTTGGTTTGGTTTGTTTGGGTTTGGTGAGCATTCCCCTGTTGAATCTGTTGGCGATTCCACTGTGTATGACGGCGGGGACTTTGTTTTTTTGCGATCGCATTTGGCCCGCCCGCTTCGCCCCACAAGAAACCAACAGCCCGACAGAATCTAACATTACAACTTAACAACTAGGGAGAAGCTTCTACTTTCTGCCGAATGCCTTCTACCTTCCGCTGACTCTGGGAGTTAAAACTCAGAAACGGGCTTAAAAATATCCAACTAACGAAAAAGAAGGAAGCTGTAAATAGCTGCACAATATCGATCGCGGACAGATATCCGTCAGACAATAGTGCAATGCTTCTATCTGTCAGCCCGAATATCCAAGAGAGAATCCCAAACAGCCCAATGCCTTTTTGGAGCATTGGCAAAAATGCTGAAACTTCGGAGTTTTGCTGCTTGTTCATTGATTTAGCCCTTGTTTGCGAAGAATCTGGTTAACCGGGCACCCCAAGGGCTTAAGGATTTTTGGTGTCTCCTCGGATTCCCTTTGTTATCTATATGTTAAGAAATGTTTCCCGATCTTGCAACTCGCCCCGGGAGGTATTTCCGCATCTATCTCAGGAGGTAGTCGCAGCGCGAAAAACAAGTAAAATTTGCTACACTTGGTCAGGAAGGGCGATCGACCTCTCACCACGAGTCCGCTCTTGGCATTAGTGCCACTCCTTGATATAGTGAGTGATAACATTTTCGATTTTCGATTTTCGCATAGAATATCAAAAAATTAGAAATAGCTTATTTTATATGGGTTTGAAGCTTGCCAACAGTTGCATTATTTTATGAAAATGGTGTCACAACTTAGGTGAAAAACTCTCGGACGCAGAAACTGGGTTTTTTCACAAAAATCCCACCTGACAACGCGAGGGATATCGATTGAAAAACCGATGAAAAACCAAGGTATGAACCCCCCTGCGAGTCAGTCCTATCGAAGACCGAAATCAAAAGAATATGTTATTTAACAGTATTGAATTTCTCGTATTTTTTGCAATTGTTTTCACCATATATTATTTGCCTCCCTTGCAAAAACTGCAAGTTCCCATCCTCATAATTGCCAGCTTCATATTTTACAGTTGGAACGCTCCCGCACTGCTATCGATCCTGCTCCTGTCAATTGCGATCAACGCTACAGCCAGCTTTCAAGTTGCCAGAATTTCCGACAATAAACAGCGTTTCTTTTGGGCTTTATTAGGAGTTGTTCTGAATGTCTTAATTTTGAGCTTATTTAAATACGCCGGTTTGCTCACTAACTTTGTTGCAGATGTTTTTAACATTGCTCGAACCGAAGGCAGCATAGCTTATTTATTCTTAAAATTACCACTGCCAATCGGTATTTCTTTCTACACCTTTGAAGGCATAAGTTTAGTCGTAGACGTACTGAGTCAAAAAGACAAAAGCGAAAGCGAAACAGAATCCCACGCTTACGTCTCGCCCAACTTCAGCCAACACCTGCTCAATACTTCATTCTTTATTAGCTTTTTCCCCAACTTACTCTCAGGCCCTATTTTAAAATCCAAGACATTCTATCCCCAGATTGAGCCTAAATATTTAAAAGACATTTCTTTCAATTTCATTTTTCGATCGCTTACAGTCGGCTACTTTCTAAAAATGGTCGTCGCCGACAACTTAAAAGACTATACCTTCTGGATCAGCTTTCCCTACTACCAAGGATTTGGAACTATTACCAACCTGACGCTGCTGTTCGGCTACTCAATCCAAATCTTTGCCGATTTTGCCGGTTACTCCTTAATTGCGATCGGTTTAGCAGCGGCTTTGGGCTACGCAATTCCCGACAACTTCAACTTTCCCTACATCTCCCGTTCCCTCTCCGAATTCTGGAGAAGGTGGCACATTTCCCTATCAACTTGGCTCAGAGATTATCTATACTTTCCCCTAGGAGGAAACCGTAAAGGAAAAATCAGAACTTATCTTAACTTAATGACAGTAATGACTTTAGGCGGATTGTGGCACGGTGCTGCTTGGAGTTATGCAGTTTGGGGCATTTATCACGGATTTGGTTTAGCAGTAGAACGCTTTTTTGGGTTCGACAAATCCAAAAATAAATCCCCAGAACCCAATTCAGCAGAAACCAAACCAATCTGGCAGCAATTATTATTTGACAGCGTTAGCGTTGTAGGAATTTTCTCTTTTGTTTCCTTCGGATGGCTGCTTTTCAAACTCCCACGATTTGAAGAAGCAGTTGACTTCGTAGTTACTTTAGTTCGCAACTATAAAGTCAAGCCTGGTTGGACTCACATTATTCCGACGCTAACTTTTTCCCTACCAGTAGTAATTTATCACATTCCTCATTTTCCCACTTGGCAAAATCTGATGAAACATGATTCACTTAAAAAAAATCAAAAATTCTGGAGTATTTATCAAGATGTAGCTTTAGGAATTATGCTAGCAATGATATTCCTCAACAGTGGCAGCTCGAAACAATTTATTTATTTCCAATTCTAGAAGGTGTTCAATGTTTATAAAATACAAGTTGCGATCTATTCTGCGCCCGGTACTAATTTTCCTGTTTGTAATAAGTTTTTATCAAGTTCTCGTCAGTGGCGGAGTGTTGCCAGCTTCTGACGGAGTTAGCCTGATTCAAAATAATATTGTCAAAGCTCAAAGGTATGTATATGATGATTCCGATCTGAAAATTGTCATGGTGGGTAGTTCTCTATCTGCCAACCTTCATGTTACAGACATTGGAAAGGGCGTAAAGAGCATAGCTTTGGGGGGAGGATCGAGCCAGACGGGTTTAGAAATAGTTAAAAAAAGTAATAGCAACCCTCCGATTATTTTGGTAGAAATTAACGATACTATTAGTCGCACAATAGATAGGGATTTAGTTGAATCTTTGTACAATCCTGTTTTTTATTGGATGCGCCAGTATTTGCCAATACTGAGAGAAGAATATCGTCCAGTTAGTATTTTTATACATTCGTTAAAACAACGCTCTAAACAAAATCAAAAAGCAACAAAAGAGGCACTAGATAGCGGAGAGGCTCGCAATCTTACTCCGGAATTATCGCAAAAAGCTATCCAAACAACAGTTGACATTCAAAGCCAACCTTTGTCTAAAAAAGATGCAGAAGATATCAAAAAAGAAGCTGCTGTAATTAGAGCTCAAATCGCTGAAATCAATAAAAATAGCGGGGCAAAAATAATTTTATTTGACATTCCTCAAGAGTCGCGAGTTGACGCTGCAATCAGGAGAAAACAAGTCCGAGAATTGACTAAAAAGCTGTTTCCGTCCGATCGCTTTGAGTGGTTGCCCCCCCCGCCCCCGCGAGAATGGCGCACCAATGACGGCATTCACTTGATCCGCAGCGATGCTAGGGATTTTGCCAAGTTTTTGAGTCATAAATTGTTGGGCTAGTCAGGGCGGGGACTCTTGGCATGGCCCCTCCAAAGGAAAGGTTGTCATTCTATTTGAAGTATGTCATACTACAAATGTCTGTGATGTCAGCTTAAAAATCGTAAGGTTTGCAGTCAGGACTTCAGTCCTCAAAGCCCTAAAAGCCACACGAGAAAGAGTTTG
Source organism: Oscillatoriales cyanobacterium (assembly GCA_004293365.1). Classification (GTDB taxonomy): domain Bacteria; phylum Cyanobacteriota; class Cyanobacteriia; order Cyanobacteriales; family Microcoleaceae; genus Microcoleus. The sequence goes on along the minus strand of RDYN01000047.1, from coordinate 6,270 downwards.
ACGATCGCCCTGCAACCATACTCGACGTGACTTCAGCATCAATAATTTAGAACTATGGCACGATTAAATCAGATTATCGCGATCGAGAAAGGCATCAAAAGCCGATCGATCCAAGAACTAGCAGAAGCCCAAAAAGCCCTCCAGAAGCCCGCCGTGCTTTCGGGAATCTCCCGCACGTACCGCCCCAAAGACGAAGAAGGCGAACAACTGCCGCCCGAGTCCAAAAAAGTCGAAGTCAAAGCCGAAGAGATTATCCGCAAAACAACAGAAGTTTTGACCAAACTCTTCGACGTAACCGCAACCAAAGACTGGACAAATTGCAGAGCCCGTGCCGACGTAACTGTAGACGGAAACGTGCTTTTGAGCCAAGTGCCAGTCAGCTATTTACTATTCATTGAAAAGCAACTGTCAGAGTTGCAAGCATTTATCAAAAAACTTCCTGTTTTAGATGCTTCCGAGACTTGGAACTTTGATGCTTCAGCCGACTGTTGGGCAACAGAACCGGTGCAAACTCTCAAGACTTTTAAAACTCCCCGCAATCACGTTAAAGCTGAAGCTACGGAACACCATCCGGCTCAAGTGGATGTCTATTACGAAGATATTACGATCGGCTACTGGCGCACTGTCAAGTTTTCTGGAGCTTTACCAGCGCAGCGGATCAATGAGTTGCTGCAAAGGGTGGAAATATTGCAGAAAGCTGTGATGTTTTCCCGCGAAGAAGCTAACAATTCTGAAGTTGAAGAACAGAGAGTAGGAGAGCGAATTTTTCAATTTATTTTCCGCTAATAGCTTGCTTTTTTGATAGTTATGGTTTAAGATATAAACAGAGTACAAGTTCAATCTCAAACTTCAACTTAAACCGTACAACTGTGACAGTACAGGTTCGACTCCTGTCCCTTCAACCTAATAATGAGGGGTAGCCCAAATTGGCAGAGGCAGCGTTGCGTACAAATTCAATAGCAAGTTATTACTCTAAACTCAGCATTCACCGCCGATCGCCAAAACGAATGTCAGGAACAATCAGGTCATCGAGGTTGCTGGTTCAATTCCAGCCTCCCCAACCAAACACTGGGGAGTAGCTCAATCGGTAGAGCGCGATGATATTAATCTTAAATCCTTGACTTAAATGTGGTAGCGTGTGCAAATGGGCGGTAAATAGAAACCCAGTAACAAGGTCAGAGTTACTGGGTTTTATGTTATTTTATCAATCAAAGCGATACGCTTTACCAAAAAAGAATGCCCGAGCAAGCTCTCAACCCATAAAGTATCACTCATTTCGTAGTGCGGACTTCAGTCCGCTCCCAGGCTGCGGACTGAAGTCCGCACTACAAACAAAAACGGTTCGTAGTGCGGACTTCAGTCCGCTTTTATGCTGCGGACTGAAGTCCGCACTACAAACCTTACTTATTGTGGTCAATCCACGGGACATGATATGATTTACTGCATCAACCCTCAATGCGAACAACGCGAAAATCCTGCTGCTGCTCAAAGTTGTCAGGCTTGCGGTACGGCTTTACTAATTGCCGATCGCTACCGCATCATTAAACCAGTGCGATCGCCCAATCCCGCACGCCCCACAGACATCTTGGAAGTCCAAGATTGGGGAACCGGGGACAACGAATGGGGAACACTCAAAGTGTTAAAAGTCTTGAAGCACACACACAATCCCGATTTACTTCGTTTGTTCCAACAAGAAGCGCGGGTATTGATTTGGCTAGGAGGAAAAGGCAGAGTTCCCCAAGTCGAACCAGATGGTTATTTCCAAATCAAACTCCCCCATAACTCCCAGAAATTGTCTTGTTTGGTGATGGAAAAAATCGACGGAGAAAACTTGACCCAATTCTTAACTAAAAACCAGCAGGTTTCTCAAACCCTAGCTATCGATTGGCTGCAACAAATGCTCCATATTTTGCAGGCAATTCACAAATATCATTTAGTGCATCGGGATATTAAGCCATCCAATCTGATGCTTGAAGCCACTGGAAAATTGCGATTAATTGACTTCGGCTGCGCCACAGAAGCAGACACCGATACCGCACCCATCGGTTCTGCTGGATACTCCGCGCCGGAACAAATTGCAGGGAAACCAGAAGCGCGATCGGACTTTTTTGCCCTGGGACGTACTTTTGTGCATTTATTGACAGGTCTACCGCCGATCGACTTTCCCGTCAATCCAGCAACTGGTAAGATTAACTGGAGGAACCAGGCTTTAGATGTTGACCAGTCCTTCGTAGACTCGATCGACTCATTGATGGAACCGCTACCCGAAAACCGACCGGAAAACACCCAAATCATTTTAGAAAAACTCAAAAATATAGACCTTTTGATTACCTCTACAGAATCGAACTAATAATTCCCAATGCCCGATTCCCGATTCCCGATTCCCGAATCAATAAATCTCTTCCAACCGGCGAAAATCACGCTCAACTTCCGCCCACAAAGCCCGATTGTGAGGGTCAGTTTTCACCGCCTTTTTCAAATAAATTCTCGCCTTGTCAACCTGCTTTTCTCCGATCAAATGCCGTCCCCAACGCTGATAGGCGATCGCCTGCCACTGTCGCACCTCCCGATCTTCGGGCATCCGCTGGGCCAAACCCTCAATTAGGGCGATCGCCCGTGGAAACCTCTGATATTTCAGCAACTGTTGCAGTTCATAATAAGCATCTTTTTTTAACTTTTCTTCCGCCGCCGACAGATCCTGCTTATCTTCAGTGGGTTGCTGTTTCCGAGTTACCTTAACTGCCTGCGGTTGAGCTTTCACCGCCTCCGCTGGCGCTGTCGCAGCAGGCGGCACATTTGAATTGGCAGCTTTCGACTCCGCAACATCGGCGGGCGCAATATTCACCAGAAACTTATAAGCCTCAGTAATAGCAATAAACTTATTCTTAGCCTGTTCGTTTCCCGGATTCACATCGGGGTGATACTGTCTGGCTAACTTTCGGTAAGAGGCCTTAACTTGCGATAAAGTGGCACCAGACCTTAGTCCTAACTGTCGGTAATAATCTGCAATATCCATTTAGCATGAATCAAGTTTTCTAATACCATTAAATATGGCAGAATCCTTAAATGTAAAGATTCTGCCAAAATTTACCGCGAAATATGGTAGTGCGAGGGTTGCCCGCACTACTACACTATCAAAACCACTTACCAGAAAGAATTGGTTTAAAGCCTCTCCCTTAAGCGGGAGAAATTAAAACAAGACTATTCATTACTCAAATCCTCGGACTTGCAGGTCAACTGTCAACTGTCAACTGTCAACTGTCAACTGTCAAGGACGATCTTCGACTACTCTGTCGATCAAGCCGTATTCTTTGGCTTCCTCGGCGGACATGAAATAGTCGCGATCCATGTCTTTCTCGATTTTCTCGATCGGCTTCCCGGTATTTTTAGCATAGATACCGTTGAGTTGGTGGCGCAGTCGCAAAATCTCCCTAGCCTCAATCTGAATATCCGTTGCTTGTCCCCGCGCGCCCCCAGAAGGCTGGTGAATCATGATCCGCGAGTGAGGCAAAGCTAACCGTTTGCCCTTGGTACCCGCAGCTAGCAGGAAAGAACCCATCGAAGCAGCCAAGCCCACACAAATCGTCACCACGTCCGATTTAATGTGCTGCATAGTATCAAAAATAGCCATGCCTGCCGACACCATCCCGCCGGGGGAATTGATGTACAAAATAATATCTTTGCCCGCATCTTCCGAATCCAGATACAGCATCACCGCGATGATTTGATTGGCAATTTCATCGTCAATGTCCCTGCCCAAGAAAATAATTCGTTCCCGGTAAAGGCGATCGTAGATATTAATCCACTGAGTATCATAACCACCAGGCATTTTGTAGGGAACTTTTGGCACACCTATAGGCATAATTCGGAACTCCGTTTAGTTAGTAATTGGTAATCGGGCATTGGGCATTGGGAATGGGGCATTGGGAATGGGGGATCGGGCATCGGCCAAACAGGTAATTGGTCAAACAGGTAATTGGTCAAACAGGTAATTGGTCATTGTTAGTCATTAAAAGACTATTGAATAACTAATCAGGGTAAAAACTACTAGCCATTAACCCTTAATTACTACTCATGTCCAATTCCCCATCCCTCCGCAACGCGCGGGGCCCTATGCCCTATGCCCTATGCCCTATGCCCAATTCCCCATTCCCAATTCCCCATTCCCAAATTAGATAACTCCCGCCGCCAGCGGTTTCGGCAATTCTTCCGAACTTTCAAGAACGCGATCGATCAAACCGTATTCTTTAGCTTCCTGGGGCGTCATGTACAGCAACCGATCCATATCTTTAGTAATTTTGTCGATCGGCTGGCCTGTACAGCTTGCCAAAATATCCAGCATCGTCGCCTTATTTGCCAGCACTTCCTTCGCCCGAATTTGAATGTCGCTGGCTTGACCCCGCGTATAAGCTTTGGGTTGGTGCAACACGATCGAAGCGTGGGGCAAACTCGCCCGAAAGCCCTTTGTACCGGCCGCTAACAGCATCGCAGCCATGCCCATTGCCGAACCGAGACAAATAGTCTGCACGGGCGGCTTAATGTACCTGATCGTGTCGCAGATAGCAAAAGCTTCCGTTTCAAAGCCGACGGGTTCCCCGCTGTAACCAGAAGTGCCTGTCGAGTTGATGTAGATTTTGATCGGCTTATCCGGATCTTCGTACTGCAAGAACAACAGTTCAGCGATAATCAGTTCTGTTACCGCAGGCACCAGAGGCATACCCAGATAAACGATCCGCTCCTTCAGCAACAGGGATGGCAAATCGGGAGGCGGCGTCCGAGAGTTGCCTTCCCCGTAATATTGCGATTGCACAGCTTTAATTGGTGTGTTCATAAACCGAAATGTTGCCTGAACTGATGGAGCTATTCTTATAAGAAATACTAGCGCAATCTTTAGGTATCCCGCATGAAAGTTAGTTTGCTCCCGGTCTTGAACGACCCCAACCTTGATGCTGCTGCGCCCTCAACCCAGCGCCAGCTAGCCGTTTCAGTGTCGGCGACGGCAAGCGCGATCGACGAGAGCGTACCCTTAAACCTGTGCCTGATTCTCGACCACAGCGGCTCGATGGGCGGGCGCCCCTTGGAAACCGTCAAACAAGCCGCCGGACGCTTGCTGGACAGGTTGAAGCCCGGGGATCGCTTTTGTGCGGTGGCTTTTGACCACAAAGCCAAAGTCCTCGTCCCCAATCAAGTTGTAGGAGATCCCGCCAGCATCAAACGGCAAATCGAGCAATTGCGCCCCGCCGGCGGCACAGCAATTGATGAGGGGATTAAGTTAGGTATTGAAGAGTTGGGGAAAGGTAAAAAAGAAGCAATATCTCAGGCGTTTCTGCTAACTGACGGCGAAAATGAACACGGCGACAACAATCGCTGTTTAAAGTTGGCGAAACTAGCCGCCGAGTATAACATGACTTTAAATTCTCTGGGATTTGGGGATAACTGGAACCAGGATATTTTGGAAAAGATTGCTGATGCTGGCGGCGGTGCTTTGGCTCACATTCAGCGGCCGGAAGATGCGGTTGATGAGTTTGGCAAGCTGTTTACTCGCATCCAAGGTGTAGGTTTGACTAATGCTTATTTGCTATTTTCGCTGATGCCAAAAGTGCGGTTAGCCGAACTAAAACCGATCGCCCAAGTTGCCCCAGACACGATCGAATTACCGGTGCAGCAAGAGGGCGATCGCTTTATGGTGCGCCTGGGAGATTTAATGAAGGATGTAGAGCGAGTAGTTTTGGCTAATATTTATATTGGACAGTTGCCGGAAGGTACGCAGGCGATCGGGCAATTGCAAATTCGCTACGACGATCCGACAGTCGGTTCAAGTTTGCTTTCCGATCCTGTTGCTGTTTCGGCTAATGTCCAGAAAGTTTATCAGCCGGCACTCGATCCGATGGTGCAGCAGCACATTTTAGCTTTGGCTAAGTACCGCCAAACTCAACTCGCAGAAACTAGGTTACAACAGGGCGATCGCGCGGGTGCCGCCACGATGCTGCAAACTGCCGCTAAAACTGCTCTGCAAATGGGCGATAAAAGTGCCGCAACTGTGCTGCAAAGCTCTGCTACTCGCTTGCAGTCGGGTGCAGAATTGACGGAAGCCGATCGCAAGAAAACTCGCATTGCTTCTAAAACTGTTCTTAAGTAATATGATTTTCGCTTAATTGCGATCGGCAGCATTGTTCGTAGTAAGGACTTTAGTCCTAATTGACTAAAAACCTGAGAAAGGACTGAAGTCCTTACTACGAACCGGTTTATAATGTTCGTAGTAAGGACTTT
>RDYN01000183.1 GCA_004293365.1 Oscillatoriales cyanobacterium | reverse complement strand
AGGACTTTAGTCCTTCTAATTCAGGAGTTATGCAAAAAATGCTTGGATGCGCTACTTTTATGGTTTTAAAGAAGGACTGAAGTCCTCACTACGAACCTTTGTTACGAACCTTTGTAAAGAAGGACTGAAGTCCTCACTACGAACCTTTGGAAAGAAGGACTGAAGTCCTCACTACGAACCTTGATTGTTGAATCGGAAACAGACCAAAAAATTAGAGGAGTTAGGAAAAAAAGAGATGATTGTTGAAAATAGTCAAGTGGTGTTATCTGTCCGCGATTTAACTGCGAATGTGGATGATACCCAAATCCTTAAGGGTTTGAATCTGGAAATTAAATCGGGTGAAATTCACGCGATTATGGGCCCAAATGGTTCGGGTAAAAGCACTTTATCCAAGATATTAGCCGGCCATCCTGCTTATACGGTGACGGGTGGAGAAGTTACTTTCCTGGGACAAAATCTCCTGGAATTACCGCCGGAAGAACGTTCTTTAGCTGGCGTGTTTCTGGCTTTCCAATATCCTTTGGAAATTCCGGGCGTTAGCAATGTCGATTTTTTGCGCGTGGCTTACAATGCTCACCGCAAACATCGCGGTTTGGAAGAGTTGGATGCTTTTGATTTCCAAGATTTAATCGAGGATAAGCTGGATGTTGTCAAGATGAATCCGGCTTTCTTGAGTCGCAGCGTTAATGAGGGTTTTTCCGGTGGTGAGAAAAAGCGGAATGAGATTTTGCAAATGGCGCTTTTGGAACCGAAGTTAGCTATTTTGGATGAGACTGATTCTGGTTTGGATATCGATGCTCTGAAGATTGTTGCCGGTGGTGTGAATCAGTTGTCAACTGCTGAAAATTCGATGTTGGTGATTACTCACTATCAACGGCTGTTGAATTACATTATTCCTGATTTTATTCATGTCATGGAAGCGGGCAGAATTATCTTAACTGGCCCTAAAGAGTTGGCGCTGGAATTGGAAGAGCGCGGTTATGACTGGGTTGTGGAAGAGGAAGCAGCAGGAGTTGGCGCGCGATGATTAATACGCAGGTTGCTACTAGGGAAATGTTTTTGGCTGATTTGGTGAATCAGTGCGGTAAGTTGGAGGTTGCTAATAGCGAAAGTTCGGCTTACGGTTTGCAGGATTTGCGGGATGCGGCGACTGAATACGTGCTTGCTGCAAGTTTTCCGACGGTGAGGGATGAGGAGTGGCGCTTTACTGATTTGTCGCCTGTTTTGCAAGTTCCTTTTCGTATTGCTCAGAGCAATCAGTCAACTGTTAAGCTGACTGATGTTATTATGCCTGTGAAAAATCGGGATGATTTACCGTTAAGATTGGTGTTTGTTAACGGTTTTTATGCGCCGGATTTGTCAACGGTGAATTTGCCGAACTTTTATGCAGGTAATCTATCTAATGTACCGGAAAAATATCGATCGCGCATCACCGATGTTTTGAGCAAGCACAAACAGCAAACTGAAGTGTTTACAGCCCTGAATACTGCGGGTTTGGTGGATGCTGCGGTGGTGTTCGTACCGGCTAATATGTCGATCGACCTTCCGATTCACTTGCTGTTCCTGACCGCACCAGGTGCATCTGGGACGATGTGTCAGCCGCACTGCTTAATCATAGCTGAGGCTGGAAGCAAAATCACTGTTGTTGAGGATTACACAACTGTTGGTAATGTCTCGGCTTTGACGAATGCTGTCACGGATGTTGTTGTCGCTGAAAACGCCACGGTGAATCATGTTCGACTCCAGCGGGAAGGTTTGGATGTGGTTCATATTGGCAAAAGTGCGATCGAGCAATCCCGCAACAGCAGCTATACTTGTCATGCTATCAGCTTGGGCGGCAAAATATCGCGGCACAATTTAGAAGTATTTCAGCGCGGCGAAGGTACCGAAACAACTTTAAACGGCTTAACCGTAGCCTTTGGCGAACAATTAGCAGACACTCACAGTTTAATCGATTTCAATTACCCCCACGGCACAAGCCGGCAATTGCACAAGTGCATTGTCGGTAACAAAGCCCGCGCCGTATTTAACGGCAAAGTTTTTGTTCGCAAAGCCGCACAATTGACAGACGCCGGACAGTTGAGCCGGAATTTGTTGCTGTCGCCGAGGGCGCGGGTAGACACAAAACCGCAGTTAGAAATTGTGGCGGACAACGTTAAATGTTCCCACGGTGCAACTGTCAGCCAGTTAGAAGATGATGAACTTTTCTACTTGCAAAGTCGCGGCTTAGATTTAGAAAGAAGTCGCTATTTGCTGATTGATGCTTTTGCGGCGGAAATGCTCAATCAATTGCCAATTCTGGGAGTAGCGAAAATGCTTTCTACCTGTGTGGCTGTGCAAGAATAACTGATACAGACAGATTAGGACACAGCACTGCTGTGTCCCTACCCATAAATCTTGTACAATTTTCAACAAATCTGTAAGGGCGGGTTCACCAATCACATTTACTTCCCACAAACAATCTATATAAACCCGCCCCGCCACCACAGACAACCTGCATAAACATATAGCCTTTCGAGCGAAACATGAGGTATGACTGGGCATAGGGCATAGGGCATAGGGCATAGGGCATAGGGATTACGGGCATACCTCACTTTTTTGAGAACCGCTATAGATGGTTATTTGAATCAAAAATTGTGGTTGTCAATTTTTGATATATTCAAGTAAATGGAATCCCCGTCCGTTTTACGACGGGGTATATGTGAAAAGATGAATTCTCTTTTACGCACAATTGAAGTTTTTTAGCTCACCGCATAAACGAACCGACAACACCCTTCAAATCTTCAGCTAAAGGATTTCCCAAGGCCTTAAATTTCCACTCACCGCCTTCTCGATAAACTTGTCCCATCAACATATTTAATTTGCCTTCATAGGAAGGGTCATTTGACAAGCGATAGCGAGCGATTTCTTTTCCGGCTGCATCTACAGCCCTCACGTAAGCATTTTCTACCATACCAAAATGCTGTTTTCTATTTTGTGCATCGTAAATATTGACGCCCAAAATAATTTTGTGATATTCTGCTGACAAAGAACTCAATTTCACAAATATTTGTTCGTCGTCTCCGTCTCCAGCTCCCGTGAGATTGTCGCCTGAGTGAACAACTGTTTTGTCTTTGGATTCTAAATGAGAGTAATAAATTACATCCTCTTTGTAATTTTTCAATTTGCCATTTTCTCCCAGCAGCAAAGCGTAGGAGTCTAAGTCAAAATTGGCACCGCTGCTTCTGCCGAAAAGACTTGTTTTAGCTGTCGCTACATCCCAGCCCAAAGCCATTGTCAATCGAGATAAGTCGAATTCGCTTTTGCTGAGAACAATTGATTGTCCTTTTGTCAAGTTAATCGCCACTTTTTGTCACCTCATTCAATGTAAAATGTAAAATGCTATCGCTGTTAGCTCCCCGACTTCTTAAAAAAGTCGGCGAGCTGAGTATTCTATTGTTTTAGGTTAGCTTAGTTGTTGAACTTTGCCCGATCGCCCTCCGATCAGAGATACTTGTCTACAAAGCTCTGCAAGCCGGAATTGTAGCCTTGTCCGACAGCTTGGAACCTCCACTCGCCGTCTTTTTTGTAAAGTCTGCCAAACTCCACCGCAGTCTCCCTAGAAAAATCCTCGTCCAAATCGTACTTACTTACCTCTTCGTTAGTAGTGATATCGTAAATCCTGATAAAAGCATTCCGCACTTGACCGAAGTTTTGCCTTCTCGATTCTGCTTGGTCGATTGTTACCACAAAGACAATTTCTTGCACCGCCGGATCGACTTTCGCTAGATCGACTGTTATTGTTTCATCATCGCCAACTCCTTCTCCGGTTCTGCTATCTTTCAGATGTATTACAGAATTATCGGGCGACTCTTTGTTGTTGTAAAAAACAAATTGTTTTTCGGTGGGAATTTTCGCATTTGCCCCCAACATAAACACGGAAGCATCTAAGTCAAACGCTGCGCCGGTGTCTGTAGCGTTGATATCCCATCCCAAACCGATCCCGGCATTTTTCAGCCCCGGTGCTTCTTTAGAGAGATTGATTCTCCCGCCTTTTTCCAAGTTGATTGACATTTGCTCTCCTGTTCGCAACATCACTCTTAGTTACCGATCGCAATTATATCAATTATCAGAGGAGCTTGACAAATTGCTGCTGATACTCATCCTCTGTCATCAGTTCTGTCGTGCTTTCCACCCTGTCTAAAAACACGATCCCATCTAAATGGTCGTATTCGTGCTGAAAAATCCGAGCCACAAAGTCTGTCAATTCTTGTCTGTGGAGTTTCCCGTCTCTACAAGTGTATTCAATTTCGATCGCCCTACTTCTCGGCACCAATCCCCGAATCCCCGGAATACTCAAACAGCCTTCCCAGTCTTTGACTGTCTCTGTCGATGCCGCGACAATCCGGGGATTAATCATCGCTGTCGGTTCCATGGGCGGCGCTTGGGGATACCGCAAATTTGGGCGGGATGCGACGATGAACAGCCGATCGCACATGGCGGCTTGAGGAGCTGCAATCCCGACTCCGTGGGCGTGTTGGACGGTAGAAATTAGGTTGTCG
>RDYN01000046.1 GCA_004293365.1 Oscillatoriales cyanobacterium | reverse complement strand
TCTCCCATATAAAAGGTTTGTAGTGAGGACTTTAGTCCTTTCTTGGATGCGGACTCGCATTCCGAACGATCGAACGAATTTTATTAGGGTGGTTCTAGTGGAGAGCATATAAGCCTGCAGAAGGCAGAAATTTCAATAGCATAGCCAACTAAAAAAATCACTTTTTTTTAATTTACAATTATATTGAATTCTGCCTTCGGCATTCTACTTTCTATCCGAAGATTTAAGCTTCATCTAAAGCAGCAACACCAGGCAATTCCTTACCTTCGAGCAGTTCCAAACTAGCACCGCCACCTGTAGAAATGTGGCTCATTTCTGGCCCCAGATTCAACTGTTCCACAGCCGCAACAGAATCACCGCCACCGATAATTGTGGTAGTACCAGTCTTAGTAATTCCCGCCAAAGAATGAGCGATACCTTCAGTTCCCGCTGCAAACTTCTCCATCTCAAACACGCCCATCGGCCCGTTCCAGATTACCGTTTTGCAATCGGCCAAAGCATCTTGGAAAGTTTTCACAGAATCCGGGCCAATGTCCAAACCCATCCAACCGTCGGGAATGCTTTCAACAGAGACAGTTTGAGTGTTGGCGTCAGCAGCAAACTTGTCAGCAACTACCACATCAGTAGGCAACAGAAAAGTAACTCCCCGTTCCTTAGCCTTAGCTTCCAAAGACTTAGCTAGTTCCAGCTTGTCATCTTCAACCAAAGACTTGCCAACGTTCAAACCGCGAGCTTTGTAGAACGTGAACACCATGCCGCCTCCCAGCAGCAATTTGTCGCACTTTTCAAGCAGTTTTTCAATGACTCCAATCTTGCTGGAAACCTTAGAACCACCGATGATAGCAGCTAAGGGACGTTGCGGATTGTCGATCGCACTACCGAGATATTGCAACTCCTTCTCCATCAAAAACCCAGCCACCGAAGGACTCAGATACTTAGTCACACCCTCAGTCGAAGCGTGAGCCCGGTGAGCCGTCCCAAAAGCATCATTCACATACAAATCGGCAACAGAAGCTAACTTCTTCGCAAATTCCGGGTCATTTGCTTCCTCTTCAGGGTAGAAGCGGACATTTTCCAGCAACACCACATCGCCATCAGCCATCGCCGCCACAGTAGCAGCCACTTCATCGCCGATACAGTCATCAGTCTTTTTGACTTCCTTCCCCAACAATTCCGACAGCCGCTTAGCAACCGGAGTCAAGCGCAACTTCTCCGTCACACCCTTGGGACGCCCGAAGTGACTGCACAAAATGACCTTAGCACCCTTGGACGCTAAATCCTCAATAGTCGGCAGAGCAGCCCGGATGCGAGTATCATCGGTGATATTGCCGTTGTCGAGCGGCACGTTAAAGTCCGCCCGCACCAATACCCGTTTGCCCGATAAGTCCGATGCCGATAAATTTGCTACAGTTTTTTTTGTCACAGGATTAACCTCCTAATATTTGTGTTTTTGTCTAATTCCGTTGAAATGGCGGCACTCGTCACTTGCACTTGGGGCCGGAGGGCGCATTCAACCGCGCCCGTACAAAAAACGGAAGATGAAACAAACCGCACTGATTTGGCTCAACGTAAACATTTTATCGGAGTCCGTGTCCGGGAAATGCGAACTATGTTCAAGACTGTCTTATTTCCTGTAGATCAAAGCCGAGAAGCCCGCGAAGCTGCGGAAAAGGTTGTCAATATCGTGAAAACCTACGCTTCTCGTTTAGTTATTCTGTCGGTAGTCGAACCCCCCGCCGAGGAGGGCGAGGCACCGCGAGAAGTGATGAGTTCCCCCGAAGCAGTCGCCAAACTGCTGTCAGAGGCCCAGTCGATGTTTTCCCAGCAGGGAATCCAAGCTGAAATCATCGAACGAGAAGGCAAACCTGCTTTCACGATTTGTGATGTGGCTGACGAAGTTGGGGCCGACTTGATTGTGATGGGCTGTCGTGGGATGGGTTTAACTGATGATGGTGCGTCTGACAGCGTTACCAGTCGGGTGATCAATCTGTCTCCTTGTGCAGTTTTGATTGTGCCTTAGTCATTAGTCCTCAGTCATTAGTCATTAGTCATTAGTTGTTAGTCAGGTGTGATGTCATGTCCGACTAAATAAACGTAGATTCTGTAGGGGCGGGTTCATCCGTATCTATTATGTAAATCCAGGGTATTTGTAAACCCGCCCTGACTGATGACTGCTGACTGCCGACTGATGACTGCTGACTGATGACTAATGACTAATGACTAATGACTAATAACTAATAACTAATAACTAATGAAAATTCAATGGTATCCCGGTCACATTGCCAAAGCTGAACGGGCATTAAAAGAACAGCTAAAGCGAGTAGATGTGGTGCTCGAAGTCCGAGATGCGCGCATTCCACTAGCAACTTACCACCCCCAAATGCCGAGCTGGGTGGGCGGTAAGGCGCGAGTGTTGGTGGTCAACCGCATGGACATGATTACGCCTAAAACCCGCGATGAGTGGGAAACCTGGTTTGAATCTCAGGGGGAAACTGCCTATTTTACTAACGCCGAACACGGTCAAGGAGTACACGATGTTTCCGATGCTGTCCAGGAGGCTGGGGTGCAGCTAAATAAACGCAGGTTCGATCGAGGAATGCTACCCCGTCCAGTCCGCGCCGTAGTCATCGGCTTTCCCAATGTCGGAAAATCTGCTTTAATCAATCGCCTGTTAGGGCGCAGAGTGGTAGACAGTGCCCGCAGAGCTGGAGTAACTAAATCGCTCCGATGGATTCGCATTTCTGACGAAATTGAGTTACTAGACGCCCCCGGAGTGATTCCTACCCGGATTAACAATCAAGAAAATGCCCTAAAATTAGCTATTTGCGAAGATATTGGCGAAGCAGCTTACGACAATCAGGTAGTAGCCGCAGCTATGGTAGATTTGCTCCTAGCGCTGGAGGCGGCCGATGACACTTTGATATCAGTATCTGGTTTCAAATCCCGGTATAAATTAGATATAGGATCTAGAAATGGTGAAGATTATTTGCACGAAGTAGCAAAAGACAGGTATAAAGGAGATGTCGAACGAACGGCGCGGCAGATGTTAAACGATTTTAGAACGGGTGTTTTGGGTCAGCTTACATTGGAGTTGCCGCCCGAGCGATCGGACTCGTAGAAGATTTTATCTGATGAATTCAAGTCTTATCAAAGCCTTGAAAATTCAACAGCGGTGCTATTTATGAATGAATTGAATCTGGAACTGCAAATCAATGGAATCATCGAAAAAACCGTGCCTGTCGAGGGTGACGAATTTATTATCGGTAGGTTGCTAGAATGCGATTTGCAACTGCCTTTTTCTGACATTTCCCGGCACCACACCCGCTTGTTTAAAATAGCTTCAGGGGAGTGGCTGGTTGAGGATATGGGCAGTACCAACGGGACGCTACTGAACAATAGTCCTCTCAACCAAGCTCACTTAGTCAATCAGGGCGATGTGATTTATCTGGGACACCGGATTAATTTGATTGTCGTTTTGCCCGATCGCTCCGACCCCCAACTTCCCGAAATCGGCACCATGCCCGAAGGAGTTACAATCCTCGGCAAAGCCAAAGAACTGCAAAAACAGTGGATAGAACCCGACACAAAACTCGAAAAAAACTACGAACAAGCGATCTCGCGTTTAAAATACTTAGTCGATATCGCTAAGTATTTAAACACCGCTGAATCCATCGAAGCAATTTTCGATCAAGTCCAGCAAATCGTGTTCCGCGATATCAAAAATATTGAACGTTTGGCGCTGTTAATAGACTTCCGAAATAACGGCGAACTGGAAGTAGTTAAAACCGCTGCGAGACCCACAGCCAAAAATAAATATATCCCCGCTGACGGCAGTTGGATCGGCCGCACTATTTGCCGCAAAGTATTGGACGAACAAGTTGCTCTCAAAACTGCCGACGCTCAGTTTGACGAACAGTTTGATGACAATATGAGCATGATCGATAAAGGAATTCGCACGGCAATAGCTGTTCCTCTCTGGGATGAAAATACAGTTTTTGGAGTGCTTTACGGCGACGCTCAACTGACTTCTAGAGAGTGGTATCTGGGCGGAGATGAAGACTTGAGCTTTTTTTCAGCTTTAGGAAATATCGCCGCTTCTAGCGTGCAAAGGTGGCTGCTGACACAAAAACTCCGCACCGAAGAAACTATGCGGCAAAGATTGGAACGCTATCACTCTCCGGCTGTGGTGCAGCATTTAATGAATACGGGGACTTTAATTGACCACCGCCTGCCCCCTGTGGAACGCGAAATCAGTATTTTGTTTGCAGATATTGTAGGCTTTACTGCCATGTCGGAACGGTTGAGTCCCCCTGAAATTGCCCGGTTGCTCAACAATTTTTTTGAGGAAATGCTGCAAGAAGTTTTTGGGGAAGGAGGAACTTTAGATAAGTTTATTGGAGATTGTATTATGGCATTTTTTGGAGCGCCGGAACCTCAACCGGATCATGCCGATCGCGCTGTGGCGGCAGCTTTGGGAATGCTCAACCGTCTTGATGAACTCAATGCCAATAACAGTTTGGGGGAACCGCTGCAATTGCGGATTTCTATTAACAGCGGCAAGGCAATAATTGGTGATGTTGGCAGTTCTAAAAGAGTTGATTATACTGTGTTGGGTTCGACTATTAATCTGGCTGCTCGGATGGAGGGAATTTGTCAGCCTGGGGAATGCGTGGTGAGTGAAGCTACTTACACGTTGCTGCGATCGCCCCAAAGTTTTGAGCCGATGGGAGATTTCCGCTTTAAAGGAATTGACAGACCGATCGTGGTTTATAGTACCAACCGAAATCTAAGGTAATTAGTCATTGGTGATTGGGCATCGGGCATTGGGCATTGGGAATGGGGCATCGGGCATCGGGCATCGGGCATTGGGAATGGGGAATGGGGAATTGGTAACAACAGTCAACAGTCAACAGTCAACAATCACCTGACGGTGTAACCGGATTTGATATGAAGTCCTCATAAAAATTTTAAAACTAATCAGGAATGGTATTAAATAGGGATTTGCTGACGCTGAGGATTTGAACTTCATCTCCTATGTGTACTATTTTTCCTGCTGTTGGATGTGGCACTCGCGTGTTAACTATCAGCCGACTAAAGTGATTGAAATGCCCTTTTTTTGCCAATTCAGGCATAATTTCCTTCTGCTTGGCTATTAGTAAATTTTTTAAATTGGGAGCAGCTTCTTTCACCGTAGAATTTCGTGTAGAGATGAGACAGGGCAGAGCGGGATGAATACCTTCAAATATTACTTGGCCTATTTTAAACCTGACAACTTCATCGGCTGCTCCGAAAAGTCTATCTTCCCAAAAAGCCGGGACATCTCCTATTTCAATATTAGCTCGCAAGCGGTGGCGCATTTCGTTAACGCAAACTCTCGGAAACCAAGATGCTACTTCGGCTATTGTTGCGGTACTGATAATGCTTGGCCCGGGGCAAGCGGTATCATCGGGAAAGCCTGTGAGCAAGTTTTCAATTAACTTGACGGGGAAACCGAAGTAGTTGCTCAACCAAGATTCTATTGCGGGGCGTTCTCTATCTACATGAAAAAATATTTCTTGTTCGGTGTCTTGAATTTTTAGGCCGGCGATTCTTTTTTTTATGTCAAATGATAGGCGCAGAAAATTGACTCCGCTGTTGCGCTTAGCGTTAACAAATTCTCCTGCTTCATCGCAGATTGCAAAAGAGCGATCGCCTGCTAGAGCTCCGCTAGGAAGAATAGTGGCTTGACTGACTGCTATGCCGTCAAGGGACTTGACCGGATAGATATGAATGCTGGCGACGTAAGACATTGTGATTCATTGATAAATAATTGTCATTTTAGATACACTATAGCATCCCCGGCAAGCCGAAGGATGACCGCAGTTGACTTTATCAAATAAAAATGGTCAACTTTTTTGAAGTTTAAATTTGGGAGCGACTTGTAAAGAAAAAGTAAAGAAATCTGGCTGAGCAGGTGGCAAATATTATGCTAAAAAGTGCAAAAAATTGAACCGAGTTGCAAGCAATGACTGAAAGCGAAAGAATGGGCATGATTTCGCGACGCAATTTAATGTTGATGGCAGGTGCAGGGACACTGGCGGCAAGCATTGCACCGACGCTTTTGCAAGCCCAAGCCGCAAATGCAGAGACAATATCTGACATTACTCCCGACGGTGCTCTTAAGAAATTGATGGAGGGGAATCAGCGGTATATTGACCAAAAACGGACATTTCCCGACCAAGCCCGATCGCGAATTGTCGAAGTAGCAAAGGGTCAACATCCGTTTGCAACCGTCCTTGCTTGTTCTGATTCGCGGGTAACACCCGAAATTATTTTCGACCAAGGATTGGGGGATTTATTTGATGTCCGAATAGCTGGAAATTTTCTCGACGATGTGGTTCTCGGCAATATCGAATATGCTGCACTAGAATTAGGGGTTCCGCTATTAGTAATTCTGGGTCACGAACGCTGCGGTGCTGTGAAAGCAGCTTTAGATGGCAAAGCTGTGCCGGGTCACATTAGCACTTTGGTGGAGGCGATTAAACCGGCCGTTGATGCTACAAAAAATCTAGCGGGCGATGCTTGGGATAACGCAGTCAGAGCTAATGTGAAAATGAATGTAGAGAAGTTAAAAGATTCTTCGCCTATTTTAGCTGAAGCAGTGAAAGCCGGCAAGCTGAAAGTTGTTGGGGGGCGCTACGATTTGGATAGCGGCAAAGTAGAGATAATTGCTTGATTTGACTGGGAATTTTCATATTTTGTAGGTAATGGCTCCTATAAATTATATCAGATTCGGTCAATTGCTCGTAATAAACCTGTTTGTAGTGAGGACTTTAGTCCTCGGATTTTTCGGAGGACTGAAGTCCTCACTACGAACCGATTTTGTTGTGATTTTTGGGATTTTTCGGAGGGCTGAAGTCCTCACTACGAACCGATTTTGTTGTGATTTTTGGGATTTTTTTGAGGACTGAAGTCCTCACTACGAACCGATTTTATGGTGATTGTTGGGATTTTTTTGAGGACTGAAGTCCTCACTACAAACCGATTTTATGGTGATTGTTCGATCGCACAAAGTGTTATTTTGTAACGAGAAAGTAGATATGCAAGTTTACATCAAACCCATTTCTTGCAGTCCCCGGCGCAGGCGTTCTGCTTCAAAGGGGCGCCGCTGTTCGTGAAGGGCGATCGCTCTTTTGAATTCGGCTAAGCTTTCTGGCATTTTGCCAATTTTCAGCAGCGCTACTGCCAAGTTTTGATGGGCTTCGGCGTGTTCGGGATCGATTTTAATGGCTTGTCGGTAATAGGCGATCGCATCTGCTAAATTTCCGGCTGCTTTTAGAGTCAGTCCTAAATTGTAGTGACCTTGTGCAAAATTGGGGTCAATTTTTAAAGCTGCTTTGTAAGCTTTTTCTGCTGCTTGCAAATCTCCTTCGTCTTTGAGCAGATTGCCCAAATTGTTGTAAGCGCCCAATTTGAGCGGCGGGAAAACATCTGTATTAATTGCGAGTTGATAGTGTTCTTTGGCTTTGGCAAATTGCTGCTGCTGGCGGTAAGCAATTCCTAAATGATAGTTGAGTTCGTAAACAATAGATTCATCAATTGTCGCAGCAGTCAAGCCTCTAGTTAATAAATTAATTCCCCGCCCGATTTGCCCGCTTTCTACGTACAGGGCGCCTAATTTGCTGCAAGCATAAGCATCGTTTGGATAATAAGTTATATAGCGTTCCATTGCTGCTTGAGCTTTTTGGAATTTACTTTTTGCGGCGATCGCATCTTTGTGATAACCAGAGTGGTAAATCGCCACATCCGGGAGAGAAGCGACTTTCCATTGCGGTTCCCTCTGCAAAATCTCCGCCGCGCTGTCGTCTACCATGGCGTGGTAGGGGCGAGAAAAGCGGATGTCGGGGCGATTGCGAAACAAACGCGATACTAGGGAATAGGGTGATTGAGATGCGCCGATTTCTTGGCGGATGAGATTGATTAGCAGCAGTCGATCGCTCTTAATTGCCTGCTGGATCTGAGGTACAATCTCCGGTACTAGCACCTCATCGGCATCCAAAACCAAAATCCAGTCGCCCTGGGCGTGTTTCAGAGACTCGTTGCGCGCCGCTGCGAAGTCGTCGCACCATTCAAAGTCATAAACTCTCGCTCCGGATATAAGGGCTATTTCACGGGTGCGATCGCGCGAACCGGTATCTACTACAACAATTTCGTCAACAACACCCTTAACGCTGTCCAAAGTCCGCGACAGTGTTGCTTCTTCATTTTTCACGATCGTGCAGAGTGTCAGATTCATCGGGGGCCAACTTTCCTCATTTGACAGAAATATTGTAATTTTTTTTACCAGTAAAACAGAAAAAGTCCCAGAAAAATTCTCTTATTTTCCTTGGGCCTTGAGCATAAGTACCTTTTTTCCGATAAAAATCGGTTAACTCTTTTGAGATATTAAAAAGACTCAAACTAAGACGATTTATGAGAAATCCTACCACTTTCGGTTCATCCCTGCGGTAGAGGCAAGGGCGGGATATTGGTTGTTATTCTAAGAACATAAGACAAGGCATCAGAAAAGTTAAGGATTCAGGAGAAAAAGACATGGGCGGTATTATTGCTTGGATTGTTTTAGGACTCATTGCTGGTGCGATCGCCAAAGCCATTTATCCGGGAACTCAAGGCGGCGGTTTTATCGCCACAACAGCTTTAGGAATTGTGGGCGCCGTAGTGGGAGGTTATCTAGCTCAAGCCTTGCGGATAGGGGGAGCTACCGCCGCAGGAGGATTTAGTTTATGGAGCATAGCTTTAGCCGTCGTAGGTGCGATCGTGGTACTTTTTGTCTGGGGATTGTTGACTCAGCGTGCAGCATAATAAATATTGCCAATTCCCAGTCGATCGACTTATAGGGTATTCACAAACCCGGTTTCTTGAGGAAACCGGGTTTTTCAGTCAGTAACCCCCGCGGCCGCCATAATAAGATTGGTTCGTAGTGAGGACTTTAGTCCGCATCCGTCAGAGGACTAAAGTCCTCACTACGAACCTGGTTTATTTCATCGGACTCGGCGGTTGAAACTCGGCGGTTGAAACTCGGCGGTTGAAACTCGGCGGTTGAAACTCGGCGGTTGAAACTCGGCGGTTGAAACCGCTGCTACACAGACAAAACCCGGATGGTGCGCGGGTTGAAGAGTCAAGACAAACTCGGCGGTTGAAACTCGGCGGTTGAAACCGCTGCTATACAGACAAAACCCGGATGGTGCGCGGGTTGAAGAGTCAAGACAAACTCGGCGGTTGAAACTCGGCGGTTGAAACCGCTGCTACACAGACAAAACCCGCCGACGCGGGTTGAAGAGTAAAGTTAATTAATGCGTAAATCGAAAGGTAAGCGAACGTAAATTCCCTGCGGGTCGTTCATTGACTTGATAAGAGTCAATTCATCCTGCATTTTCTTAACTTCGGCCGTCAGCGGGTCGAGTTTGGTGGCTGGTTTTAACACATGAACGCCGGAAATTCTTTCCAAAATTCGCTCTTCCAAACTCCGGGTTTTTGGATATTCTTCTAACTGCCAATCATCGCCGAGTTTAGCTTGCTTAGCTGCGGCTCCGATCGCATCTTCCAGGCCGCCAATTTCATCGACTAAACCCAACTGTTTCGCGGCGGTACCAGACCAAACCCTGCCTTGAGCAATTTCTTGTACCTTGTTTTTTGGCAGTTTGCGGGAGTCGGCGACTTTGGTGATAAATCGATCGTAAATGCGATCGACTATTTTCTGAATATTCGCCAATTCTTGAGGATTTTTGGGGCGGGAAACCGTGTTAGTATCCGCAAAACGGGCGGTTTTTACCACGTCCCAAGTTATGCCGTTGTTAGCAGCCAACTTTTCGGCATTGAACAGCATTCCAAAAACGCCGATCGAACCGGTAATCGTACTCGCTTCGGCAAAGATTTTGCTAGAACCCATCGAAATCCAATAGCCGCCCGAAGCTGCTAAATTGCCCATCGACACGATAACTGGCTTTTTTTTGCCCGTCAGCGCGACTTCGCGCCCGATGACTTCCGCAGCCGTCGCGCTGCCTCCAGGGCTGTTAACGCGCAAAACTACTGCTTTTACGCGGTCATCTTCTCGGATTTTCCGCATTTCTTGAGCGATGCGATCGCCCCCTACTTCAGTCGGGCCACCTTCCCCGTCTACAATCTCTCCTTCAGCGTAAAGGACAGCAATCTGGTTTTTCTTGTTAGCGCGACTTGAGTTTTTACTCTCAGCAACTCTCGCGTAGTTTTTCAAACTTATTTGCTTAAAAGATTTATCTTCTGCATCAGTTCCTGTTAGTTTTTTCAGTTCAGTTGCAATTTCATCAAAATATGCAACTTTATCAACTAACTTGCCTTTGAGAGCTTCGTCAGCCATCAAAGTTCCGCCATTATCTGCAACCGCTTGCAGTTGAGGAACAGTCAATTTGCGGCTCGGGCCGACAGTTTTTAGGTATTCACCCCAAATATCTCCCAGTAACTTTTGGGTTTGCTGGCGATTTTCCGGGCTCATTTTTTTGAGCAAAAACGGTTCGACGGCGGACTTGTATTTACCGACGCGAGTCACTTGCACTCCGAGGCCGTATTTCTCGAAAGCACCGGTCAAAAACATTGCTTGACTGCTAAAACCGTTGATCTCAAGAGATCCGTAAGGATTCATAGCAATTGTGTTAGCAACTGAACCGAGGTAATAATCTCGCTCGCTCCAGTCCATTTCGTAAGCAAAAATGGGTTTTTTGGCATCTCGGAAGCGCTGTAGGGCCGATCGAACTTCCTTGAGATTAGCAAACCCGCTGCTGCTGGCATCCGAACTGCCTTCGAGATACATCCCCACAATTTTCGGGTCTTTTTTCGCAGAGTCGATCGCATCTAAAACAGTCCGCAGCGTCACAGCATCGCCGGACTCGTCCGAAAGCGCTTCTTGAATCGCCGCGCTCGTGCTGCGGCTCGGTTTGCTGTCGGTGATATTTAAAGAAAGGTCTAATACCAATACCGACTTATCTTTAACTTGCGGGCCTGCATCTTTAGACGACGACGCCGCCAGAGCAATTAACATTACCAGTCCCCCCAATCCGATGCCGCCCAGCAGCAACAGTCCGAGGAATGTTCCCAGCAAACTTGCACAAGTATATTTTAGGAAATCTTTCATTTAGATAATGGGTAATTGGTTATCATTAGTCATTAGTCATTAGTCATTAGTCATTAGTCATTAGTCATTAGTCATTAGTCATTAGTCATTAGTCATTAGTCATTAGTCATTAGTCATTAGTTATTGGTGATTTCTGCAAGTGGGAGTTAGCAATTATTCGCTGTCGTTAGTTATTAGCTGCGGACTAATGACTGCGGACTAATGACTGCGGACTAATGACTGCGGACTAATGACTGCTGACTTACTTTTATCTTAACCTTTCCAAAACCCCAGAATGTTTTAACTCATCCAAGTTAGCGCAGCCCGTACAGAACATCACGGTGGCGATTTCTGCAATTAAAACCTCAGCTAAGAGGGCTGCGGCTGATTCCGATTGCGCTGCTGCTTGCAGAAACGGCCGCGCCAGTCCCGCCACATCCGCGCCTAGGGCGAGGGTTTTCGCTGCATCCAAGCCGTTTTGCAAGCCTCCAGAGGCAATCAGGGGAACATCTGGCGCTGCGGCGCGGGTGCTGACAACGCACTCGGCTGTCGGGATTCCCCAGTCGGCAAAGGTGGCGCCCAATCTGCGCTGCTTGCTGTCTTTGGCTCGCTCTCCTTCTATTTTCGCCCAAGAAGTGCCTCCCGCTCCGGCAATGTCGATCGCGCTTACCCCAGCCGCCAGCAATTTCTGTGCCATCTTACCAGAAATACCGTTGCCAACTTCTTTAGCAATCACCGGTACTGGTAATTTATCGCACAATTTAGCAATTTTATCGAGCAGTCCTTTAAAATTAGTATCGCCTTCAGTTTGAACGCACTCTTGCAGCGGATTGAGGTGCAAAATTAGGGCATCTGCTTCCAGAATATCGATAATTTTTTGACACTCTTCCAAACCGTAATTGTAGTTTAATTGAACCGCTCCGATATTAGCAAATAGCAGAATATCGGGAGCGCGGCGGCGCACTGCAAATGTAGGAGCAAGTTGAGGGTTTTCTACGATGATGCGCTGGGAACCGACTCCCATGGCCAGTTTGTATTCTTGAGCGACATCGGCGAGGCGATAGTTGATGGTCTGGGCGAGTTCTGTGCCGCCTGTCATTGACGATATTAGCAGGGGTACGGCTAGTTTTTTGCCGAGGAATGTGGAGGTTAAATCGATTTGGCCGCGATCGAGTTCTGGCAAACAGCAGTGAGCAAAACGGTAGTTTTCTAGTCCGCTGGTTGTTTCGCGAAATTGTACGTCTTCTTCGAGGCAGATTCGGATGTGGTCTGCTTTGCGGGTTTGGGTTTGCGAGGCTGAGGTTAATGGCAAGTTCACAGTAGCTATTTGGGGAAAGAGTTTTGAGTTAGGAATATAGCAATTTTATTTCATTTTGGAGATTTTTTTTTATTAACCGCAGAGAGCGCAGAGGGCGCAGAGGAGTAGAAAAGAAAGATGTTGGGAAATTCTGATTTCTGTTGCTATATTATCCTGGAACGGTCATCGGCATTCCATTATCTGAAGGTTTCAATTTTAGTAAAAAAGGCACTGCTTTTTGCACCCAGGCTTTGACAGGGGTGTAACTTGCTGCCTCCGCCCCGAAAGAGATTTCTAGCATATCGGTGTGAATTATCCCCGGATTCAAAGGAATGGCTGCCATGCCTCGGGGCAGTTCTTGGGCGAGCGATCGCGTAAGTCCTTCGATCGCCCATTTAGAAGCGCAATAGGGCGCGACTTCCGGCGAAGTTGACCTTCCCCAACCCGAACTAAAGTTAACAATTATGCCGTTTTTTCTCGCAATCATTGCCGGGACAAAGTGGCGAATTACATTAGCGGTTCCTTTAATATTAACATCAATTACCTGCGAAAATTCTTCGCTGCTGATATTCCAAAGCGGCGCCGAATAATTAGTTATAGCTGCATTGTTAATCAGCAAATCTGGCGGCAAGTAATTTGCCAGAATTTCTGTAGCCCAAGCTTTGACTTGCTCGTCAGTTGCCACATCCAAACAAGTAAAATGGTTGGGGGCGCTATATTTTTGTTTTAGTTGTTCCACGGCTTCAACTGAACGGGCGCATCCTAAAACTGTGTGTCCCAATTCAATAAACTTTTGGGTCATGGCAAGACCGAGACCGCGACTGACTCCGGTAATTACAATTAATTTTGTCATAGAGTTGCTGCAATTTTGAGATTCAGTAATACAATACATATTGACGGGGCATTTAACAAATCATCCCAGGGGGAAAGCATGAAAGTAAAAGCAGCAGTTGCTCGCAGTGCCGGCCAACCTTTGACTGTTGAAACGGTGGATCTGGATGGGCCGCGGGCTGGTGAGGTGCTTGTGGAAATTAAAGCGACGGGTGTTTGTCACACTGATGCTTATACTCTTTCTGGGGCCGATCCCGAGGGTTTGTTTCCGGCGATTCTCGGCCACGAGGGAGCCGGGATTGTTGCGGATGTTGGGGCGGGAGTAACGAGTGTCAAAAAGGGCGATCGGGTAATTCCACTTTACACTCCCGAATGCCGCAACTGCGAATATTGTTTGAGCGGCAAAACGAATCTCTGTCAAGCAATTCGCCTCACTCAAGGACAAGGTGTGATGCCCGACGGCACGAGCAGGTTCTCAATTAATGGCGAGAAAATTTTCCATTACATGGGAACTTCTACCTTTGCTAATTATACAGTATTGCCAGAAATTGCGGTAGCAAAAATTCGCGATGATGCTCCCTTTGATAAAGTTTGTTTGATCGGCTGCGGCGTCACAACTGGCATCGGCGCTGTCATCAATACAGCGAAAGTAGAACCCGGTTCTAATGTCATAGTTTTCGGTTTGGGCGGCGTGGGCTTGAATGTAATTCAAGCGGCTCGCATGGTGGGAGCAAACATGATTGTCGGCGTCGATTTGAATCCCGACAAGCGAGCCATGGCGGAAAAATTCGGCATGACTCACTTTGTCAACCCCCGCGAAATTGAGGGCGATTTAGTTCCTTATTTGGTAGATTTAACCAAAGGCGGAGCTGATTACAGTTTTGAATGTATCGGCAACATTAATGTGATGCGCCAAGCTTTGGAATGCTGCCACAAAGGTTGGGGCGTGAGCGTCATTGTCGGGGTAGCCGGAGCAGGTCAAGAAATTAGCACTCGCCCTTTTCAATTAGTAACTGGTAGAGTTTGGAAAGGCACGGCATTTGGCGGGGCGAAGGGCAGAACCGATGTTCCGAAGATTGTTGATTGGTACATGGATGGTAAAATTGATATTGATAGCTTGATTACTCAGGTAATGCCGATCGAGCAAATTAATGAAGCCTTTGATTTGATGCACCAAGGAAAAGTAATACGCACAGTTTTAACATTTTGAACAAAAATCATTCTTTCTTCTCTCTTCCTCTGCGCCCTCTGCGCCCTCTGCGGTAAAAAAAAATCTAATTCACAAATGAAATAAAATTAACATGAGCTCAAAATCCCTAAAACTGGAAAAACAATATAAAAGTTTTGGCGGCAAACTCGGCTTTTACAGCCATCAATCCTCAACCTGCAACAGCGAGATGAAATTCGCTGTTTACCAGCCGCCACAAGCCGTATTACATCCCGTACCAATCCTGTACTTTCTATCAGGATTAACCTCCACGGAAGAGAACTTTATGGCAAAAGCGGGGGCGCAGCAATTCGCGGCAAAATATGGGTTAATCCTGGTTGCACCCGACACTAGCCCGCGCAATACTGGCATTCCTGGGGAAGACGACAATTGGGATTTGGGAAGCGGCGCGGGTTTTTATGTGGATGCGACAGCCGCACCTTGGAATTCTCACTATCGGATGTACAGTTATGTGGTTGATGAGTTGCCGAATTTAATCGCCGAAAACTTTCCAGGGATACGCGAAAAACAGGGAATTTTCGGTCATTCGATGGGCGGACATGGGGCTTTAATTTGCGCGTTGAAAAATTGCGATCGCTATCTTTCAGTTTCGGCTTTTGCGCCTATTTGCGCGCCCGTGCGCTGCCCTTGGGGACAAAAAATATTTGGACACTACCTTGGGGTCGATAAGGAGATTTGGAAGGCTTGGGATGCTAGCGAGTTAGTTCGCCAAAAGCAATACAACCGTCCGATTTTGATTGACTGCGGTAGTGATGATTCGTATCTAGCTGACGGGCAATTGTTGCCGGATGCGTTTGCGGCTGCTTGTGCAAAAGTCGGACAGCCGCTGACTTTAAGGATGCAGGAAGGTTACGATCACAGCTATTATTTTGTGGCGAGTTTTATGGAGGATCACATTCGACATCATGCGGCTGCTTTGTGCGGGTAAGTAATACAAATTCGGTTACAGCCGAATGATACAAACGAGTATTTTTGCACTATCTATGGGGTAAGGTGCGCACTGCGCACCCTACAACTTGAGTAAACTCGCTTCTACGACGACAGGTATTTTCAGTTAATTAAAACTCGCTTCTACGACGACAGGTATTTTCAGTTAATTAAGATTAATTGGAAATACCCACTCTTTGTACTTGCTGTCGCGATTTTCGATAATTCCTGTCAATTTATCTAAAATCTTTTCGGTGATGGGTCGGTTTTTCGGCAATTGATAGTTTTCTACTCGATTAACTGGCGTAATTTTGGCGGCGGTTCCGCACAGAAAAATCTCGTCTGCAATCAACAGTTCAGATTTGTCAACTGGTCTTTCTGTGACTTCTATTCCTAAGTCTCTGGCGATGGTGATTGCGCTGTCTCTGGTGATTCCTTCGAGAATATCTTGCTCGAAACCGGGAGTAACTAATTTACCGTTTCTGGCGACGAATATGTTCATCCCTGAAGCTTCGCTGACTTTTCCCTGGCTGTTCATCATAATCGCTTCGTCGAAGCCGGATTCTACTGCTTCGGTTTTGGCTAAGGCTGAGGTGATGTAGGCGCCGCTAATTTTCCCTCTTAAGGGTAAGCTGCGGTCTTCTTGGCGGTACCAAGAGCTAATTCTACAGTTTACTCCTTCTTTTGGTAAGTAGTCTGAAAGTTCTAATCCGTAGACAAAGAAGTCTGTTTCTACGTTGTGCAGTCGGGGGGCTATTCCTAGGCTTGATGTGTAGATAAAAGGGCGGATGTAAAATGATTTTTGGGGCTGGTTCTTCTTGACAAAATCAATGATTATTTGTTGGATTTTGTCGGCGGGAATATCGCAGTGGAGGAAGCTGGCACTTTGACTTAATCTTTGACAGTGGCGGTCTAATCTAAATAGTAAGATGCGATCGCCATTTTCGGGATCGGGAATTCCTCGCAACCCGCCTAAAACTCCGGTTCCGTAGTGCAGGGCGTGGGTGGCTATGGAGATTTTGGCGTCGGTAAATGGGAGAAATTGGTTTTGAAAGTAGGCGATGGGGAGAAAACTATCCATGATTCAAGCTGGCGATGAGTTGGGCAGTCCGCGAGGAATGGTGATTTTGGTTATATTACCATAAGTTGTGCGATTTTAGATTTGGGATTTGGGATTTGAGATTGACAATGACTGATTGACTATGGGTTTTGAGATTGTCGCTTGTGGGATTTTTTTTAACTGAATGAGTGTTTGGTTGTTAAGCTGTTGCTGCAAATTTGCATTTTATCGTTGGGGCGGGCTCTCCGGCCCACCCCACAAAGCTTTTGTTTGTTCATAAAAAAATAAATCTCCAAATCTAATAGATTGAATTGAGCGATCGCATAATGTAAATATTGGTCGCTTTGGTTGATAATTGTTTTGAGAAAAAGTGCGATCGTCTTCGAGGGCATCGCTAACGAATATCAACAAAAATCAAGGAAGGGGTAACTGTGGCACGTAAATGTTTCATCATTGAAATGGGGATGGGTATCGACCAGCACGGGCAGGAACCGACTGTGGCGGCGGCTAGGGCTGTACGAAATGCGATCGCCAATAATGCTCTCCTAGGCGTCTGGGAAGTGGCGGGTTTGACTGACCCCAATCAGATGATTGTAGAGGTAAAGGTGGCCGTTCCTTACCCGGAACAAGTGCGGCAGGATGATGTGTTGGCGGTGCTGCCTTTTGGGAGCAAAACTCTGATTGTGGAGCAAGGGGGGATGATTGTGCCAGGAAGGGCGATCGCCTCTCTGAATGATAAAAATGATGAAATGTTAATCGCTGTGGCGGCTGTGACTGTTTTTGTGGACAATCAGCAGTAACTAATGATAGCGAATTAAATAATTTACACATTATTTGTGGGATGGGCATCCCGCCCCGTCCCACAAGAACAATAAATTGTAAGTTATTTAATTTTCATTCCTAATTTTGTGTTGTTTGAATAAATCGGCGGGCGGTGAAGTGCGATCGCCCGTCGGTGAGAAAATTATTAATTTATTCTAAGTTTCCACCACTAAAAATAAAGTCCGATCGCACTTTCACGCGATCGGACCCTAGCTAATTATTGCGGCCTGCTGACATCTGCCAACATTTGGTTAACCATTTGCAAGTGCGCCTGAAGGTTGGGCAATTTCTGGGTAGCCCAAGCCTTTAACTGGGGATCTTGTCCCTGTTGAGATTGAGCCTGAAACAGAGCAATAGCCTGATTGTGGCTGTCGATCATAGCCTGTTTGTAAGCTGCGTCAAAACTTGTACCGGAAAGTCCCGAAAGTCGATCGCTCAAAGCTTTGTTTTGGCCGCTCATCTGAAGAGGTACTTCAACGCCTTTTTGCATTGCTAACTGCATCAGTTCTTGATTTGCCCGAGTGTGTTCCTCAATCATTTCTTGCCCGTACTGTTTTACAGCACTGCTAGAACCGCGCTGCACTGCCAACCTGCCGAGCTGCACTTCCAGCATACCACTTTGAGCTGCTTGCATCACAAAGTTGGTGTCTGTGCTGCTGACAGAATTAGGAGAATTTTCGCCTGTTGAAGAGCTGGGAGAACGGCCGGGATTGTTCTTGTTGCTGGAACCATTTCGAGTATTCCCAGGGCCGCCGGGCTCGTAATTGTTGCTGGGGACAGTAGAGTCAACAGGACGGCCGCCGGGATTGGTATTGTTGTTCGGATCGCTCGCAGGAGCTTGTGAAGAACCACCGGAATTGTTATTGTTGCTGGGGCTATTGCGAGTGTTGCTAGGGCGGCCGGGCTCGTTATTGTCGGTGGGAACAGTTGAGTCAAAAGGACGACCGCCCGGATTTGTATTGTTGTTTGGATCGCTCACAGAAGGTTCTGAAGAACGATCGGAATTGTTATTGTTGCTGGGGCTATTTGTAGACTCTGAAGGACTGCCACCTAGATCGTTAGTGTAGTTCGGATCGGTAGAGTCATAAGGACGGCCACCAGGATTGGTGTTGTTCATGGGCTCGATCGCGATCGAGCCTGCAAAATTAGAATTGTTCGAGTCGTTAGTCTGGCGGTTCAATGCTGCGAATCCGGGCACGGCGAGCAAGGAACTAACACCGGCAATTCCGGCAACAGTAACCAATTTTACGAACAAATTTTTGCGATTTGGTGAAGTCATGAATTTCTAAGCCTCTAAGTTTTCAAGTTTTCAATAGTGCGATCGCCCGCTTCCTAGCGATGATGGGACGCTGTACTGCCTTTGCGAAACAAGTTGAGCAAACCAAACGCGCCCAGGGCGCCGAGCCATCCCAAATTGTTGGGGCGATCGCGCCGAGCATTCAAAACTCCTGAATTAGTCTCTGTCGGCGCCGATGTCGTACCGCTGGTACCGGTTGTACCTGTCGTGCCAGTTGTACCGCTGGTACCCGTGCCTGTCGTGCCAGTTGTACCGCTTGTACCCGTACCTGTCGTACCGCTTGTACCGCTTGTACCGCTTGTGCCACTGCCTGTACCGCTTGTACCCGTACCGCTTGTACCTGTACCGCTTGTACCTGTACCGCCTGTACCAGTTGTACCCGTACCGCTTGTACCAGTTGTGCCCGTACCGCTTGTGCCACTGCCTGTGCCAGTTGTACCCGTACCGCTTGTACCAGTTGTGCCGCTTGTACCACTTGTGCCGCTTGTACCAGTTGTACCCGTACCGCTTGTACCTGTACTGCCTGTACCAGTTGTACCCGTACCGCTTGTGGCACTGCCCGTACCGCTTGTACCTGTACCGCTTGTACCAGTACCTGTCGTACCGCTGGTACCGCTAGTGCCTGTACTGCTTGTGCCACTGTCGGCGCTACCGCCAGCACCGCTTCCAGCACCGCCTCCAGCACCGCCGCCTCCCGACTGGGCAGAAGCAGGCACTGCTAAGGAAACCGTTGCTAAACCTAAAGTACAAGCGCCTGCTAAAACAACTTTCAACAATTTAGAAGATTTCATGGTTATGCTTGCTTTTACCTTGTAGAGTCCTGCGATGCTTTTGATTGCCAAAACCGCAGGGTCAAATTGACAGCGGAACGTACAACTTTTATGACCTTCGCTGCGGGATAATGAAGTTTAAGAGAGCAAATTTACTCCCGTTCCCTAGATGATTTGTCCAGGGAAAATTACACCGCAGCGTTAATAGTTTTTAAGGTATTACTTATCGTGCAAGTTCGACATTCATCTTTAGGAATATTTGGCAAAATGGCGTTTTATTTCAGGTTGTGGATGATATTTGATTTGGCGGTTCAGTAGCTATATCAAAAGTTACGTATGGGGAGACAAACCGGTTTTTCTGAATTCTTTTAGGTTAGCGTTTCGCTCGCTTAGCTCCACCAGATGAGTTAGTTTAATATTATTTTTGAGTGCTATTTTTCCTTAACTTGCTGGCAATTTTGGCCCTCGCAGCATACCGCTCAAACTTTCCCAGTAAACTAGATTATGTTAAAACAGTTGAGAGTCTCCACAACGCCTGCAACATTTCAACGGCAAGGCTTTTGACTGGGGTTTTGACAGGCGGCGCCGCCTTTGGAGAAAGGCGAACTGAAGGTTATCGGATATTGGCCGGCGCGATATTAGATTAACTAGCGGCGGCGCACTCGTCAGAATAGATTGTAAGTGCGATCGACCAAACCCTGATATAGTAAACTCAAAAGTATGCCAGAGAGCGGTTGTTCTATAACACATTTCCCAAGCGGACATCAACTATGCCGCATCGAATTCTTGCCAGAAGTCGCTATCTAATGTTAATCGCTGTACTCGGTTGTTTTACAGCCTCTGTGACGCTTTTGCTCTACGGTGCGCTGGAAACTATCACTAGCATCGGCCACGTTATAAGTACAGCATCGATTTCCAGCGAAAACTCGAAACAACTGATTCTGTCCTTTATTGAAGTTGTGGATTTGTTTCTGCTAGCCACAGTATTTTACATTACGGCGCTCGGACTTTACGAGCTGTTCATTGACGAGCGGATTAAAGTACCCCACTGGCTGGAAATTCACACCATCGACGACCTAAAAACCAAACTCACCAGCGCGATCGTCGTTGTATTGAGCGTATTGTTTCTTGCTGAGGTAGTTAGGTAGAAGGGCGATCCGAACATCCTTCCCTTGGGAGGGAGTATCGCTTTAGTAATCGCAGCGCTGACGTATTTTCTAAGTTCGCAGGTGAAAAAGCCGAAGTCAGATTTATAGCTGTGCGATCGGGTAAATTACCCAAATCCGGCGCCACCAGCAACGGCAAGCCAACTGCATTTTATCACCACCATAAATTTAATATTACATCTGTCTTGGGACTGATAAAAATGCTGGTTTAAACTTGCTTTTAGAGAGATGAAAGTTGTGGCTTCTAGTATATAAGATAGCATTTATGTTTAATAATTGGAGGCCATTATGCCCGAACAACAATTTGACACATTACCTTCAGAAGCACAAGAACTCCCCCAAGGGGCGCAGAATATTTTTCAAGCTGCTTTTAAGAGCGCTAGCGAAGATGGAATGAGCCAAGATGCTGCTACTCGCGTTGCTTGGAACAGCGTCAAATCTGAGTATGTTCAAGGCGACGGCGGGTGGCATCACAAGGGCGACGATACTAACCAAACTCGCAAATCTGTACAGTCTGGTGGCAATTAGGCATTAGTCATTAGTCATTAGTCATCAGTCATCAGTCATCAGTCATCAGTCATTAGTCCGATCGTGTCCGCTAAAATAACCTCGATCGGGTTTGATGGTTAGGATTTGAGTGTTCTCTCGTCTGATGAGGACTGAAGTCCTCACTACCAACCAATGTAATTGAGGTTGGTAGTGAGGACTTCAGTCCGCATTTTCCGAGGACTAAAGTCCTCACTACAAACCCATGTAATTAAGGTTCGTAGTGAGGACTTCAGTCCGCATTTTCCGAGGACTGAAGTCCTCACTACCAACCAAGCTCAGGTTAGTAGTGAAGAATTCAGTCCGCATTTTTGAGGAATGAATTCCTCACTACTAACCAATTTGATTTAGGTTAATAGCTGTCGGATGCGGCCGTGTTCCCCATCTAAATGCTGCTGTTGAGCAGCTAATGCAGCGTACTCGATCGGGCGTCGCATATCCCATTGCCATTGGGCTAAAACGAGCAAGCTAAATACCATTACCCCTCCCGTAAACAGGAAAGACCAACCGCTGGTATAAGGCAAAATTAAAATCCCCAACAGGTGAAACAAACTTGCAGCTAACAGCGCGCGCGATCGCACAGCCCATCCAGTCCCCAAATACCCGATTCCGCTCATTCCCAACGACAGAGGACAGAGATTTGCCAACACTTTTCCCCAACCTAAAAAAATGCCCAAGTCTGTCAGCAGCAATCCCAATAACATTAGTATTACCCAACCGTAAAGCACCCAAGTCAGGCGTCTTTTTTGACCCAACAGTACGTCCAGCTTACCATAGCCACTGTACCCGCGAGGCTGAGCGCCGACCACAAACCTGCTTGCAGCATCCAACTCACAGGAAAAAATTGTGCCGTGCCGAACATGGGTATTAACAGCAAGCTCCACATCAGGCAAGCTCGATCGAGGCAAGTATAAAATGTTGAGTAAGATCGTTTTTTTCCTAGGGGAAACTCAAAATGCCAAATTCCTTCGAAATCCTGAACGTCTGGGTTAAGCTGTTTGCGGCGCAGAGGCGGAACTGAACAATTAAAAAAAGTCATATTTGACACAATTAAAATTAACCATTAGTGGCTTAGGTCCTATCTCAACAGCAATCTGTAGAATTGGAATCAGTCAATTGGATTAATCTCCGGTTTTTTTATAGCTCGGAAGTGATACTTATGGGATGGCAAAACCTCAAACCGGAAGAGTGAGATTTAATAAGTTTATAAAATAGCTCTTGCGACGGATGGCTGCACTCTTATTTATTGGATACTTTGAAAAAAGTAAACTTTGTTACAGAATTTATGCTCACTTCATCCCATCCTCTCAAACAGGTATTTCACTGCCCGGAAGAATCAGATTTTTACTCGCACTGCTTGGAAAGTCTAGTGTTGAATGCCAGCGACGAATCTCGATCGATCGTAGAGTTTGGTTCTGGAGAGGGAAGTCCAGTTATTAAGTCTTTGCTGAGAACCGATTTTGATGGGACTATACAGGGATTTGAGCTAAATAATGTAGCTTGGAAAATTGCTCAGTCTCAAATTAAGCAATACGAACTGAGCGAACAATACACTGTCCACAATTGCTCTTTTTTTGATTCGCCTTTATACGAGTCGGCGGATTGTGTAATCTCAAATCCGCCTTATTTGCCGGCGGCGGATGATAAGATATATCAGCCGCTTTTGCACGGCGGGACTGATGGTTCGACAATTGCTAAAAAACTTTTATCTTTGGGCTGCGACCAAGTTTTGCTGATGGTTTCGAGCTATTCTAATCCTGTGGGTTTGATGGATTATGCCTTGGATCGGGGCTACTCGGTGGCGAATTTTGAGATTGCACCTTTAACTTTTGGCTATTACAGTTCCGAGTCTAAGGTGAAAAGCGCGATCGCTAATCTCCGAAAACAGGGCATGGCTTTTTATTCGGAAAATATCTATCTGCTGGCGGGAGTTTTGTTTCAGAAGCAGCAAAAGTCGCCCAGAGATTTGTCGATCGAGCTAATTCAGTTATTGACTGCTTTGTAACATAAAGCCTTGGTAGGGTGCGTCAGCCACAAACTGCTTGAGTTGAGTAAAAGCTTGTGACTGACGCACCCGCGCGATCGCCCTTTAATTGTGTTCTGCGGCTTGGATCGATCGCACTACAGCCAACGCAGCCCGATCGCCGATCGACTTCTCCCGATCGTAGCCCAAGACCAATTCCCAGGCCTCATCCGGGTACCTGTCAGCCAGGGGGATCGCCACCTCATCAAGCATCCAGCGCCCGTGACGTTCATCTTCTCGGATGTGCACTTCCCAATAACCCATCGCAGCCTGCGAGAGGCCCAGACGCTGGGCGGCGGCTAGATAATTGCGGTAAGCGACGGGCCCGGCTACCTCAAAATAGGTAAGTCCGCCATTGTATTGCAGAAAGTAGCGCTTGCGTTCGGTAAGCAGGAAGTTGTGGTTGATGCTGGCGAGCACTTCCCAAGGTACCAAATCGAAATACGCCTCCGGTTCCGTGCTCATCCCGAATTCTGCCAGCATTTGGGCAAAATAGGTCGAGTGCTTGCGGGGTAAGCGACCGCCGCCGTATTCTTCGATCAGCACCCGCGTCAGGGTTGACTGAATTTCGTTGCCGGCACCGCCGATGATGCGAGAAACGCGGCTGGCTTCCACTAAACCGTCGAAGGAGGCGATCGCCAGCAGGTGTCTGTATCCCCCTTCAGTCATCTGTTCTCGCAGGTAGCGATCGATAGGAGTGAGTTCTGGATCGACATCGGCAGCGGCGCGATCGCGCAGGGCTTGCTTGACATTCTCGATGTTTTGCACGGCTGCAACGTCGATTTGGGCGAATTCCCACTGCTGCCAAGGTTCTTCGATGCGATCGCGCACAGAACGCAAATAGTGCGATCGTTCGTTGTTGTAGCGGTGCAAATCGTCGTACCAAAACAAGTTGAGGCGGTTGATGCGGTACAGTACGCGCTGCAAGAAACGGTGCGCGGCCTCGTTGTCGCCATCTTCTTGATAAGCCGATCGCAAGGCAAAGGCGATCGCGCTTTCAAAATCGCTAACAAGTAACGGTTTTGCAGCCACCGTCTTATCTAAATCATCTATCTCTAGCAAATTGACAAATTGGCGATCGGCTGCTTCGTAATTTGGGAGTGCCGGTTGCTTTTTAGGAAGACTCGGCGAGTCAATTTTGGGGAGTAAATCTGCGGTATTTTGCATGGAATCAAGTTATGTTAACTCAGATTATTGTGCTGCCTGCCAAAACAGCCAACCGTTGCAGATTGCTGAGGATTCTGGCTGCTTATTTTCAAGATACCGAATCATTCAGCCGGACACACCTTTCTATTGATAGATATTTGTGAGTTTCCCTTATTCTCTGCTCTTGCTTTAACTAACTAATTACTTCTGACTGCCTCTGGGAGCGATCGAGCAATTGGCGCTAATATTTCAGCGTCTTGTTTAGCAGGCACAGCTTCCCGCCACGCTGCGATCCCGCCAGAGAGGAAAGCTAAATTCAAATTAGTTTTTTGCAATTTTTGGTATGCTTTAACTGAGCGCCCTCCCCGCGCACAATAAAGTACAATAGTTGGCTGAGTTTGATTGGATTTGACGCTCGATCGAGCAATAGCTTGCACTTGCTTGACACCGAATCCAGCTTCAATGTCAATCAGGGGAACCAGCGGACTTTCACCGATGCGATCTTCTGCGTATTCTTCGGGCGATCGCACGTCAATCAAAATCACAGGTTTTAACTTACCCTGCTGCAATTCGGCAACAGTTACTTTTGGGGCATTCAAACTCACGATAAAAGTAGGGATATCCATGTGATTAATTAAGGTAAATGCACTGAGAGAACTAACCGCAACTAATATCGCACCAAGGATTACAGGTAAAGGGCGAAAATAGCGAACCATACCTTGTTTTAATTTTTCATTTAGCATTTTTATTGTTCTGAGAAACGGATAGAGTAATTGTCCGAGATAGCCAACAGGTACGCGATCGGAGATACCATATTTTCTGGGTCTTTTCCCGGCTGGCATATAGAGAGTGCCAAATAATAAATCTAACAGCGGCAACTGAACAGCAAAATTTTTGTTGTTTATTGCGGGAATTTTACTGTGATGCCATTGATGAAATTGCGGGGTAGCCACAAACCATTTTAGCACGCCAAATCTGAGAGTAATATTAGCATGAATCAAAAACGCGATCGCCGCCGAATAAAGAGCATAAACCACCAAACTCTCCTTGGTAAATCCCAACCAGTAAAGAGGCATGATTTTGCAAATCTGAGTAAAGAGTTGCTCGCAGGGATGCACCCGGACTGCTGCCAACCAGTCCATGTGTTCAATGCTGTGATGGACTGCATGAAATTGCCAAAGCCAAGGTACTTCATGCAGCAGTCGGTGAGCGATATAATATGCCATATCTGAAACGATAACTGCTTCTGCAAACTGCAACCAGATAGGTTGAGAAGCTACTTTGCTTTGCAATTGCTGGTTGAGAAAATTAGTCATCAGCGACAGAGTTACAGTCACAACAATAGCGCCCGATCGACCAATAAAGTGACCTGTAAAAAAATAGGTGGCATCCGTTGTCCATCCGAGACGGAATATCTTTTGCTCGTGCAAGGAAAAGATTCTTTCGAGGGGAATGAATATGCAAGCTAAGATGATGAAGCCTTTGACTATTTCAGGTAACATGAGATTCTGATTAATGTGGATATTTACTTAGTTACTTCACTACTACCAGCCGCGCAGACAGGAACATTATTCTGAAGGATAGGATTAGGCAGTTGGATCTTCCCAAAAGAAGTAGCTTCACACAGAATGGATACAGTAGTCTTGTCGTTGTATGGGGAAACAGTTACTAACAATACAGCCCCGACATAGCTACGAAGATTATTGCTGCGGGCTACTCCATAACTAAACGCAGCATTTTTGGTGGCTATGGCTGAATAGTTATAGTTGGTTGTTTGAGTTTTAATGCCGAGCCCCAATGCAGTAATGGAATTGGAAAATGCACCTTTTTCTGCAAAATAAGCTTGTTGAGCGCGGTTCATTGAGCCAACATATTGCTTAGCTTCTGAATGTTTCGCTTTGTGACAACCGAGAAAAGAAGGGAGGGCGATGGCAGAAAGGATTCCAATTATCATGAACACAATAATGAGTTCCACTAAAGTGAATCCCCCAGATTTATGTTCTTTTATCGGCCGGAAATGTGGCTGATAAGTTTTTGCCACAGATTTATGATTTTTTATCGGCTGCAAATCTTGCCGATCGGTTGTGGCGACAGATTTACGTTCTTTTTTGGGCCGCAAATCTGCCTGATAAGTTTTTGCGGAAGATTCCGATTCTTGGTTTATTGCATCTAGTTCAGGCTTATTCTTAAGCTGCATAGTTGTTGTCGATTCTGCTTGTTTGTTGAGTGCATCGAGTTGAGGTTTTGTTTTAACCTGCATGGTTGTTGTTGATGCTGCTTGTTTATTTCTTGCATCGAGTTGAGGATTTTTCTTAACCTGCATAGTTGTTGTCGATACTGCTTGTTTGTTGAGTGGATTGAGTTGAGGATTTATTTTAAGCAACATTGTTGTTATCCAAATGTGTTAGCAGAGTAGTTTTTAAACGAGTAATGATTATAGGAGAAGCGCGACGATATTCAGGTTTCCGGTAAATGAATGATTTGAGTGCAGTGGGGTTTGCAAAGTTCGCATACTGCGCCTTGGTTCTCTTCTATATCTATTAAATCACCCGGCTATTTGAGAAGTCAAGAGAGTTTTCATCGAGTTTTCATCGAGTTTTCATCGACTTCTCATCGACTTTAGACATTACTGGTATTTAAGGGCGCGACAGACTAGAATTGAAGAAATGATTAGAGGAACGGTAAGTTATGGCTGTGCAGTTGCTCAAAAGACTTTTCACAGTAGAGGAATACCATCTGATGGGTAAAGCTGGGATTCTTTCGGAGGGCGATCGCGTAGAATTGATAGAAGGAGAACTTGTTGAAATGGCCGCTATTGGAACTCGTCACGCTTCCTCTGTGAGGCGCTTAGCCAGACTGTGCAGCCAAATTCCCGAAAATTTGGCTACTTTTGACGTGCAGAACCCCGTTCAGTTGAGCGATCGCACTGAGCCGCAACCTGATATAGTATTGCTGCAACCTCGCGCCGATTACTATTCAACCGCCCACCCCCTCCCATCGGAAGTTCTACTATTAATAGAAGTAGCTGACACTTCCATAGACTATGACAGAGACGTGAAACTTCCTATTTATGCTCGATCGCAAATTCAGGAAGTCTGGATAGTCAATTTACAGGAAAACTGCTTGGAAGTTTACCGCCAGCCGACTGTTAACGGTTACAGTTTAATGCTGAGGTTTTGGCGGGGCGATCGAGTGTCGCCGCTGGCTTTTCCCGAATTTGTAGTTAGTGTGGATTTGGCGATCGGCTAAATCAGGATTATTTGCAGTTTAGGCGATCGCCAAAATACTCCTCATACAAGCTGCATCTCGCACTGCAATAATTACCATCCAGTTTCACCAACCCCATACTGTTCAATTTAAACCCTAATTCTAACCTCAATCGAACTGGTTGTGACACACTCGAAACCTCTCTCATCGCCTCGATTAATTCTGGATATTTTTCTAAATTCCACAAATGCCGACGCAAATGATCGCTGTAAATTCCTGCCTCCGTTGTCGCAGATTTCAGCAAATTATTTAAAGTCACATCTTGACACACAATGCGATACATAGCCAGCCGCACTAAATAGGGATGTCCCCCCACTAAAGCCATCAATTCTGCAACTTCATCGGTACTCCAATTCAATCCGTGCCTTTGGGCTAACTCTTGTACTTGCTGCGGGTTAAATTCCGGCATTTCTATCGGCAATCCGACATTAAAGGGCGACTTATTGACATCCAGCGGGATATAAACTTCCGTGGAATGTACTACAATTAAACGAAACTTTTTCCAAATATCTCGCCGCTTCGCTTCTTCGTGCAAAGCGCGCAACAACCCAAAAAAGTCATCGGCAATTTCCGGCGATTCAAACAGGCGATCGCACTCATCCAAACCCAATGTCAGAGGTGGTGACGATTCTGACAGCAAATACTGTTCAAAAAAAGCTTTACAGCACTGATTGCTGCCAATTAAATCTGCTAATTCCCAGCACTTAGGTAACTGTTCCAGCATTCCCAACTCTTGACCGACGCTAGCACAAAACCACTGCAAAAAAGTATCCGAATTAGCGAAAACTCTCCTATTTGCTAGTTGAAAACTCAGCGCCACTGTCCGAGAACCTTGCACTTCTGCATGATGCAAAATCCTCGCCATTAAAGAAGTTTTTCCCATCTGTCTCGGTGCTTTAATCCGAATCAGCGCGCCCGGTTGGACGATGGTTTCGTAACAGCGAGATTCGATCGGAGGGCGATCGATATAAAAACGAGAAGCTAAATCTACTTGTCCTCCCGGCAATTCGGGTGCTGCTGCGGGTTGGGGTGGAATTATCGAATTTTTTGTGCTAGAAATTTCGCTCAAATTGACAGCTAATTCATGGTCTGCATTTAAGGATGTGCGACCTTCTTTAACTACGGTCAAAATTTCTGAAATTAACTTTGATGAGTCGGCAGCAGACCGCCATTGCCAGGACGGAACTCCTGCTAAATAATGTAATAAATCGAAAGGAAATGGTGCATTTAATTCAATGCAAATTGGTAATATCGCTGGTGTTTTATTAGTTAAAGTGTGCAATTCTTTGGCTAGCTGTACTTGTTCTAATATCATTTCGCTAGCGGCAGATTCTGCGGACATCGGTAACAGCAAATAATCGCAAAGCTTTAAATATGAGTTATCTTTGCTGCTGTTGTTAACTAAAAAGACTTCGTGGCTAGCATTCGTCAAAGCTTGGTGCAATTGTTGAATCAGGGTGTGGTTTGGGTGCGATCGGGCGCTAGCGAAGCCCTCGAAGACGATCGCAATTTTGGCTATTTTAGGTGCGATCGACTGTATTTCTACTGATTCGCATTGGGTTTCAAAATCGGCGATATCGCGCCATTCCTGGCCCAAGCCGCGACAAATTTCGATGAAATTGGCATAATCCACAGGTTTGCCATTTAGGAAATGACTGACAGTAGATTGGGCGATCCCTAAATCCTCAGCCAGGATTTTTTGACTGGGAAAGCCATTTCTCAGCAGAGACGATTTAACTGCGGGAATGTGCTGGAGACGCAGCCTGAGCGATCGAGGCATTGCTTATAACCATCGAGACACTAAAACCATGATAAATGCCTCTTGTCCGAAAGTCGATAAAAAGTCGATGAAAAGTCGATGAATTTTCAAATAACTCACTCACCAACTCAAATAGCGGCCTGATTAGATGAGAAATAACAAGGTTCGAGCGCATCAAAACGAGGTAAAAGCATTGTGTATTCTCTCCTAATTTGGTCGCTGGCGTCAGCCACTAATCGATCGGGTTTCGCATTCACACCGCCGATGTTTTGGTTGGTTATCGGAATTGTACTGAGTGCGATCGAGCTATTAATCATCAAAACTCAGCCGCAAAGATACAGGTTTTACGCTTTGATGATGGGAGTTGCTGCTCTAATTTCATCCTTTGTTTTGTGGAGAGGCTCGATCGCATTTCAGTTTGATTGGGCGAACGTCATGTATGAAGCTTTTGACTGGCAGATATTCTACTGGATGGGAATCTCTCTCGCCCTGAGTATCTGGATCAGACCAGTTTTCATTGTTCGCAAAAAGTTCGAGATTCCTGAAGCAACCGAAGCGACAACTATCTCCGAAATTTTATCGGGAGAAATTGGAATGGTGATCTATGAAGGTGTTTCGTGGAAAGCCCGCAATGAAGATTCCCAGGGAATCGCCGCCCAACAAAAAGTTTACGTTTTGCGCCACGAAGGAAACACGCTGATCGTGATACCTGACAGATTAATTCGCATTAAAGGTTAAGTTCACTGTCAACTGTCAACTATCAACTGTCAATTGTTTAATAGGAGATTCACTATGTCTGAATATTTGTTGATGGTGTTTTTAGCAATCACCGGAGTATCATTATCCAGCAGCATGAAAATCGTCCGTCAAGGAGATGAAGCTTTAGTAGAAGTTTTTGGAAAGTACGATCGCAAAAAACTGGAACCTGGTTTGACATTTCTGGTTCCCTTTGTCGAAAAAGTCGCCTACATACAAACTCTGCGCGAGCAAATTTTGTACCTAGCGCCGCAACAATGTAAAACTCGCGATCGGGTTGCCATCACTGTTGATTTTATCGTGTACTGGCGAATCATTAACTTAGAAAAAGCTTGCTACAAGGTAGAAAATCTCAAGGAAGCCATGTTCAATATGCTGATTCTGGCAATTCGGACTGAAATTGGTAAATTAGCTGTGGAGGAACTTTACGACGCTCGCCATCAAATAAATAATGCTTTAGTGAAGGAGTTGGATACAATCACTGAGCCTTGGGGAGTAAAGTTTACGAGAGTGGAATTGCGCGATTTTGCGATCGGCACTCAAGTGATTCAGCCGACAGCCCTCGATCCAAAAGCGGCAAAAAAACTGCGAGCTTAGATTTTTTTTCATCACCATTTTTCTAGTTATTCTCGTTACCAGGTTCTGCCTGGTAACGCAGATCCAGAGGCTCTGCCTCAGTGAATTCGATCGACATTCTCAGCAACAAAGTTCTCTGACTGCAAATATAAAGGAAACAATACCATGCGTCAACACAAGTCTAAGTCAAATAGCAAAGTAAATAGGAAGCGATCGAGATAACAGCCTTAATTGCCAATCTCAAATCTCAAATCAATTTAATATCGAATGCTGTACCGATATTGTTTGTAAGTCCGACAGTCCGACAGGGAATTAATTCCCTGTCTCATAGCGAAAGTCCTCTCAAAGAGGACTAAAAAGCCAATTAAATCAACTTCTTAATCCTCAATTTTAAATCTCAAATATTCAATCTCAAATCAATAATTCCCATCTAAAATCTCCAATCTCCAATCTCCAATCCATAGTCGGTTTCAACCGACTTTCGCTATGAGGCAGGGGTTTAAACCCCTGCCGGACTGCCGGAATGCGGATTTGACCTTAAATTGATTGCTAATCGTCCCTAAAGTCGATAAAAAGTCGATGAAAAGTCGATGAATTCTCAAATAACTCACTCGCGAACTCAAATAGCCACCTGATTAGATTAGAAATAACAAGGTTGAATCGCATCAAAACGAGGTAAAAACATTATGGATTCTATTTTAACTTTCCTGCTGGCATTAGCTACCGAGCGAACGCTTTTTACATTAACACCGCCGCTATTTTGGTTGACAGCCGGAATTGTGTTGAGTGCGATCGATCTATTAATCCTCAAAACTCTGCCCCGAAGATACAGATTTTACTTGCTGATGATGGGGGTTGCTGCTTTAATTTGCTCTTCTGCTTTGTGGATAGGCTCGATCGTATTTCAGTTTAATTGGGCCTATGTCATGTATGCAGCTTTTGACTGGCAT
This sequence comes from Oscillatoriales cyanobacterium, assembly GCA_004293365.1. GTDB lineage: Bacteria > Cyanobacteriota > Cyanobacteriia > Cyanobacteriales > Microcoleaceae > Microcoleus. Next base: position 103,173 of record RDYN01000046.1, on the reverse strand, counting down.
ATATCCTACTGGATGGTAATCTCTCTCGCCCTCAACACCTGGATTAGACCCCTTTTAATCTTACGCAAAAAGTTTGTGATTCCCGCAGCAAGCACAGCCACAACTATTTCTGAGATTTTACCTGGAGAAATTGGAATGGTGATCTATGAAGGTGCTCCTTGGAAAGCCCGCAATGAAGATTACCAAGAAATCGCAGCCAAACAAAAAGTTTACGTTTTGCAGCGGGAAGGAAATACGTTGATTGTGATACCTGACAGATTAATTCACATTAACGGCTAAATCTGAGTTACCTCCTTTATGACTCGGCGATTGAAATCGCTTCTAGACAAACAAAGTCCGCCTTCACGGACTAAGAAATCACGCTCTCATCGGCGATTGAAATCGCTTCTAGACAAACAAAGTCCGCCTTCGCGGACTAAGAAATCACGATCGACTATTAACTGTCAACTCTCAACTATCAACTGTTTAGGAGATTCACTATGTATCAGTATTTTTTGATGGCAGTGTTTGCAATCACCGGAGTATCCTTAAGCAGGAGCATCAAAGTCGTCCCTCAAGGAGACGAAGCTTTAGTAGAAGTTTTCGGAATTTACGATCGCAAAAAACTCGAACCTGGCATCACATTTCTAGTTCCCTTTGTCGAAAGAGTTGCCTATCAAGAAACTCTGCGCGAGCAAATTTTACACCTACCGCCACAACAATGCAAAACTCGCGATCGGGTTTCCGTCACAGTTGATTTTATCGTGCACTGGCGAATTATTGACTTAGAAAAAGCTTGCTACAAGGTGCAGAATCTCAAGCAATCCCTGTTCAATATACTGATTCTGGCAATTGGAAATCACATCGCTCAATTAACTCTAGAGCAATTGTACGTCGATCGCCATCAAATAAATAATGCTTTAGTGGAGGATGTAGATACAATAGCCGAGCCTTGGGGAGTTAAGTTTACAAAAGTGGAATTGCGGAACTTTGCGATCGATAGTAAATTAATTAAGCCGATAACTATCGATTTGAAAGAGATCCAAAATCTGCAAGCTTAGATGTTTTCTCATCACCATTTTCTAGTTATTCTCGTTACCAGGAAGAGCCTGGTAACGCAGATTCAGAGGCTCTGCCTCGCGGCATTCGATCGACATTCTCAGCACCAAAGTTCTGACTGCCAATAGAAAGGAGACAATACTATGAGTCAACAATATTCTCAATCAACTAACACTTTAGCTAAGCGTTTAAGATGCTTATTGTTTTTAATGTTCGTTGGAGTAATGGGCGCGATCGCCCTGCCATCTTATCTGAATAGAACATCTCAGGCTAAACATTCAGAAACAATACAGTATGTTGCTTCAATGAATCCCGATCGAGGATTTGATTCAAAGGGCGATCGAGATGCAATTAATGTTTCTGGATGTTTGGTTTTTTTAATAGTTCTGACAGCGAAAGAATTAGTGCAAAAGGGCGATCGAGATGAAATATAGAATCAACCAATTATTTGCAAAACTGGCGATCGAATTCTAGGGCGGATAATGACAGCGGATCGCGAACTAAAATCGGCATTTAATTCACTTTTTAAGGACTAAAGTCCTTACTACAAACAGAGAGGAGACAATACTATGAGTCAACGAGATTATAATTCACCTAGCTTTTTACCTACTACTGGTTGCGGATGTTTAGTGCTTTTGATATTGCTTACCCCAGTAATTGGTGTTTTAGTTTTATCATTTTTTTTGTGTGGTAATACAAATAAGGCTAAGCAGTCAGAAGCCAAACAGTATGTTGGTTCAATGAACAGGGCTCAGCAAGCTTATTATGCAGAAAACGGTGTTTTGGGCAATTCAGTTGCTGCTTTAGGAATTGGCATTAAAACCGAAACAACAAACTACAAATATTCACTTCGTAGCACTAAAACAACTGCTTTTAACTATGCATTATCCAAGCAAGAAAAAGAAAAAAGTTTTGTTGGCGGTGTCTTTCTAGTTCCTGCCTATCCCAATGCTCCTAAACATGAAATGACAACATCAGCCATCTTGTGCGAAGCTGATTCTAGCGGTACAATTAAACCAGCGGAACCAACTGAACAAAATGACAAACTGATCTGCGGTAAAGGCACAACACAAGTGACAAAATAATCTAACTATAGGCAAACTCATGACAGTCGATTATCAATATCAAATCGGCGGCAGTCTCCCGCAAGATGCACCTACTTATGTAGTGCGTCAAGCTGACTCGGAACTTTATCAAGCCCTGAAAGCTGGAGAGTTTTGTTACGTGCTCAATTCCCGACAAATGGGCAAATCTAGTTTGCTGGTGCGCACCGTACAAAAGCTCTCGATCGATCGCATTTCTTGTGCTACGATCGACCTTTCGGACATCGGCAACCAGCAAGTCTCTCTGGATAAGTGGTACGGCGGCGTCGCTTACAAGCTTTTGTGCAGTTTCAACCTGTTCGATCCCGTCGAGTTTATGGCTTGGTGGCGGGAGAGAGAGTTGATGCCGCCCGTGCAGCGCTTAGGAGAGTTAATTGAAGAATTATTGCTGGTTAAGATTTCTCAAAAAATTGTCATTTTTATTGATGAAATTGACAGCGTTCTCAGTTTTAAAGAATCGCTAGATGACTTTTTTGCACTGATTAGATCTTGCTATAACAAACGCGCTTATAAGCCAGAATATCAGCAGTTAACCTTTGCTTTGCTTGGAGTCGCTACGCCATCGGATTTAATTAGCGATGCAACTCGTACACCTTTTAATATTGGTCGAGCTATTGAACTTCAGGGTTTTAAATTACACGAATGTTTGCCTTTAGTCAAGGGATTTGAGGGGAAAGTTGACAATCCTCAAGCATTTTTAAAAGAGATTTTGGAGTGGACGGGAGGACAGCCATTTTTGACTCAAAAGCTTTGCAAGTTAATTCTGCAAAATGTCAACTTTTTAGGGGATGCTTCTATTATATTAGAGCCAACGGATGAAAGAAGGACTGAAGTCCTCACTACGAACCAGTTGTTAATTGGGGAGATTGTGCAATGTCGGATTGTTGAGAATTGGGAGGCTGCTGATGAGCCTGTGCATTTGAAAACAATTCGCGATCGCCTTTTGAGAAATCAGCAACGTGCCAGTAGATTGTTAGGACTATACCAAAAAATACTAGCATTCGATCCCCCCCAACCCCCTTTCTTAAGGGGGGAGAATATCTCAGAACCCCCCTTCTTAAGGGGGGCAGGGGGGATCGAGGCCGATGACACCCCCGAAGAAACTGAATTGCGACTGAGTGGATTAGTCGTAAAACGAGGTGGCAAATTAACCGTAAATAACCGAATTTACGCATCTATATTCAACCCAAACTGGGTAGAAAAAGCACTTTGTGACTTGCGCCCTTATGCCGAATCCTTAACAGCATGGATAGCATCAAATTGTCAAGATGAATCTCGATTGTTGCACGGTCAAGCATTGCAAGATGCGCGAGAATGGGCTGCTGGTAAAAGTTTAAGCAGCCAAGATTATCAGTTTTTAGCTGCCAGCCAAGAAGCAGAATTTGCCCAATTGCGCGATCGCGATCAACAAACTCAAGCAGAAATAGAACTATTGCGCCGGGAAAATCAGTTATTAGAAAAACTATCCGCCGAGCAAAAACTTAGAAAAGTTACTCAACTTAAACTCTGGCGTGAGGAACGACTGAAAGTACGAATTTTCACGGTAAGTTCAGTATTGATGATTTCCATATTAATTGCTGCTTTTTGGATCAAACCCTCAATTGAGGAAAGAAATAACAAAATTCTGACTCTCAGTTTATTTTCCGAAACCCTATTTGCAGCGGACAAAAAACCGGAAGCTTTAATCGAAAGCATTAAAGCTGTTAGAGAAATGCAGCGATCGCTCGGAGTGAGTTCAGAAATTCAGATGCGAGTGGCGATCGCCCTAGAACAGGCAGTTTACAGCTTGCTGGAACGCCGCCGCTGGCAGATTCAAGCCACTAACCTTGCTTTCGCGAGCTTCAGTCCAGACAGTCAAACACTGGCTACAGCTACCGATCGCAATGATATCAAACTTTGGCAAATTAATGGCACTTTACAAGCAACATTGACCGGGCATACTGATAAAATCATCAGTGCACTCTTCAATCCTAGCGGTCAGATAGTTGTTTCCGCCAGCGATGACAAAACCGTGAAAGTTTGGCAAAGTAACGGAAAGTTGATGCACGATTTAACAGGACACAGCGCTAAATTAACCAGCATCTGTTTGAGTCCAGATGGTAAAATTATTGTTTCAGCAAGTGCCGATGGAACTGTTAAACTATGGCACATGAACGGGCAAGAATTATCAAATTTTAAAGTGGATAAAGGTTGGATAACTAGCCTGAGTTTTAGCCCAGACGGGCAGATACTTGCTGCGGGTGCTACTGATGGTACTGTTAAACTGTGGAGTTTGACCGAGGTTGTGCAAAAATTGCAAAAACAGCAGTCAATCGAGACAAGTAGCGATATCAAGTTGCTCAGAATTTTACAGTTCGATCGCGATCGAATTGTGAGTGCAAGTTTCAGTCCCAACGGAGCCATGTTGGCGGCTGCAAGTGCTGGAGGAACTGTAAGAACTTGGAGCAAAGACGGCACACCGCTGAGTATTTTAAAGCATACAAGTGGATTGACAAATATTAATTTTAGTCCTGACAGTCAAATGTTGCTATCTGCAAGCAGAGATCAAATGTTGAGACTCTGGAAAATTGACGGCAGGGCAGGCACGGGGGCACTGCCCCTACACACTTTAAAAGGTAACAAGGCTGCTGTTTGGAGTGCGAGTTTTAGTCCTGACGGTAAGGCGATCGCTAGTGCGAGTGCTGATGGTACGGTGATACTGTGGAATCTTAATCTTGACGATTTGTTGGTGCAGGGCTGCAATGTCGCCCGCAATTATTTTCAGACAAATGCGATCGCCAATTCCAGCAATCGTCACCTCTGCGACGGGGTTGAAAGTCAGTCAGACAGTCGATTTTAGATTTTAGGTTTACTCTTATGAATCGGGTTTTTGCGCAAGTCTTGATATGCTTAAATTGAGTAGCAGCTAATAAATCATAGGTCAGGGCGATCGGTGTATTCAACTCTAGAGCAAAAGTACGAGCGCCTGCAAAAACAGTTAACGGGCGGCATCATCGCCCTTGGCGGCATTTTCTGCACGGGTACTCTTTGGTATTGGCTGGTGGAAAAATGGCCTTTGCTCGATGCCGCTTACATGACTGTATTTACTTTAGCAACTGTCGGCTACGGTGAAATTCACCCCCTCGGAAAACGCGGGCGAATGTTTACCATGTGCCTGATTTTGATGGGCGTGATGGTGATTGGTTATATCGTCAACCGCTTTACAGAAGCGCTGATTCAAGGATATTTTCAAGAAGGAGCAAGAATTAGGCAGCAGCGGCGTTTGGTGGATTCTTTGATCGAACATTACATTCTCTGCGGTTTTGGGCGTACTGGGCGACAGATTGCTTTGGAATTTGAGGCTGAAAGTATTCCTTTTGTGGTGGTAGATTCGGCGCTACAGTCGGTGCAGGCTGCTTTGGCGTTGGGGTACACGGCGGTGCAGGGAGACGCGACACTCGATGAAATTTTGTTGAATGTGGGGATCGATCGCGCAATTTGTATAGTAGCAGCTTTGCCGTCGGATGCTGAGAATTTGTACACTGTGCTGTCGGCGAAAACTCTGAATCCGAAGGTACGGGCGATCGCCCGCGCCACCACAGAAGAAGCCGTAAAGAAGTTGCAGCGGGGCGGCGCCGATGCCGTCGTATCCCCCTACATTACGGGGGGAAAACGCATGGCTGCTGCTGCTTTGCGCCCTCAAGTTATGGATTTTTTAGACGGCGTATTGACGGGCACAGAAAGTTCTTTTTACATGGAAGAATTTCTGGTAGATCCGAATAGTTGTGTCTACGTCGGACAAACTTTGAGAAATGCCAAATTGCGATCGCAATCCGGGGCATTAGTGTTAGCAATTCGACGGGCTGGCGGGACTTTGATTGTCGGGCCAACTGGAGAAACTGCGATCGAAGGAGGAGATACGCTCATTTGTTTGGGCACCGCCGAACAATTGCGCGCCCTCAATCAAATCCTCAGCCCCCTAAGTTTTCGCATCCCCCGCCCTCCGAACTAAATTTAAGAAGGACTAAAGTCCTCACTACAAACGGGTTTGTCGTCAAAAATGCCAGTCCTCTTTTGGGGCGGTTTCGACAGGCGAAGGAGTTAACGCCGACGCTGGTTGGGGAAGTTGGCGGGGTTGGGAGGTGCGATGCCTTCGGCAGATTTCACCTACGCACGTTGGGAATGTCCCAATTGTGGGCCCAGGTTTAAGATTTCTGCTTTGTGGGTGCATGACTGGTGTCAGCGCTGTTTTATGAGGTTTGGGCAGATGAGCAATTTCCAGAAGTCCATCATTTTAGATAATATTTTATGTAGATACATAAATATAAGTAACTTATTTTCAGTTAAAATATAGATAAAAGGAGGATTTATGATGGTAGTCTATTTGGAGGGAATTTGCTCTGACCTTGGGACAATTGGTTAGGGAATAAGGAATTCTGTATCATTGGCGATCGCTCTGTCCATATAACAAGTATCAGGAAATAGATGAATCAAGTTGTCATTGAAAATCCTATTATTAACTCTGCTTTCTTGGAACCCAAGTGCCACTTTCGCTTTGACGATGATGGTATTACCGATGAAATTCTCGAAGAGCGTCGTGTCAGCCATTATTTTATCCCGATCGCCCAACCGAAAAAGAAAAGCAAGCAGTTCCAGCAACTAGAGCTAAATCTTGGTGAATGGACACAAGACAGGGTAGCAGAAAACAAGTTTATCAACCAAGTGCGCGATCGCGTTAGCTTGTGGAGACGTGGCGGCTATCTCTACGTCACTCCTACTACTAAAAAACTGTTGGCATATTGGACTAATCCCGATCGCGAACGTAAATTATATTTTTGCCAAATAGAAGCTTTAGAGACAGTTATCTATATCACCGAAGTTGCGAAAAAGTGCGGCGACAACTGGATTGAAAATCAACTCCGACAATTCAATGAAGATGCGAACCCGCTGCTGTTCCGCATGGCTTGTAAGATGGCTACAGGGAGCGGTAAAACAGTAGTCATGTCAATGCTGATGGCGTGGCATACTCTTAATAAATCTGCCAATCCTCAGAATAATAAATTTAGCGATGCTTTCTTAGTAGTAACGCCGGGGATTACTGTACGCGATCGCCTGCGGGTACTCCAACCTAATGATGCTGAAAATTACTACAAAAAACTTGACTTAGTTCCACCAGAATTCATCCCAGAATTAGAAAAAGCTAAAATAGTTATTACCAACTATCACGCATTTAGACTGCGAGAACTTAATTCAGCAGCCCGCTTAACCAAAGACATTCTCGCCCAAGGACAAAAAAGTGCTTTCACTGAAACCCCAGACCAAATGGTAAGGCGAGTTTGCAAAGGTTTGGGCAATAAGAAAAATATTATTGTAATTAATGATGAAGCTCACCACTGTTACCGTCGTCGCGTTGGTGATGATGATGCCAAGCTCAAAGGAGATGACCGGAAAGAAGCAGAAAAACGCAACGATCAGGCACAACTTTGGATTTCTGGGATTGAAGCTGTAAAGTCAAAAATTGGAGTCAAAGTTGTTTATGACTTGTCAGCTACACCGTTCTTTTTAAAAGGTTCTGGCTATCAAGAAGGCAATCTATTTCCTTGGGTAGTTTCTGACTTTTCGTTGATTGATGCGATCGAATCAGGCATTGTCAAAATTCCCCGCGTCCCCGTTTCTGACGACAATATGAAAGGGGAATTACCTGCTTATCGCAGCATTTGGCCCTTAATTCGCGACCAACTCCCCAAGAAAGGACGCAGTACCCAGGATGAAAGTAAATCATCCCCCGAACCAAAACTTCCTAAAGAGTTAGAGGGAGCCTTAGAAAGTCTCTATAGTAACTACAAAAAAGCTTTTGAATTATGGGAACAGGACACAGAAGCTACTGACAGAGGACAAACACCGCCTGTATTTATCGTTGTTTGTAATAATACCAATGTCTCTAAATTAGTTTATGACTATATTGCTGGCTGGGATACTGGCAAAAAATATCCTGATGGTCGATTTGTTTTAGCTCCAGGTAAACTACCATTATTTAGTAATGTCCAAAACGAAAACTGGACAGCTAGACCTAACACGATTCTGGTAGACAGCGAACAACTAGAATCAGGCGAGGCGATGAGTGCTGAATTTAAGAAAATTGCTGCACAGGAAATTGAAGAATTCAAAGCTGAATATCGAGAGAGATATCCAGGTAAAGATCCCGAAAAAGTCACACCTGAAGAGTTACTGCGGGAAGTATTAAATACTGTTGGTAAACCCGGAAAACTGGGGGAAAATATTCGCTGTGTAGTCTCGGTTTCTATGTTGACTGAAGGATGGGATGCGAGCACAGTCACTCACATTTTGGGATTAAGAGCTTTTGGCACTCAGTTGTTGTGCGAACAAGTTGTGGGACGGGGACTGCGACGGATTAACTATGCAGTGAATAAAGAGGGAATGTATGAACCCGAATATGCCGAAGTTTACGGTATTCCCTTTGCTTTTATCCCCTGTGCCGGTTCTAATAAAACGCCCAAGCGGGGAGCACTCCCTACCCGCGTTCGAGCTTTGCCAGAACGAAATGAATCTGAAATTACTTTTCCTCGATTGACGGGTTATCGCTATGACATTAGTAGGGGAAAATTAACAGCTAATTTTACAGATGTTTGTCAATATGTTATCTCTACGGCTGATTTGCCTACTCTTACAGTCAATGCTCCCATTGTTGGTCAATCCAGTATTCATACATTGGATCAATTGAAATCCCACAGAGAACAGGAAGTCGCTTTTTTGTTGGCAAAACTAACTTTAGAAAAGTATTTCCGATGGGATGGAAATCAGAAACCCGAAAAAACTACAATACATTTTTTTGATGCGGATGTACAAGCTTGGTTATTTCCCCAAGTTTTGCAAATAACTAAACAGTGGCTCAAAGAATGTGTCCGTTACAAAGACAATACCTATCCTCAGTTGTTAATGCTGACTGAGTTTGCCCACGATGCGACAGACAGGATTTATCATGCCATTGTGGAAGGAGAATTGCGGAAGTATTTAAAACCTATTCTCCGCCCCTATGATACTTTTGGTTCGACTCGCTATGTAGATTTTGACACCGCCCGTGCGGTTTATAGGACAGATCCTCATAAATGTCATGTTTCCCATGCAGTTATGGATAGTAATTGGGAAAACAAAATGCTGCAATCCTTAGAACAAATGAATGAGGTTGTATCTTATGTAAAAAATCACAATTTAGGCTTTACTATTCCCTATACTCTCAATGGGGAACAGAGAAATTATTTGCCTGACTTTATTGTGCGAATTAATGATGGGCAAAAAGAACTACTGAATTTAATTTTGGAAGTATCGGGGGAAGCGAGAAAGGACAAAGCAGCTAAGGTGGCTGCGGCTAGAACTCTTTGGATACCAGCAGTAAAAAATCACGGGGGATTAGGGCGTTGGGATTTCTTAGAAATATCCGATCCTTGGAATGCCGAAAAATCTATTCGGATGTATTTGTCTCAGCAGACAGCACAAACGGATACGAATATTAGTACAATTCAAAAAACCCCTGGTGTTTGTGGAGGTAACGCTAGGATACGCAATACACGCATTCCTGTCTGGACAATTATTTCTTTTTACAAGCTGGGGGCATCCGATGAGGAAATACTGAGGAATTATCCGGGGTTAACTCCCGCAGATTTAAGATTAGCTTCGTCATACTACGAAGAGCATCAAACAGAAATCGATCGAGTAATTGCTGCCCAGGATGACGATGATGAAGATAGCTAGGCTTTACTCTAACGAAAATTTCCCCCTAGATATCGTCAACAAACTTCGTTATCTCGGACATGATGTGTTGACATCCTATGACGCAAAACAGGCTAATCAAGGAATTCCCGATGATGATGTTCTCAAGTTTGCCCATCAACAAGAGCGGGCTGTGATTACGCTCAATAGGCAGGATTTTATTGAACTACACAAGCTTGTCAAAGAACACAGTGGAATTATCCTCTGTAAAGAATGTCAAGGAGATTTTGATTATGAACAACAAGCCTTAAAAATTCATGAATTGATTTTAGATTTCAGTGAATTAAAATCTCGATTGTTTCGAGTACAAAAGCAGAATGTCAAAGGCTGTAAAATTCAAACATTTATCTATAAGGAAATAACTAATGCCTAGGAAAAAAAATGACAAATCTACACCTATTGATAGTGTGAAACATCAGGATAAACGGGCTAATATTCCTACTGAAGAGTTGCGTGATTTTATGGCTGACGACGAGAAAAAACCTCAAAAAGTTCTCTATCCCCGCGATCCATCTTTAGATCCGCAGTTGGTGTGGCAGGGGAAAGACGAACAGGACAGTCAGGATTTAGAGGTTCCGGCTGTTCCGATTTATATTCAGGAGAAAATACACCCCCATGCAATTATTGAGGATTTTAAGAAGCAGGTTAAGAAAGAACAGCCAGCGGAACAATTAAGTTTATTTAGTGATTTTAATGGGTTAGAGTTTGACCAATTAATTGACTTTTATCAGCATAAGGATGGGGTGAAGTGGGCTAACCGCATGATTCTCGGTGATTCGCTGTTGGTGATGAATTCCTTGGCGGAGAAGGAGGGATTAAAGGGTAAAGTGCAGATGATTTATCTTGACCCGCCCTATGGGATTAAGTTTGGTTCTAATTGGCAGGTTTCGACTCGGAAGCGAGATGTTAAAGATGGGAAGGCTGAAGAGGTGACTAGGCAACCGGAACAGGTGAAAGCGTTTCGGGATACTTGGGAGTTAGGGATTCATTCTTATTTGAGTTATTTAAGGGATAGGTTGGTTGTAGCGCGAGAGTTATTGACTGAAACAGGTAGTATTTTTGTGCAGATTAGTGATGAGAATGTTCATTTGGTTAGATGTTTGATGGATGAAGTTTTTGAAAGTGAAAACTTTATTAGCACGATTTTTTATGCAACAACTGGAGGTTTTGAGACTTCAGCTTTGAGTAGAATAGGTGACTACATAATTTGGTATGCTAAAAATAGAGAACAGCTTAAGTATAATCCGCTGTATATTCAGAAATCAAGTACAACATTAAAAAGTGGTGATTATAGATATTTAGAACTTTCAGATGGTTGGCGCAGGCTTATGAAACAGGGTGAAAAGGAAGGAGAATACTCTATGCCTGATAGCGCAAAAATATTCCGACTAGACAATACCACTAGCCAGTATCCTCCCCCTCAACCACAACCTTTTTCATTTGAAGGTAGAGTTTATTATCCCCGTCAGGGCAATCATTGGAAAGCAAATTGGCCTGACGGTATGGAGAGATTAAAGGAATCTAATCGTTTGTTTGGTCGTGAAAATAGCTTGGCGTATGTGAGGTATTTAGACGATTTCTCTGTTCTTGAGCTAAACAATATGTGGGGAGATACATCAGTTGCAGGTACTAAGGAGGGGAAATGGTATGTTGTTCAAACCAATATTAAAGTTATCCAACGTTGTCTCCTAATGGCTACCGATCCAGGTGATTTAGTATTAGATCCAACAATGGGCAGTGCTACGACAGCCTACGTTGCTGAACAATGGGGAAGACGTTGGATTACGATTGACACTAGCCGCGTCGCCTTAGCATTAGCTAGAACTCGATTAATGTCTGCAAAATATCCCTATTACCTACTAGCAGATTCCCCTGAAGGCATCCAAAAAGAAGCGGAAATCACTAAACAACTACCATCAACACAGCCTAAGACAGAAAACGAAATCAAAAAAGGTTTTGTTTACAAGCGCGTTCCTCATGTTACATTAGGAGCGATCGCAAATAATCCAGAAATTGATACTATCCATGAAAAATGGCAGTTACAACTAGAACCCATTCGCACTAAATTAAACCAGTTGCTCAAAAAGTCCTGGGAAGAATGGGAAATTCCCAGAGAAGCAGATGCCAAATGGTCAGATGAAGCTAAAGAATTAATAGCTAAATGGTGGCAACTCAGGCAACAACGGCAGAAAGAAATCGATGAATCTATTGCGCGCAATGCGGATACCGAACTACTCTATGACCAACCTTATGAAAACAATAAACGCATTCGGATAACTGGCCCGTTTACCGTCGAAAGTCTTTCACCTCACCGGATTCTTGCTACCGATGAAGCATACCCAGCTTCAGAACAGGAAGGCGTTACCCAAGCATCAGATCAATTTGAAGTCAGAATTATTGACAACCTGAAAAAAGCCGGAATCCAAAACACTTTAAAAAATCAACGCCTCAAATTTGAAAATTTAGAATATTTAGAATCTCATGCGGGTACTTACATTCATGCTGTAGGCGAGTACGCAGAAAGCGATGAAACCATCAAGCGGGTAGCAGTTCACATCGGGCCAGAATACGGCACTGTCAGCGTTGATGATATCAAAGAAGCTGCTAAAGAAGCTGTAAAAGGTTTGGGGAATGATGTATTAATTGTCTGCGGTTTTGCCTTTGAACCTAATGTTAATGAAGAAGCAAAACGCTATGGCAAATTGCAAGTTTTAATCACTCGCATGAATCCTGATTTGTTACTGGGTGATGAACTGCTCAAGAAAACAGGGGCTGGTAATTTATTTATGGTATTTGGCGAACCAGATATTGAGTTAAAACGCCAAAATGGTCAGCTAGTAGTCACCTTAAAAGGCTTGGATATTTACGATCCGACTACCGGGGAGATTCGCAGCAGTTCGCCTGATGATATTGCTTGTTGGTTTATTGACACCGACTACAATGAGGAAAGCTTTTTTGTGCGTCATGCCTATTTTACAGGTGCTAACCAACCTTATGAAAAATTAAAACGGGCGCTGAAAGCAGAAATTGATGAAGATGCTTGGAGTCAGATGTATTCTACTACTAGCCGTCCCTTCGATCCCCCTAAAGGCAAGAATGGTAAACCGGGAAAGATTGCGGTTAAGGTGATTAACCACTACGGGGATGAAGTGCTGAAAGTGTATGAAACGCTTTAAAACTGTTGCGATTTATCGACCATAATATTTTGGTCAGGGCGGGTTTTTGAGATTGTCATACCATTTTTCTAAAATCGTGCAACACTCTTTGACCCCCCCTAGCCCCCCCTTGCCAAGGGGGGGAACAAGAATATTGTTGCATTCTTTTTTTAAATTGGTATCAATTATTGGCAGATATTGGCAGGTTTACCCGCCCCTACAACAATTACGATCGATCTTGATATTCATCAATCCCAAAGAAACCGGAAAAACCCGGTTTCTGACCACCCGTGGTAAGTCCTAAATTTGAGACTTGAGAACATTAGAAGCCGATGGCGGGATTTGAACCCGCGACCGACCGATTACGAATCGGTTACTCTACCACTGAGCTACATCGGCACAGACAATTTAGAAGTATAGCACAAATTCAAGAAAAAAGCAATGAGCTGTAGAATTTAATTCAAAACTCCACAACTCAGAACTTGAGGACGCTGGCTAGAAAAACCCGGTTTCTCTCCAAAACTCTGGCTGGCGATCGACATTAAGGCAGAAACCGGGTTTTTGACCCCGCAGACGAACAAGACTCAGAACTTGTTAAACGGCAAGTTCTCCGTCTGTTGAGCCGCCTCGGGCACCGGAATAAACCAATCCCCGCTGCATATCCAGCGTCAGCATAGTTCCGTCCCGAATTACCCGCATCGCATTGTCCACGCCCACCATCACCGGCACGCCCAAGCGCAAACCGATAATCGCAGCGTGAGAAGTCAAACTTTCCTCCTCCGTCACCACACCGGCTGCTTTGCGAATCATCTCCACAAACTCGGCGCTGGTGCGTTCTACTACCAAAATGTCTCCTGCGTGGAAATTCGCTACATCCGCAGCAGTGCGAGCAACTCTGGCCATGCCGCTCACTGCTCCCAAACCGACACCGGTACCTTTACCTAAAACTGCTGTCACTACTTCAACTTTGATCAAATCCGTCGAGCCGGCAACCCCTTGCAGAGTACCGGCTGTCATCACCACCAAATCTCCGTCGTACAGCAACTCTTTTTCTTGGGCGACATTGATCGCAGATTGAAATGTCTGGCCTGTGGAGGGCAAATCCAGAACCAGCAAGGGTTTGACTCCCCAGACTAATTGCAGTTGTCGGGCTACGTCTACGTGGGGAGTAACTGCCAAAATTGGAGTTTTTGGTCGGAATTTGGAGACATTGCGCGCTGTAGAGCCGGTTTTGGTCAGCGTCATAATCGCCGCTGCGTTCAACTGTTCGGAGATTTGGCTGACTGCTTGGCTGATGCCGTTGGGGATCGATCGACCGACATCTTCTACATTTCTAATATTGCGCTTAATTCCTTCCCTCTCCATCCGCACCGCAATTCTCGCCATCGTCGCCACCGCTTCGACGGCAAATTTGCCCACAGCCGTTTCATTGGAAAGCATCACCGCATCTGTTCCGTCGATAATGGCGTTGGCTACGTCGGAAATCTCGGCGCGGGTGGGACGGGGATTGTTCACCATGCTGTCGAGCATCTGGGTAGCGGTAATCACCGGAATCCCCATGCGGTTGGAAGTTGCAATCAAGCGCTTTTGCAAAATCGGCACGTCTTCGGCGGGCAGTTCCACGCCCAAATCGCCCCGGGCGACCATCACGCCGTTGCAAAGGGCGAGAATTTGTTCCATTTGTTCGATCGCCTCGTGCTTTTCGATCTTAGCAATCACCGGTACTTGCTTGCCCGCACTGGCAATCAGCTCTTTAATTTCCAGCATATCCTGGGGATTGCGGACGAAGCTCAGAGCCACCCAATCGACACCTTGGTCTAGGCCGAACATTAAATCTTTGCGGTCTTTATCGGTCAGCGCCTTAATTGACAGGTAAACTCCCGGAAAATTCACGCCTTTGTTGTTGGAAAGCGGCCCGCCCACGACCACGCGACAGTACAGTTCCCCCGCGCCGCGGTCTACTTTTTCCACCCGCATTTCCACTTTTCCGTCATCCAGCAGAATCATTGCTCCCTCTGGAACTTCCGAAGCTAGAGGTTCGTAGGTAACGGAGGAAATCAGTTCTGTGCCGACCACCGGGCGGCTGGTCAAAATGAAAGGATCGCCGTTTTTGACAACTATAGAGCCTGTTTCAAAGCGCCCTAAACGAATTTTCGGGCCTTGAAGGTCTTGGAGGATGGCGACCGGCTGGTTGAGTTCAAAGGATGTTTGCCGGATTAAACGAATGCTGCGCTGGTGGTCGTCTTCTGTTCCGTGGGAAAAGTTGAGTCGCAAAGTTGTGGCGCCAGCTTCTATGAGGTTGCGGAGCACTTCTGGGTCGGATGTTGCTGGGCCAATGGTGGCGACAATTTTAGTTCGGCGTAGGGCTTTTGGCGGTTGCATGAATTGAGATGGGGTGGCTGGAGGATTTCTTGTTTAAATTTCGGCTAACGTTTCATCTTTCAGTACAAGCAATGACGCTAGTCTCAACTCTTAAAAATTTTGATAGTGGTCAACACAGCAGGCATTGACCACTATATAGAATATCTGACTTTTTACCGATCGGTAATTTTTTCTTGGCGATCGGCTTTTTGGGAAATTATTTCCCCTCCCAGGCTTGACATAAATACAGATATACCCATTTATTAGAATTGGGCTGCTATGCTATGCGGCTATCTATCATTGGTATCCTTGCATAACAGCAATATTTGGCTTCTTGTCCAGAGGCTAGTGTCTGGCGATCGGACTCTGTTTTTTCACGAAACTTTACTATTGGCAGACTTGTATCTTATACTACGCAAGTGTGAAATATTAAGGAGTGTTAACAAAGATGTCGGAGGCAGGACGGCCGCTGACAGTGCCGAAAGAGTTTCTGAGTCCTCCGGGTGACTTCAATCCGACGCTGCTGTTGTTTTTGAGTGCATTAGCGACGATCGCGATTTCCTTTGTGGGTTACTGGTACGGAGACTGGCCGGATTGGTGTTGTTTTTCGCTAAACGTGCTGGCGCTGCACATGGCTGGAACCGTGATTCACGATGCGTCTCACAACGCGGCGCACCGCGATCGTACAATAAATGCTATTTTGGGACACGGTAGCGCGTTGATGTTGGGCTTTGCTTTCCCGGTATTTACGCGGGTACACATGCAGCATCACGCCCACGTTAACGACCCAGATAACGATCCAGACCATTATGTTTCTACTGGCGGGCCTCTGTGGTTGATTGCTGCGAGGTTCTTCTACCACGAGATTTTCTTCTTTAAGCGCAAACTGTGGCGGAAATACGAACTTTGGGAATGGTTTTTCAGCCGTTTGTTTGTAATCGGAGTGGTTTATATCGCCATTCAACACGACCATTTAGGTTACGTGCTGAATTTTTGGTTTTCTCCTGCTTTAGTGGTAGGGTTAGCCTTGGGGTTATTTTTTGATTATTTGCCGCACCGTCCGTTTCACGAGCGCGATCGCTGGAAAAATGCCAGAGTATATCCGAGTCCGATTCTGAATATTTTAATTTTGGGACAGAACTATCATTTGATCCATCATTTGTGGCCTTCAATTCCTTGGTACAATTACAAGCCAGCTTACGAAGCTGTGAAGCCGCTGTTAGATGAAAAGGGTTCTCCTCAAAGTCTGGGAATATTGGAAGGTAAAAAGGACTTTTGGAGTTTTATATATGACATCTTTTTAGGGATTAGGCTGCATCACAAGAAAGCCACTGATTGACAAAAAACCCGGTTTCTTCGAGAAGCCGGTTTTTTTTATGCGAAGGAAGAGGGAAGAAGGAAGAGGGAAGAAGGAAGAGGGAAGAAGGAAGAGGGAAGAGGGAAGAAGGAAGAGGGAAGAGGGAAGAGGGAAAAACAATTTTCCGCAACCGTTTCAGAAATCAATAAAATCTTAGGCTGATTGGCAATTGCTAGATCGGAAATCCCAACAGGAAAAGATAAGCTAAAATAAATCTATCTGCTGAAGAAGCCTATTTCAAGTCAGCCGATCGCAACTGCCATGACTCAAATTACTCTCGACCTCAACCCAATTATCAAGCTTACTGAAGAACAGTTTTATTTACTCTGTCAAGAAAACCCAGATTTAAAACTAGAAAGAAACGCTAAGGGAGAATTAATCGTGATGCCGCCGACAGGAGGAGAAACAGGAAAACGCAACGTCAAACTGATCGTACAACTGGCACTCTGGAACGAGCAAACTCAACTGGGCGAAGTCTTCGACTCATCTACAGGGTTTACTCTACCGAACAAAGCCGATCGATCTCCCGATGTCTCTTGGGTCGAAAAATCTCGCTGGGAGGCTTTAACTGCACAACAAAGAGAAAAATTCATTCCGCTGTGTCCCGATTTTGTGATTGAAATTCTTTCGCCAAGCGATAGCCTGAAAAAAACTCAAGACAAAATGCAAGAGTATATAGACAATGGTTGTCGTCTGGGTTTGTTAATTAACCGCAAAAAGCAACAAGTGGAAATTTATCGCCCCGATCGAGAACTTGAGGTATTGCAAGCACCTCAAACTGTTTCGGTAGATGTGTTGCCGGGATTTACCTTGAATTTACGGCAAATCTGGGATTAACAACAGACTGTTGCAATCCATAACAATTGCAGCTAATCGCTCAACTTCATCAATACTTGATCGGGACTATACCTGTACATTATGTGTTTTTCAGTTGGCTCGTAAACAATTGTGTTTTTCTGATTTATCAAAGGCTTAGTGTGTTTGATTTGCGCGTCAACAATTATTAAGGGAATTAGACCGGGCTCGAAAGCCGGACAAGTTCCGTCTGCTCGAAAATGTTGGCAGTAGTTACATCCTTTGTAATCACTCATTTTGTTATTACCTCTTTTCCTTCCTCATTTAAAAATAAACCCACCATGGCTGGTGGGTTAACTATTGAATCAATCAAAAAGTGATTTTCTTATTTTTCCGCAGCAACCGCGACGGCTAAATTCCAATCTGGCCGCAAATTTTGAGCTCCGCGCAAATAAGGATGATAAATTTCGCGGTGTGCGGGCCAATTGATGTGAATTAAAAAGCGGATGCAGCGTTCTAAAGCACCATTGACGTGCATTTGCTGGACATCCAACAAAGGAACATTGCACCATCGGGGGCGTTCGCGGGCGATCGCAGCCGGAAAGACAGCATCCAAATCGCGGGTAACAGAAAACGTAACACTAATTATTAATTCCGGATCTAAATTATTTCTTGTTTCTAATTCATCTAACAGTTCTCTCACCGCTTCTCGAATTGCTTCTACCGAATTATCGCTGGCAGTTGTTGCCCCGCGAATCGCCCGCACTTGCCAATCCACGCAAATATTCTCCATTTTTTATGATTAAGTCATTAGTCATTGGTCATTGGTCATTAGTCATCAGTCATTGGTCATTAGTTATTCGTTATTCGTTATTAGTTAGTTGTGAGCTATTAGCTGTGATGTGTCTGCTATCACGAATCTTTAGTTGTTATTTGCTGACTGCTGACTGCTGACTGCTGACTAAGGACTAAGGACTAAGGACTAAGGACTAATGACTATTTAATCACGGGCGATACAGCCACAGCGGCAAACCGCTAGTAGAAATCTCGAATTCCAGCAAATTTTTGTAAGCTGAAAGCCCGGATGTATCCAGACTACTCCCCAAAACGCGATTTAGGAAAGGTTTTTGTTTTTCTAGCGTGCAGCATTCGGTTTTTTCGGGATCGAGGCCTGCGAGTTCGGCTGTCAGGCGGCGAGCGTCCTCTTCTGTTCCGAGCCGATCGACCAAACCCAATTCTAAGGCTTGCTGGCCGGTAAAAACGCGGCCGTCGGCAAAAGTTTTGACATTTTCAACGGGGAGTTTCCGGGCTTCGGCGACGGTTTCGACGAATTGCTGGTAGCTGGTGTCGATCAAGTCTTGCAGAATTTGCTGTTCGGGATCGGTCAATGGTCGATCGAATGCCAAGATATCTTTATACGGCCCCGATTTAATCACCTGAAAAGACACCCCTACTTTTTCTAACAGCCGTTCAATATTATTGCCACGGATAATCACGCCGATGCTGCCAGTAATTGTACCGGGATTAGCAACGATATGTTGAGCTCCCATGCCGATGTAAACTCCGCCAGAAGCTGAAATATTGCCGAAACTGGCGACAATTTTGATTTTTTCGCCCAAACGCTTGAGGGCGCTGTAAATTTCTTGGGAATCGCCGACAGTGCCGCCGGGGCTGTCTATCCGCAGCAGCAAGGCGGGAAATTTGCGCTCTTCAACGGTTTTGAGGGCTTCTAGAACTCGTTTGCGGGTTTCTCCGGCTATGGCTCCGGTGACTTCGATGCGGGCGATTTGTTTGCGGTAGCGGGGCTTGAATGGCCAAATCATGGGCAGTTTCGGGCAATGTGAAATTTTGTAGCTAACTTATAGTGTGCCTTATCTGAAGGAAGAAGGAAGAGGGAAGAAGGAAGAAGGAAGAAGGCCACTCGTGAGACTGAAGAAACCGGGTTTTTTCGAGAGATTCAGGGTTTGAGGCAGATATTGGGGTGAAAAAACAAAGGTGATGGCCACTTGATGAGACTGAAGAAACCGGGTTTTTTGCAGAGATTCAGGGTTTGAGGCAGATATCTGGGTGAAAAAACAAAGGTGATGGCCTAGGAGTGCGATCGCGAACAACACCGATATATAATTGTAAAAATTGCTTAACAAATCTACATCATTCCCGAGAGCGCCACTCTCATCAATTATTTGGAGTCTCCGCCATGCAGCTAAAACTTACCGATTCTAAACTGCCCTTTGCACCGCTGTTGCTGATTGCGCCGTTTTTCCTGTGGGGAACCGCGATGGTAGCGATGAAAGGAGTCATGCCACACACGACACCGCTGTTTGTGGCTGTCGTGCGTTTATTACCTGCGGGCGTGTTGGTGTTGCTGGCGGCGGCATTGATGGGAAAACAGCAGCCTGCCGGTTGGAAAGCTTGGCTGTGGATTTCGCTATTTGCATTAGTTGACGGCACTTTGTTTCAAGGCTTTTTAGCCGAAGGTTTGGCGAGAACCGGTGCGGGTTTGGGTTCGGTGATGATTGATTCTCAACCGCTAGCAGTGGCGATTTTGTGTTTGTGGCTGTTTCAAGAAAAAATAGGTTTTTGGGGCTGGTTGGGCTTAGTAATTGGCGTTATCGGCATCAGTTTGATTGGATTGCCGGATGGCTTGATTTTGGGGCTGTTTCACCCTGAAAGCGTGCAGGTTTCTGCGGGTATCGAAAGTGTGTTTCAGGGCGGGGAATGGTTGATGCTGTTGGCGGCTTTGTCGATGGCTGTGGGTACGGTTTTGGTGCGCTGGGTGTGCCGCTATGTTGACCCGGTGGTGGCGACGGGCTGGCACATGATTTTGGGCGGTTTGCCGCTGTTGGCGATTTCGGCGGCTACTGAGTCGGGGCAGTTTGTGAATATCGATTTGTCGGGTTGGATGGCTTTAGGTTATTCTACGGTGTTCGGAAGTGCGATCGCCTACGGTTTATTCTTTTACTTTGCATCAAGCGGCAGTTTGACGAGTTTAAGTTCTCTGACTTTTCTGACACCAATTTTTGCTTTGCTGTTCGGGAATTTGTTGTTGGGTGAGGTGCTCAATCCGGTACAATCGATGGGAGTCGGGCTGACGTTGGTGAGTATTTATTTGATTAATCAGCGGGATACTTTAGCTGAGAAATTGGGGAAAGGCCGGAAGGGTGCAGCGAATTCTGAGGAGGAAGTGGCGGGGTTGTTGGAGTCGTCTGAGTTGGATTCTGTAGAGTTGCCGGTGCAGTTGCGGGTGAGCGAATTGGAGTCGGAAGTTTAGTTGTTGGGGCGGGTTTTTTGAAAGATTAATTAAACAGGTTTGTTGGTGTTTAGAAATAGTCGATAGCCCGACAGTCCGACAGGGAATTAATTCCCTGTCTCATAGCGAAAGTCCTCTGAAAGAGGACTGAAGAAAATATCATTTTTATTATTTTATGATAAAAATTCAATAAATCATGAGTCCTCTTCAGAGGACTTTCGCTATGAGGCAGGGGTTTAAACCCCTGCCGGACTGTGGGACTGCGCGCGGATTTAAACGACTGTTGGACTGTCGGTCTGTAATTTGTTGGGATTAATTTGTGTTTAACAATTATCGCTTTACCCACAGTCCGACAGGGAATTAATTCCCTGTCTCATAGCGAAAGTCCTCTTCAGAGGACTGAAGAAGATATCATTTTTATTTATTTTATGATAAAAATTCAATAAATCATGAGTCCTCTTCAGAGGACTTTCGCTATGAGGCAGGGGTTTAAACCCCTGCCGGACTGTGGGACTGCGCGGGGATTTAAACCCCTGCCAAACTGCCGGGTAACGCGCAAATTTAAACCCCTACCAAACGGCAAATTACATACAAAGCCAAACCTAGTTTCTACTATGCTGGTTCAGTATATTCGCAAAAAATATTCAGACCAATTTTGAGCAAATACAGAACAATAATAGTAGCTATAGTAGGGTCGATCGGAATTCCCGAAGAAGCGCCCAAACCGACAATAGCAACAATTAATCCCGTAAGTAAAGGCGTACTCCCAGGATTTTTGGTATATTCTTTGAATTGGGCGCGCAAGCCTTCATTGCCGCAGAGTTCGGCGCGGAGAGTTTTCATCGTGACTTGCAATAGAGATTTACCGCCTTTTTGCTGTTCTGGAATTTCCATTTTTTCGCCACGAAACCACAATTCATCAAAACTGGTGTCTATTCTGCCGTTATTTTTTTCCAGTATCGCCAAAGCTGCTTGTGCGGGAATGTAATCTTGCAACATCATTCGCTTTTCATTGATTTCGGCGGGAGTTAGTATCGGTTCCATATTATTTTGCGGGTAAGTTAGTTAAACAATTTTGATTGTCATGATTATACCAGTTAGGAATTACGCGCTCCGACCAGAGAAACCGGGTTTTTTCGCGAATCTGCGCGTCGCAATGAATATCTTGGCAAAAACCCGGTTTCTGAGCCCCTGCGTCACACCAAGAAACCGGGTTTTTTCGTGAATCTGCGCGTCGCAACGAATATCTTGGCAAAAACCCGGTTTCTGAGCCCCTGCGTCACACCAAGAAACCGGGTTTTTTCCCGAATCTGCACATAGCAACCCATATTTTCGCAAAAACCCGGTTTCTGAGCCCCCGTGCGTAAATCCTGTCACAATTAATCAGCTCCCTCCTCCTCTGTTTCACTGGCTTCCTGAATAGCTGAAAACCAGTTTTCGGGACACTCATTACCCGTAAACTCTCGCCAAATTATCTTAAACTGACTGTCTCCCAACTGTTTGAGCATTCGCCCTAAATTATGGATATCCGAGACAACAAATTCTTCATTATGCTCGATGTCAATGACTAAGGCTTGAATGTAAATTTTCACCGCCTCCGTCCAATTCGATTCGGCTTCTAAGGTTTGGCCCCATGCAGTTAGAGTTAAGGAAGCTTGACGCCAATCATTGGCTGCACTTAGGGCTGTAAATGCTTTTTGAAAATACGCAACAGCAGTGTCAAAATCTCCTTGCTCTTTGGCAATGTTTCCCAATCCTTCATACTGGTTAGCAGCCTTGTGAGAATCCCCCGCATCTTCATAAATTTGGAGAGCTTTGTTGTAAAAAGCGATCGCATCATCAAACCGCCGTTGCTCTTCGGCTACTCTTCCCAGTTGGTGATAGTCGCCAGCAGCATTATAAAAATCCCCCGCATCTTCATAAATTTGGAGAGCTTTGTTGTAAAAGGCGATCGCATCATCAAACCGCCGTTGCAATTGGGCTACTATTCCCAGTTGGTGATAGTCGCCAGCAGCGTTGTACAAATCCCCCGCATCTTCTCTAATTTGGAGAGATTTGTTGTAAAAAGCGATCGCATCATCAAACCGCCGTTGCTCTTCGGCTACTATTCCCAGTTGGTGATAGTCGCCAGCAGCCATGTACAAATCCCCCGCATCTTCTCTAATTTGGAGAGATTTGTTGTAAAAAGCGATCGCATCATCAAACCGCCGTTGCTCTTGGGCTACTATTCCTAGATTGTGATTAATAGTGGCAATATTGTCATTGACGGAGGAGTCATTTAAGGCTGTCAGTTCATCCAGAATTTCTTGATAAACGGCTCTTGCTGTTTCCCAGTCGGCACTTTGAGTAGCTTCATTTGCATCTATTCCTCGCAAATACCTCCAGAAATTAAAAGCATCTTGCCCCTTTGCCTTTGCTTGTGCCAAGTGGATGCCAATTTGGTTCAGAGCCCTTACTCGCAGGGACTTAAATTCTGGTTTGCGCCCCCATCGCTGATATACTTCCCCCAAGGCGAAAAGAATACGATAAGCATTACCCCAATCCTGCTGCTGTTCTGCCAGTCGTAAGTGTTGCAATAAATTCGGTTCTTCCACTCGCAGCACAAAGGTTGCCAATTCCGCATTGCCGATCAGTTCTCTATTGCATTGATCAGCCAACAGTACGTAGAAAACCAGCAACTTTTTTTCCAAATTACTGATTACCTCCTGCGAACCCATTTTGTCTAACTGTTGTCGTAGATACCAAGGCAATGCCGGGTGAATTTTGTAAATATTTCCCCCCAAATCTTCCAGAATTCCGGCCGCAGTTGCTTCATTCAAAAGTGCAATCCAATCCGCTTTCTGCAAGTTTTCTCCAAACACCGTCCGATATGCTTGTCCCCAATCAATATCAGGATTTCGAGAAAAAGCATGAAGCCAATCAGCATCAACCCGATCGCAAAATAGCCCTAAAAACGGCAAATGCTGCCGCGCCCGTTCCGACAAATTAGCAAACGAATAATCCAGCGACACCATTAGAGATTTATCTCTCCCTTCCTCCTCTGCACCCTTAAAAGTATCCAATCCCCGCCGCAGCGCCTCAATCAACTGCACCGGAGATTGCGTTTTCAAATGCCGCAACACCACCCTCAGCGACAGCGGATGTCCGTCCAACAGTTTCAGCAACTCCAGATATTCACCAGGCAATTTCGCCCTATCAACCCCCGCTTGCTTCAGAATCTCCGCCGCCAACTCTTCCGCATCCGGCTTTACCAATCCCTTTAACTCCCGCAGCGCGTAACCGCAATCCAACCAATTTTCCTCGCGCCGGCTGGTAATCAAAACCCAAGATTGTCCCCCGCGCAACTCTTTAAGAAATTGCTTCAAACTGTCTCTTTCCGCAGCCGGTAAAAGCGGCTGATTCCCCTGGGGAAACCCATTCACCGGTTCAAAATTATCCCAAATCAGCAAACAAGGATTAGTTTGCAAATATTGCCGCACCACATCCTGCTGTTTTTCCGATGGCAATGACGCGAATTTTTCACCCCCCAGTTTCCGGCCAATTTGATTCACCACCTGACTGAATCCCGCACCGCTTTCAAAAGAAGTGAAGAAAACCCCACCTTTTCGCCCCTGAGTATCAACCAACCACCGCGCAAATCCTCCTACCAACTCAGTTTTCCCGACGCCGCCCATCCCCTGCAACAGCACAATATAATTTTGGCGAAAAGCTCTTTCCAAGCACAAAATATCGTAATCTCGCCCAATAAAACCATAGGCGCTAACATCTGGCAAATTTACCAGTAATGCCGAAGCAATCGCAGATGAATTATCAGCTTCCTCCATTAAATCTGCAAAACTGGGAGTCGCAGTTGTCGGGCGAAAAGGCCTGCAAGGTTCCTGCTGGTACAATACCGGCACCAGCCAATCTTGCAGCGGTAACAGCCCTTTGGGACTGGGGCGCTGATTCTCGATGGACATGGATTTGCGCCCCGCAGCCACCGCAGAGGCGATATCTTGTCCCCGCACCAATTCCCCGTACAGCCGTCCCATAAAGTGTTTCGCCCCTGTCGCGTAGACGGAATAAGCCATTGCGACAACGCCTTTCGCACCCAACTTCACCAACTGTCCCGCGACAGATGAAAAAGGTTCTTCTCCCGCTTCACCCGACTTGCAAGCATTGAGAACAAACACCGGCACGCGGCAATCATTCAAATATTGAGCAATTTCCCTAGCAGTAACAATTTCCGGGTTGCCGTCATTATCTTCAAAAACTAGAACGCCTTCACCCAATTTGCCGTACTGAGTTTGCACGATTTTGCTATCAGCTTGAAAATCGCCGTGTCCGTCAAAATGAACGATATGATAAAAGCCTTTGCGGGCGTTAAGTTCTGCTTCAAACTGCTTTAAACTGGGGGGACGCAATACAGTAAGATTTACCTGTTTTTGAATCGGTTTGAGCGCCTCTAGCATCGGGCGGGCGATAGTTTGAAAATTAATATCGCGCTCTCCGTAGGGTCGAGCAATTACCAGTAAAATATTTAATTGTTCGTCAGACATTGCGCCCAATTCTGCCCGAACAGCATAGTTGCTAAGACTGCGATACATCCCCGCCAGCAAAGGTGCGAGAAATTGATAATCTGGGGAAAACAGCAATTCCCAGGGCAAATTGAGGACTGCCGCATCATCGGAAATAATGCTAATTTCGCACTTATCCAAGCCGGCGCGCGTCGCTTCCTGAAAAAACTCGCGTGCTTTCTCGCTGCTGCGAAATACTAAGTCAAATAGCTGCTGTCCCCAAGCCTGCAATTTTTGTTCAATTTTTTTAGCATTTTCCGGTTCGAGTCCGTAGGGAAAGCGCAGGTATTCTTCGAGATACCACCGCAAATCGGCTAGAACTTTGCTGTCAAATGGATGTTCAAAGGTTGCGGGAGGAGCAACTCGGGGTGCTGAGTTTCCCCGCTGCCAGAATAGTTGGATCGAATCAGCATCGTGATTGATGCGTAGGGAGTTTTCTGCCATGTTTTGTGCGGCTGGATTAACTTATTATTATATGAGGATTTACCCATTACAGCCAAAGAAACCGGGTTTTTGGCTGTTTTTGCGCTGTGTCGAGGTATTCTCGCAAAAAACCCGGTTTCTGGGCACTCGCGCGCCAGTCCTGAATTAATTATTCAAATTTGTAGCTGTTGATTCCGGATTGTTTGAGAAACATCGATATAAAAAGGTTTGTAGTGAGGACTTTAGTCCGCATTTCGATCTAGTTTGGAATAAAAGACTTCTGTCTTGGCTGCGAACTGTTTAGCGCTTTGATAAATTTAGGGAGAATTGGTTAATTCTTGAATCAATTGATTGAGAGTTACAATTCGAGGCGCAGTAATTAGTATCTAGCAAGACTTTCACAGATTGTATTTCTCCTTCAAAGCTTCCCATCTAGCTTCCTCTGCATCGAAGTCAGGTGAGATAGGTTGAGTATTCTCAAACCAGGCTTGCAAAGCCTTAATTTTAGTTGTCACTTTTCTTTTAGGGTTAGCTTCTTCCGACTGGATTACTAGCTGTGGGGAACTGACAACCGCATCAGCCACTGGCAAAACGATGATTTCGACATCTCCGGGTGGCATATCCACGGATTCCAAAACTACCAAGTTGCCAGTTGCATCGATTTTACCTCTCAGTTTGTATGCTTGCATACTAATCTCCTAAGTTTTGTCTCTATTATACGACATAAAAATCTGGATCGTTACCAGTCATCCTCTTCAACAATTTGAATATTTCTAGTCTCAATCTCTTCTATAAACAATTTCAGACTAGGATTATGTTGGTAATGCTTCATCAAAACTTTATGCTTGCCATATTGTTTGGCAATCTCTCGATAATATTCAGGATTTTTAGCCTTCTTGTCAATTGTAAAATTGTGTTGCTTGGAAAGCTCATCATTTAACGTATTAAGACAGTTTTTGCATTTAGCTTTTTTCTTCTTATCTGTATAATACAGTGGGAGCAACCAACACTCAATAGAATGTACAGATATTGCAAAAATTATCTTCTTTTGATTGGTGTTGTAAAAATCCTCACCAATCGCGTCTCTCAATTTATCAATAACTTTTGCAATCAACTGCTGGGGAGTAAACTCACCATTTTCATCTTGGTGGGCGATATCATAATCTTCTGAAACATCAGTATCTATTTGAATAATGATATAGTCAATAAATTGAAATGATTCTCGAAAATCTTTTGACTTGCAATAATCAAAAACTAGAGTCCAACCGCCGTATTTAGATTTATTCTGATTGTCTTTATCTCTTTCTGGTTGAAGTGGTTCGACATCTAGATCGAGACTCTTGAAATATCCAGCTAAAATATTCTCAATTACAATTTGGTCAGTAAGTCCCTCTGCAATCAATCCAAAACTAATCATATTAAAAATTCTTAGGAATTCCGCCGATATAGCCTCTCAAAAATGCCTCTGATAATTTCACAGGTTCTTGTCCCTCCAAAGGTTTAGGTTTGAGAATGCGTCTAGCTTTAGTGTAACCTAATTGGTTGCGGGAAATCGCAAACAGTCGCTGTTCGTCATCATCTAAATCCAAACCATCCAAAACTGCTGGGTTGTGAGTTGTAAAGATGACTTGTTTATCATTCTTTTTTGCTAGTTCGACTAATTCTTCGATTAATCTGCGGCCTAATCTGGGATTGAGAGAAGCGTCAATGTTATCAATTGCAAAGAATTGAGGTGTAAGTTCGCTGATGAACAAGGTAAAATAAAACAGTAAAAACAAAAAGCCTTCATTCGAGCTTCTTTGGTCGAAATAATTTAAATCTGCATCTAAGTACCTATCTGTGATTTGAAGGCTGTATTCAAATTCGCTATAAGTGCGAGGAAGCTCAAAATCCTTAAACCAATCTATTAACTGAAGTAATTTTTTGATTTTTGTAAGTTTTTCCTGATTTTCTTCTAAACTTAAAACTTGTAACAGCTTAAACAAACCTTCACCGTAAATGCCTAGGGGTTGAATTTGCTCTTCTCGTTCAAAGATTCGCAAGGAGTAATTTTCCGGAGAATAAATCAAAAAATTGTGTATTTTCATGGAATCAATTACTTTGCTAAGCGGTTCTTGAAAAATATTTATAAAAACATTCTCATCGTTAGCTATTTTTGTTATAAATTCTTCTTTGTCACCGTCAAATGTCTTAAGAAACTCTCTGAGTTTGAGTAGAGATAGCTTGCCTGCTTCTTTATTTCGCCACTGAGAATAGGGATGATTATCATTGTTTAGTACAAAACTAAGTTCTTGCTTATTTTGTCCTAACAATGAGATTATTATATCTAGTGCTAAATTTTCCTTTTCAAAAGCCGATCGCATAAATCGAGGTTCTGTCACCCGAATCCCCCGTGCAGCTAGGAACTCGTTATCAAGTTTATCATTAGCAGCCGCAGAAGCCAGGGCGATCGCCTCCAAAATATTGCTCTTACCGCAGCCATTTTCGCCAATCAGTACGGTGACTCGCCCTAATTCCAACTTCAGCTTTTGAATTGACTTGTAATTTTGGATTCTGACTTCTCCAATCATAATTAAATCCCCTATAATCTGAGTATACTCATTGTATCTCCGATCGCATGGAACTCAAAGAACGCCTGCACAGCCACCTAATTCAAATTGTACGCGATCGCGATCCTTACTTGGCATCCGAAGGGCACTTCTATGTCCAGCAATACATCCGCGAACAGTTATTGCAGTCGGGCACTGTAGAAACCGACGATTTTGCAGTGCGCGGGCGAATTCATCACAATTTTATCTTGGATGTATCCCCCTCCGAAAAGGGGGGGAAGCAAGAAAATTTGCCGATCGTAATTGGTGCTCATTACGATACTGTACCCGGAACGCCTGGGGCTGATGATAATGCTACGGGTGTTGCTGTTTTGCTGGAATTGGCAAGGGATCTCGCACTTCAACCGCTAAAATATCCAGTACAGTTAGTTGCCTTCGATATGGAAGAAACTGGTTATTGGGGAAGCCATCATCATGCAGCTAAATGCAAGCAACAGCAACAGTCAATTCGGTTGATGATTTCTTTGGAAATGTTGGGTTATTGCGATCGCACTCCGAACTCCCAAAGCTATCCGGCGGGACTCAAATATTTTTATCCAAATATTGGCAATTTTATTGCTTTAATTGGAAATTTGCGGACTGTGCGCGATATGATGAATTTGAGCAGAAATATCCGCAAATCCGGTCAGCCTTGCGAGTGGTTGCCGGTGCCGAATCGAGGTTTGATTGTGCCGGATACTCGCCGCAGCGATCATGTTCCTTTTTGGGATAATGGTTATCCGGCGATTATGGTGACGGATACGGCTAATATGCGGAATCCGCACTATCATCAAGCAAGCGATACAATTGAGACTTTGGATTTGGATTTTTTGGCTGGTGTTTGTCGGGGGTTAATTGAGGCTATTCGATATCTATAATTTTATTTTAATGAACCGCGAAGACGCGAAAAACGCGAAGGAAGAAAGAAAGAAGATGATAGAAAAAGATATGAATACTGTTTTTCCCGATCGCACTTCGTGGCAATTTTGGATCGATCGCGGCGGTACTTTTACTGATATTGTCGCCCAAAAGCCCGACGGTAAGCTAGTTATTCACAAGCTGCTGTCGGAAAATCCCGATCGCTACACCGACGCAGCAGTCCAAGGAATTCGCGATATTTTGGGGATTGGGGCGGGGGAATCGATACCGGCGGCCCAGATTGCAGCGATTAAAATGGGGACGACGGTAGCGACAAATGCTTTGCTTGAACGCAAGGGCGATCGCACTATTCTGTTAATTACTAAAGGTTTTGGCGACGCGCTGAGAATTGGCTATCAAAATCGCCCGAATATTTTCGCCCGCCACATTGTGCTGCCCGAAATGCTGTACGATCGCGTTATTGAGGTTGCAGAACGTTACAGCGCCCGAGGTGAAGAGTTAATTGCTGTCAATCCTGAGTTTATCCCGTATTTGCAGCAAGCCTACGATGACGGAATTCGCAGTTGTGCGATCGTCTTTATGCACGGCTACCGCTATTCGGAACACGAAAAACAAGTTGCTCAAATAGCCAGAGAAATTGGTTTCACTCAAATTTCAGTATCTCACGAAGTCAGTCCTTTAATGAAATTAGTTTCCCGGGGAGATACTGCGGTTGTCGATGCTTATTTATCTCCGATTTTACGCCGATATGTCGAACAAGTAATTAGTCAGTTAATCGAGGCAGAGCCTCGGGATATGCGTATACAGGCAGAGCCTGTAAACGAGGTTAAATTCCCCAATGCCCAATGCCTAATGCCCCATCCCCCATCCCCCAAATTAATGTTTATGCAGTCGAACGGCGGCTTAGTTGATGCCGCCCAATTTCAAGGCAAAAACAGTATTTTATCCGGGCCTGCTGGGGGAATTGTCGGTGCAGTTCAAACGAGTAAAAAGGCGGGTTTCGATAAAATTATTACCTTTGATATGGGCGGAACTTCGACAGATGTTGCCCATTTTAACGGCGAATACGAACGCGAATTTGAGACGGAAATTGCTGGGGTGAGATTGCGATCGCCCGTGATGGCAATTCACACTGTAGCAGCCGGTGGCGGTTCGATCGTGTTTTTTGATGGGGCGCGCTACCGCGTCGGGCCGGAGTCTGCGGGCGCTAATCCAGGCCCGGCTTGCTATCGGAAAGGCGGCCCTTTGACGGTGACTGATTGCAATGTGATGTTGGGCAAAATTCAACCGGATTTTTTCCCGAAAGTGTTTGGATTGCAGGGAGATTTGCCGATCGATCCTGACGCAGTTAAGCAAAAATTTGTGCAGTTAGCGGGGGAAATTGGGGGCGAGAGGACACCGGAACAGGTGGCGGAGGGGTTTTTGGCGATCGCGGTGGAAAAGATGGCTAATGCGGTCAAAAAAATCTCGCTTCAGCGCGGTTACGATGTTTCCGAGTATACATTGTGCTGTTTCGGCGGTGCGGGCGGCCAACACGCTTGTGCGATCGCCGATAGTTTGGGCATGAAACGGGTGTTTATTCACCCTTACGCGGGGGTGCTATCCGCCTACGGTATGGGTTTGGCTGATGTGCGGGCTATGCGCGAAAGGGCGATCGAGCAATTATTAACTTTAGAATTAATCGCTGGGTTGCATCCTATTTTAGCGCAGTTGGAGGCGGAAGGAAAGAGGGAATTGAACCGCAGAGGCGCAGAATTATCCGAAATACAGCCCGATATTTTAGTTGTTAGGAAGCTGCATCTCAAATATCAGGGAAGCGATTCGGTTTTAATCGTAAATTTTGCTGGAAGTGTTGAAGAGATGCAAGCGGATTTTGAGTCAGCACACCGACAGCGTTACAGTTTTATGATGCCGGAAAAATCGCTAATTGTAGAAGCGGTTTCGGTGGAAGTTATAGAAACAATGAATGTACTGGATAATTCTACAATTTCCCCATCTTGTGGCACAGGCATCTTGCCTGTGTCCCCAATTTCCACTGTGCAAATGTATGTTGCTGGTGAGTGGCGGGAAACGCCTGTTTATCAGAGAGACGATTTGCGATCGGGCGACTGCATTACGGGCCCGGCTACGATCGTCGAAGCAACTGGAACTAATATCATAGAACCGGGTTGGGAAGGGGAAATCACCAAAAATAATGACTTAATTTTGAACCGCAGATCCGCGCCGATGAATGCAGTTAACACCCATTCATCGGCGGTTAAATCTGATCCAGTTTTGCTGGAAATTTTTAATAACTTGTTTCGGGCGATCGCCGAACAAATGGGCGTTACTTTACAAAATACAAGTTCCTCAGTCAACATCAAAGAACGCCTCGACTTTTCCTGTGCAATTTTCGACCAAAACGGGCAATTAGTTGCCAACGCGCCGCACATTCCCGTGCATCTCGGTTCCATGAGCGAAAGTGTTTCAGCTTTAATCCTAGCACAAAGTCATACTATTAAACCGGGCGATGTTTATGTTTCTAACAATCCCTACAATGGCGGCACGCATTTACCAGATATCACCGTAATTACTCCAGTATTTAATCGTGATTCCTCGCTTCCTTTATTTTATGTTGCGTCGCGGGGACACCACGCCGATATCGGCGGCATCACTCCCGGTTCCATGCCTCCCAACAGTAAAATGGTAACTGAAGAAGGCGTATTGTTTGACAATTTCCAGTTAGTGTGCGAGGGCAAATTCCGAGAACCAGAATTACTACAAATCCTCACATCCGGGGATTTTCCGGTTCGCAATGTCGCACAAAATATCGCCGATTTGCAAGCGCAAATTGCCGCCAACAATCGCGGTTTAGCAGAACTTGTCAATATGGTAGAACATTACGGCTTGGAAACAGTACAAGCTTATATGGGTTTTGTGCAAGATAATGCTGAAGAATCTGTGCGCCGAGTCATTGAGGTTTTGACTGACGGCGAGTTTACTTATCCGATGGATAGCGGCGGAGAAATTAAGGTAGCTATTACAATTAACAAGTCTGCGCGCAGTGCGAAAATCGATTTTACTGGCACTTCTCCCCAACTATTCAACAATTTTAATGCTCCGGCTGCGGTGTGTAAAGCGGCTGTGTTGTATGTTTTCCGCACTTTGGTAGATGACGATATTCCTCTGAATGCGGGCTGTTTGAAGCCTCTGGAAATCATCAATCCCGCTGGCTGTATGCTGAATCCGCGCTATCCGGCGGCTGTGGTGGCGGGAAATGTGGAAACTTCGCAGAATATTACGGATGCTTTGTATTGTGCGCTGGGTGCGATCGCATCTTCTCAGGGCACGATGAATAATTTCACATTTGGCGATCGACGCTATCAATATTATGAAACAATTTGTGGCGGTTCGGGTGCTGGTGCAAATTTCGACGGCACAGATGCAGTGCAAACTCACATGACTAATTCGCGTTTAACCGATCCAGAGGTATTGGAATGGCGGTTTCCGGTGTTGTTAGAAAGTTTTGCAATCCGGGCTAATAGCGGGGGGAATGGATATCATCGCGGCGGTAATGGAGTGGTGCGGCGAGTGCGGTTTCTGGAAGCGATGACGGCGGGAATTTTATCGGGGCGGCGGGTGGTTTCTCCCTGCGGTTTGCATGGAGGTGAAGCGGGGAAAGTTGGGCGCAATTATGTTGAAAGATTTGATGGAAATGTGGAGGAATTGGGGAGTACGGCGAGTGTGGAAATGCGATCGGGGGATGTGTTTGTCATTGAGACTCCCGGGGGCGGAGGTTATGGTTTTCCTAGCGATCGTGGTTGATAGCCTTCATCCGTTCGAGGGTGATAAGCTGTTAGTCATTTAAATTTATTGCCTCAACGCCTTACAGTATGGGGTCTGGCACACAAATAGTGCAGTTTGAATGTCGAACAGCTTAACTCCCGCGAACGGTATACAAAAAGTGCGATATCTTAATATTATTCAGCTTCTATCCAACCCTTAATTGTTTCAATAGGAACGCTGACTAGCGGATGATTGAAGATTGCTTTCAATGCTTCAATGCCACCTGCTTTTAAAGCACTTCGCAACCGCTGTTTAAGAGTGGGATTTTCCTTTATTTCATGCTGAATAGCTACAGCTACAGCGGATTCAGTGATAGTTGGATTAGTCTGAGCTATTTGATTCAACAATTGCTGAATTTCTGCTGCTGCATCAACTAAATTCTGAGGTGGATTATTGATGAAGTCACCTTCAACATTCCCCGCAGCACCTGTGACGGGGGCGTTAAAGTTCATTTGTACTTTGCGCTCTGACATAGTGTTAATGGCTTGATTTAGTACATTAAAAATTATAGCATTTCTGTAAATCTCTCCAAGGGCGGCAACAGCACTAGCCCGAACACTTGGATCGCTATCTTCCAATGCAGCTTGATATAGAGTAGCGATCGCCTCTTTGCTGTCAGCACCCATTTTAGCCAAAGCTTCAGCAGCATTAATGCGAACGAGAGAAGACGGATCGTTTTGCAAAATATGACATATCAACTCAATTGTCCTGGTTTTTGACTCGCTGAACTCATTTTGTTCGCTCACTGTAGAATTCTCCCAAGGACAATACAGCTTTAGCACGAACAGCAGGATCTTGACTTTCCAAATCTTGCAGTAAGGGAACTATCTCTTTTGGAAATTCCTGGTTGAGCCAGTCGAATTGACGATCGGTAATTTTGTTGTTGCTGCTGTTGTTCTCTTTAGAATTGAGGTGCAGGAGTAAATGTTTGTTCTTTGCGTCGGCTACTAACTCGAAGTTAGCGATTAATCCTTGACTCTTTATTATTTGTACGAGGTGGATAGTTGCCTCTGTTGCTGGAACTACGACGGTTAAATTCCCTGCTAGGTTAGCTTCCCGAATGCAGGCGATTGTCTGGGCGATCGCATCTTCATAATTTGCGCTTGTCTCGTATGTTTTGGTTCGCGGATTGAGATGTTCGTATAACGATGCAGAACCAAAATTTCCCACAGAACCAAAACTTTCCCAGGTTATTGGCTGATTTTCATATCTTGCAAATGAGATATTTCGATCGTTAATATCTATGACACAGTTCTCTGTTTCATTGTCACTCTCGATGAATTTGGATAATTCTGCAATTACTGATTTTAGCCCCTTTATATCATTTGTAGTAAAGACAGCTTTTTCACCAGAATTCATAGATACTTCCAGTCCATATTTTTTGACCCAGATTTTTGGCATTATCATTACAAATAATGCTGGCAGCATAAATAAAAATCCTAATTTTATATTTGGAGAAATCAAAGAGAGTCCCACACCACATAAAAACATTCCGAAAAACATTCCGATATGTACAAAGGGATTTATGATATCCACTCCTGTTATTTTAAATCCAGTAACGTTACAAAATTGATATACAACATCTCCAAATTTGACTATTTTCTTGGTAATATATATGGTCGTCAACTTAGAATATATCGTTCTAGAGCTAACTGGAGTATTCGCTTTGCCTCGCACTGCATTACTTATCAGCATACTTTTTACCTTCAAAGTAACTTACTAAATATTAATTAATAGTGCTAATTTCACACGATGAACTAACAAAGAAGTTGATAAATCATTAATCTGTATGTAAGCTCTCCTATTATATCACAAATCGAATCTGTTGTTATTTATGCACTAGATTGATGTTTATCCCATGCTTCCGGCATCTCATCCCAAATTTTCTCATCCAGAAGTCTCCCAGCAGCTTTAGGTGTTCTACCTCCCCATTGCTTAAAGAAAAACGCTACTTTAGCATCCTCGCACTGCTGCTTAATATTCTCAACCCATTCTGGTTGGATGGGACGGTGTTTTACCCCAGATTCTCCCCCGACAATTACCCAGTGAATGTCTTTTAAATCTAGTTCTAAATTACCTAAAAGCGGTTCGCATGATAGAAATCTGACTTGGGCGGGTACTTGTCGCAAACAGTCAATCCTGTTAACATAGTTTTGATTTTCAACAGAAACTCCCATCCAAATATTGTCATGCCAGTCTAATTGGTCAGCTATTTCTCGAAGGCCTTCGTGTCTTTTGGTCAGAATTTGATATATATGCCAGGGAGTTTCACGCATTACATCAAAAACTTCTTTGAGAAAATCTATTGGCACTTCTTCATGAAATAAATCGCTCATCGAATTTACGAAAATACGGCTGGGTTTTTTCCAGCGCTTTGGTTCTTCCAAGCGATTTCTATGGAGTGTTAAATCAAAGCCGTTAGGAAAATTAGTGTGAAACCTTTTTGTTAATGCTTCTGCATAACAATGGGTGCAGCCCGGACTGACTTTATCGCAGCCAGTTGTGGGATTCCATGTGCGATCGCACCATTCTATACCAGTATTAATGCTAGACATACAAACACTTGACCCTTGAAACAACTAATTATCTTTTTAGGTGCGCTGGATACATAGAGTTTATATGTATCAATTTAGATTAATGCAGCATCACCTACAACTCCATTATATAATTAAATTGACTTAAATATCAACACTTTTTAAGCAGTTGCATTAAATGTAGATCGTAGTGTAGAAT
Source organism: Oscillatoriales cyanobacterium (assembly GCA_004293365.1). Lineage (GTDB taxonomy): Bacteria > Cyanobacteriota > Cyanobacteriia > Cyanobacteriales > Microcoleaceae > Microcoleus. The sequence continues at coordinate 67,343 of RDYN01000046.1, read as the reverse complement.
CGGGCTGCAACAGCATTTATTCCCAAAACCTTTACAGAACAATTGTGCAAGCACCTGTTTTTTCCGAACTAAACCACCCTGTGGTCAAATCCCTGTTCCATCACAGCGATCGCGAATTATTGACTTTGTTTCAAAACCATCCCGATCAGGGCCGCTTCTTTACGGCGATTTTTTGCCGCTACGCTCAAATTGTACACTCCCTGATCCGCCATTCCGTGCGATCGCCCGTACAAGGGGATTACCTGTTCGCCCACACCTGGCAGCACATCTATCACGAGCTCCGAGGCCTCGATTTGCGCCGCGAAACCCAAGATCCCGATGGCGACAATCTCAGTCTCCAAAACTGGCTGATTAATGTCACCGCTGTCTGCATCAATCAAGCCGAATTGCCCCCAGTTGAGTCGATTCACTACTCTTTGCAATCAGCTTCGCCTCCCCTGTGGTGTTACGTCCGACAAGCCTTAGAATTGTTAGCGCCGCTGCCGCGTTTAGTCGTGTTGATGGCCCAGACTTTCCGCTGGAGCGAAACTCGAATTGCAGCTTATTTGCAAGCTGAAGGTGAAGCTATTTCGCCCGCTCAAGTTAAGGCTTTGCTGCAAAAAGGATATCAAACTTTAGAGTCAAATTTGCCGCAGGATATTCGCGCTATTTATCTGGATGAAAATCTGGATTATCAAGAAGCGCTTGTCTAGCAGCGGATAATTCAGCTAATACCAATTATTCTTCAGTCCGCGCAGGCGGACTTCGTTTGTATAGACGCGGTTTCAACCGCCGATTCTCCATTATATTTGACAAAACGCGGTTTGAAACGCACTAATACTCGGAAATAATATCAGAGGTGGAAATGGCAGTTTATCAAATTCGGCTGGTGAATGAGGAGCGATCGCTCGATCGCACGATCGCAGTACCGGACGACCAGTATATCCTAGATATGGCAGAAGATGCCGGCATCCGCTTGCCCAATGGATGCAAGCAAGGAGAGTGTTCTGCTTGCGTTGCAAAACTGCTTAGCGGTGAAATCGACCAAAGCGAACAAAAGTTTTTAAAGCCCTCAGAATTGCAAGCTGGCTATGCTGTTACCTGTGTCGCTTACCCGCTTTCTGATTGCACTTTGTTAACTCATCAAGAACAAGTTTTATATCAAGCAGCTCTCTATTTTAAGTAATGCCAGATCCGCATTATATATTGCCAGAGTCTCGCTAGCAATTCCACAAAGCTAACAAATAAGATTGGTTTGTAGTGAGGACTTTAGTCCGCATAAAAGAGAGGACTAAAGTCCTCACTACAAACTTTTGAAGATTTGTAGTGAGGACTTTAGTCCCGAACAAGAAGAACTGAAGTCCTCACTACAAACCTTTAGGGCTGAAGCCCTCACTACAAACCTTTAGGGCTGAAGCCCTCACTACAAACCTTTAGGGCTGAAGCCCTCACTACAAACCTTTGAGAAAACGAGATGATGTAAGGTGCGCACTGCGCACCCTACTCAGTAAGGTGCGCACTGCGCACCCTACTCAATACTTAAAAATCCACTACGGCTTGCGATTGACATTCAGCAATTGTAAAATCCGTTTCATCGGAATTTCCGCCCAATCCAAACGGTAATTTAGTTCGTAGGCCAGCTCAGCAACCCCTTTTTCCAAAATGTAAGCATCCAGCAAAACTTGTAGTTCCGGTATAGATTTTGGCAAGAAACTGGCATCGGCTGCTGTTACCAAATAGCTGTTAAGAAAAGTCAGGCTGACCCAGCGGTGCCAAACGTTCGCCCACTGCTGCATCTCCGGGAGATTTTCAGGGCGGATCATGCCGCTTTCTACTTCATTTCGCAGGGCCAAAGTAACAGCGTAATTGAAAGATTGCAGCATTCCCGCCACATCTCGCAGGGGCGACCTCTTCATCCGCCGCTCGCTTAACGGTCGATTCCGTTCTCCTCCGAAATCAATAATTACGAAGTCTTTACCTGTATAAAGAACTTGTCCGAAATGAAAGTCCCCGTGACAGCGAATTCGATCTGCCGTGATTCTCAAGTTCAAAATAGACTTGAAACGTTCCATGAGCAACTCTTCGCGGTTGAGGAGATTTTGTGCCAGTTTTTGCGCTTCTGGCGGCAGTTTGGACAGCCGCTTTTTCAGCAGCAGCAAAGTTCTTCGTGCCATATTTCTCATGTGTTGATAGATGGAACGCTGGTAAAATGAGGTGAAGTTTTCTGGAGCAAAAGCCGCATTTTCTGTGTCTGAAGCTAAAGCAAGGTGAAGTTCCGCTGTCCGCTGACCTAAAAGTTCGGCTGATGCTAAGTAAGAGCCGATGAGTTCGCGAGCTAAGGCCGGAATTTCTAGGGATAAATCCGCTACTAGCGAGTTTGACTGTCGCATTTGTCCGGTCAAAGCGCTGGGTAAATAGTTTTCTGGATCTGTAGATAAATTATCGCCTAAATGCTTGGCTTCTACTGTCATTACTTGCTCGAAATAGTCGCGCAGCGTGTCTAATGTATAAGACCAAGCATCCCTGCTGTCGGGGATTAGTTTTTGCAGTATTCCGACTGTAATTACTTGTTTTTCGGCTGTGTGATATTCCAAGGCTCCGGCTATTGGAGCGTAGTGTTGGATCGGGTTGCGATCGGTTAAAAAGCGTCCGATTTCTAATTCGGGGTTGATTCCTTCCTCGACTTTTCGCAATATTTTTAGGACGTAGCGATCGCCGTAACCTGCGGATGTATTGCTTTGTTCTTTTTTGAACAGGTGAGGTTCGAGCTGCGATAAATCTTGGTCTGAGCTGAATATATTATCGGCAATTCCTACCAGTTGACCGGCTGTACCTTTGTAACTGCGAGAATTGGCGATCGCCCTCAAGAGCGCGGTCAGCAAGCCTTTGTCCCCAGCGGCATCAAATAGCACCCCGGCTTCGTTGCTTTCGGGGAAGTGCAGGCGCGCGATCGCGCGATCGTCCGCATCGCCTTTGAGTTCTTCCCAACCTACAGGCAAAACGTAAGTTTCCGGCATCCCTTCAGTATAATTCAACAGCAAAAACAGAATGTAAACTGTAGATTCCTCCCCCGCACTATTGTGACATTCAACAGGCACAATTTCACTAATCTCCAACGATTGAATCGTCCTATCTGCACCGATGAACCAGCGACTGCTGCGTAAGTAGTTTGGCAAAAGAGAGAGTAGCATCTCGCTTAATTGACTTGTTGCAAAAGCGGTTTTCCAATTGCCGATGACCGCCAAACTCGGCAAGTCTGTCTTAAAACCGTGCAGCGAAAATTCCTCGGGTTTAGCAGTAAGAGTAAACCAGTAAAACGTGTGAGGACTCAAGCTCAAAAAGTAAGGATCTTCGCCAACAGCCGGAAACTCAGCGCGCCCGAAAATCTCCACCGGAACAGCATTTTTAAACGGAGAAAGGTCTAATTCTGCCGTCTGCACGAAGCGCGACAAATTAGCGACTACGAGGATGTGTTCGTCTTGATAAGTGCGTACAAAAGCTAAAACTTTGCGGTTTTCAGGGTACAGAAACTCGCAAGTGCCGCGGCCGAATGCTTGGAATCGCTGGCGCACAGCAATCAAGCGTTTCATCCACCACCAAAGAGAACTCGGATTCGCCCGCTGCGCTTCCACGTTCACAGATTCGTAGTGATATTCAGGGTCAACGATTGGCGGCGCGTACAGCCGCTGCGGGTTAGCGCGGCTGAAACCGGCATTGCGATCGCTGCTCCACTGCATCGGAGTTCTCACCCCGTTGCGATCGCCCAAATAGATATTATCACCCATCCCAATTTCATCGCCGTAATAAAGCACCGGCGTACCAGGAAGAGACAGCAGCAAAGCATTCATCAACTCAATGCGGCGGCGGTTATTTCCCATCAGCGGAGCCAAGCGGCGGCGGATACCCAAATTAATTCTTGCCTGAGTATCTTGAGCGTAAACCCGATACATATAATCTCGGTCTTCATCGCTCACCATTTCCAGCGTCAATTCATCGTGATTCCGCAAAAATAATGCCCACTGACAGTTATTGGGAATGTGCGGAGTTTGCTGGAGAATATCGCTAATAGGAAAGCTATCTTCCATATGCAAAGCCATAAATAAACGCGGCATCAGCGGGAAATGAAAGTTCATGTGACATTCATCTCCACCCGCGTAATATTCAACCGCATCCTCGGGCCACTGATTCGCCTCAGCAAGCAGCATCCGGTTCGGGAATTTCTCATCTACGTGTTTTCGCAAATGCTTGAGGAATACGTGAGTTTCTGGCAAGTTTTCGCAGTTAGTACCTTCGCGCTCGTACAGATAAGGCACGGCATCCATCCGCAGTCCATCTACTCCCAGTTCCAACCAAAAATCTACCACATCTAAGATGGCTTGGCGGACGGCGGGATTGTCGTAATTTAAATCTGGTTGGTGAGCATAAAAACGGTGCCAGTAATAAGCTTTTGCTACCGGATCCCACGCCCAATTAGAAGTCTCAAAATCTTGAAAAATAATTCGAGCATCTTGATATTTTTCCGGAGTGTCGCTCCAGACATAAAAATCTCTTTCATTGCTGCCTTTCGGGGCGCGCCGCGCTCGCTGAAACCATGCGTGCTGGTCGGAAGTGTGATTAACAATTAACTCAATAATAACTCTAATTCCGCGCTGGTGCGCTGCTTCCAAAAGCTCTTTAAAGTCCTCTAACGTGCCGTAAATCGGGTTGACAGTGGTATAGTGAGATGTATCGTAGCCGTCGTCTCGGAGCGGCGATGGAAAAAATGGCAGTACCCAAATTGCTGTTACTCCCAAGTTTTGCAGGTAATCCAGTTTTTCTGTGAGTCCCCGAAAGTCGCCGATGCCGTCTGCATTGCTGTCTGCAAAAGCGCGAATTGGTACTTCGTAAATGATGGCGTCTTTGAACCACAATGGATCGTTATTTAACATTGAGTTGGGCATATTTTTTAGGGTGATTGGTAATTTTGATTTGGTAATTGGGATTTGGTAATTGGGATTTGTTAGTTCAAATCCAAACTGATAAATCATAACGCATAATTTTGCCGCGATTCGTCATGCCAGCGGCAGAGTTTTAATCGTAATTTACGATCGCACAACTTATAATTTCTTAATTAAAGAATTTAAACAATCTATTTTGTTATTGCGGATACAGTTCACAATTGGGATACTGGTGCTGGCTAAGCACACCCTATATACCAGTGCTTGCTAAGCACCCCCTATATACCGGTGCTGGCTAAGCACACCCTAAATTTCCCTCAAAGGTGCGGTATCCCGTACCTGCTGGACGGTTCGCACGACATTATACTAACTTGACGCTCTTCGCAAATTTTTGTTACATTTATTTACATAAAGCAACAAAACTTAAGGAAAAAGCAAAAATGACTATTGTAATCGCTCTTTTGGTCGTCGGCTGGGTCGCAGCATCATTAATTGGTACTCAAGCATATTTCTTGGGCGAACAGTCAAAGCCCATCCACGATCGCAATTGGAATGATAAATCTTTTGAACAACTGGCAAAATCGGTGACTGGAACAGAAATTGATTACAGCGTTCGCGTTCCCGCCTACAGCATGGATGCTTACACCAGCCGCACGATGGGCAATTCGTAATATTAAGTAGCACGCTTGACTATTTTCAAGAACAGGCTTTCTGGCCTGTTCCACAAGCAGATTAATTATTTGTGGAACAGGCCAGAAAGCCTGTTCCTAATTTTTGAATAACAGGCTTTCTGGCCTGTTCAACTTTGATAGGAATTTCTACTTCTTCAACTCGCCACGCTGCATAGGCAAGCGCTTCATATATATCTGCTTCTTCCAGGTAGGGATAGGCTTGCAAAATGCCTGACGGTGAGTGTCCCGATGCCATCAGTCCGACTATAGTACCCACAGTGACTCGCAAGCCGCGAATGCAGGGTTTCCCACCCATTACTTCTGGATTCAGAGTGATTCTAGTTAGTTGTTTCATGATTTTAAACTACCAGGCTTTCTGGGACAAAAGAAGATTAATTATTTGTGGAACAGGCCAGAAAGTTATTGGTGTCAACTTAAGCCAGAAAACTTTTGTATCTTTCGTTTATAGCCTAGGCCCGATCCCCCTAAATCCCCCTTAAGAAGGGGGACTTTGAGAAGAGTTTTGTCCTTCTTCGCAAATAGATTTGCTAGTTGGAAAGATCCCTTAAAAAGGGGAGTAGGGGTTGACGAAAGAGAAGACTCTTATCCCCCCCTTGTTAAGGGGGGTTAGGGGGGATCCGGCCTTAAATCACCCAACAGCAGTCTCTGAATACCTTTGATGTTAAGTTGACACCAATGGCCAGAAAGCCTGTTCCTAACGCAACTACAAACTGTTACCTACTAACGCGGGGAGAGAGTCTTTTTTGCGAAACTGCAAAGTGTTATTTACGCAGTCGATCGCAATTGTATCGCCTTCGGTAAACGCATTTTCCAGAATCTTGTTAGCCAGCGGGTTTTCCAACTCCCGCTGGATAGCGCGTTTCAGCGGACGAGCGCCGTAAACCGGGTCGTAACCAACATCTGTAATGTGGTTTTTCGCCGCATCTGACAGTTCCAAAGTAATTTTTTGCTCCGCCAACAGCCGCTCGATCCGCTTCACTTGAATGCTGACAATTTGCCGCAGTTCGATCTTGCTCAACGTGTGGAACAAAATGATCTCGTCCACGCGATTGAGAAATTCTGGCCGAAAGTGCGATCGCAAAGCTGTCATCACCCGTTTCAACATTTGCTCGTACTCTTGGTCTGTCTCCCGTTCTTGAGTCGGTAAATCTTCACTTTCACTGTTGTCTTTTTCACTCTTGTCTAGTGTATCGACTCGCTGGGCTGACACCTCGACAGTACCATCCTCAGCAACTTTATAATCTGTCTTGGGAATTGACACCTCCTTCGGTTCCTGCTTTCGACTTGCGGGTTTTTTGGCAGTTTTTCCCTTCTTAGTAAACACGTCTAAAATGTGGTCGCTACCGATATTGCTAGTCATTACAATTACGGTATTTCTAAAGTCAACCACTCGACCTTGAGAATCGGTAATTCTGCCGTCATCCAACACTTGCAGCAAAATGTTAAATACATCCGGGTGCGCTTTTTCCACTTCGTCAAACAGCACTACCGAATAAGGATGTCTCCGCACTGCTTCGGAAAGTTGTCCGCCTTCGTCGTAACCGACGTATCCCGGGGGAGCTCCGACTAGCCGGGAGACGTTTTGCTTCTCCATATATTCCGACATATCGATGCGGATAATCGCATCATCGCTATCAAACAAAAACTCCGCCAACGCCCGCGCTAACTCGGTTTTACCGACGCCTGTGGGGCCCATGAACAAGAAAGAGCCGATCGGTCTACCGGGATCTTTCATCCCCGCCCGCGCCCGCCGAATCGCCGCAGCAACCGCCGTTACAGCCTCCTCTTGACCGATGACTTTCTTGTGCAAATGGCTTTCCAATTGCAGCAATTTTTGGCGTTCCGATTCTAACAACCGATTGACTGGAATGCCAGTCCATTTAGCCACAATTTCCGCAATATCGCCCTCAGTAACTTTTTCCCGCAGCAGCGAAGAACCTTGAGCTTGCTGTTTCAAAAGCTCGGCTTCCTTCGCTTCGCGATCGCGCACCGCAGTCTCCAATTTACCGTACTTCAACTGTGCCGCTTTATTCAAATCGTAAGCTCTTTCTGCCTGTTCTATTTGCACTCGCAGTTGGTCTTCTTCTGCTTTCAATTTATTGATCGCATCCAACAACTGCTTTTCGCCCAACCACTGCGAAGATAATTTTTCTTGCTTGGCTTTTAAAATCTCAATCTCAGATTTAATGCGTTCGATGCGGGGGGTGATGGTGGCCGTTGGAGAACCTTTTCCCTCGCCTTCGATCGACAATTTTTCCATTTCCAACTGCATCACCCGGCGGTCGATCCCTTCCAATTCCACGGGTTTGGAGGTAATCTCCATTTTCAAATGGGCGGCCGCTTCGTCTACAAGGTCGATCGCCTTATCCGGCAAAAAGCGATCGGAAATATAGCGAAAAGACAGAGTTGCAGCCGCAACCAGCGCCGAATCAGTAATTTTTACCCCGTGGTGGCGTTCGTAACGGTCTTTCAAGCCGCGCAAAATTGAAACAGTATCTTCCACAGTCGGTTCCCCGACAAATACTTGTTGAAAGCGGCGTTCCAGTGCCGGATCTTTTTCAATATTTTTGCGAAATTCATCGAGAGTTGTAGCGCCGATACAGCGCAATTCGCCCCGGGCTAACATCGGTTTCAACAAATTTCCCGCATCCATTCCCGAACCGGAACTTCCGCCGCCGCCAGTGCCAACAACGGTGTGCAATTCGTCAATAAATAGGACAATTTGCCCGTCGGAATCGATAACTTCTCGCAGGACAGAACGCAACCGTTCTTCAAATTCGCCCCGGAATTTTGCCCCAGCAATTAAACTGCCCATGTCGAGGCTGAATAGCTGGCGGTTTTTCAATGATTCGGGTACGTCGCCGTTGACAATTCGCTGGGCCAAACCTTCGGCGATCGCAGTTTTTCCGACTCCGGGATCGCCAATTAACACTGGATTGTTTTTTTGGCGGCGGGAAAGAACTTGCACGACGCGGCGAATTTCTTCGTCGCGGCCGATTACTGGGTCGAGTTTGCCTGCTTTGGCGGCTTCTGTCAAATCGCGCCCGTATTTGCTGAGGGCGTCGGAGTTGGCGTCGGAATTTTGGTTTTGACTTTGACTTTGGCTTTGGCTTTGGCTTTGGCTTTGATCTTTGACTTTGGTAGTAGCGCGAATTGATTTGATTGCTTCATCGAGTTTCGGGCGATCGATCGTACCGGGGGCCGGTTTGCGATCGTATCCGGGGCGGCCCGGCGGCCCGTCGCCCCTAGTCAGCAATCGCCTACCAACTCGTTCATCTTCTAGCAAGCCTATTAATAAATGTTCAACGGCGATAAAATTATCTTGCCAAGTCTGTCTGGCAGACTCAGCAGCATCTAACATCACTTCTAAGCCGCGGCCGAGGTATAGTTGGTCAGCGTTGGCAACTCTGGGCTGTCGTTTGGCAAAAGCTTCTAACTGTTGGGCGAAGCGGGGGACATCTACTCCAGCCTTGCTGAGAATGCTGTTGCCCAAGCCTTGCTGTTCTAGAATGGCGATCGCTAAATGTTCAACCTCTAGCTGCTGATTGGCAAAGCGGCGGGCTACATCCTGGGATTTGACAATGGCTTCCCAGGCTTGATCTGTAAATTTGCTAGGGTCTGTTGGCTGCACGTTGGTTCCTCGCAATCAAGGGGATTCCTGTTGTTATCCGTTAATACATGGTCTCACAACCATCATAATCTTGAAACACGATTGTGAATCTATGAGTGCGGTTAACGAGCGCGGAAGTTATCACATAGTTAGCCTCTTGCAATATCTGCAAGCCCCCAATCCCCAGCGATTTTTTGTGCGCCATGACCGGATCGGGCGATCGAACTTATGAAAATATACAGGTTCTCCATTACCTACAATACTGCACGGACACAGCACTACCGTCTCATATTATGTCTTCGTTCGATCGTTCGGAATGCGAGTCCGCAGAAATTGATGCGGACTAAAGTCCTCACTACAAACCTCTTTATTGCTCTACTAAAGATTTTACTTTATTGAGATCTATGTTATTTCCAATTTGCCAATTTCTAGTATTTTTCCTAATTGTTTTTAGTGCCATCCTCTCCTTAAAGCCCAAAGTCAATTTATATAAAATTGTCTTACTAATTCCCAGGTTATTTATTGGTTCGTAGTGAGGACTTTAGTCCGCATCCATCAAAGGACTAAATTCCTCCCTACAAACCTCTTTATTGCTCTACTAAAAATCTTACTTTATTGACATCTATGCTATTTTCCACTTACCAAGTTATAGTATTTTTCCTAATTCTTTTTAGCGCCATCCTCTGTTTAAAGCCCAAAGTCGATTTGTATAAAATTGTCTTGCTAATTTCCAGGTTATGTCTTGGTTCGTAGTGAGGACTTTAGTCCGCATCAATTTCTGCGGACTAAAGTCCTCACTACAAACCTCTTTATTGCTCTACTAAAAATTTTACTTTATTGAGACCTATGTTATTTCCAACTTACCAATTTCTAGTATTTTTCCTAATTCTTTTTAGTGCCATCCTCTCTTTGAAGCCCAAAGTCAATTTATATAAAATTGTCTTGCTAATTTCCAGTTTATTATTTTATTCCTTTTGGAGCTTAGACTTTCTCTGCCTCCTCATTTTAAGTACAGCCTACAATTATATCATTCTCCGAGCAGTCGTTCACGGCAAACAGCCAAAGATTGCCTTCATCTTCGGCATAATTGTCAACATTGCCAATCTCGGCTTTTTCAAATATTGCAACTTCTTTGTAACTTCGTTATTTGAGATATTAAACCAGCTTAAAATTCCCGCGAATTTTCAAACATTACAAATAATCGCCCCCGTCGGCATATCATTCTACACATTTAGAATAATTTCCCATTTAATCGACTGCTACCAGCACAAAATTCCCTGTCCTAAATTTATAGACTACGCCACCTACATAACCTACTTTCCCCAAATTGCCTCCGGGCCAATCTCGCGCCCTGGCGAATTTTACTCGCAGCTAAATTCACCCAAAAAATACGACTATCAAATCGAAGAAGTTATCGTTTTAATTTTGTCGGGACTCTTCAAAAAATATACTTTATCCAGCTTTTTGTTTAACTTCACTCAACTACCATTCAAAGTTCCGCAGCAATACAGCAGCATCGATTTAATTCTGGCGGCAATTTCCTATTCTTGTTTGATTTATGTAGATTTTAGCGGCTACTCGGATTTGGCTAACGGCATCTCTTGCTTGTTGGGTTTCAAACCCATTGCCAATTTCAATATGCCATACCGATCGCTCAGCTTGCAAGAATTTTGGAAAAGGTGGCACATCAGTCTTTCCGAGTGGTTGAGGGATTACCTTTACTTTCCGTTAGGTGGTAATAAATACGGCAAATTGCGGAAGTACGTAAATTTACTGATAACAATGGCGATCGGCGGATTTTGGCACGGCGCAGGATTAAACTTTATTGTCTGGGGAGCAATTCACGGTTTAGGACTGATTGTCAACCATCTATGTAAAGATATTCCCCAAGCTATCCACCTCAAATTAGACTATGCCTTTCCCAGATTTACTAAATTTTGCAGTTGGTTGTTAACCTTTACCTTTGTTACCTGTAGCTGGGTATTTTTCGGCACACCCAACTGGGAAACTGCCATGAGGTTTTTTCAGGGAATCTTTCGTTTTTCGTTTGCAACTTTTCAATTCAACTTTTGGCAATTGTATCTAGTAATTGCCGTCATTGGCGCGATCAACCTGTGGGGCGAGATCGTTTCCAAGGTATTGCAAACAGTATTGTCATTAAACAACCTATTCTTTCGGGTTGTTTTAGTTTCCATACTCGTGTATGCTATCTTAATGTTAGGCCCGAGTACCGTCCCACCTTTTATTTACTTTAACTTCTAATAAACAAGTAAATCCACCTAATTAAACGTAAAATACGGAGATCTAAAAAGATTGCTGTCTATGTCTTCTTCCCTTCTTCCTCCTTCAGAATTCGGGCTTCCATCGGACTGAAATAAATCCGTTACATCCGTTACATCCCGTACATTGCTCGTTGCCGAACTTCCTTCTTATGAGAGACCGAGAAATTTTGTTGATAGTTACCTCTGTAATTCTCACCTTAATATTTTCCAACTTATCCTTATTTCTGAAAAGCTTTTCTTCAACTCCCTTCGCCAGTAACGAAATCAAACAAGCAGCGCGCCAGATCGAAATAGACGGCTTCAGGAAATCCGAACAAGATTTTTGGAGCAATATCAAAGATATTAACTTCGATAGCATTTCCAAGAAACCCGAAAAAATTCCGGTCAAAACCGCAACAAAACCTGCTGTTGCAGCCCCAAAGCCTGCTAAAAAACCAACTACAGCTAAACCCAAACTAACCGTACCTTATCGCAAATTTTTATTTATTGGCGATTCAGTAATGTTCGACTTAGGAACTCAAATTCAGTACACTCTCAAGGAAAAATACAATATCGCAAATACAAAACTTGACTACAAAGTATCGAGCGGCTTAAATCGGATAGATTATTATGACTGGTATGCCAGAACCAGCGAACTTATCCAGGATTATCGGCCGGATGTAGTCATAATTTTGTTCGGAGGCAACGACCCTCAAGATATCATTGATTCTCAAGGAAAATACCGGGCCATCCTGACCCCAGAATGGCAAAAAGCTTATCAAGAAAGAGTAGATAAATATGCCAAATTACTTGGTTCATCCTCCGTTAGAAAAGTGTATTGGGTAGGTCAATCCATATCTAACAAATCTTCGTATCTCAAAGCTTTTCCCATCATGAACGAGATTTATAAAAATGCGACCAAATCTTCACCGAAAATAGAATTTATTTCGACTTGGGAAAGTTTTGCAGAAGCCGGAAAATTTGTTCCGGTAGTTGCTGATAAATCGGGGAAGCGAGGCTATGTAAAAATTAATGACGGCGTGCATTTTACCTCCCACGGAGCTCAAATTATCAGCGACTTAATTGTTGACGAAATGGCGAAGGACAAAATCTTAAAAATCCCGAAAAAGAAACCAGCATCCTAGGTTGATTCGAGCAAATAAAAATAGCCTCCAAATTAGACATTTTATCGGATTTGTGTAAATTTATATACTTAGTCGCCGACAGATATTTGCCTCGCTCAACCCGGTTGCTACGGAAAATACCGGGTTTAGCAACCATACCGTTCAGTTAACACTGTCGAGCCTTCGGAGTTCCTCGCATCGCCCTGATTGTTGGGGGACTTGAAGAACTATCTTATTCTCCTTAATCAGGCCTAGGGGGTATCAGCCTTTACTGAACTCGATCGCATGAAGCAACCAGAAATATACTCGTGAAATTTGGTTCCCAGCTTATTATGCGTCAACTGCGTTCGAGACTAATATTGACAAAAAGCAGCAGTAGATGTAGAGTTGCATTCAGCATCGGACAACGACGTTAAGATCTAGCAATTGTCATGGCGACAAATTATGACAAGCAATCTCTGGAAAATCGATCGCACTAGCATCCCTGAGTCAATGGAGTGCAGCGACACAGCGCTCATCTTCAGTCTCACCAAATATACTCAACCTTGGGAAAGAATAAACACCGTTGAAGGCATCTTCCAACAATGCGGAATCGGTCCTTTTGCTGAAGTTTTGGACGTGCCCAAAAGCGGAAGATTAGGGGAAGATATACCGGAGTCCGCTAGAAAACCGCATCCAAATTTGCTGTTTCGGGCTTTGGCAATTCAAGCAGTTGGCAAGGTGCGAGAGGGTATTATATCAAGTGAGGAACCTGTATCAAGTGATTTTAGCGAAAATCGGCTGGCGGTGTTGGAACAGGAAGCGTATGAGGGAGCGACTCCTTTAATTCGGTGGTGTGCTGCTGTTAGCATTCAGTCAATTTTGTTGGATGAATGGCAAGCACAAGGCAAGGAATCTGCTGGCCATGTCACAATTAATGCAGCAGAAATTGAGCAGCGGGTTGTAGAAGAGCAAATTAAACTGTTAGCCAGCAATAAATTTGCTTTGAGCGACAACAGCAGAATGGACAGCGGTAAGGAATACGAGAATTGTCTCGATTTTTGGGTCTACGGCCCTAGCTGGCTGCTGCTGGGTGTGTTAATGGATTGCGAGGAATATCTGTTTTGGATCGATCGCGTATTTCCTGCGATCGCAGTTACGGATGATGGGTACAAATTTCATGCCGAAAAGGATGCAGCCATCACCAACTTTTTGGATGTGGCGAAAAATAATTTTAAGGAGTGGGAATTCTCCCAAATAGTTGCCAAAGTTTTTGAGTTTCTGCACCACCCGGAGGCGGCGATCAAAAATCGAGCGGCAATTATGTTAGAACCTTACCAAGATCGGCTAGACCGAAAATCGGCGCAAATTATGACAGCGCTCCTATATAAATTTCATGTAGAACATCAGTCTTTAGAATCTCTGACCATTCCCGAAATTGAGGAGTGCAAAGCGTCACTATATCTAGGTAAAAAGGAAATTGACGGCGTGTATTCTGATGCTGTGTCGCTGTGCGGCGATGATGTCGCAATGGCAAATTTCTTGTCAGATAAACAGAGGGAATACCAAAATACTGTAGACGAACATATTAACAATTTGAGCAAGTTAGTTAAGTCGATTCTAGATTGTCAGAGCTTGTTAGATGCAAATAGGGAACTTTTGTATTTGACAGTAGAGCGGCTGCAAGAATGGGATCAGACCCTTGGTAATAAACTGGCTGAACACCGCAGGAAACTCCAAAACGTGAGTGTTGACAAAAGCACGTCCGAGCAGTGCATAAACCTCGACAACGATTTGAATTTAATCAGAGATTCTTTGCAGTCTACTTTGTATGAAGTCACATCAAAAATTAACAGCAAAATTAGAGATTTAGAACTTTCGGCGTCCAAAAATAACAAGACTGCAACACAGATGTTTAAGTGGACGTGGCTATTGTTAGGAGTGTGGTTTTCAACAGGGCTGCTTTTGTATTTATCCGATGCAGTGATTAACTCGATATTGACCGTCAACTACTACCAAAGTGAATTTCTAGTCTATTGGACTATGTTTTTTATTGTGATGGTGATATTTTTGTTAGTATTATCTATATTCTTTGCGACGCTAGCTTCGTTAGACAAGCGCCGAGAATCTCAATTGATTCCTAAATTTGATAGTTTAAGCCAAATAGGCAACAGTTTTTCTATTTTGTGGCAAAAGAGTTACTTGCAGCAATTTGTACCGTCGGTGCGATCGAATTAAAAGTGTTGAAAATCCTTTCGCATCCCCTTTGTAGGGTGCGTCAGAACCGGAGTTTTAACGTAAGTCAAAAAGTTTGTTGCTGACGCACCCTACCACGACTACCACGACTAAGATGCTGCTTCCGCAGTTAGTTTCTGACTGCTGCTACCTTGATTTTTGAATTGGATTAATTCAACTTTATATCCATCAGGATCTTGTACAAAAGCGATGACAGTTGAACCGTGCTTCATCGGGCCCGGTTCGCGAGTAACTTTGCCGCCGCGGGCTTTAATTTCTTCACAAGTACCGTAAATGTCGTCAACGCCGATCGCAATATGACCGTAAGCATCACCCAAATTGTACTCTGCGACGCCCCAATTGTACGTTAATTCCAAAACTGTAGTGTCGGATTCGTCGCCGTAGCCCACAAAAGCCAGAGTAAATTTACCATCTGGATAGTCCTTTTGCCGCAGCAATCTCATCCCCAGAACCTCGGTGTAAAATTTGAGGGACTCTTCCAGGTTTCCGACTCGGAGCATCGTGTGTAGTAGTTGCATTTAGCTCACTCCAAATTTTTTAAGCTCGATCAATTTTAGCGAGATTTCGCTGAAAAAAAACGCCCCGGGAAAATTTACTTGATTTTAGCTCGATACGCGATTGTTAAAACTGTTTGTGCCCCGGAGATCCCCCTCGCATCCCCCTGGTTGTAGGGGGACGAAAGACAATTCTCTTGTCCCCCGGAGATCCCCCTCGCATCCTCCTGGTTGTAGGGGGACGAAAGACAATTCTCTTGTCCCCCCCTTGTTAAGGGGGGCTAGGGGGGATCTCCGGGCTTAACTGAACCGTATTGAGGCTTAGCTTGAGTTTTACTGAACAAAAACCACCATAATTCTAAACCAATTAAGCTCAATCCGCCTGCTGTTATGCCAATTTTTAAACTTAGCGGCTGTTCAATCTGCCGAAATTGAGCTGTTGAATTTGCCGGATGGGTTGATATTTGATTTGCTCGAACTCCCGACGCAATTCCGAGGATAATTCCTAAACCTGCGAGACTTCCTAAAACTTGACGCTGGCTAAACATTTTTCAAATTCCTCCTAATTTATACAATAGATTTGGCTTTAAAATGCCGCAATCGCAAAGCATTAGTCACTACCGAAAGAGAACTGAAAGCCATTGCTGCACCAGCGATAATCGGATTGAGCAGCCAGCCAAAAATTGGGTACAAAACGCCCGCTGCGATCGGTATTCCAGCGATGTTGTAAATAAAGGCAAAAAACAGATTTTCGCGGATGTTCCGCATGGTGGCGCCCGAAAGTTGAATTGCTGTAACTATCCCTTGCAAATCTCCTGAAATTAAGGTAATATCGCTGGCTGCGATCGCCACATCTGTGCCGGTACCGATCGCAATTCCCACATCCGAAGCGGCCAAAGCCGGTGCATCGTTAATCCCGTCTCCCACCATCGCCACAATTTTGCCTTCCCCTTGCAGCGCTTGGATTTGAGCGGCTTTTTGGTCGGGTCTAACTTCGGCAAAAATGCGAGTAATTCCTACGGATCGGGCGATCGACTCCGCAGTCGATCGGTTATCCCCAGTCAGCACCGCCACCTCCAAACCGAGTTTTTGCAGCGCCTTCACCGCCCGCGCCGACGAAGGTTTCAGAGCATCAGCAATGCCCAGAATTGCCTCAATTTTGCCCTCTACAGCCATCCAAACCACCGTTTTGCTCGCAGCTTCAAAAGCTCGCGCGCGCAGCTCCAGATATTCAGTATCGCAGCCCAATTCCTGCATCCATCTCAGGGTTCCCAGGGCGATCGGCTTTCCCCTCGAAACCCCTCGCACGCCGCTGCCCGCGATCGCCTCAAAATCCTGAATATCTGTCAACTTCACCTCTTGAGATTGAGCGTACCTCACCACAGCTTCCCCCAAAGGATGCTCGGAATTTCGCTCTACAGAAGCCGCCAATTGCAGCAATTTTAACTCATTGCTGTCCGCCGTTCCTTTAATTGTCACAAAATCAGTTACCGTCGGCTTACCTTCCGTAAGCGTTCCAGTTTTATCTAACACAATAATTTGAATTCTTTGAGCTTTTTCTAAACTCTCTGCTCCTTTAATTAAAATTCCATTTTCTGCACCTTTTCCAGTGCCAACCATCACAGCAGTCGGAGTCGCCAAACCCAAAGCACAGGGACAGGCGATAATCAGCACTTCCACCATTGTCACCGTCGCCAAAGTGAAGTTACCCGTCGCGTTAAACCAAATAATAAAAGTAGCTAAAGCCACGGCAATTACTGCGGGAACAAACCAACCTGTTACTTGGTCTGCTAACTTTTGAATCGGGGCTTTTGAGCCCTGGGCGTCCTGCACCATCTTGACAATTTGAGCTAAAAATGTATCTTTTCCAACTCTTGTCGCGCGAAACTTAAAGCTGCCAGTTTTGTTAATTGTCGCTCCTATAACTTCATCGCCAAGCTGCTTTTTGACAGGCAAACTTTCCCCCGTAACCATTGCTTCATCTACCGTCGAAGCACCTTCAATCACCTCTCCGTCTACGGGGATTTGCTCGCCCGGGCGCACCTGCACGATGTCGCCAATTGCCACTTGGGCGATGGGTACTTCTAACTCTTCTCCGTTGCAAATAATTCGAGCAGTTTTTGCTTGCAAACCCATGAGTTTGCGAATTGCTTCCGAAGTCTCTCCCTTCGCCCGATTTTCTAGGTTTTTCCCCAACAAAATTAAGGCGACAACGCTGGCGGCAACTTCGTAATAAACGCTGGGAGTCAAACCTTGGGAAGTGAAGAAACCGGGGAAAAATGTCACAAATACCGAATAAAAGTAAGCAGCACTTGTCCCCAAAGCAATCAGGGTATCCATAGTTGCGACGCGCCGTTTAAAGGATTTCCAAGCCCCGACATAAAACGATTTACCGCACCAAAACTGTACTGGTGATGTCAGCACTAATTGCAGCCAAAAATTGTGCAGCCATGGGGGAATGAATGGCAGGTGAACGCCTGTCATGGTTGGAATGCCACCCAAAACCAGTATAATGCTGATGCTGCCTGCGATCCAGAGTTTTCGCTGCAAGTTTTGAGATGCGGATTTGCGATCGGCTTTTTCTGCATCATCCCCTGCCATTTCTTGCAGGGGCAAAGCTTCGTATCCCGCCGCATCAACAGCTTCTTGAATGATTGCTAAGTTGGTTTGCTTCGAGTCGTATTGGATGGTTGCTTGTTCCATCCCAAAATTGACGCTGCACTCACTTACGCCGGGGACAGATTGAATTGCTTGTTCGATAGAGGAAGCACAAGCTGCACAACTCATGCCCCGCAATTTAAGTGTGAGATTGTCCATAAATGCCATCCTAAATTAGACAATTACTTTCTGCCTGCAAATGACCCCCAAAAATGGATACAAGCCACCGCAGGGCGGTGGTGGAGAATCAAAAATTTTAGACTTTTATTAAATCTCCAAGGTTCATCTGTGGAGTAATATTATCTCCTCTAAATTACTACTATAATAAAAACGGTTTGTAGTGAGGACTTCAGTCCTCTGATTATGAGGACTGAAGTCCTCACTACAAACAAATCTTATCATGGTCGTTCTCTGCGGACATGATATAAATCTAAAATCTAAAATCTAAAATCTACTGACTGGATAGCCAGCAGATGCGATCGCTTTTTTAACCTCACTTTCCGGCTTAGCGGTTTGAATCGCGACCAATTTTGTCTTGAGATCCGCCTCAACAGTAGCGGCTGAGTCAATGGCTTGAACTGCTTTTGTTATTGTATTCACACAAGCCGAACAAGCCATTTTGGGAACTTTTAGCTGTAAATTCATAATTGGAACCTCAGCAGAAACTACTCTGCTTCATAGATGAATTAACTCCATTGTAAAGTCTCCAGTTAGCAGGAGAGTCAAGTAGATTTGAGATTTGAGATTTGAGATTTGAAATTTTTGTAAATTTCATCTTAATTTCATCTCTCGGTGACAAGCTGAAATCTATGAAACCAATTTCATTAAAAACAGGCTTGGCAGCACTAATATTGACCGCCACAGCCACCGCAACCAGCGGAATTCTAGCAGCTTGTTCAAAATCTCCTACCAGCCCAACTCAAGCCCCAAATATTACCGCAGCAACCCAAGCGAACAACAAGCAAGACGCGGGACAAAGTGGCAGAATGGATGGTATGAATCATGGCATGAATCACAATATGTCAATGGATTTAGGCCCGGCGGATGCCGACTACGATTTGCGATTTATTGATGGCATGACAGTACACCATCAAGGTGCTGTAAACATGGCAAAAGATGTGCTAAACAAATCCCAACGCCCGGAAATGAAAAAACTAGCTAATAACATTATTGCCGCTCAAAACCGCGAAATCAATCAAATGAAACAGTGGCGAAAAACTTGGTATGCCAAAGCCGACAGTACGCCAATGGCTTATCAAGCTCAAATGGGTCACATGATGCCAATGACTCCCGAACAAATGCAAAGCATGATGATGAGCATGGATTTAGGCGCTGCTGATGCTGAATTTGACCTGCGATTTCTGCATGCGATGATTCCCCACCACGAAGGAGCTTTAGTGATGGCCCAAGATGCGTTGAAGAAGTCGAAACGGCCGGAAATGAAGAAATTATCTCAAGAGATTTTGACTTCGCAAAAGCAAGAGATTGAGCAAATGAAACAGTGGCGCCAAGCTTGGTACAAAAAGTAGTGACTGGGCGGATAAATTAATTGCAATATCTGTAGATACTGTCTTGATTTTTCAGGGTAGCTAGAGTATAATTGGAGTCCCACGGCTTTGGAGATTTTAGAAATCCCAAAAGCCTTCGATCGCAAATTATTTGAGCGCTACTCCTTGACAGTTCCAGACAGTATCTACAATCCGATCGCAATTCTATGAAACGAGCAGTATTTCTCGACCGCGATGGCGTCCTCAATATCGAAGCTGGCTACATTCACAAATTAGAAGACTTGAATTTAATCCCCGGCACAGCCGAAGCTGTACGCCGTTTAAATGACAGACAAATATTTTGCTGTTTGGTTTCCAATCAATCGGGGCCTGCGAGGGGTTATTATCCAGTCAGCCACGTTGAAGCTTTGCACAAACGCCTGTGTTTGTTACTAAAAAAAGAAGCCGGAGCGAGGTTAGATGCTCTTTATTATTGTCCTTATTTGAGCGAAGCAGAAGGCGGAACAAATCCAGAATTTACCCGGTATACGACTTGGCGAAAACCGAATACGGGGATGTTGGTAGCGGCGGCTTGGGAACACGATTTGGATTTGTCGAATAGTTTTATGGTGGGGGATAAAGCGACTGATGTTGATATGGCTCACAATGCCGGTTGTACTGGTATTTTGGTGCAGACTGGTTACGGGGAAAGCGTGTTGAGCGGCGAGTATCAGCACCATACTAAACCGGATTTTATTGCTGCAAATTTAGCTGCGGGGGTTGAGTGGATTTTGCAACGCTTTGATGATTAGTTGCAGACTTCAACCCGCTCTCTAGTGGGTGCAAGTTTGACTCGCGACAGCGGTTTCAACCGTCGTCTGCATCTTCAACCTGCGGAGGCAGGCGCATGTTTGACTCGCGACAGCGGTTTCAACCGCTGTCCGATCTCTGAGTTTTCGAGGAAAGGGCAACATAAGGAAGCGCGACTGTAAAGGTCGTACCAACCCCGATTTTGCTTTCGCAGGCGATCGCACCTCCTTGCAAATCCACAGCTTTTTTAACAATCGTCAATCCCAAACCGTTACCTTTAATCTTTCCACTATTCTTGCAGCGGTAAAACATTTCAAATATTTTCCCTACTTCGGTTTCTGGGATGCCCATACCTTCGTCTCGGATGCGGATAATTAGCAAAGGAGAGTTAATATTGGTAAATTGGGAATTGGGAAACAAACACTGAGGAGACAAACAAAAAATAGCTTCTTTGTCTCCCTCGCCTGGTAGACGGCATTCCAATTCTAAGGTTATTTGCCCGCCGTCGGGAGAATATTTTATGGCGTTGACGATTAAGTTAGAAATAATGCCGTGCAGCAATTGTTGATCTAACATCGCGCTGGTAACGCCTGACGGGCTTAATCTTAGTGTGTGCTTGGCTTCATGTCCTAACTGCAATTGATCCAGCAAATCTTGACAAAATTCGACTAAATTTATCGGTAATGGATTGCATTTGAGTCTTCCTGCTTCTGCTCGGCCCATGAACAGCATATCGTCGATTAGCTGGTTCATCTTTTGGGTAGCTGAGTGCACTAGGCGCAGGGTTTTGACTTGAGATTCCTCACTGCGGCGAGCGCGATCGAGCTCTAGGAGCTCGGCAGAGATTAAAATTGTGTTCAGCGGGTTACGCAATTCGTGAGCAGCCATTGAAATATACTGGTTTTGGCGGTGCGCTTTTTCTTCCACCGACTCTCTGGCTGCTTCCGAAGCTTTGAGAGCTGCTCGCATTTTGGTTTCGATTTCGTGCCTGTGGAGGGCAATCTCGATCGCCACCCGCAAATCATTTTGTTGAAATGGTTTGATAATGTAACCGAATGGGTCTGTAATTTTCGCTCTTTGCATCGTTTTATCGTCGGCATAAGCTGTTAAAAATACTGTCGGTACATCTATCTTCTTTCTGATTTTTTCGGCTGCTGTCACGCCGTCCATCTCACCTTTAAGCACGATATCCATCAGCACTAAATCTGGCGGACTTTCGTCTACTTTTTCTATAGCTTCTTCTCCTGAAGCAACAATAGCTGTTACTGCATAACCCAGCTTTTTTAATCGGCCTGCTATGTCCTGGGCGACAATTATTTCGTCTTCTACTACCAAAATTTTTATAGGATTCATCTTTTTTTCTTAAATGCGACGCCGATAATTTAACTCAAGGAAAGTAATATGGTAACAAGTTCCGCACTCCGTGTCAATAACAAGAGTTCCTTCTAATTGCTGACTCAACATCCGAACTAATCGCAATCCTAATGTTTCGCTACTTTCCACATCAAAGTCTGCCGGAAATCCGCTGCCGTTGTCTTGAATACTTAAATGAAATTCTGGGAAATTACTTCCATCGAAATTAATATTAATTTCTCCAGATAAACTTTGAATAAAAGCATATTTTAAGGAATTAGAAACCAGTTCGTTAATAATTAAACCGCAAGGAATTGCCGTTTCTATATTTAAATATATGGGGTCAACATTGAGATTGAATTGGATGGAAGTGTTGCCGCAACCAAAAGATTGATACAAATTAGCAACCAAGTTTTCGACGTAGGGGGGAAGGTCAATGCGATCGATATTTTCCGATTGATAAAGTTGCTCGTGAATCAGAGCCATTGAATGGATGCGGGTTTGGCTTTCTTCAAATAAAGCTAGCGTCGGTTCGTCTTCAATGTATTGAGCTTGAAGTTGCAGCAGGCTGGAAACTACCTGCATATTATTTTTGACTCGGTGGTGAATTTCTTTGAGCAATACTTCTTTTTCGCGCAGTGCTGCTTGGATGCGGGCAGAAGTCAATTTGCGATCGCTAATATCTTCGCAAATACCCGCCAGCCGATAAATTTTGCCCGCTTCGTCATAAATGGGAAAAGCTCGATCGCACACCCAGCGAATTGTACCGTCTGGCAGAAAAATCCGATATTCGGTACTGGTGGACTCGCCCTGCAACACTCGCGGCAAAGCCTCTTGCAGCAAATGTATATCCTCTGGATGCACAAACTCCATCCATTTTATCGGAGTGGCATACAATTTTTCGCGGCTGCGCCCCCAGATTTGTTCGTAAGTTGGACTCAGATACAATAAATCGGTAAAGTCAGCAGAAACTAGCCAGAAGGAATCTTGGATATTTTCTGCAAGCTGGCGGAAGCGTTCTTCACTTTCACGGATCGCTTTTTCTGCCTGTTTGCGATCGCTGATATCTTCTGCAATCCCAACAACGCGGTAAACTTTACCAGCTTGGTTTCTAATTGGAAAAGCCCGATCGCGAATCCAGCGGATTTCGCCGTCCGGTCTGACAATGCGATATTCTATCTCGTCTTCAGCTAGAACTTGTTTAGTGAAAGTATCAATAACGCGAGAACGATCTTCTGGATGGATAGACTCTGCAAAAAAGTGCCCTGAATCATACAAATCAGCGCAGCTTCTCCCCCAAATCTTTTCGTAACCCGGACTGACATAAATCATTTCCTGGGGTTGAACGTCTACCATCCAAAACACGCTTTCAATATTTTCTGCTAGCTGTCGGAACCTTTCTTCGCTTTCCTTCAGTGCTGCTTCAGCTTTTTTGCGATCGCTAATATCTTCTATGACTGCTATGTTGTAAACTGCTCCGCTCAACGGTTCTTCGACTAGGGAAACAGTGATATTTACCCAAACTAAAGAACCATCTCGACGCACCAAGCGTTTTTCTATGTTGAAACAGTCAATTTCCCTAGCAAACAACCTGCTATTTTTCGCCAAGCCGGGAGCTATATCTTCACAATAACTGACATCCATCCAAGTTCGGCACAGCAATTCTTCGGCAGTATATCCCAAAATATTGCAAAATTTTTGGTTGACTCGCAAAAAGCGGCCTTTTTTGTCGCAGTGGGTAATGCCGACTGCGGCTTGTTCGACGGTTGCGCGAAAGCGTTCTTCGCTATCTCGGAGGGCAGCTTCTGCTTTTTTGCGATCGCTAATATCGCGCTGCACGCCAAAATGTCCGACGATTTTGCCGTGGGAATCGTAAATGCA
This sequence comes from Oscillatoriales cyanobacterium, assembly GCA_004293365.1. Lineage (GTDB taxonomy): Bacteria > Cyanobacteriota > Cyanobacteriia > Cyanobacteriales > Microcoleaceae > Microcoleus. The sequence goes on along the minus strand of RDYN01000046.1, from coordinate 43,822 downwards.
AATATAGTCGCCTTCCACCCAAATAGGAGTCCCATCTAACTTGCGATTGTCACATTCGATGTGAATTCTGCCAGCATCAAATAATTGCCCGATAATCTCTCTGCCAACAGCCAAGTTGTGGGACAAGAAAGAGTTAAGCCCCAAGCCCATCAACTCTTCCCTAGTCGCTCCGTATTGAGCTATAAAAGCATCGTTTGCCTTCGTTACCCGCCCGTTCGCAAATACGTAATCCAAGACTTTTTCTTTGTCAGCGGTATCGTCCCAGTACACTGGTTCGTCCAACATCATAAAGAAAAAACCATCTAAAGATTGAGAAAAAAACAATTCTAGCTGTTGCTGGCTTTCCCGCAAAAATTCTTCGGTGCGCCAGCGATCGATAATTTCTTCCCGCAAGTGTTGGTTAGCTATTCTTAAATCTTCAGTGCGCTTTTGATATTTTATTTCTAGCTCATTTTTCAGGCGTTGCAGCGCGAATTCTGATTGCTTTTTTTCTGTAATATCTTGAGTAACTACCATGCCTGCAAAAATTTCTGCCTGGTCGTTTTTCACTGGAGAAATTGTTATTGAATAAAATCGATCGCGATATTTATATTCAAAATTATTCTCTTCTCCTGCTAAAGCTGCGCGATATTTGGTCTCAAAAAGTTCCAAATCTTCTGGCGGCGATATTTCCCACAAGGTTTTGCCTTCCAACAGTTCTTTGGACAAACCAACTACTGCCAAACCTTGACCGTCAACCAGAGTATAGCGCAAATCAGGATCGAACAAAAATACCGAACCATTCGGATAATGTTTGATGAGAGTTCGGTACATTTCCTGGCTTTTTTCGAGAGATGCGATTAACTCAGTGCGATCGTCCTCGGTGATATCCAACTCAGTTGCGGATCCCGAATAGTCGGCATTCTCGACTGCTTTGAGTTGTGCTGCTAATTTCTGGCACAATTCTCTCTGCTGCTGCAAATCCTCTTCCAGTTGCCGAATTTTTGCGCTTTGCTCTGCGACTAATGCTTCGCAGCTTTCGAGAGGTCGATCGATCTTTGTGGGATCAATACACATATAGCAATCCTCAAATGAGTGAGGTACAAAGTGGTAATGGGTAATAGGTAATGGGTAATGGGTAATGGGTAATGGGTAATGGGTAAGACAAATGGCGAGTACCTTATACCAGTTCCCAAACTAATGCAACTGCTTTGCCAGCTCCAAACCTATACATAATAAGCCATTCTCAATTTTTTAATCTCAAATGGTAGGGTTCTTTTTTTTGCAGTTGCGGACTTGAGTTTTGTCCAGCTTAGCATTAATACGACTAACACCAAAAAAAGGTTTGACGCGCGAATTATAGCGTTGCGCCTAGCGCGCCCTACACAACGCCCGTTATGAGTCCAGGACTATAATTACTTTCCTTCTTCTTCCGACTTCCATTTCTCTTCTTCCTGATGACTAATGACTGATGACTAATGACTAATGACTGATGACTGATGACTAATAACGTTCGATCGCGGGGACAGCACTATGACTAATGACTAATGACTAATGACTAATGACTAATGACTAATGACTAATGAATTCATTTAGGAACTCCCGCAGTCAAGACTTCATGACTGTCAACAGTCACCAAAACATCATCTTCAATTCTCACACCAATACCGCGCCATTTTTCAGGAACCTCCGGCTGTCCCTCAACGGGTTTAATATAAGGAGAAATATAAATCCCCGGTTCCACCGTCAGGACTTGTCCCGCCTGCAAAAGTTGCGGATTTTCGCCGTACTGATAAACACCAACATCGTGCACGTCCAATCCCAGCCAGTGACCAGTGCGGTGCATATAAAAGGGCTTGTATTTCTCCTCTTTAATTATCTCTTCAATGTCGCCGACCAAAAGTTTTAAATCCATTAAACCTTCCACCAAAACGCGCACGGCTGTTTCGTGAATTTTGCTGTAAGGATTTCCGGGATATACTTGACTAATTGCCTGGGTTTGTGCTTGCAAAACTAAGTCGTAAATAGTCTTTTGTTCGGCGGTGAATTTGCCGCTGACGGGAAAGGTGCGAGTAATATCGGCATTGTAGTAGCCGCAAGCACAACCGGCATCTATTAGCAGCAAATCATTTTCCTGCATTTGGCGGGTGTTTTCGATGTAGTGGAGGACGCAGGAATTGTAACCGGATGCCACAATTGAAGGATAAGCGGGAGTGCCGCCGTTCATGCCAAAAATATGTTCTATTTCTGCTTGAATTTCGTATTCGTACCTGCCTGGTTGGGCAAATTCTCGGGCGCGGTTGTGGGCTGTAACGGAGATATTAGCGGCTTTTCGCATTAAGGCTAATTCTGTTTGGCTTTTTACCAGCCGCATCGGGTGTAAAATGATGTTGGAATCTTCGATCGCAGTAGGGCCTGTACCGCGTTTGGGGTAGGTACGCATCAAGCTTTGCCAGCGATCGAGCACGGTTTGGTCGAAACTGCGATCGCGCCCGAAGTGATAATATATGCGATCGGCCTTTTCTAAATATTTCGGCAATTTTTCCGCAAGTTCGGCGATGGGAAACGCTTCATCGGCGCCGTACAACTCCTTAGCGCCTTCAACTCCAGCGCGATAACCGTGCCAAGTTTCTTTTTCCAAGTCTTTTGGCTGCACAAACAGGATAAATTTGTGTTCTTCGTGGTGCGGTGCGAGCACTGCTACCGCCTCCGCTTCGTTGAAACCAGTTAAATAGAAAAAATCGCTATCTTGTCGGTAGGCGTATTCAACATCGTTGTGCATGACGGCTGCGGGCGCGCTGCGAAATATCGCCGTCCCGCTGCCAATTTTTGCCATTAACTGTTCGCGTCTTTGCCGGTATTCGCTGGGGTTGGTCATCCGATTTTAGATTTTAGATTTGAGATAGAGTCTTAAGTCGCGATCGCTATTTTAAGCCGTAGGGTGCGTCAGGGGGGGGGAATTTTTGAGTTGATACAAAACATTCAGCCCCCTGACGCACCCTACAATGACTAAGCATCAGGAGGGGATAATTTTTGAGTTGATACAAAACATTCAGCCCCCTGACGCACCCTACAATAACTACAATAATTACAATAACTCGATCGACATTTTAGGCTTATTCGATCGCCAATTTACAACTATAGTCAACCATCCGAGACAAAGATGAGTTGCGATCGACCAAAGTCCACCTCGGATCGAAATTCGACCAATTTTCGCCATCTTCGCTAACTCGGACAGTTCTAAACTCTCGCTGCTTGCAGTTAACTTCCATCTGCACCCGCATTTTCTCGTTACTAAACTGCTGAGTTCCTAAAACAGTTCTGACGGAATAAGAGGGAGCACCGGGAAAATTGGATTTACTTAATTTTACGCTGCTGGGGTCAATACAAATATCCACAAAACATCTTAATTTTTCGGCGCGGGCGCTCAAAGTATTGAGGGGAATAAAAATTAAACTTGCTATTAAAACTATTGACAAATTCTGAGTTTTATGCTTGTAAAATCTAGTTTTCATCTGCGTTAATTTGCGTTCATCTGCGGTTATTCTATCAAAAATCAACTCGGCGGTTGAAACCGCTTCTACACAAACAAAGTCCGCCTGCGCGGACTGAATTAATTCAACCCGCGCAGGCGGGTTTTGTCTGTGTAGGAGCGAATTCTATTCGCCCTGAATATTTGCCGTGAAGATTAGCTTTTTAAAGCTGAGGAACGTATTGTTCTTTTTCAGGAACAAAAGTGTATTCAGAGACGATTAGGCGCAACTCTTCGCCGTCGATGGTTTCTTTTTCGATTAACAAATCGACTAAACGATCGACCACGCTGCGATTGTCGCGAATAATTCGGCGGGCATCTTCGTAGCAGCGATCGACAATTTCCCGGACTTGTCCGTCAATCCGAGAGGCAATTTCTTCGGAATATTCCGATCGCGCCGTGTAGTCGCGGCCGAGGAAAATTTCGCTTTGCTGAGCTTCCAGGGCGATCGGGCCCAAAGTAGACATCCCGTAGCGAGTCACCATTTGGCGGGCCATACCGCTAACTTGCTGCAAGTCGTTGCCGGCACCGGTGGTGACTTCAGCATCCCCGAAAACTACTTCTTCGGCTGCGCGGCCGCCCAAAGCACCGCTAATCCGGGCTAAAATTTGCGATCTCGAAATCAAACCTTGGTCTTCGCTGGGCATGAACCAGGTTAAGCCGCGGGCTTGTCCGCGAGGAACTAAGGTAACTTTTTGGACGGGATCGTGGGCTTGAATTACAGTACCGACGATCGCGTGGCCGATTTCGTGGTAAGCAATCAAGCGCTTGCTCTTGCTGTCCACCAGCGGTGTGCCTTCCATACCTGCAACCACGCGATCGACTGCATCGTCAATTTCGAGCATCGTAATCGCTTCTTTGCGGCGTCTTGCTGTCAAAATAGCAGCTTCGTTGAGTAAGTTAGCCAAATCAGCGCCGGTAAAACCGGGAGTGCGGCGGGCGATCGCATCCAAAGAAATCTCCTCAGACAGCTTCTTGTTGCGCGAGTGAACTTCCAGAATTTCCAACCTGCCCTTGATATCCGGTGTATCAACCGTCACTTGGCGGTCAAAACGACCCGGACGCAGCAACGCCGAGTCGAGCACGTCGGGGCGGTTCGTAGCAGCAATGATGATGATGCCAGTATTGCCCTCAAAACCGTCCATTTCGGTCAGCAACTGGTTCAGGGTTTGTTCCCGTTCGTCGTTACCGCCACCGATACCGGCACCGCGCTGGCGGCCCACTGCATCGATTTCATCGATAAAAATTATACAAGGAGCATTTTCTTTAGCTTTCTTGAACAAGTCGCGGACGCGGGATGCGCCGACACCTACGAACATTTCCACAAATTCCGAACCGGAGATGCTGAAGAAAGGGACGCCGGCTTCACCTGCGATCGCTTTTGCCAGCAGGGTTTTGCCTGTTCCGGGAGGGCCCACTAGCAGTACGCCTTTGGGAATCTTGGCGCCGACTGCGGTAAAGCGTTCGGGTTTTTTGAGGAAAGTCACGACTTCGGCGAGTTCTTCTTTGGCTTCTTCTACGCCTGCTACGTCGTCGAACAGTACGCCTGTTTTAGCTTCCATTTGAAAGCGCGCTTTGGATTTGCCAAAATTCATGGCTTGGCCAGGGCCCCCTGGCACGTTGCCGCCGCGGCGGAACAGGAAGAACAGCCCTCCTACTAACAGTAGGGGAAATACTAGATTGCCTAACACTCCCCAGATGGCGCCGTCGTTCCGCAAGGGGTGAGTGTCGAAGCTAATTTTGGAGTCTCTGAGTCGAGAAACGAGTTCCGGGGCATTTGAGGGCAAGTCCACGCGCCACCGCTGCTCGTGATTGTCCAGTTCGGGATCGACGGCTAGGATGATCGCAGTCCGGCCTCCGTCGTACAAATCAACACTGGTGACTCGATCGGCGTTTAGGTAATCTAAGAATCTACCGTAGCTCAGGCGGGTGCTGGCGGTGTTCTTGCTCATTTCTGCCGGGGCTGCGGCGAAGGCTCCCTGCCACAGGAAAAAGCCGATGACTAGGGCTGGTAAAGTCCAAAGTAGTATAGTTTGCCAAGAAATTTTCATAAATGCGGGTGCCTTGAGTTGGGGACAAATCGGGTAAGCTGGCGGTCTCGGATTAGTGTGACAAATGTTTACACTCAGAATCTTAACTAAATTTAACTTAACAATGCAACATCGGGCAATAGGGCCTATTGTCGCGATCGAGAATAAAACCGACAATCAAGCATCCAGGGTATCTGACCCCCGTCCGAGCGGCCGCTCTTGTCGCCTGTTTAATCTAAAATCTAAAATCTAAAATCTAAAATCCATGTTTGGGCGATCGTCCCGAATATAATATTTGGTGCTGATTTCAATACCGATCTAGGTAGAGTTAGAAGAATCGCCTCAAAACCCACTGTCTTTAAGCGCGGCAGTGTCCAGGGATAAGGCATGATAATGGTGAGGCTCAGTGAGGTAACACATTTCAATGACAACTAGACAGCTTGTTCCTAATTCGGCTATGCTGACGCAGCAGACTAAGATCGCTTCTCACAAATCGATTATTAGTGCTGATTTGGGTCGTACAGCAACTAAAGCTTGCGTGAGTCGCAACCCAAATGGTGTTGTTTTCATCCCTGCCAACGTGGCTACTATGCCCGTGGAAAAGGTGCGGGGCGGCAGCTTTGAGTCAAAAGCAACAGACCCTCTGTTGGATATGTGGCTGGAGCACCAGGGCAAGGGGTACGCCATCGGTCAACTGGCCGCTGACTTTGGCGCTAATCTCGGTGGGGCTGACCAGTCGAAAGTAGTAGATGCTTTGGTTAAGGTTTTTTCCTGTGCTGGATATTTCCAGATGAAGGGCGAAATGGCAGTAGTGCTGGGTTTGCCTTTTTATTCGCAGGATCAGTTCGAGAAAGAAAAGGAAGAGATTATCAGCCAACTGCGCTCTCCCCACGTTGTGGTATACCGCGGCGAGCGTTTGGAAATTGACATCCGCCACGTTTGGGTGATGCCGGAAGGATTCGGCAGCCTGATTTGGTGCGAAGCTCAAGACAACAAGGAGTTTGTACCGGAGTTGCCGGAACTGTCGGTGGCTGTGGTCGATATCGGACACCAAACTACGGATTTGTTAATGGTCGATCGTTTCCGGTTCGCCCGGGCCGCTTCTAAAAGCGATTCCTTCGCCATGAACAAATTCTACGAACAAGTTGCCTCAAAAATTCCGGGGGCAGACCCTCAATCCCTGTCTTTATTGGAAGGGGTGAATAAACCCGAAGGGCAGCGTTTCTACCGTCCTAGAGGAGCGACTAAGCCGACCAATTTAGATCCAATTATTAAGGATTTGCGGGAGGCTTTCGCTAACGAACTGTCCGAACGTTTGGTACAGTGGTTGCCGGAACGGGTGACGGATGTAGTTCTGACTGGCGGTGGAGGCGAGTTTTTCTGGGAGGTACTCCAACCTTTGCTGAAAGACGCCAATCTGAAGGCTCACTTGGCTCAGCCTTCTCGGAAAGCTAATGCTTTGGGACAGTTTATTTATGCTGAGGCTCAGCTAGCCACGATAAAGTAACGCATTAAGGCTTGAACCCTATGGCACTGTGGGCAAAAAATAAGGCAAATTTCTCGGTGGCGTTTACGGAAGATGCTGCCGATCAAACTTTGCTGGCCGCTATTGAAAAAGAGTTGGCTTTTACGAAGTATCAGACTTTCAGCAATCTCTGCAAACAAGCTTTGTGGCAGTTTTTGTCTGTATCTGAGTCTGCTAGCTCTACAGATAGCTCTCAGCGGTTGGAAGAGCGTATTGCTGAACTTGCGGTCAGATTTGCTGAGTTTGAGCGCAATGTTTCTGCTGAGGAATTAAGCCGTTTGGAAGGACTGGAACATCACCTGAGTCAATTGGGCGCGCAGTTGGATCAGTTGCAGGGGAGTGTTGACAGTAAGTTTGCTCAAGTTTCTTTTGCCCAAGTTTCAAAAGTAGTAGAGCCTGACCCGATCGAGTCTGAGTCTGTAGCGAATGATGTAGTTTCTGATGCTGAGGTTGCTCCTCGTCGGGATTCCGATCCTTTATTGGAGCGTTTAAGTTCTTTGTTACCGCAAGATTTCTAGAATGAGGTAGACCAAGGCTAAAAAGCCTTGAGATGTGATGTTAGTGGCCCGCTGTTGGCAGCAGGTACTGAATAAATAAACAACGCGATCGCTCTTTTGAAAAAAAGGGCGATCGCTTTGTTATGGAAGAAGTTATTAGTTATTAGTCATTAGTCATTAGTCATTAGTTATTAGTTATTAGTCATTAGTCATTAGTTGTTAGTTGTTAGTTGTTAGTTATTAGCTATTAGTCATTAGTTGTTAGTTGTTAGTTATTAGCTATTAGTCATTAGTTATTAGTTATTAGTTATTAGGAAGCAGGAAGAAGGCAAAATTCCCCATTACCAATTCCCCATTCCGAATTCCCAATTCCCAATTCCCAATTCCTTCAATATTATTCGAGCAATCCTAATTTCTGCAATCGCGAACGAATGGCAACAGGTTGTCGCTGAAATTTCTGAGACAATTCACTAATTTCTTGGCAGTTTGCATATTCTTGCTGCAAATTCTCATCTTCCTCCCGACTCCACTTTACGTAAGCCCTGGGATATTTCTGGCGAATTTTCTCATTCTGGGTTTTAGCTCGATCGGCATTTTTGGGCTCGGCATTCAAACCAGAACCCAACGGTTGGTTAATTTCCGCGCCGCGACTAGCTACAGCCTCCTCTACCCGGCCCGGAATCACAGCAATTTCTTGAGAAAGCTGAGCCAAAGCATTATCTACTTGTTGCTGAAGTTCACTTAGCTGCCGCTGCTGCAAATTTCCCCATTGCGGCAGTTCGTTGATAAACTCCTGCAAGTCCAGAATGATTGTTGTCAAAGTTTCGACTTGTTGCAACTCCGGTCGTTGTTTGAATTGGCGGCTGGTGATTTCGATCTCGCTTTGAATCATTTTAATAGTTTTTTCTAAAATTATGAGCCGCTGGCGCAGGTTCTCAATTGCTGCAATTAGAGAGTGGGAATTTTCTGCCTGGCCAACATTGAGATTTTCGCGAGATGTTTGGGCAAGAGCTGTATCTAGAGAATTTACAGCAAGTTGTAATTGTTCGATCGCCCGATCGCTCGTAGCGGCTTGTTGGTTTACGCGATCGAACACTGCCGCCGTACTTGTTTTAACTTGCCCGCGAAACTTCTGGCGGTTCACAAAATTCAAAAAGAGCGAAATCACTACAGGAACTTCCACATAAATGCTCTGCTGCAAAACCAAACTAGCAGCCAATCCTACAGCCGAGAGTGCAAGAAAGATTAATTCAGCAGTTTCTAACAAATTGCTCGATTTGGGATTTTGAATTTTGGTTGATGAATTAGATGATGACATAAATTAATTGGGAATTGGGAATTGGGAATTGGGAATTGGGCATAGGACATTGGGCATAGGACATAGGGTATAAGGAATTGGGAGGCTGTACATCACGGAATTTAAAATTACTATCGGTTTTTTATTATGCCAATCTACATAAATATATTATATTTGCAAAATTAGTCGAGCTAAAGTGAAATAAATTAAGACTCCGAGGACATCAACTGCGGTGGTAATAAAAGGAGCAGACATTAAAGCGGGGTCTAAACCCAAAGAACGAAAGAGAAACGGCAGAGCAGAACCGGCAATAGAAGCTAAAATTGCGATCGCCAGCAAACTCACCCCCACCGCGATCGCCACTGCTAAATTCCCTTGCAGAGTGTAAGCCCACCCCGTCGCTACCGTCCCCAATATAGCTCCTAGGAGCGCTCCCGCCATCCCCTCGCGGACAATTACTTGAAAGGGGCCCATTGCTGTAATTTCATCAGTATTCAAACCGCGAATTACCACAGTTGAGGACTGGGCTCCGACATTGCCTCCAGTGCCCGTCAGCAGCGGAATAAAGGCTGCTAGGGCGACTACTTGGTGCAAAATATCTTCTTGAGCTCTAATAATTGCCCCGGTGACAGTATTGGTTAACAGCAGAACAAACAGCCACACGACCCTTTTGCGGGCGACGGTGATTAAATCGGTCTGAAAATAATTGTCGCCGCCGGACTGGACGCCACCCAAGGTATAAATATCTTTGGCGGCTTCTTGTTCTAAAATGTCGATCGCGTCATCAACTGTAATGATCCCCACCAGACGCTGTTCGCGGTCTACAACGGGCACGGCTAAAAAATCGTAACGCTGGATCAGCCTAGCTACTTCTTCTCGATCCGTTCCCGTTTGCACAGAAACTACCTCGCGGGTCATAATTTCGCCGACAGTTTTGTCGAGGGGAGAAGTGACTAAATCCCGCAAGGATAAAATGCCGCTCAACCGTCGCGCGGCATCAGTGACGTAAAGAGAATAAATGGTTTCGGTAGTTTTAGCCAAAGAGCGAATTCTGTCTAAAGCTTGAGCAACGGTAAAGCTTTCTTTGAGTGAAATGTATTCCGGGGTCATAATCCTGCCGGCGCTACTGGCTTCGTAACCCAAGAGTTGGGCAGTAGCTTCCCGTTCCGTTGGACTCATTTCACCTAAGAGGCGGCGGACTAAGATGGCCGGCAGTTCATCAAATAGTTTAGCTCGATCGTCCGGGGACATTTTGTCTACAATATCGAGGACTTCTTGGCGTTTGAATTTTTCGCAGAGGGACTGCTGAACGCTGGAGTCGAGATATTCGTAAACTGCGATCGCTTCGTCTTTAGAAAGCAACCGAAAAGCTATTACTTGCATGGTTTCTGGCAGGCCTTCGATAGCTTCAGCGATGTCTGCTTCCTGCACCGGCTGCAAAATTGCTTTTGCTGCTTGAAAGTCTCCTTGTTCCAACAAAGCCTTTAACTGCGATCGAACTAATTCCCGGAGTTCTTTTCGCGCGTAGGTGGGTAGAGAAGACGATTGATAATTGTTTTCTGTCACTGATGACTCTCCTCATGCAATTTTAGATTTTAGATTTTAGATTTGGGATTTGGGATTTGGGATTAAAGAATTGGGAATGACTTACTGAGTCAGCAGATTTGGACTTGACCTACAGTTGCATTTTTGTGCTAACTGGTATCAACCTGTGCTGCACGCCTTCCTGAATCCAGTTTATAGCCTATTGACACCACTGGTTGCAGTTATTATGATTTACACGGGCAGCGCGAGCAACCGAATTTTTTGGCAGATGCGGCACCAGGACGCAAATGAAGATATATTCTGAAAACCGGGTTTTTTGGTATTATGTTTTTGATATATAGCGGTTCTCAGAAAGATTCGCTGACGACTGGGAATAGGGAATAGGCCAGGGCCGGGCCTAGGCCAGGGCCTGGTTTAGGGCATACCTCACTTTTTTGATAACCGCTATAGCAGAAAAGAGTGTGAGTTCGGGGAGCGCGATCTATTACCAATTACCAATTACCAATTACCAATTACTTCATCGCCTTTGAGAATGGGTATACTATCAACTCTTCGGCTTCCCTCACAGCCAACTGTCAACTGTCAACTACTTTCTGGTAAAATCTGCGAGAGATCAATTAAGGCAGAAAATAATAACGATCGCCAAAACCTAGTCTATCTGAAAAAACTTGATTTTGAGATTACTGATTTTATACAAATTATCTGTCCTTTGATGACCTGCCACCCGGACACCCCATTGACATTTCCCTACAGGGAGCATCTCAGTTTTGCATTTACAGTGTTCCCCCGCTCAAAAAAAGGAACGCACGTGCGGACTTCAGTCTGCTCTTTAGAAATGCTTCTTGCAAAACTGAGATGCTCCCTCCCTACAGATGCTCAATTAGTATTTTACAAGAATTACCCTGAAAACCCTGTGACTTTAGTCCAGGGATGAAAGGGCGTTGCAGGATTTATCCTGCCCACTCTCAAAGATCTTCAATGTAACGCTTAACTGTTTGTGTACAGATATTGCCCGCAGTAGAGACCAAGTAGCTAGGTGTCCACAGGTAGGCAATTGGTGTATAGTAAACCTATGACAACAAACTGTAAATTAAATGTACGCAGTACAAAAAGATGTTTGGCATTTAAAGGGATTCCACAAAATCATTGTTGAGCAACTACTAAGATGGTCAAATAACCTGTTTAATGTCGGCACTTACGAGAGTCGGCAACGGTACTTTAAGGACCAAGGCGCCATCAAATATCCCGACCTGTACAAGATTGCCAAAACCAACGAAAATTACGGATTGCTTTACTCTCAAGTTGCTCAACAATCCTTAAAATCTGTTGCTGAATCTTTTAGCTCTTTCCGAGCCTTAGAAAAGTTAGCCAAGAAAGGGGAACTTAATCAAAAACCGAGATTGCCCAAGTACAGAACTCCAGGCGGTATGTACCAGATTTCCTATCCGGGACAAGCCTTGAAAATAGTCGGCAATCAGGTGAGACTGCCTCTGGGAAACAAAGGTAAAGAACACTTCGGGACAGATGCTCTCTGGATTCCCCTACCGGAAAGACTCAAAGATTGCCAGATTAAAGAACTCAGGTTAATTCCTAGGAATGGTCAGGTATGGGTCGAATACGTCCACAAATCTCTGACTGAACAAGCCCCTAGTTGCAGCTTGGAAGTAACAGGAGTTTTGGGCATCGACCACGGGATCAACAACTGGTTAACTTGTGTTTCTAGTAATGGTAAATCTTTCATCATTGATGGTCACAAATTGAAGTCTTGGAACCAAGGGTTTAACAAAGAAAAGGCGCGAGTCCAATCGGAACACGCTCGACATAAATTACCCAAAGGTTTCTCATCGACCAGGCTGCAACAGTTGTCAGACACTCGTACAAGAAGAATGAGAGATGCTGTCAACAAAGCAGTTAGAGCCATCGTGGATTATTGCGAAAACTCCCAAATTAATGTCATGGTTTTTGGCTGGAATAAAGGACAGAAGCAAGAAGTCAATATGGGGGGAGTGACCAACCAAAATTTTGTCCAAATACCCACAGCTAAAGTCAAGGATAGACTACAACAAGAATGCGACTTAAGGGGATGGCGATTTTTCGAACAAGACGAATCCTACACATCAAAAGCGAGTTTTTTAGACCAAGATTTGTTGCCCGTGAAAGTCGGTGAAAAACCCGACAATTGGCAGCCATCGGGTCAGCGAATCAAGCGAGGCTTGTACCGTTCTAGCACTGGGTTGTTAATTAATGCAGATGTTAATGGTGCAGCTAATATCATCAGAAAATCAAAAGTAGCCACAGACTCAATTATTGAGCGATTGGGTAGAGGGTTGCTGACTAACCCTTTAAGAATTAAACTTTGGGTGGATTCATCCCCCAAAGTTTGTCCTTAAGAATCCCCGCGTCTTCAGACCGGGGAGTGTCAACTATTTGCCAATTCGTGCTAAAGTGCTGCCTAACTGAACGGCAATTACTCCGAGTATGGCACTACCAACCCAGTAAAAAGTTGCCAAGCTATAGGATCGATCGCGCAACAAGACATTCGTCTCTAAACCGTAAGTCGAAAAAGTAGTATAAGCCCCCAAAAATCCCGTTGCTACCATTAACCGCACCTCCGACGGAACAGCCGGCACCCGTTCAAAAACCAGGGTGATAAAAAATCCCATAGCCAAGCAACCGGTGATGTTAATAAAAAAAGTTCCGTAGGGAAAAGCCGTGCCGAAACGGTTGGCAAACCACAAGGTGATATAATACCGGCTCAATGCACCGGCAATGGCACCGAAACTAATTGCGATCGGATGGCGGAGATTGGGGTCTTGCAGCATCTAAGAATTTTAGATTTTAGATTTTGGATTTTAGATTGAGCGAACTCATGTAATGTATTGTATGATTAAAATGGCGATCGCCATTTTAAAATTATAGAGAGTATGTATGCAAATTGTGCTGGCTGCTGCAGACGATGACTTAGTTAGAGCCTGGGAACAAACTTGCGGTAATATGCAAAATGTCAAGATACATCGCGGCTCAATCTTTGATGTGAAATGCGATGCGCTTGTGAGTCCGACCAATAGTTTTGGCTTCATGGACGGCGGCTTAGATTTAGAGATTTCGGAATATTTTGGAGACCAGGTTCAAGAACGCCTGCAAAAACTCATTCAGACTCGCCATCAGGGCGAACTATTAGTAGGATTAGCCGAAGTTGTAGATACCGATCATGCAGAAATTCCCTATTTAATCGCTGCCCCAACCATGCGGGTTCCGACAATTTTAACAGAGACCGTCAATGTTTATCTAGCAACCCGCGCTATTTTAACTCTCGTAAAATTTGGCACGGTTCCAGACGGAACGCCTGTCAAACATATTATTGAAACGATCGCGATTCCCGGCATGGGTACGGGCACAGGTAAAGTGCCGCCGGATATCTGCGCGCATCAGATGCAAGTCGCGATCGCAGATATCCTCCTATCTCAATACCAATTTCCTAAATCTTGGCTGGATGCCCAAAAATCTCACCGCTTGTTATATGCTGGCGATGCCGGAGATTTGCAGTTGGAAAATTCAAAGGATTAAATTTCCCCCTTTTACAGTGTTTAGAAACCTCGTTTATGGGTGTTGTGTTTTTTTAGGTAAAGTCACTTATCAAAAATTAAAGTGCGCTAAACCGTACCTGCAAGTTGGCGGTATCCTACACGCGAGCTCAACTTGGGCAGATAGAATGTAGGAGAACATGACTAAGTTTTTAGGGCCAGTCTTAAATGCCAGAATGAATTCTGGCGCTACACATACAAAGTCCGCCTTCGCGGACTACAAAAGGAGACGATTGATATGACAGATCCAAATTTGACTGAAGTAACAATTGTAGAGGCTACTCCCGAAACCACGGCGATCGTAAAAAAAGAGATGCCCGATGCGACTGATGAGACGATCGCAGAAACAGCGGCTTTGTTTGAAGCAATTAAAAAACGCGCCGCCGCCGAAGTGCAAGCAGCGGGCGATCTCACCCGCGAAGCTTATTTGAAAGCCCTCCAAAAGGCTTCAGGTGCGATCGAACAAAATAAGTCGATCGCCAAAGAGAGAATGACTGAGGCTGTCAGCCTGTTGAAAAAGGAATCCGAGAAAAATTGGCTGGTGGTGGATGCAATTAAAACCCGGGCTCAAGCCCAGGTGCAAGATGCCGGCGAAGTCAGCCGCGAAGCTTATTTGAAAGCGGTGCGACAAGCGCGGGAAGCGGTGGAACAAAATAAATTAGTCGAACGCGATCGCATCGATCGAGCTGTCGAGCACATCCACAAGGAAACGGAAAAGAATTGGCACGTTGTTGTGGGAGAAATTGAGTCGATTGGTGCTCGATTGAAAGAGACTGCTAAGTCGGCTTGGAACTCGCTGACGGCGTTTTTTGACAAGTCCAATCGCGGCGATTCGGAAAAGTAATATCAAGGATGGAAAGTTAATGTAACAATATTGTCTGTTGCTGGTGCGTCGCTCGATCGATATTTCGTCTGTTTTGGATACTATCGATCGCGACACACCCTACTAATCTTGCTGTCAACTGTCAGCGGAAAGGCAGCCGCTGCTTGATTCTTGGTAGGATTTGCTTGATTTTGGCGATCGCCCATACCGACATCCACACACCAAAACCCGCACCCATACTAATCAGCAGCACTAGAAGAAATGACGGGATTTCAATGTTGCTCAACGGGAAGTAAAATTTGCGATCGGGCGGGTCTTGTTTGATCGAGTATGGAGCTACGCTAGCTACTATGCCGACCAATCCCAAAGCAGAACCTACTGTTTGAATCGTTGCTTCTAATTTTGCATCGCGATCGGCTTGGGCGATCGCCACTACGCCCCTAATTGCTTCCATCGCCTTGTCTAAGGCCACCGTACCGTATTTGAAGTAACCTAGGTCAGCTTTGATTTGTTCGCTGAACTGCGGGCAGGTTTCTTTGCTGAATAATTCTAGGAAGCTCAAGTCAGAATAATTTTTGGTATCCCTATTATTATAAATCTTTCTGGCTTTGATGTCAAGACTTATTTGATTTAATTTATTTTGGTAATTTTTGGCGTTAATGGCGATCGTATTTTGCCTAATTTCCATCTCAATCAGCAGGCGCGCATACTTAACAGCGCGGGGCGGCATATTAATTGTCTGACTTTCGAGATACTCTAATTCCTCTTTCTTTAAACGAGAGTCCTTTCCTTGGCGCTGATAGGCTTCATCATGCTGCAAATACTGAAAAGTGCTTTCAATATCGACATCGATTTGTGCGTATTCCTTGCGAATTTCCAAATAATAGGCGCGACTTTCTTTGTAAGCAAGAATGACTTTATTGCGGTACAAGCATAAATCTAAAAAATCGGAGTAGTAGGTATCCCAGATATCACCCGTGGTTTGACTCTCGAAAAACCAAATCAGAATCTGTCCGAATTTATCAGGGTAATTGGGATAGCCGTATTCCAGAATTGGGCTACCAAATAATTCGCCTTCACGGTAAAATTCTGGGAAATTCTCACCGGAAATAAAGGATTTTAGACAAAGTTGACCTAAACTTTTGATATAATTGGGATCTTCTTGGACAGCGGCTTTTTGTGCTTCGGTTAGCCAAGCGGTAAGTAAGAGAGTTTGAGGGAAATAACTATTAACCGAATTTTGCAGCAAACAGTTATCGGGATTGAACCGCTGGAAGATACTAATATCGACATCAGGTGTTTTTGTATCATTAGTTTTTTCGGGGACGCGCAGGTTGAAGCCCAAAGCGTAACTGTCATCAATCCGCAGGGGTTGGGCCAATCCGGTGAGGGAAATCTCCTGGTTTTCATGGCTGATATGTTTGCTTAAATACAACGAACCCCGATTGTTGACCGCTTTTCCGATCATCAGATTCACGCGGCGGCCTGGTGGTTGTGCAGTTTTGTATAAATTGGTATCGTTAAATTCGGCATTAATATGGAGTTTTTCTTGCAGAATTTCGTTACATTTTTCCCAGAGATGTTGGGGATTCGAGGTTGGTGGTAGGGCTGGTTGTCGGGGATTTGTAGGGGAAATTGAGCCTGATGATAGGATATCCCAGACGTGGAAGGCGAATAAATGAACGTTTGGGGCGCCTACTCGGTTATTTGGATTCATTCTTGCTATCTGCAATATTTTTTTGTTCGAGTTTTTGCATTTCTTCGTAAGCTTTCATAATGATCTCAGGTGCTCTTTTGGTGAGATTTGCGATCGGTTCTAGTGTACTGTGAAGGGCGTCACCCGGATCGGAGATTTCTCGCAACTCATCTCTTAATGCTTCTCCTAAATCGCCATGCTGCGTACACCAATCTTTGATCGTATCACCAATGGCGGATTCATGGTCTGCTAAGTTGGTTATTGCTTTTGCCAAATTAGGTAAATCTTTCCATGCTTCTGAGTCTAATTGAAATATTTTTGGACATTCAGTCAGCAAATTTATAAAAGCAATGAGGTTTTTGTCCGGGTTCATAAATAATTCTCCGTTAATACAATGTGGGATTGTAATCACAAATGGGTTGTTGGGTAGGGGCGGGTTTATGTGAATTATTTGTGCGAATTAAATATGGTTGGTTAACCCGCCCTACGATATTTGGTATGATAATTATACATCTAAAGTACCCAGATTTGTAGGAACTCACTTCGCCGAAATTTATGTCATCAAATCGCAGGAATTGTCAACCCGCCCCATCCCATTGCAGATACAGATAAACGTTTTCTGCGTTCGGGGTTGATTGGTGGGGTAGGGGCGGGTTTATGTGAATTGTTTGTGCGAATCAAATATGGTTGGTTAACCCGCCCCTACGATATTTGATATGACAATTATACATCTAAAGTACCCAGATTTGTAGGGGCTCACTTCGCCGAAATTTATGTCATCAAATCGCAGGAATTGTCAACCCGCCCCATCCCATTGCAGATACCGATAAACCTGTTTCCCTAGTATCCAGTAGCAAAGAATGCCGCCCAATATTTGGGTTTGCGGAAAGGCGGTTCATTGCTTCTATCAAAACTTAACCAATTTTTGACTTTTTCCATCGAATCTTCATCTAATTTTAATAATTCAATCCAAACCATAAACTCCTCCCGGGTGACAGAGCGCATCCAGTTTTGCGTGGCATTTAAGGCGACGGCTACTGCTTTTTGTAGTTGCAATTCTTGGTAAAATTTGATCGTGAATATGGCTGTCGCAAAATCATCAATTTTCCATAATGTGCTGACTACATTCATGCTTCCTGCATACAAGAAGCCGCTGGGTAAACCGATGTACTCATCTGTCATTGCTGTTGAGTTTGTTAACCCGGTTTCGCAGGCGGAAAGTGTCACGAGGTTGCACTGGGGTAACTCTAAATTGCTGAAGATTTCTCCTAAGGTTAGGCATTTTTCAGGGATGACCATTTTGCCGCTTCGCATGGTGACATAGCGCTGTTTTTTGACTTTATTCTCTTGAAGCCCCCCCTTACCAAGGGGGGGTTGGGGGGGGTTAATTTGCTCTTGAAGCCCGCCCTTAGCAAGGGGGGGTTGGGGGGGGTTAATTTCGGGGATTTGCGGCGGGTTAATTTCTGAGGTTGTTTCTATGGAACCGGCTAGGGCTAGTAGGGATAGCAGGGGATTGTTAAAGTCGAATAATCCGTGGCAGGAAAAATGGATATAGGTGGCGTTTGAGAGGTTTTTGGCGTTTTCGGTGAAGGCGATTTTGGTGGCTTGGTTTTTGATTAAGATGTGGTGGGGATTGAATCTTTGTTTGATGGTTTCTACTTCCATGTCGGTATTGGTTAAGTCTTCGGTGGGATTTTGAATGGCAAATAATGGTTGCAATTCGGGGGCCGGGGTTTTGCGGGTTTTGCTGCGGTTTTTGACGATTTCTAGGAGTTGCAAGCTGGGGGCGTATTGCACGCCGCTGGGGAAGCAATCTAGCAGGTATTTCCTAGGGGCGGTTTCTTTGGGTTCGCCTTTGAATGTGAATGGTAGGGCGTGGAGGGGGAATAAATGCAGGTAGCGGTGGGGGACTAAGATTAGTTGTTGGCAATTCTCTGGGATTTGGGCGACTATTTCGTTGAGGCGCAATATTTCGGAGAGTTTTTGCAGTTTGTCGGGTAGGGTTTTTTGCCAGATTTTGTTGGTTTTTTTGTCGCGGTATTGGTCGAGATATTCATCTTTCCAAGTTTCTAATTCGGCTATTTCGGTTGTGGTGTATGTGACTAATTCTATGTTGTTGTGGGTGATGATGAAGGCAAATCCCGTAGGGGCGGTGCCCCCGTGCCCGCCCTCTGGGGAATTACCGATGTACCATTCTATAATGGCGGTTTTTGGATCTAATGTTTGCTGGAATTCGGCGATGTCTATGGGTGAGATTTTTTGAGTTAGTTTGAATTCTGGTTCTCGCTGTTTGAAGATTTCTAGGAATTGTTCTAGTTGCTGTAATGCTGTTGCTAATTTGTCTTTTTGTTGTTTTTGTGATTGGGGGGTGAGGGTGCGGGTTTGAGTTGTGCGTTGGGTGTCTGAGTCTTCGGGAACCCCCCCCCGGCCCCCCCTTGGTAAGGGGGGGAGGAAGAGGGGGAGAGTCATCTGGAACGCCCTCGCCAGAGGGCGGGCACGGGGGCACCGCCCCTACAAGGGGGGGAGTTGGAGTTGGAGTGGGTGTTGATGTTTCTAGGGATTGTTGGAGGGTGGCGATTTGGCGGCGCAGGTTTTGGAGTTGCTGTTTTTCGGATTCGGTGGCTGTTTTGGGATAGATTTCGCTGTTGGTGAAGAGTTCGACTAGGTAGCGGGATTTGCTGCGTTCGATCGTTTGAATGGCTTTGTGATATTGTTGGTGGTTGATGCAGGATTGGATCATTTTTTCGTAGACGTTGAGATTTTTTTCGATTAGTTCTCGTTTGCGGTTGTCGGATGTTACCCATTCGCGACTTTGTTCCACTGCTTCGATGGCTTTTTCGTAGCCGAAGATGGCTGTTTCCCACAAGCTTTCGTCAAATCCTAAATTGCCTAAGTTTCGCCCTGTTTGCAGACAGTCAAGGGGTAAAGCGGTAGGGGTGCGAACCGACAAAGCTAATTCATAACAGGATCTCGCCCTTTCTAGATTATCGCCCCTGTCTCCCTTGATTCTGTCACTGTAAGCAGCAGCCAAATTATTTTGAGTCGTCGCCCAATTTTAGGGGAAAGCATCGCGGGTGTAAACGGACAAAGCTAATTCATAACAGGATCTCGCCCTTTCTAGATTATCGCCCCTGTCTCCCTTGATTCTCTGGCTGTAAGCAATTGCTATACTGTTTTGAAACATTGCCCAATCTTCTGGGTAATCTTCGCGGGTAAAAATAGTTAATCCTATATCCAGACAAGCAATCGCAATCTCTATGTTGCTTCTGCGACTGCCTTGCTGAAGACTTGAAATTTTTAGATTTAAATTGTATAATATATTGGCACGAGTTTCTGCTTTGTCTGCATCGAAGTTGGGCAGTGTTTCTGTTGCCCACTCTCGCAAATATTGGGCAAATTCATCGTCTAATAATTCTAGATTGGCTTGCAGGATGGCGGTTTGTTCTTCGCTGGGACAGGTGAGGAGAGATTCAATTAGGGTGAGATAGGTTTGGCGCAGTGGTTGGTTCATTTTTGACTGCCCGTGTTTGGGATATTTTACATTGTTTGTGGGGGGGAATGCAAGATTGGCAGCGAGCAATGTGCGGGATTTAGCGGATGGATTGGGGGTTGGTTTATGGGTTGGTTGGGGAGGCGGGGATTGGAGAAACTGGGTTTTGTAACGGATGTAGCGGATGGATTGGGGGTTGGTTTATGGGTTGGTTGGGGAGGCGGGGATTGGAGAAACTGGGTTTTTTACAGATTTTGTAGCGGATGTAGCGGATGGATTTGGGGTTGGTTTATGGGTTGGTTGGGGAGGCGGGGATTGGAGAAACTGGGTTTTTTACGGAGATTTGAGACGATGGCGAAGTATGTCGCAAAAACCCGGTTTCTCGCCACTAACCTGAGCTCCTAGAAACCGGGTTTTTTACGGAGATTTGGGACGATGGCGAAGTATGTCGCAAAAACCCGGTTTCTCGCCACTACCCGCGCCGATGGAATTAATAGTCGGCGGACGATCGTCTTTTTGTGCTTCTACTATCATTATCGCCCGTTTTTTTGTTTCTACCTTTTTTAATTTGTTGACTCATTTCGACAAACAAATCTTTGCGTAAATAAGGATAATCACTCACCCATACTTCGCGACTGGGAATGTAAATATCTGATACTTTGGCAATTCTGCCCAAATCTTCTTGATTGGACATGATTAACATTAAAGCAGCTTGGCCGGGGACAATTCCTTGATGATTTTTTTGCAATGGCGCTTTGAGTGTGGTAGTAAATCCGGTTTTGTCGCCGACTTCTATATTGATGCGCGGTTCTAGGTTGTCTACAATTACGAGTTGTCCTTTTTGATTGACTGTTTCTTCTTGACTTGTGACTTCATCGGTGATATAAATATCCAAAACTCGTCCTTGCCAAAAACCGCAATATTTATATTTGCGACATTCTGCATTCCGCAAACTCGCCCAGAAAATCGGCCCCCACAACCAGTACAAACCAGCTATCAATCCGGTAATTAAAACTAGCGGCCCGACATCGGAACCTGCAAAGTTATAGATTACTAGCAGGAATACTACGGCTACCGCAGAGATTAACATTCGCCTCAAAAAATCGGGTGGTTTTCCCCAAATATATTTGTATTGGGCTCCGGTGGCGACGGGGGGGATTAGTTCTTGAAAGGTTTCTCGGGTTAAGGGAATTAGCATAATTTGTCATGGGGTATGGGGAATGGGCTTGCGCAGGGCATGGGCATGGAGAATTGGTAATAGGTTATTGGTAACAGTCGGGCGTGTTAAATATGAACCGGACAAAAAATTAGTAGGGTGCGCATTGCGCACGGTTGTGCCCATTGGGAACCCTACATAATTTGTGCCCATTGGGAACCCTACATAATTTGTGCGCATTGGGAACCCTAGATAATTTGTGCGCATTGGGAACCCTAGATAATTTTGCGCATTGGGCACCCTAGATAATTTGTGGGCATTGCGCAACCCTAGATAATTTGTGGGCATTGCGCAACCCTAGATAATTTGTGGGCATTGCGCAACCCTACATAATTTGCCATTGGGCACCCTAGATAATTTGTGCGCATTGCGCAACCTACATAATTTGTGCGCATTGCGCACCCTACATAATTAGGTTATTAGTTATTGATTATTGGTTATTTACTCCCAATTCCCAATCCCTCCGCTTCGCTTCGCCCAATTCCTAATTCCTAATTTTCTAGAGTATTTTTTCCAATCCGTAAACGAGCGATCGCAATTCTAGAACTTTTCGCACCGATAACAAAACTCCCGGCATATAACAAGCGCGATCGCTCGTATCGTGCCGTAAAGTATAAACTTGACCTGCACCGCCAAAAATTACCTCTTGGTGGGCAATTAAGCCTGGTAAACGGATGCTGTGAATCCGAATCCCTTCATCGGCTACCGAACCGCGAGCTCCGGCTATTTTTTCGGTTTCCTCAACTTCGGGCACATTGAAAGTTTTTCCCAATTCTGCTAGCATTTGGGCAGTTTGAATCGCCGTGCCGCTGGGAGCGTCGGCTTTTTGATTGTGGTGCAGCTCGATAATTTCTACGTGTTCAAAATACTGAGATGCGGTGACGGCGGCTTGTTGCAGCAAAACCATGCCGATCGAGAAATTGGGTATAATCAAACAGCCGATGCTGGCTTTGTCAGCGAATTCACCTAAGTTATCAATTTGCTTGCTGCTCAATCCTGTAGTCCCAACTACCGGGCGTATACCATAAGCTATAGCCGATCGCACATTTTCATAGACTGACGAAGGGTGCGTAAAATCTACCATCACGCCTAACTGCTTTTCCTGAGACGCTAATACCAGCATTCCTTGCAAGTCGTCAGTGACGGGAACTTCTAACGGGCCGCATCCGGCTAATTCCCCCGCATCGGCGTTGAGGCACTCAGGAGAACGGTCTACAGCCCCAAATAAAGTCATGTCATCAGCATTGGCGATCGCCTTAATTACTTCGCGGCCCATCTTGCCGCCAGCACCGTTAACAATCACCGGAATCGGAAGTTGATTCGCCATAATCTCAAAAATATCCTGAAACTTCGATCGACTAAATTTTAACGCTTGTGGGAATTTAGGGAAACAGGGGAATAAAAAACAGGACTTGTCGGCAAATCTTCAACAACCCGGTTTCCCCTCCCGAAATACTTGGCAAAATCGAGTAATTAACTTAAATAAACTCGGTTTCGGCACAATTTCTGAAAAAATTACACTCAATCTCATAATAAGCTCAATTCTGTGGAACAGACTTGTGCGAAGCGAATTTGCACCCATATATTTTTTCTGTGACTCCCAAATTCTCTCGAAATCTTCGTTATGTACTGTCTGTCGCCACTGGCCTCGATCTGAGTTCTCCAGGCCGCCGGGTCAGAATTTTGCCTGCAATGCTGGCGGGTGCTACTGTAACGCTGCTGAATCTGGGAGTTCAACGGTTGGGATGGCTGCAAAGCTGGGAATTGGGCAGTTTTGACTCGTTAGTACGCTTGCAGCCCGATGCGGGCCGCGATCCGAGGCTGCTGATCGTGGGAATTTCCGAGGCCGATATTCAAGCTTTGGGGAGATTTCCGGTTTCCGACGGTGCGATCGCCCAAACCTTGACAAAATTGCAAAAGTACCAGCCAAAAGTCATCGGTTTGGACTTGTACCGAGATTTGCCGCAACCACCGGGACACGAAGAATTGCTGGTCAAGCTGAAAGCACCGAATGTAGTGGCGATCGCCAAAATGAGCGATGCAGAAAGTCCGGGAGTCCCGGCGCCCCAAGGAATACCGCCCGATCGAATCGGTTTTAACGACTTCGTGCTCGACGCTGACGGCGTGGTGCGCCGCCATTTACTCTCAGTCTCGCAAGCAAACAAGACTACTGTTTCGTCGTTTTCTTTGCAACTGGCTCTGCTGTATCTCAAAGACAGAGTGCAGCAGAAAAATAGCCCTGTCAATCCCCACCAAATCAACTGGGGTAAAGCAGAATTTCTGCCTTTAAAGTCTGACAGCGGCGGCTATGCAAATCTCGATGCCAGAGGCTACCAAATTCTGCTCAAATACCGATCGGGGAAGAATGTAGCGCGACAAGTCAGTATCTCGCAGGTATTGAAGGGGGAAATTGACCCAAGCTGGATAAAGGACAAAATTGTGCTGATCGGAACGACAGCACCTAGTACCAGAGACGTGTTTCTGACGCCCTACAGTCCGGTTCAAAAACAAACTCCGAAAATGCCGGGGGTGATCCTGCACGCCCAAATGCTCAGCCAAATATTGAGTGCCGTTTTGGAGGGGCGATCGCTGTTTTGGATCTGGCCGCAATGGGCAGAAATTTTGTGGAACGCTTCTTGGGCTGTGCTTGGCGGGGTTGTGGCTTGGCGTATCGTGCACCCGGCGAGGGCGGTATTGGTTGGGGGCGCGGTGTTGATGGGGCTGCTGGGAATTAGTTTTGCGATTTTTATTGGGGGTGGGTGGGTGCCGCTGGTATCGCCGGCTTTGGGTTTGGTGGTGACTGGTGTGGGCGTCAGCGCTTACAGGAAGGTTTACGATGCTTTTCACGACTGTCTGACGGGTTTGCCGAACCGGGATTTGTTTGTGGAATGTTTGGGGCGGGCGATCGCCCACAATAAAGGCCACCACAGCTATCTGTTTGCAGTGCTGTTTATTGATTTAGACCGATTTAAGGTAATTAATGATTCTCTAGGTCATTTGGTAGGGGACGAACTGTTGATCGCCGTGGTGCGGAGGCTGAGGGCAAGTATTGCTCGCGCGGATACTGTGGCGCGGGTGGGGGGTGACGATTTTGCGATTTTGGCGAGGAATGTCGATCTCGGGAGTGCGATCGATTTGACCGATCGAATTCACCAAGCTTTAATTGTGCCTTTTGAGGTGAGAGGGCAGGAGGTGTTTGTCACGGCTAGTATCGGAATTGCGGTGGGGGGCGAACCAACTGCTACCGCCCGGGAACAGCCGGAACACTTGCTGCGAGACGCCCACACGGCGATGTACCGGGCCAAGGCTTTGGGAACGGGAAGGTATCAGGTGTTTAATGCTTCGATGCACGATTTGGCATTGGAGAGGTTGCGGTTGGAAACTGATTTGCGGATGGCCCTGAAGCGTCGGGAGTTTTTGCTGCACTACCAGCCGTTTGTGTGTTTGGCCAGCGGGAAGATTATTGGATTTGAGGCTTTGGTGCGGTGGCAGCACCCCCAGCGGGGCTTGATTTCGCCGGTCAAGTTTATTCCGGTGGCTGAGGAAACGGGGGCAATTGTGCCGCTTGGTGAGTGGGTATTGGAGGAAGCTTGCCGGCAGTTGCGACTCTGGGAAGAAATGTTTGATTTCGATCGCCCTTTGATTATGAGTGTAAATTTATCTGGGAAGCAGTTTGCTCAGGCGGATTTAGTCGATCGCCTGAAGGCTATTTTGGCAGAAACGGGTTTGCGTCCCGAGAATTTGAAGTTGGAGATTACTGAGAGTGTGGTGATGGATGATGTGGAGTCGGCGATCGGGGTTTTAAAGCAGATGAAAGCGTTAAATGTCAAGTTGGGAATTGATGATTTTGGGACTGGTTATTCGTCGTTGAGTTATTTGAGTCGGTTTCCTACGGATACGTTGAAGGTTGATAAGTCCTTTGTGGGGCTGATGGAATTGGGTGAGGGGGACAATGTGGCGATCGTCCGAACAATTGTCACCCTGGCCCACGCTTTGGGAATGGATGTGATTGCTGAGGGCGTGGAGACGGCGGCACAATTAGCTAGGTTAAGGGCGATCGGCTGCGAATACGGCCAAGGTTATTTTTTTGCTAAGCCTTTACCGAGCGAAGATGCGACTGCTTTGATGGCTTCGGAACCCCAGTGGTAGTTGTTAGTTATTGGTTATTGGTTATTTGTTCATATACAATAATCCTTATATCGTTTCATGGCGATCGCCCTAATTGTCAAGTAGACCTGGTTTGGGATAAACTAATATAGATGCTCACTTGAATTTTGAGGAAATTATATGACAGCAGTGATTGCAGAACATATTGAAATTACTCCCGGAGTATGCGGTGGCAAACCCCGCATTGCTGGGCATCGAATTAGGGTTCAAGATGTGGTCATTTGGCATGAAAAAATGGGTATGTCTCCTGATGAAATTGTGTCGCGGCATCCCACAATCACCCTAGCGGATGTATATGCAGCATTGACTTATTACCACGACCATTTTGAGGAAATCCGGCAACAAATACGAGATAGTGAAGCTTTTGTCCAGGAATTGCAAGCAAAAAATCCTTCCAAGGTGCAACAGAAATTAAGAGGGCAGAATCTTGGACAAGATACGATTTCACTTTGATGAGCAAGTCGAACGGGCGATCGCAGAAGCTTTGAGAAGGCGAGGTATTGATGTCACAACTACACCAGAAGCAGGACTTTTAGGTGCAGTTGATGAAGAACAATTAGCTTTCGCGATTTCTCAACAGCGAGTAATATTTACCCAGGACGACGATTTTTTAGCAATTCATCAGCGCGGTTTAGAGCATTCTGGTATTGTTTACTGCCACCAAAATAGTCGTTCACTTGGTGAAATTGTGCGCGGTTTAATTTTGATTTGGGAGGTACTAGAACCGTCGGATATGCAAAACCATCTAGAGTTTATTTGACTAAAGCGGTTGCCATGCTTGCCGACTCCTGGTACGCACAGAACATTGTTGTGTCATGACTGTGAATTGACGAGATAATTTTTTTTCGTTGTTGCGGGACTGGGTAGGAATTGCGATCGCTCTTTCGACAAAAAAAATCAGCTACATAATCGTCAAATAAGTATCGACAGATTCCGAGGGTAAAACCTTTAAAGTTTGGTGGCGCAAATCTGGTTCTAAACCGAGGGCTTCGAGAGGAATTACGCCAATTAAAGCATCTCGCCCTCCGGGTAATTCCAGGCACTCAAAAGTGCCTTCTCTACCGCAAAGTGAAATCTTAGCATCTTGAAAGATGCGCGCTTTGCTGAGTCCCGTTGCGGTGGCCACATCCACTTCTTTAAGCAGTTCGAGGCCGAGTTGGGCGATCGCCCCTGGAGGCAGGCATAATGTAGTAGCACCGGTATCTACCACCACGTTATCTAGGGTGATCGAACGTATTTCCTCAGTTGGAATGAATCCCCGTGCAGCAGCGGACTGGTCGGCACGATTGGTAACTGTCAGCGTAACTAAAACTTTGCCCATTGATTTGTCGGAAGTTGCGTACATAGATTCATCCTCCCAGTTACTGTATCTCAATTATGGCAAATTTTCTCGACTTCAAGGGATCTCGCACTCTCGGATAAGGGAAAGTGCGATCGCACCTTGAACCTTGCAAGTCAACTACTTAACCTCTAATTTAATCTCCATGCTTTGCAGCTTTTCTTGCAACCACTGTTCAAACAACTGATTTTGTAATTCTTGTTTGAGTTTTCCATCTTCCAACGAAGCATCTAGGAATTGTTCCACGCGAAATAAACCGTAACGCCCTTCAATTTCGATCGGTCCAATAATTTCCCCAGCCTGAGCAAAATCCACACGCTCTTTCAGGATATCAGGCAAAGTGCCACGACTCACAGCACCCATCATCCCATTAAATATTCGGTCATCGGTGAAAGAATACTCTTTTGCTAAAGTTTCAAATGTTTTTTTTTCGGTTAATATTTCTTCTTTGAGTTTGTTGGCGAGTTCTCGATCGCTGACAATAATGCGGGAGATAACGACGCGATCGAAGAAAGGCTTTTGCGCCTTAAAATATTCCTCTAGTTTCGGTTCGCCAATCTTAGCTTTCAGCTTTTCTAACTTTAGGTCATTGGTGACTCCTTGCCGGAACTCGCCATAACCGATCCCATTTTTTGCCAGCCAGTTTTGAAAAATTTGCCCGTCTAGCAATTGCTTTTCTATCCGAAAATTTACAATTGCTTGTTCTAACTCGGCCACATCAATATCAATGGCTTCAACTTCCTTCAGTTCATGTTCTAAAATGTGCTGGCGCAAAATTTCTGCTAAAAACAAGCCAAATTTGCCCGAAGCCTTGAGATAGCCAATGGCTTGACTGAGAGAAATGCTTTGGTTGTTGACTTTTAAGAAATCAATAGATTCCATGTTTTTCGGATTTTAAGTTTTCAATGATTCAAACAAGTGACTGAGAAAAGATTTCCCAGTCACTTGTCAACTAACTAGGAAGCAGGGGTGGTATGAAATACCTTAACCATTCACCGTCCACTGGCTAAAGTATCTTTGTATCTGGTTCCAAGTTAATTCTATGATTCCCGGTTTAAAAGTGAAATCACTCCAATATAATTCGCCTTCCACTCCCCAAGGATTAAACAGTTTAAACAGTCCAGTAGCTTGATTGTAGCCAACCATTGTGTAAGCATGATTGTCAACTACATTAGATAATTTGGTGGAATCAAAATCCTTAGAGCTAAAGATTATTGTTTTTCCATAATTGAAGGCGTCAACTACTGTATTAGGTGTAGATGATTGTATCCAATCAGCAGTACCTTTTTTGTTGCTAATGTGATCTGTAGAATAACCACTCCAACCATTTTCAATGCCTTTGTAGCTGTTAAGTCCGTTGAGGTTAACATATTGATCGGTAGTTCCTGGAACCAACAACAATCGACCAAGCCAGCTCGCTTCATTCATCTGAGCATAGGCTTTTTCAGCTAAAGCGACCCACAACTCATTGGTTGAATCATCGTATTTTTTACCTTTGCCCACTTTGGCAAAGGGAAGGGTTCCATCGCTATTAACAGGTAAATACCGATCGACTGTTACATAGTCAGCCTTACCCTTGTTAAAGAAACGCACTGTGTAAGTTCCGTCGCCATTGTCGATAAACATCTCTCGAATGGCATCTGGTGTCTTTAGCGCAACAGAGGCTAAGGATGCCAAGTAATAGCAATCCCCGACGCTTCCTTGTCTGACATCTTCGTAACTGACGCCATTTAGGAACAAATTGCCTTCAGCATAACGATACACAACATTGGATGCGCTGCCGTAGGAATACTCTCCGAGCGGTAATGGACGATCGCCCCCGAAGAAGTGTTCTTGAATCAGCTTTTCGAGTTGGTTGTCACTGCTACCAGCGTACAAATTACCCAAATAACTGCCTTGATAGCTGTTGTTGGCTGGGTTTCCTTCAGCAATTTTGGCAGACAATACCCGCACGTGATCCGGCATTTTGATGAAGTCAGTGTTCTTGGTTAAAGCCTGGAGGTCAGCAAACTCGTTAGCATCTACTACCCCGCCGTCTTTGGCATCCCTGAAGATGTCTATCATGTCTTGGCGATCGAGCCAACCATCTTGAAAGCGCGATCGGGCCAAGGAACGAATCGCCAAATCTTTAATATTTTTCTCAAACCAATCAGCAGCCGCTGATGTAGAAACATTAAACGGCTTCCAAGCACCCCAACCGTCAACTCCATCAGCAGCAGCCACATATACCGCATCCGCGCCGACTGCTGTACCGCCAACAAAACGCACTGTATCCAGCTTGTCCGCATCCACGTAGAAGGTTTGACCGGCAGCTTGCGCGGCGCCATTTACCGTGAAATAACCGCTGGTGCTGCTGGTGTTGGCATCGTAGAATTTGTAGCTAGTAATTTTGTCCCCATCAGCATCAGTGGCGCTCAAGGATAGTTTAATTGACTCATTGGCTGTCACGGTTTGGTCGCTGGCGCTGACTGTGGGAGTAGAACCAGCTTGAGTTTGGATGGTATAGCCGTTCCAGTTACTCCAATCAGTGCCGTCATAGGCTCGCGCGTACACATAATCGCTGCCCGCAGTGCTGCCGCCAACAAAACGAACTGTACTCAGCTTATCCGCATCCACGTAGAAAGTTTGCTCGGCAGCTTGCGCGGCACCATTAACCGTGAAATAACCGCTTGTGCTGCTGTTGTTGTTATCGTAAAAAGCGTAGCGAGTAATTTTGTCTCCATCAGCATCGGTGACGCCAAAAGATGGCTGAATGGTTTGACTGCGGCGCACAGTTTGGTCGCTGACAGTTACGAATGGTATTTGATTGGCTTTTGTAGTCATCGTAACTGCTTGAGAACCCCAAGTTTGACCGTCATAAGCATAGATGGTTACAGAGTCGGTACCTGCAACTGAACCGCCGACAAAACGCACGGTGCTCAACTGTTCGGGAGTTACAGAGAATGCACTTGATTGCTGAACGCCGTTAAGAGTGAAGTAACCGCTAGTGCTGCTGGTATTTGAGTCTAAGAAATAGTACAGGCTGATCCGATCGCCATCGGCGTCAGTTACAGAGAAATTGGGGACAATACTCGCACCAGCATTTACTGTTTGATTGGTCGCAGTTACTACCGGCGCCTGATTGGCTTTTGTAGTCATCGTAACTGCTTGAGAGCCCCAAGTTTGACCGTCAGAAGCATAGATGGTTACAGAGTCGGTACCTGAAACCGAACCGCCAACAAAACGCACGGTGCTCAACTGTTCGGGAGTTACAGAGAATGCACTTGATTGTTGAACGCCATTAACGGTGAAATAACCGCTAGTGCTGCTGGTATTTGAGTCGTAGAAATAGTACAGGCTGATGCGATCGCCATCGGCGTCAGTTACAGAGAAATTTGGGGTAATACTCGCACCGACATTTACTGTTTGATTGCTAGCAGTTACTACCGGCGCCTGATTGGCTTTTGTAGTCATCGTAACTGCTTGAGAACCCCAAGTTTGACCGTCAGAAGCATAGATGGTTACAGAGTCGGTACCTGCAACTGAACCGCCAACAAAACGCACGGTGCTCAACTGTTCGGGAGTTACAGAGAATCCGCTGGTTTGTTGGACGCCATTAACGGTAAAATAACCGCTAGTGCTGCTGGTATTTTGGTCGTAGAAATAGTACAGGCTGATGCGATCGCCATCGGCATCAGTTACAGAGAAATTCGGGGTAATACTCGCACCGACATTTACTGTTTGATTGCTAGCAGTTACTACCGGCGCCTGATTGACTTTTTGAGTAGTCATCGTCACTACTTTACCGGCCCAAACTTTACCATGATCGAAACAGAGTCGGTACCTGCAACTGAACCGCCGACAAAACGCACGTTACTCAATTGCTCTGCAAGTATCGTAAATGGGCCGTTTTGTCTCGTACCGTTAAGGGTGAAGTAACCGCTCGTGCTGCTGCTGTTTAAATCTGAGAAATAGTAATGGCTGATCCGATCGCCATCCGCGTCCGTAACAGAGAAACTCGGGGTAATACTCGCACCGGCATTTACTGTTTGATTGCTAGCAGTTACTACCGCCAAACTTTACCATCATAAGCGGCGATCGAAACAGAGTCGGTACCTGCAACTGAACCGCCGACAAAACGCACGTTACTCAATTGCTCTGCAAGTATCGTGAATTCCTTGGTTTGTTTCACACCGTTAATGGTGAAGTAACCGCTCGTGCTGCTGCTGTTTAAATCTGAGAAATAGTAATTGCTGATCCGATCGCCATTTGCGTCACTTACAGAGAAACTCGGGCTGATACTTGCACCAGCATTTACTGTTTGATTGCTAGCAGTTACTACCGGTGCCGAGTTTGGAGAAGATGATGATATTGGAGCACTGAATACAGCTAGTTTTTGCGACGATGGATCAATTTTATGTTTGACTGTTGGTTCAGCTTCGGGCGGCATATCTTGCACCGATCCTTTGATAATTGGTTCATCGGAAATCGATTTATCTTGCACCGGATTTTTCACAACCGATAGCTCGGAAATCGGTTTATCTTGCACCGGATTTTTCACAACCGATAGCTCGGAAATCGGTTTATCTTGCACCGGATTTTTGATATTTGGCTCATCGGCGATCGGCCGATCTTGCACCGGATTTTTGATATTTGGCTCATCGGCGATCGGCCGATCTTGCACCGCATCTTTCACAACCGGCGGCTCGGAAATCGGCTTATCTGTTACCGGAACTTTCACAACCTGTGGCTCGGAAATCGGCTTATCTGTTACCGGATCTTTCACAACCTGTGGCTCGGGCGGCTCGGAAATCGGCTTATCTGTTACCGGATCTTTCACCACCGGCGGCTCGGAAATCGGCTTATCTGTTACCGGATCTTTCACCACCGGCGGCTCGGCGATCGGCTTATCTGTTACCGGATCTTTCACCACCGGCGGCTCGGAAATCGGCTTATCTGTTACCGGATCTTTCACAACCTGTGGCTGGGCGATCGGCTTATCTGTTACCGGATCTTTCACCACCGGCGGCTCGGCGATCGGCTTATCTGTTACCGGATCTTTCACCACCTTCCCTGTAGCGTAATCAAGCACTTGCTTGCCCAAATCAGTTTTCCGCCAATCCTTATTCGGGTTTACTACATCATCCATCAAAGCAGCTTTACCTTTAGCACCGCGCACTTGGAAAATAATATCGTTGTAATCCTTATCAGTCCCTAAATCGAACCGCATATCCTCCATAGCAAAGGTATTCCCTTCTCCGGTAAGATCGGCAAGTTGACCCAAATGAAATGCTTCGTTCGGATTAGCGGTTACCATCGAGAATAAAGGACGTTTATCGCCCCCGAAACCGGGATAGTCGTACAGGAATTTTACCGTGTCGTTCGGTACGAGCATGAAGCCAAATTCATCACCGGGAGTCATCGCAAACGTCTTGACTCCTAAGTGAGATCCCTCGTTAAAATTACCTTCGGGTAAATTACCTGAAAATCTCGCACCTTCGCTCAAATCGTCGATAACTATGTGACCTTTTTCAGAGTTGCTCAGTGCCCGACCCGCAGCTTCTTTCAAAAACTCTGCCGATCCGGGTACAAACTTCTCCATCCCTTTGAGGCTGATAATCGCTAGTTGACCGCGATAGAAGCCACCATCTAATAGATAATCGATGCTGACTTTCCCCGTAGAATCAACAACAAATTTACCGGATGTAAAAGGGTTGGCTGCTGTTATTGGTTTGTTAGTCGGTGAGTTGCTTTCTTTTGTTGTTTCGGCAGTCGCGATCGAACTATTTGTAGTTTCTTTTTTGGTCTCTTCCCCGTTATTGGTAGCGGTATTAGTTTTGTCGGATGGCTGGCCAGAATCCAGGGCAGCAGCTACATTCTCGCCTGATTTAGCGGCAATATCTGTTGTGCCTGCAGTGCTAGTAGGAGTGTTTGCGGTAGCAGTTTTGCTGGTTGTTTCAGCGGTGGAAATTGCCGAAGTGCTGCCCGCACTAACTTGTGTCGTGCTATTTGTTGTGGCGGCAACTGTTGCTGTTGTTAATGGTGCAGGTGGTTCTGTTTTGGATTTGGTAGTTGTTTCGGAACCTGCACTAACTTGTGTCGTGCTATTGTTTCGGAACCTGCACTAACTTGTGTCGTGCTATTTGTTGTGGTAACTGTTGCTGTTGTTAATGTTGCAGGTGGTTCTGTTTTGGATTTGGTAGTTGTTTCGGAACCTGCACTAACTTCGGTAGTTGCTGGTGGTGCTGCGGTGACAGTCTTCTCCTCAATAGGTTCTCCTGTAATTGCATCTTTATTCGCTGTTTGTTGTTCGGGATTTGTGGCGCTTTTTGCGACAAGCGGATCGTCTGCTTTGGCTCCGGTGAGGGTGTCTGCTGCTGCTTGTTGAGTGTTAGTTTCTGCTAAATTCAGCCTGTATTTGATGTCGCCACTAATTTGTACAACTTTGAGTGTATAGTCTCCGGCAATTAAGCTGTCAGCGCTAATTGTGTCTGCTGCTGTTCCCGCATTGGTTGAACTGTAAAGTGTTGCGCCGCTGTTGTCCAATAAAAATATGTCGGCGTTTCCGCTTAAATTGTCGATCGAAAATTTGAAACTTCCCGGACTGTTGATGTTAAATTTGTAAAGGTCGTAGATATTTGCAGTACCAACACTACCCGTGTAGCTTTTGCTGTCAGTCAACGCCCCGATATTAAGTTCAGCCATTTTGTACACCTGAAATATAATTTGTTTAAAACTTCCTCAAATATCTATTGAATTTGAGTAGAATCAGTTTGAGTTGTGGAGAATCGATCGCCCTCTTATGTTTTTATGTTGTCTCCTCTGCGTTTTTTTAGCATTTCGATATCCTAGAAATTTTTCCAAAAACTGAAAGTTTCACGGCAGAGTTTTTCCTGCTTCACTGAAGCAGAGAAGTGTGAGAGTTGTTTGTGAAAAAGCTTTAGTGATATTTGCCAGGGCTTCAGACCTCAATCCAAATTTCACCTTGGTTTTCATATTATCAAACAGCAAAAAAAAAAGCAATACGTATGAATACGGGAGTTGTTACCTGAGATGTTGTATGTCATAATTAAATAGGGTAAAAACTTTACAGAAACTTTACAATGCCCGTATAATTTTTTGAAACTTCCCGGACTGTTGTTGTATGTCATAATTAAATAGAGTAAAAACTTTACAGAAACTTTACAATGCCCGTATAATTTTTAAAAACTTCCCGGACTCGTGATGTTAAATTTGTAAAGGTCGTAGATATTTGCAGTACCGACACTACCGGTGTAGCTTTTGCCGTCAGTCAACGCCCCGATATTAAGTTCAGCCATTTTTACCCCTGAAAAATAGTTGCTTCAAAGTGCTCTTGATTATCTATCTGGGCGAACTGAAGTTTTTTATGCAAATTCCGGAAAATCGTTACATTTCTTTACAATAGGGTGCGATTCCCTAGGGGATAGCTACCATTCGCGAAGGTTTCGCGCCCTTGCTACCTGGGAATGCGATTCCCAAAGCTGGCGGCGGTAGCGCTGGTGGTGTGGGGCCGATCGCTCGCAACTTTCGGGCCTGGGAGGGTTGACAAAAAATCTGAGTTTTGTTATGTAAAGCAGTTCGATCGGATCCAAAATCCAAAATCTAAAATCTAAAATCTAAAATCCCTTATCCCTTACAATAAACAGGCAATTATTATATTTTGAGTTATCCTGTGATTCCTACTGCCGAAGTCAGCAATAACGTAAATGCGGGCGCTCTGCCAACCGTTACCGCCACCGCAGCCCGCCGCGCTGTTTTTCCCTTCACTGCGATTGTTGGCCAGGAGGAGATGAAACTGGCGCTGCTTTTGAATGTCATCGATCCCAAAATTGGTGGCGTGATGATTATGGGCGATCGCGGTACAGGCAAATCTACCACAATCCGCGCCCTCACAGATTTACTGCCAGAAATTGAAGTCGTGGCTGACGATCCTTTTAACAGCCATCCCACCGATCCCGATTTGATGAGCGATGAGGTGCGCGATCGCACTTTGCATCACGGTACAATGCCGATCGCCCGCAAAAAAGTACAAATGGTAGACTTGCCGCTCGGCGCTACCGAAGACCGAGTTTGCGGTACGATCGACATCGAGAAAGCTTTGTCCGAAGGTGTGAAAGCTTTTGAACCAGGCCTTTTAGCTAAAGCCAACCGCGGCATTCTTTATGTCGATGAAGTCAATTTGCTCGACGATCACTTAGTCGATGTTTTGCTCGACTCCGCCGCCAGCGGTTGGAATACTGTTGAAAGAGAAGGCATCTCAATCCGCCACCCGGCTAAATTTATTTTAATCGGTTCCGGTAATCCAGAAGAAGGAGAATTGCGGCCGCAATTGCTCGACAGATTCGGAATGCACGCCGAAATTCGCACTGTAAAAGATCCTAATCTGAGAGTAGAAATTGTCGAACAGCGATCGAGTTTCGATCAAGATCCGCCCGAGTTTCTCGCCAAATATCAGCACCAACAAGACGATATGCAGCAGAAATTGGTGGAAGCCCAAGAAAGATTAAAATCCGTAAATCTCGATCGCGATTTGCGAGTAAAAATTTCCCAAGTCTGCGCGGAATTGGACGTAGACGGGCTGCGGGGCGATTTAGTCACAAATCGGGCCGCAAAAGCTTACACCGCCCTAGAATGCCGCACAGAGGTCACTGTAGACGATATTCGCAAGGTAATGACTCTCTGTTTGCGCCACCGTTTGCGGAAAGACCCGCTCGAATCCATAGATTCCGGCTATAAAGTGACTAAAGTGTTCGATCGAGTATTCGGCCTAGAAACAACCGAAGGTTAGAGCATCGATGGCCAAGAGTAGTATCTTAACAAATGGAACCTCTGCGAGTCGGCTTTAAATTCTGATAAACCCGATCAACTGTTCCCCTCTTGGCCATAGGCCTGCCAAGCCAAATCCACCAAACCGTTAACAATCGCCACAGCAACCACCGCCGAACCCTTGCGCCCCTCAATCCGAATATGAGGAACCATCGAATCGTGCAGCCTTGACTTAGCCACGTCAACCCCGACAAACCCCGAAGGCGTTCCAATCACCAAAGCCGGTCGAATTTCCTCAGCCTCAATCAAATCCACCAGCGCCGACAAAGAAGTTTGAGCCTGGCCAACCACAAAAATCCCCTCAGGATAGCGTCTGGCCAAAGTTTCAATTCCCCAAGCCGCCCGAGTCCGTTCCTTTTGAGGGCGCGTCAAAGCCTCCATCGAACAGTAAACCGGATTCGCAAAGGTATTTTGAATTTGTGGCGTAATGCCCACCTGCACCATCGGCACATCTACCACGATCGTAGTTCGTGCAGCCAAAGCAGCCGCCCCAGCTTGCAAAGCCTGATCGGAAAAACTAATTAAAGACTTGTACTCAAAATCAGCAGTCGCATATATCACACGGCGGACTATTTCGTACTCCGCCGCAGAAAAACCGTGGTCGCCAATTTCATTATCGATTAATCCCAGACTCTGGGCATCGCTTACGTGCCATTCCATTTGTTGGATAGCTGTCGCCTGTGTGTTGTCAGGTATCAGCTTACCAGCTTTTAGTCATAACAGAAGGAAGAAGGAAGAAGGAAGAAGGAAGAAGGAAGAGGGGAGAAGGAAGAAGGAAGAAGGAAGAAGCAGTCTAATCAAGGGTTTCAGAAATTACGCAGGGTGTCTAGAAACCGGGTTTTTTCACAGCAATACTTCGTTACAGCCGACAAAAAAGCTAAAAAACCCGGTTTCTTTGGACTTGCGCGCGAGGCAGAGAAACCGGGTTTTTCACGAGTTAACTTGGTTGCGGCCCCCAGATTCCTTGACATACTCCCCGACCGTCGCGGACGGGGATTCTAATTCATGGTTCACAGAAGTCGGCTTGCTATATCAGGCTTCCCTTTGATAGTAGAGGCAGTCTTCTCCCCATGCTTTCCCTCGAACGAGGCAGATTCCTAATGCCCTTAGGTACTGTTAGATTAAATTAATCATGGCTTTTGTTTCTTTGGGTACTTAACTTATTTCCCCTAGCTATGTTTTTCTTGGCTTTCGCTACCCAATATTTGGCAGATATCAACTCTGCTTTCTGGTTCAAGGAGTCTTAACAAGCCACCACCATGGGATTTCCAACCAATATAATTATACCAAAAGCCGATACTCAAAGCACGGGGCTTTAGACCCCATTTTTTGGTAAAAGCTGAAAGTCTTATAGAGCAGGACTTTCACCCTCGGGGTTCAAGGCATGGGTTCCGATCGCCCAAGCGATCGCTAATTGTCCATTTAGTAGGGTTTCATTGATTGGATGCGGTTTTTATTTTTCGAGAGTGATGAAAGAGCGCCAAGAGTCACACTAATGACTGATGACTGATGACTGATGACTAATGACTAATAACTAATGACTCATCAAAAACTAACTTTCTTCTGAAGGAGACTTGCCCAATACTGGAGTCAAGAATGCTACCAAAGCCCCGATCGCAAAACCGGCCACATTTCGAGCCAAAGGCAACCAATCAGAAGTCCGAGTTACCACCGGCCCAATTCCGAAGGCCAAAAACAGAATCCCCCACAGCGGCGAAAAAATCAGCGCCCACTGCCAAGACACACCGTCTCCCGGTTTCCGAGGCTGAGCCGCAAACCCGCAGATCACGCCGCCCAGCACCGACGTAATTAAAGTCAGCACCCACTGTTCCCTCGGCAAACCTGGAACTACGCGACAACCGCCCTGACGCAAACAGCCTTCTATCGACTCCAAAGATTCAATGATCGATCGATCTTCGCCATTGTCCCGCACAAAAAACTGATTGCCGTAGCGGGTTTGCAGTTCCACCCAAAAAGTCCGGGGCAGCAGTGGATACAGCGCATCGCCCACATTAAAATTCAGCAAATTGCCGCCTCGGGGGTCAGCAACTAGCAATACACTTTTATTATCTAAGCCCCAATAACTTTTCACAGCCAAACCGGGCGTGCGATCGTACTGAGTCAGCACTCGCAGCTTCCAACCGGTTTCGGCTTCAAAGGCGTTTAAATTTTTTGCCAAACCCTCTTCTTCAATATCCGTAAGGGCTTTAGCTAAATCAATAATCGGCGTCTGAGTCTTCGGCAACAAATCGGGATTGTTGAAAGCATGGGCCGCAGGTGCGATCGTCCACACCGACAAAGCCAGAAAAAAGGCGACAGCAGAGGCTAGAAATTTGCGGGGGAAAAGCTGTGACATAGGAAATTCTAATCCGGGTCTTAATTGTGAATGTTAGCTGGCGGTCTTAACCAGAGGATAAGAGAAAACTCATATTTCTTTACAATTATTTACTTTACAGGAACCCGAGAGCAAGGGGAAGGGTTCGGGGAAGGAAAGTTTGCGATCGGGGAAGGGGCTGACAATTAACTGTAGAGGGCGCGATCGATCTGCAAACCACCGTTAAACAAGAGCTCGATTTCCTGACGGGGTGAGTATCTTGGGTTGTCCAAGTCCTTCTATTTTCATCTGGCGGGCGATCGCAGTTCCGTTAATCGATCGGGACTTATGGGGCTCCAGAAACCGGGTTTTTTTACCACAATACTTCGCTATGAGCAGCAGATTAGGTAAAAAACCCGGTTTCTTTCCTAGGAGTGCGTCCAGGACTATTGATAATAATTGAAGCCGATGCTAACAGAGAGAGACCGGATGTGCGATCGGTTATTTAAGTATTTTCCTGCCTAAAAAAACTTACCTTCATAAAGATTTAGCATAAATTTAAAAACAATCAGTAAATATACGGAAAACCTAACAGACTAGCAACACAAAAAAAACTCGGAACTTCTGTATTTTCCCGAATTTCTTTATAATCGAGTCTAGCCGATAATGATGAGTAACCGCTGAATAATGATTTAAAAGAAATTAACCATTTCTCAAGAAGTGTCCAGAGTGCCTTTAACCGACCCGATTAGAGAACCTTTAACAGAAGTGGAATCCTTAATTCCCGGACTTGCCCCAACTTTTGCCCCACAACTGCCGGGAATTCAGACTAACAAAACCTTATTATATCAAACTCCTGGCTCTTCATCAAACTCTGAACAACCTAACTTAATAGAAACCGCAAAGCCGCCACAATCCGAATTCATTCGAGCCGAAACCGATGCTTTTATTACTAACAAAGCCTCCGATATTAACAGCATACCTTCTGCTAAAACCAGTGCCACCAAAACTAACAGCTACTCCAGGGATTCAACAACTTCTGAAATTGACCTTCTAATTGGCAAACTCGACTCGGAATTAGGAGATCCCCTGACAAACCCGAATCCAACTGCCTCAAATAGCGAGCCTTTTGACTCTAATAAACCCGTTCCTCACCCACCTGCAATCAGCTCGTTAGTCAGTAACTCAGAAATTAATAAAACCACACCTGCTACAACCACTGCAAGTGATAAATTACCTGAAAATAAAACACAATTACTCCCAACCGGAGTTACCAACTCAGAAAAAGAAAATAACAAAACATTACCCGTTATAACTACATCCACAAACTTAGAAAAAGCTTCGGAAAAAACACCATTACCCGCAACCCCTGAAACGAGTTCAAAACCCGAAGATAACAAAACATTCTTATCGTCAGGGGCTACACTCAAAAGTGATTCAGAACCCAATAAAACATCACCTGCAACTGTATCAACGGTTGACAACTTAGAGCCGAACAAAACATCACCTGCAACTGCGTCAACCGCCGATAGCTCAGAGCCGAAAAAAACATCACCTACAACTGCATCAACCATAATACCAGATCGCAGTACAACTTCATCAGAAAAATCCGAGAAAATTGCAGTAACAAATTTAACCGAAACTGTTGCGGCTAGCCCAAATATTCCATCGACTGATAAAACCTCTACAGACAAACAGTCCCCAGTTGCCACAACTGACGACAAGATAGACTCAGACAAGCAATCTCAAAACTCCACAATTGTGGAGAAAGCCAACTCAGGCGAACAATCTCGTACTGCCGAAGTTTCTGACAAAATAGACTCCGATAAAAAAGCTCCAATTGCCCAGACTTCAGAAACAAAAAACTCAGACAAACAGCTTCCTGTTGCCGAAGCTACCCTGATAGACTCAGACAAAAAATCCCCAACAATCGATGCAACACCGACAGAAAAACTCACTTCAAATTCTCAACTTCCGCCGACAACACAGCCCCCAACAGCCCAATTAATTCCAGCCACATCTAACCCAGTTTTACCTGACACTAATATCAGTGCAGAAGTCAAATCAACCGATTTACAAAAGCCAGTACAAACCGCTACTCAATCTTTAACTGACAAACAGAATGATACAGGAAAAGTTGACCCATTAAAAATCGAACCTGCTACAATACCAAAAACACCAGCCAGTGAAAATGTAGCGGTGACGACAGCAGCAACAGCAGTTAAAACCCCAGAAAAAACTCCGAACAATACTGACTCAGTTTCGGAAATTAAACAGCCAGTTAAAACAGAATCTATTGTCAGTCAATCAGCAGATGCTGAATTAATCAAAACCGACAAAGATGCAACTTCCAGCATCTCTCAACCTCCCGCAGAAACCGAGTCAGTTATCGCTCCAATTGCGGAAAAGTCTCCTGCAATAACAGAGTCGCTTGTCTCTAACGTTGGCGAACAATCACCCAAACAAAGCAACTCCAACGTTTCTACCGTACCCGAACAATTGCCAACAAAAACCGAGTCAATTATTTCCACAAAAAACGATTCGGCTACGCTAGAAAATGAGAACGCTTTTCCTGAAATAACATCAGAACTTGAAAGCGAATTGCCAACAAAAACCGATTCGGTTTCGACAGCAGAATTCACTGCTGATACAATCGAACGGAACATTACTGTTTCCTTCACAGCAGCGGAATTAGAAACTGAGAAAAGCCCAGCACTCTTCTCAACTCCATCAGAGACAGCAGCAGTTACGACACAGATAGCAGAAGTCGAAACAAGCGCTTCACCCTCAACTCTTAAATCCCCACATGAACCAACTTCAAACTATAATAGCAATTCAAATTCAACAGAAACTGTCGCTGTTCTACCTGCGTATTCTGATGGGCCACAATCCGCAGAGATAACCAGCGATTTACTGCTGTCAGAAACCGAAGAATCTGCTCAAAGTCTAGACAATATTGCAGACACTCAACTCAATCCAACACAGCGTATCGGCGACTCTCACACCAATACCAATACCCCAACAAATTTCTCAATAACAGCAGCAGCCAACTCACCCATTCCCGGCACTTTCCTTGTAGATGACCAAGGACAAGTCAAATTTGACTATCAGTTTGACGGCGGCTACTTTACTGGCGAAGTCGGCATTTTTAGTCTTTCAGGAATGGAAACATTTACACCTGGTACTCCAGAATTCATCGCCGAAGCTGCTAGGAGAGTCCTAACTAATTCCACATTAGGAAACGTTGTAATCCGCGACAGTGCAGAAGGAGCAAAATTCACCGGTTCGATGCCGGGAGAATACGACTTTGGTTCAGGAGAATATCAGGGTATCAAAACTTTCAACATGACCCCTGGAGACACTTTTGCCGTCATGTTCGTACCCAGCGGTACAGTACAATCATCCCTCCAATACTCCTGGCTGTGGGATTTGTTTCCCGAAAACCGTCCCTTATTCAGTATCGCCACAGCCAATCCCAACGATACCGCTCATCTGCTACAAATAGCCGACATTACGGGCAGCGGTAACACCTTTGCCCTCGAAGATATGTCATCCGCTAACTCAGACAGAGATTACAATGACCTAATCTTTAAAATTAGTGGCGCAACCGGAAACGCACCGCTGCTAGATACAGTCATCAACCCTGACAAAGAATGGCGCAATACGACTCTGGGACAACAATTGCTCGCCGAAGCGAATCCCCCGAATTCTGACAACAATCCGCCCGTTGTTTCACCGACAAGCGCTCGGACTTACACAGAATTAGAGACAACTATTTCATTAGAAAATCTTGCCACAGATGCAGAAGGCGACCCTCTGACAATTAGCGTCCTCAATCCAGTAAACGGCACAGTAATTTTCAATCCCTTAACTAACAAAGCATCGTTTAAACCAGCAACCGGTTTCTCTGGAATTGCCAGCTTTGATTTCCTTGCCAGCGACGCTTTTGGGAGTTCAACGCCCGCGCGGGTGACAGTCAACGTCAGCGATGTTCCGCTGCTGAATCTAGATTTTGTGAAGCGAAATCCCCGACTGGATGCAGGAGAAAATACGGAATTAGTTGTGCTGGGAGATTTTGCCGACCAAAAAGGTGTAGTGCTGCCAGATTCTTATCTAACTTACACTTCAATAAATCCAGAAGTAGCACCCATTGACGCGACCGGGAAAGTGACGGGTTTGGTCAACGGCACTTCGATTTTGAGCGCGAGTCGCAACAACCTGCAAGCAGTAACAGCGGTGCGAGTTGGAAAATTGCCAGCCCCAACCAACGATGCAGAATTTAATGGAGCACTAGCTGAGATTAACGGTTTGAATGTCTATCCCAAAGCAGTCACAATGACAGCCGGAATGGGACGCTCGCTTTTAGTAGGAATTGAAAATATCATCAAATCCCCCGATCTGAAATTCGGCTCTACAGGAACTCGCTATTTCCCCGGAAACTCCAACTTATTGCAAGTGAATTCAGACGGCATTATAACTGCAATAGAAGAAGGAGTTACTAACGTCACCGTCATTCACGGAGCAGCCGAACAAGTCGTGCCAGTACGAGTCTCCCTTCCTGCCGCCGCCGGAACAATTTTAGGAGTAAATGGCGGTGCTGTTACTGGCAGTGACGGTTCAATTGTGATGGTGCCACCCGGTGCTCTTGCCGAAAATACAGCTATTAGCTTGACATCTCTAACCAGCAATGATCTATCGCTACAACTTCCCGACGGTTTGCAGTTTGCCGGAGGCTTTAATTTAGACTTGGGCGACAACTCCTTGAAAATTCCCGCTCAATTAGCAATTCCTGCCCCTGCCGGCTTATCTCCTGGTACCGAAATTTTATTCCTGCGAAAAGGTTCGCTGCCGGATGCTAACAATATTTATTCTCCAATTTGGCTGATTCAAGAATCCGGTGTAGTCGATGCCAGCGGTACTATTCGCACTAATTCTCCACCATTTACCGGTATTTTGGAGACTGCCGAAATAGCGATGATAGCAATGCCGGACCTGGAGTTACAGAAGTTGGCATTGGAAAAGTTGCTCACCACCTCCAATATAAATGGTTCCCTTCTCTCAACAAATGTCGGTCTCCAAAATGGTTCCCTTCTCTCAACAAATGTCGGTCTCCAAAACAGCTTTTTAGCAGCCAATGCCGGTTTAATCGGTATAGCCGCCGTCACCACAGCTCAATTCGCCGCTACAATTTTACTGCTGGCTTACTTGGCTAAATACCTGAAATCTGGATTGAAAATTATCGCCATTCCTGAAGTCGGCTTACCTGTAGTCACTCCGGCGGGTGTAGAACTCGACCCAGAAGGGATTCCCCGCGTCACAGCCACTCTAAACATACCCACACTATTCCCAGCAGACCCCTTCGCACCTCCAGTGCTTCAATCCGCTGAATATAAGTTGGAAAATGGCGAACCAACCGTCGTCCTGACAGGCAGCAACTTCCTGAATAACTCCAATGATTTAGGCGGTGAATTTAAAGACTTAACAGTCAGCTTCCGCGTCGGCGACAAAACTTATCCAGGCACATTGATACCGGATAAAAACACCGATTTGGGAGAAAATAGCTACAAAATTGCTGTCAAAATTCCGATTACCGTACCCCTCGGCGAATCCAGCATTGTAGTGTCGAGGAAGCAGAAAAAGCGCTTCGGGCCGGGTACTGGAGATTACGAGACTGTCGAACTAGAAAGTGAAGAAAATATCCGCCTCGCTCCTACCTGCGTTGAATTGGCACTGGTAACAGAACGCACGGGCGACAAAATCAACGTTATTAACCTCAAAGACCCTTTATCAACTGTTGAAACCCAGAGCAGCGATAAATTGGCGGTTGCTATTAACATTCCTGTAGGTAATCCCAATACATCAGACCGACCGGAGTCGATCGCGCCTACTAACAATGCTACCCGCGCCTACGTGACTCTGCGGGACACCGGTCGCGTGTCTGTGGTGGATTTGATGGCGCTGC
>RDYN01000045.1 GCA_004293365.1 Oscillatoriales cyanobacterium | reverse complement strand
AAAGGAAGAGGACTGAAGTCCTGACTACAAACAATTAGGTTGGTAGTGAGGACTTTAGTCCTTCTTAAAAGGAAGAGGACTGAAGTCCTGACTACAAACCAGTTAAAATTAGCTATCACTGACAAAAACACTTAAAATATCAAACGCTTCCCTGTACCATCATCAGTAAATTGCTGTTCCCCAATCCCAACAACTTCTACAGTAATTTCGCGATCGCAAATTGCAAACTCTCCCTCGCGCGCCGCAATTTCAACGATGATTTTTTCCCCTTCCAAATACACCTTGTAATTAGTCGCAGCCCAGACACCTTTTTCGCGCTCAAAACTGTGTCCGTCGTCCTCATAAAGCGTCCATTCACCGCTTCCGGGCCAAATTCGCATTTTTAATGAATCAAGCGGTTCTTCGCCCACAAATTGCCTCACAGGCCCGATCGCAATTATCCCCCCGCCCCGCACGTAAAGCGGCATTCTCTCCAAAGGCGCATCAGCCAAAATGTGCATCGGGCCGTGATAGCATTCGCCCGTCCACCAATCAAACCAAGTACCCTCCGGCAAATACACGGCGCGGTGCTCGACTCCAGGCCGGTAAACGGGTGCAGCCATTAGCGACGGGCCGAGCAATACTTGATCGTAAAGGTGATAAGTTGTGCGATCGCCCGAA
This sequence comes from Oscillatoriales cyanobacterium, assembly GCA_004293365.1. Taxonomy (GTDB): domain Bacteria; phylum Cyanobacteriota; class Cyanobacteriia; order Cyanobacteriales; family Microcoleaceae; genus Microcoleus. The sequence continues at coordinate 145,848 of RDYN01000045.1, read as the reverse complement.
AAATGATACAGTAGCGGTCGCAAAATCGGCGTTCCCGTCATCGCAGCTTCCCAAAACAACGTGTAAATATAAGGCAAAAGTTGATAGCGCAAATTGATGTATTCGCGGCAAATCTGCTCGGTGCGATCGCCAAAAACCCACGGTTCGTGCTGCGCCGTACTCATGGCCGAATGACCGCGCATCAACGGATACAGCATCCCCACCTGCATCCACCGCGCGAACAGTTCAGCGGTGGCATTCCCCGCAAAACCGCCGATGTCGCAACCGACAAACGCCACGCCGGAAAGTCCCATGTTGCAAAGCATCGGTAGCGACATTTCTAAGTGATCCCACAAGGATTGATTGTCGCCCATCCACACGGAAGAGTAACGCTGTACGCCCGCAAAACCCGATCGCGTCAGCACAAAAGACCGATCGCCCCGCAACTTCTGCAACCCCTCAGCACAAGCTTTCGCCATCATCAACCCGTACAAATTGTGGGTTTCGGCGTGATTTGTGCGATCGTCATCCGGGCCCTGCGGTGCATCCAGCGGAAACCAGATGTGTTCGCCGCCATCACCAAAAGGTCGTTCCGCGATCGCAGGTTCGTTCATGTCGTTCCAAATCCCCGCAATCCCAATATCTGTAAGGCTTTTGTGCAATTCCCCCCACCACTGGCGCACGTCGGGGCGCATAAAGTCGGGAAACACGGCTTTGTCGGGCCAAACGTAACCGTGGAAGAGCTTTCCGTCGGCGGTGCGGACGAAATAGTCGTTTTCCACACCGCGATCGAATATTTCGTAACCTGCCTCCGGTTCGTACTTGACACCGGGATCGACAATCGTCACCACTTTAAAGCCCGCTGCTTTCAAATCTGCGATCAGTTTCGCCGGATCGGGGAAACGCTGCGGGATCCAAGTGAAAACGCGGTAGCCGCGCATGTAGTCGATGTCGAGGTGGATGACATCGCAGGGAATCGCCCGATCGCGAAATTCCTTCGCCAACTGCCGCACAACGTCCTCGGATTCGTAGCTCCAGCGGCACTGGTGGTATCCCAGCGCCCCTTTTGGCGGAATCGGCATCCGGCCGGTCAACTGCGTGTAGGTGGCGAGAATTTGGGCGAGTTCCGGGCCGTAAATGATGTAGTAGTCGAGCTCCGTGTCTCTGGTTTCCATCCGCAAAACCCCTGGTGTTTCCGCGCCGATGTCGAATTGACTCCAAAATGTGGTGTTGAAAAAGATGCCGTAAGCGCGATCGGGATTCAGGGCGATGTAAAATGCGATCGCCTGGTACATTTCATCTGTCTGCGAATTGTAGTCGAGGGCGTCGGTTGTCCAGTTTGTCTTGACTTCGGAGAGTTTGTCTAGCAAGCCGGTGCGTTGGCCGAAACCGTAGAAGTGCTCGTCTGTTTCGATGCGTTTCCAGGCTGCGGTTGCTCCTGTGCGCCATCCTAGGGCGCGATCGCAGTCGCTTGCAAAGGGTTTTCCCGATTTGTCAAAGCATTCGATGGAAGTGCGATCGCGCTTGACAGAAATTGTTATTTGTGCTGTTTCAATTTCGATTTTTTCCGCAGTTTCTCGCACTTCAAAAGGTACAATTTGCCATTCTTCGTCGGGGAGAGTTACGGAGTGCGATCGAGTTGTGAATTCTCCTGTCGGGGACCTTCGCACTCGGATTAAATTCGGTGCGAGTACGCTGATTTTAATAGTGGCATTGGTACAGTTGAAGTGAATTGTGCGATCGGTTTTGTCGATCGATTGTACAGGGCCGATGGTTGACCAAGGCTGTTCTGTGGTTTGGAGTTTTCCGAAGTATTGCGGCATGGATAGTTTTAGGTTTCGGTTTCTAACTATGATGGCAGTGTAGAGATAAAATTACGCTCTCTCTTAGGTTAGAAGCAGTAACGGCAAATGCTACCAACAGATAGATTTTGTATTAGACTAAAAACCTTTTTAAGAAAAATACTTATAACCGCTTTAGTAATAAATGCGCTCTTAATATATAGAAGCTTAGAGAATTGGAAAATTTCATAAATTCCTGTGATGTAATTATGACTGCGACATCCAACGCCACAATTGCGCTCGTTCGTACAGAAGGCGGACTCACAATTGCGGGTACGCGCATCACCATTTACGATGTAATGGACTATCTGAAAGCTGAATATCCGCCCAAGTTTATTCCTGGAGTTTAGACTAAAAAATACCTTTAACAGCAAATCTCTCGCTAGTTAAAAACGGAAGTATCTTCACAGGATACTAAGCCTGTTTGTTGATAGTTGCTGTTAATTCTGCCGGCAATTCAAAGTTGCCATCGGCACCCGCTTCAAACTCAAAAACTTTCAACACAGCATCCACATTCAGCGGCCCGTAAATGTGCGGGTAATCCTCACCTGCGGCCAATTCATACTTAAGTTCAGATGCTACTTTTTCCGAGTCAATCCACAGCAGCAGCAATCCTGTTTGTCCCACAAAGAATTTATTGGCAGATTTCAAAACTTGCGGCAGAGTTGAACAGTGGATAAATCCTTCTGTATCTAGCGTATCTCCGCGATAGGATTGGATTTGTTTTGCTTCTTCCCACTGTTGGCTGCGGGTGATGTGAAAGATAACGCTCATAGTTAGATGGTTTTAAGTGCGATCGACAATTGGCAGTAAAATCTGAGAAGGACAACTCCCGCCGCAACTTACTGTCAGCGTCATAATTTTAGCATCAATTAACCGCGCCGCACCCGGAGGCGCACCAGTTCCCGGATTCACGTCATAGGCGGGAAAACAAGTCGCACTCAAACTCAGGTGCAAAGCATTACCTCGCGCAATTTGCATGCAAGTTGATTGCAGCACAATTCTCACAGGTGTTGTACCTGAATTCACCCGCACGTAACCTTGAGTAAAATTGTAAACGCTACCATTATCTTTGACCTCCGAAAGTATGGCGCACAAATCAAAACTCGGCGCATCTGCGGTACAAAATACTTCGACAAATACCTCTCCTGCAAGGTGCAAATCTGCTGCAAACAGTGCAGAAGTGTATGTTAACACATCGGTGCGGCAGTCAATTGTCGATCGCTCAAACGAACCAGCAGGAAAAGCCGCGTGTCCTCCCAAAGACGGCACCGGCGGCCAAGGATCGTGTACAAATATATCATCAGTGCAAACATCCGCGCAAATCTCGGTTAAAATCCCCGCATCTTCTCGCATCGCGGCCAGTCCGTTAGTTGCCCAAAAATAGGATTTATGATTATTGTGAGGCCACTTATCAAACTTTTGCCAATCATTCCTCCCCATTTCAAACAAAGAAATTGGCGGCTCATCTAATATTCCTGTATCGACTTTTTTGAGGAAGCAATCGAACCAGCGAATTTGCAACTCATCCACAGGATTAGAAGCTGCCAAACCGCAATCGGGCCCTCCAACTTTTCGCCCCCAAGGTAAATGCGCCCAAGGCCCAACAATCAAATGCTGCGGATAGGAACTCCGGGCCGCCATTTCCTGGTAAAGATGGATTGTTCCCCGCAAATAAGTATCAAACCAACCGCCAACGTGCAGCATCGGCAAGTCTAACTCTTTGAGATTTGGTGAGAGTTTATCCCAATACTCGCTCGGTTGATAATTATCGAGCCAATCGTGATAATATGAATCGGGTGCCAGATTTTTAATAATCTCGGGACGAGCCGGAACGGTATCGTATAGTGGCAGATTTCTCGAAGCTGCGTAGAGGGATTGATGGGCAGAAATATCGCCGTTTAAGCGAGCGGTTTCGGCGGCTAGCTGAATTGCCCAACTCAGATTTGATTGCAAACAAAATGCGCCGCCTTCCTAGGCCCAATCTGCGTATAAATCGCAGCCTACCATGGCCGGACAAATTGTAATTAAGGCGCTGGGTTTAGCAGCCGCTGCGTAGAGTTGAGTCATGCCTTGGTAGGAAAAGCCGTACATTCCCACTTTCCCGCTGCTTCCGGGTAAATTTGCGGCCCAATTGACTGTATCAAATCCGTCTGCTGTTTCGCTAACAAATAGGTTGAATTCGCCTTCAGAGGTGCCGCGCCCCCGCACGTCTTGGATGACAGCGATGTAGCCGTGTTTGGCGTACCATGCGGGATGGGAATATACTACCGTAGATGCGATCGCCCTGCCGTAAGGTTGGCGCATTAACAATACTGGAAATTCGCCCGCCGCATCGGGGCGGTAGATGTCAGCATCCAAACGCACGCCATCTCTAGTTAGCATTGATGCTGTTTCTTTCGGGCAAACTTTCAGCATAAATTATGAAAATAATTAAAAAATAGGCTCGTAGTGAGGACTTTAGTCCTTTCAGGTTCGTAGTGAGGACTTTAGTCCTTTCTTTTGAGGACTGAAGTCCTCATTACGAACCTAGCACGATTAGTCTTTTCAGGTTCGTAGTGAGGACTTTAGTCCTTTCTTTTGCGGACTGAAGTCCTCACTACGAACCTAGCACGATTAGAGCACGATTAGTCTTTTTTTTGCGGACTGAAGTCCTCACTACGAACCTAGCACGATTAGTCTTTTTTTTGCGGACTGAAGTCCTCACTACGAACCTAGCGCGATTAGTCTTTTTTTTGCGGACTGAAGTCCTCACTACGAACCTAGCGCGTTTAGTAGTTTCTTTTGAGGACTGAAGTCCTCACTACGAACCTAACACGGTACGAGTACATCCGATCGCCCTAAAACTCTCATATCTTCCTCATCGAGTTCGACTGGCATACCGCTGCGAATTAGTTCCACAAAATCCTCATTCGGCACCATAATGCACAAAGTGTAAAGACGTTCGCTACCCGTATTCTCAATGACGTGAGTGCCCGTTGGAGGCACTAACAAACTATCACCCGGTTTAATACTAACTGTTTTGCCGTCGCAGGTTGCTTGCCCTCTTCCTTTGAGTACAAAAAACATTTCTACTGCCAATTGATGGCGGTTGGGAGGAGTTTTGCCGCCCGGATCGAAAATCTCGACGCAAACAGTTAATGAAGCATTGGCGGTTGCTGGATCGAAGACTATGGCTAATCTATTAGTATCGCCAGGACTGATGCGAAATGCTTGATAATCTTGAGGAGATTTCATCACAGGAATCATGCAGTGATTTGTCATTTTTTTTATTGTGAGTTGTGAGTTGTTATAGCCGCAAGAAGGAAGAAGGAAGAAGGAAGTTCGGCAACGAGCAGTGTACGGGATGTAACGGATGTAACGGATGTAACGGATGTAAAGGATGGAAGTCCGATGGAAGTCGGAAGAGGGAAGAGGGAAGAGAACCCAGGATTTTAGCAATTAAGAACTTCCTAACCGTCACGGACGGTTGCTATATGTTTCTGCTGTCATTACTGAGTATTCAGAGTCATTAGTCCGTGGCTCAACCTCCCAAGTTTATTGCTAATGACGTTGGACGTTGGACGTTGGACGTTCGCTCGGGGCGGGACCCTCGCGCTAATGACTGATAACGTTCGCTCGGGGCGGGACCCTCGCGCTAATGACTAATGACTAATGACTAATGACTGCTGACTAATGACTGCTGACTGATGACTAATGACTGCTATTTAATTGCTTCTAACATAGCCTGAGAATCAGACAAAAACCCAAAACATTGTTTAACGTTATAAAGAGTAGCGTGCCAGCAATACTCTGGAGATGTGGTAGCTGTACAATCTTTGACTAAAATGCAGTCGTAGTTGAGAAAACAAGCATCTTGTAGGGTAGCCATGACGCACTGATCGGCGTTGACTCCTGCAAAGAAAAGTGTAGTTCTTCCCAGGTTCCGCAGGATACTATCTAAAGGAGTATCCCAAAAGGCACTCATGCGATATTTATCTATGCAAATATCCTCTGGTTTCTGTTCCAATTCATCGACAACGGCGGCTGCCCAACTCCCGGCCATCAACACAGATGCGCCGTTTTTGGGGAGCGGATCTCCCAAACCTACGCCCTCGCCCGTGGGATTGTAAACGTGGCGGGAAGCTGCGCTAATATTGAGCAAATCGGGGCGGTTTCCCCAGTTTATCCAAATAATCGGCACTGCGTGCGATCGCAATTTTGGCAGCAAATTTTGTAAAGGATTAATTGGAGTTCTCGCGGGCGTTACATCGACGCCGATGTGTGCTAGCCAACCGTCGGGGTGACAGAAATCGTTTTGCATATCTATCACCAACATTGCTGCTTTTGCTAAGTCCAAACGCAGGGTTTTCGTTTCTGTTTCTAGGGTAACAGGTTGAGGCGCGATCGGCGATCGCGTGATGTCGGCAATTTTAGCATCAACTTTCCAAGCATTCGGCGCAACGCCCAAGGTGCGGAGCAGATCGGGATTCATATTAATTGGGATTTGAAAACACTTTCAATTTTAGGACTATTTGATTGTTCCTAACTTGTCATATCTTAAATCTTTGCTAAGATTAAGTATCCGGCGCAACTGTTTTGATGAATTTTAGGATTTATTTGTCATTCCCAGGCTCTGCCTCGGTTGTATGCGTTCCCAGCCTATGCCTGGGAACGAGATTAATAGATGTGAATTCACAAAAAAGGTAAATATGTGATACAATTTACAATAAAAATGCCATTGTAGGCAATCTCCCAACCCTTGATTCATCAGCAGTGATTCTCCAATCTAACATCTAAAATAGTATGAGTTTTACAATTCAAAATGCTTTAATAGCAGTTGAGAGTGGTTATGAAACAGTAGACGTGCAAGTGGCGGATAACTGCATAAGTGCGATCGCCCAAAATTTAACTTCTGCCGGAACAGCAATCGATGGCAAAAATAAGCTGCTGCTACCCGGTTTTGTCAACGCGCACACACACTCTTCTGAAATGTGGCAGCGCGGAATTATTCCTCCTTTACCGCTGGAGTTGTGGATTGGCGAACTGTACGATTTCACCCCTCTCGATCCCGAACAAGTTTACTTGAGCGCCTTGGGTACTGCGGTAGAAACATTGCTCTCGGGCGGCACAAGCGTAGTCGATCATTTAGTTTTGATTCCGGGGCAAGAATTAGAGACGATCGCCGCCGCAGTTCGCGCTTATCAAGAAATCGGCATCCGCGCTTTTATCGGGCCGCTAATTCAAGATGAATCCCTGACAGCAGGAATGCCTGCGGGCGATGGCGGCATCGAACACGCGGCTTACATTCGCTCGACAAAGGCAACTTTAGAGTTAATGGAGTCGGCCATAAAACAGTTTCACAATCCCGAAAAAGGTGTTAATATGTTGCTGGCACCGACGGGAATTCAACTGTGTTCCGATGCTTTGTTTGAAGGCTGCATCGATTTGGGCGATCGCTACAATCTTTGCCTGCACGCCCACCTCTTAGAAACACCCGCTCAAAAACAGTTGGCTCAGGAAAAATACGGCTGTAGCGCCGTCGAACATTTGCAACAAATTGGTTATTTAAGTCCGCGCACTTCCTTAGCGCACTGCGTGTGGCTCGACGATTCTGATATTGCAATTATGGCAGAAACTCAATCGACAGTCGTACACAATCCCCTCAGCAACCTGCGGCTAGGAAGCGGAATTGCACCAATTTTGAAATACCGCCAAGCCGGAGTTAACGTATCTTTCGGCTGCGACGGCGCCGCTAGCAACGACTCTCAAGATTTGCTGGAAGCTATTAAGATGGGTTCGATTCTGCACAATATCACTGATTTGGATTACCGCCACTGGATTACACCGCGCCAGTCTGTAGAAATGGCATCGCTGGGAGGAGCAAAAGGGTTGAATCTCGGCGATGAAATGGGTTCGCTGACTGTCGGCAAAAAAGCAGATTTAGTGCTGTACGATTTAACCAGTTTATCATTGTTGCCTCGCACAGATCCGATTGGCTTGCTAATTTTGGGACGCCCGACAAATGCGGTAGACAGCGTTTGGGTAAACGGCAAACAAATTGTCGCTGAAGGTAAGGTGAAAACGATTGATGTTGATGGTTTGAGGCGGCAATTATTCGATCGCAGCGAGTGGAGCAGCCAGCGCCAATCGCCAATGGTGGGCGAGATTGAATCGCACTACCGCCAAGTGATGAAATTGCCCCTCGGCGTTTGAAACCGCGACTAGACAGACAAAACCTGCCTCCGCAGGTTGAAGAATAAAGGTGCGCCATGCGCACCCTACAGTATGATGTTAAACTGTGGTGTTTGGGAAAAATTGATGATTAAACTGCACAAATGGCGGGGGATACTGGCTTTAATAGTTGTTTTTGCGATCGCCCTTACCTCCACCGTCATTTTCTCTCCCCGCATGGAGGCTCAAACTGCGCCCAAAACCCCAACAACCGAATTGCGCGGTATCTGGCTGACTAATATTGACAGCGACGTTATTTTCTCCCGCAACAACATCATTGACGCTGTAAACCGACTGGACAAACTCAACTTTAACACCATTTATCCCACGGTTTGGCAAGGAGGCTATACGCTGTATCCCAGCGCTGTCGCCAAACAAGTATTCGGAAAGTCGATCGATCCATCACCAGGATTGCAAGACCGAGACATACTCAAAGAAATTATAGCACAATCCCACAAAAAAGGTATAGCAGTAATCCCGTGGTTTGAGTTTGGTTTCATGGCTCCCGCCGAATCGGAATTAGCCCGACTTCACCCCGAATGGCTGGCAAGGCGGCGCGACGGTTCAACTATTTGGAAAGAAGGCACGCACGATCGAGTTTGGCTGAATCCTTTTCATGAGGAAGTGCAGAAATTTATCTTAGATTTAATCCTAGAAATTGTCAATAATTATGATATAGATGGAATTCAATTTGACGACCATTTCGGTTTGCCCGTAGAGTTTGGCTACGAGCCGCAAACAGTGTTAATGTATGAAAAACAAATCAAAAGTCCTCCCTCCAACGACGCCCGCGAAACCTTCTGGATCCGCTGGCGCGCCGACAAAATCAACGACTTCATGGGGCGAATTTCCCGCGCCATCAAATCCCGCAAACAAAAATGTATTATTAGTTTATCTCCCAATCCCTTGCACTTTGCTTTACCCGCCCACTTGCAGGACTGGTTTACCTGGGAAAGACGCGGTTACATCGAAGAACTTATAGTACAGGTGTATCGCAGCGATATCAAGCGTTTTAATGCCGAATTGGAACGAGAAGAAGTCAAACTGGCTAAAAAACACATTCCAACTGCGATCGGCATTTTAACAGGTTTGAAAAATAGTTCTATTCCGCTACAACAAATTCAAGAACAAGTGCAAGAAGTCCGAAACAGAAATTTTGCAGGCGTGTCGTTCTTTTTCTACGAAAGCTTATCGAGTTGGGCAAAGGAAACCCCCGAGCAGCGCAATTCGGCCTTGCAAGAATTCTTTCCCGCAAAGATGCAGCGCCCGCCAGTTTAAAACAGTTCGTATTGAGGACTTCAGTCCTTCTTCCTCTTGATTCGTAGTAAGGACTTCAGTCCTTCTTCCTCTTGGTTCGTAGTAAGGACTTCAGTCCTTCTTCCTCTTGGTTCGTAGTAAGGACTTGAGTCCTTCTTAAAAGTTCGTAGTAAGGACTTGAGTCCTTCTTAAAAGTTCGTACTAAGGACTTCAGTCCTTCTTTTTAAGATTATTAAGGACTAAAGTCCTCACTACGAACCTTGGAAATAGGTATTATGTTGAATAGTAAATTAATTTGCCGAATTTGTATTCTTAATTTATGTCTGATTGCTGTCCTTGCTGCAATCGGATACCTAACTCCCCGAAAATGGGAACAGTCATCGCAAAAAACTTGCACAGTTAGCGTACAAGTTTCTAACCAAGGCATCCACACCGAAATCATCGTTCCAGTTAAAAATCAATACTTTAACTGGAATCAATATTTGCCCCTAACACAAATAGGGCGGGATGCGAATTATGATTATAAATATTTATCTTTTGGCTGGGGAGATCGAGCTTTCATGCTGGAAAGTCCCACCTCAGCAACCATCAACCCAGTTATAGCTTTCAACGCGCTATTTCTCCCTACTCCGTCTACTCTCCACGTTCAATGTTATCGACTTGTTCCCCAAAATAAAGAAACCAAATGTGTTAAAATCAGTGGGGAAAATTATCTGAGGTTAGTGAATTTTATTAAAAATACATTCCAATTAGATGCCGGAGGGAATAAAATGAAAATCAGCTACGGCTACCACAACAACGACAGTTTTTATGAAGCAAAAGGCAGTTACTCGATTTTGAGAAATTGCAACGATTGGACGGCTGAAGCTTTGCGAGAAGCTGAAATCAATACTCCTTTGTGGTCAACTCTATCGTCATCGATTATGTTTCATTTAAACAGCGGTTGTCAATGTAGAAGTCATTAGTCAGTAGTCAGTTGTCAGCAGTCATTTGTTGGTTGTTATTTGTTATTTGTTGGTTGTCCATTCTAATAACGAATAACGAATCACCAATCACAAATGCCCAATGCCCAATTCCCGATGCCCAATTCCCAATTCCCAATTCCCAATTCCCAATTCCCCAATTACCAAATTATGAATGTAATTCCAGCGATCGACCTTTTGGACGGAAAATGCGTCAGACTGTATCAAGGAGACTACGCGAAATCTCAAACTTTTAACGAAAATCCCGTCGAAGTCGCCAGACAGTGGGTAAATGAAGGCGCCACAATGCTGCATTTAGTTGACCTCGACGGGGCAAAAGCAGGTCATCCTGTAAACTTAGCAGCCATTGAGGCGATCGTCCGCGCAGTAGACGTTCCCTGTCAGCTAGGAGGCGGAATGCGCGATCGCCCTTCTGTCGCGGCAATTCTCAAATTAGGCGTTCAGCGCGCCATTCTCGGCACTGTCGCCGTCGAACAACCGCAATTAGTCGGCGAATTGTGCGCCGAATTTCCCGGTCAAATTCTCGTCGGAATCGATGCCAGAAACGGTAAAGTTGCTACCAGAGGCTGGCTGGAAACTTCCGAAGTTTTAGCGACAGAATTGGCGCAAAAAATGGCAGAATTAGGGGCGGCGGAAATTATTTACACCGACATTCACCGCGACGGTACCATGGAAGGCCCGAATTTGGAATCTTTGCGCGAAATTGCTAACGCCATCTCGATTCCGGTGATTGCTTCCGGCGGCGTAAGTTCGATCGCAGATTTGTTGAGTTTGTTGGCTTTGGAACCAATTGGTGTCAAAAGTGCGATCGTCGGTAGAGCAATTTATACCGGCGATATCATACTAAAAGAAGCAATTCAAGCAGTCGGACAAGGAAGATGGCAGGATGTTCCACCAGATTTGGGTTCTTCGAGTTTTGCTTGAAAGTCATGTCTCCTTCAAGTGGCTACCAATTTTTCATCTTCCATCTTCCATCTTCCATCTTCCATCTTCCATCTTCCATCTTCCATCTTCCATCTTCCATCTTCCATCTTCCATCTTCCATCTTCCTTCTTCCATCTTCCATCTTCCATCTTCCATCTTCCATCTTCCATCTTCCATCTTCCTTCTTCCTTCTTACCATGTTTTTGAACCCTACGATTACAGCTTTCAGTTCAGGGATAGCATCGCTAATTGCTCCCTTACCTTTGTTAGCCACACTCGATCCAGAAAATTCGCCGATCGTCCTCAGCGGAGTTTTGCTGAGTTTAGTAGCGATCTATCTCGCCAGTAAAATCGGCGCGGAAATAGCTAGGAACTTTGATTTTCCGCCAGTTTTGGGCGAACTTGTAGCAGGCGTGATTGTGGGCGTATCTGCTTTACATCTCATCGTTTTTCCCGAAAGCGGGCTGTCAGCATCCAACTCAGGAATTATGACAGTGCTGCAATCGATCAACCATCTATCTCCCGCCGCCCTCACCAGCGTCTTTGAATCGCAGAGTGAAGTCGTTTCAGTCTTGGCTGAATTGGGCGTAATTGTGCTGCTGTTTGAAATTGGCTTGGAGTCGGATCTCAAACAACTAAAAGAAGTCGGAATTCAAGCCACCGTTGTCGCTTGTGTCGGGGTAGCAGTTCCCTTTGCCGCCGGTACTGCGGGCTTGATGATTATTTTCCACACAGCAGCGATTCCGGCAATTTTTGCGGGTGCTGCTTTGACAGCAACCAGCATCGGAATTACATCTAAAGTGTTGTCTGAATTGGGACGGCTGCAATCGAAAGAAGGTCAAATCATTGTCGGTGCGGCGGTGATTGATGATGTGTTGGGAATTATTGTCTTGGCTGTTGTCGCCAGTTTAGCAAAAACAGGTGAAATTGACGTTGTTAATGTCATCTATTTGATAGTCAGTGCCACTGCGTTTCTGTTAGGTTCAATTCTGTTGGGCGGTGTCTTTAACAAAACCTTTTCTGCGCTGGTGCATACACTCAAAACTCGCGGCAATATGGTCATTCCGGCATTTACCTTTGCTTTCTTCATGGCTTTTCTCGGCAATGCAATTCATCTCGAAGCGATTTTGGGTGCGTTTGCGGCCGGTTTAGTTTTGGATGACGGTGATACTCGCAATGAGTTGGATGAATTGGTAAAGCCGATCGCCGATTTGTTGGTGCCCATCTTTTTTGTAACCGTCGGCGCGCGCGCAGATTTGGGGGTTTTGAACCCAACAGTGCCGGATAATCGGGCAGGGCTTTTGATTGCGGTATTTTTGATTGCGGTGGCGATTGTCGGCAAATTAGTGACAGGTTGGGCGGTGTTTGGTGTACCGGGAATCAATCGATGGGCGATCGGAGTCGGGATGATTCCTCGGGGCGAAGTCGGGTTAGTGTTTGCCGGGATCGGTTCAGCTAGCGGAGTGTTGGATAAACCGTTGGAAGTGTCGATTATTATCATGGTGATTCTAACGACATTTTTAGCTCCGCCTTTTCTGCGGATTGCCTTTGGGGATACGATTGAGCCTCCAGCTATCGAGAAACCCTCCAGTGAGAAATTAGGTTTGTAGTGAGGACTTTAGTCCTCTGGTTCCCAGGCGCTTAGCCTGGGAACCGATATCACTCTTGCTCTGCCTCGCTTTAAGTGGTAACGAGTTAAAGCACTATAATTGTGGAAAATACTTAATCTGGTATTTGCAGCTATGGTTCAAACAACGGAACATCTTTACATTGTCAGAGATGAGCAAATTCTCAGCGGTGAGCCGATCGTCAAGGGCACGCGGACATCTGTTAGGGCGATCGTTGAAACTTGGCGTATGGGCATCTCTCCAGAAGAAATTCCCAACGGTTTACCTCACCTAACGCTGGCACAGGTATTCGATGCGTTGAGCTATTACAGCGACCATCAAGATGAGATTAACACTTATATTGAACGCAACCGAATTCCTGATGATTTAATTGACCCGTTGGTGCGAGATTTATGAGTAATTTGTTCATTTGTTTGTACCTAGATGAGGATGTTAATGTATTAGTAGCAGATTTGCTGAAAGCGAGAGGCTTTGATGCTCTAACCGTAAGAGATGCAGGACAGCTTCAGGCAAGTGATGAAGAACAACTTGCTTGCGCTGTCAGCCAAAGAAGGACGCTGGTTACGCACAACCGACTTTAAAAAACTTATACAAGCTTATTTTGATACCTCACGAACGCACTACGGCGTAATTTTGCCTTTTCGTCGTCCACTCCAAGAAATAGCACAACGATTATTAGTAATTTTGAATCAAGTAACGGCGGATGAGATGGAAAATCAGGTTCGGTATATCTGATTGCTCAATCTGTAGGGTATGCAACGCGATCGTCCTCAATTGCTACTCATCCGCCTCAAGGTTCTGTTGCATTTCCACACCCACAGCACGAGCAGTCGGATCGGAACTTTGTAGAAGTGCGTTTGAGACATTTTGTCGATCGACCAGGCTGCGGTTTTGACTGAGCTTATACTTACCTTCCAACCGAGTAACAGTCATCTCAAAACCCACAATATCCTTCATCATACCTTCACGATACCGGTTTGATAAACCATCCCAGTGCGATTTGTAGCGAGCTTCATAGGTGCTTATCATCCCGTCTATCATCTTGTCCATCGATTCCGGCGAGTCATTAAAAGTAATAATTTTGGGAACACCAGAGGCATGAACCGCAATATAGTTCCATGTCGGTACGCTCTCATGCTTTTCATATAAAGCAGGAGAAATGTAAGCGTGCGCTCCAGTAAAAATAGCAAGTGACTCAGCATTTTCAAAACCTTGCCACTGAGGATTTTGTTTGGCGAGATGACCGCTCAATTTAATAACATCATCTTGCACCGTAACGACAAGAGGAATATGTGAAGCGCAAATTTGACCCTTAGCCATCGATACGAACGTGGCAAAACTATTAGCTTTCATGAAAGCAACAAGCTTATCATTATCGTCTTCTCGAAAAGCATTTGGTCTGTACATAGCGATTTAACCTTCTATAACTCTTCAAGCGTAACCCATTCACAAAAAAATAGGTATTTAGGTATGTTGTTGCGCTTGGGCGCTCTTTTCTATTATATAAAGAGCGCCCAAGTGCAACAACGTACCTGTGACAGTTGCATCCAGGAATGGACACAAAAAATAAGGACACGGCACTGCCGCGTCCCTACAGAAATTAACTCAATTTGCGATTACTTAACAAACAGCATTTCTTGATAAGTAGGCAGCGGCCACAAATCATCAGCCACTTCAGCTTCCAAAGCATCAGCATACTGACGAACCTCATCCATCAAAGGACGAATTGTTTGCGAAGCATACTGCATATGCTCTTCAGTCGAAGCAAAATCGTGCTTGCTCAAAGCATCACTCAACTTGCTCGCAGTATCCATCATCGACTTAACCAGCGTCGCGACTTTTTGAGCCGTTGCCTTTTCTAATTCAATGCCAATCTCTTTCAAGCCAGCAATTGTGTTAGAAATATCCGACAAATATCTCACCGCTGCTGGATAAATCATTGTTTTGGCAATGCTTCCTACCAGTTTTGCTTCGACTTCAATTGCCAGCAAATACTGCTCTGCATACACATCAAAACGGCTTTCCAATTCAACCGGAGTGAGAACACCTGTCTTTTCAAACAAGTCCTCAATGTATTCTGCCTTCAAGACCGGCAAAGCATCTGCCGTAGTCCGCAAGTTAGCTAAACCGCGTTCTTCAACAGCCATTTTGTGCCATTCTTCAGAATAGCCGTTGCCACCAAATACCACAGCGCCGTGCTCGTCCATCACTTCTTTCAAGAGTGTTTGGATGGCTGCATTCAGGTCAGTTCCCTTAGCCAAATCGCTTTCTAATTTGTTAGCAACCCAGTCCAAAGAATCGGCAAGAATTGTATTCATTGCCACCAGCGGCCCGGAAACAGATTGACCCGAACCTACTGCACGGAATTCAAAGCGGTTTCCTGTAAAGGCAAAGGGCGAAGTCCGGTTTCTGTCGCCGGCATCTTTTACGAAAACAGGCAGTGTTTCTACGCCTAAATTCATGATTCCGCGACCTTGAGAACCCTTAATTCCGCCCTGGCGAATTTGCTCGAAGATATCTTCTAATTGGGAACCCAAATAGACGGAGATAATTGCTGGTGGAGCTTCGTTTGCACCCAAACGGTGGTCGTTGCTGGCAGTTGCAACTACCGCGCGCAACAAGGGGCCGTATTTGTGAACGCCGCGAATTACAGCGCCGCAGAAAACTAGGAACTGTATGTTGGAGTGCGGTGTATCGCCGGGGTCTAATAAGTTGCCTTGGGTGGCGTTACCAACTGACCAGTTGACGTGTTTGCCGGAACCGTTGATTCCTGCGAAAGGCTTCTCGTGCAGCAAGCACATAAAACCATGTTTCTTCGCTGTGTTGCGGAGAATTGTCATGGTTAATTGTTGGTGGTCGCTGGCGACGTTTGCTGCTTCAAAAACTGGTGCAATTTCAAACTGACCTGGTGCTACTTCGTTGTGGCGAGTTTTGGCAGGAATGCCCAGGCGGTACATTCTTTCTTCTACTTCTTGCATGAAGACTTGAACGCGCTCTGGAATTGCTCCAAAATAGTGGTCGTCAAATTGCTGACCTTTGGCGGGAGGTTTGCCGAACAGGGTGCGACCTGCTAATAACAAATCGGGGCGGCTGTTGGCGAAGTTGGAATCTATTAGGAAGTATTCTTGCTCGGAACCGCAACTGGAATTTACGGGAGCTACTTCGGTATTTCCTAACAGCTTTAAGACTCTGGTTGCTGCTTTGTTCATGGCAGCAATGGAGCGCAAAAGCGGGGTTTTCTTGTCTAGGGCTTCGCCTGTCCAGGAGATGAAAACAGTGGGAATGCACAATGTCATGCCGTTGTCTGTTTCCATGACATAGGCGGGGCTGGTGACATCCCAGGCTGTGTATCCGCGAGCGGCTGCGGTGGAGCGAATGCCGCCGTTGGGGAAGGAGGAACCGTCTGGTTCGCCTTGTACTAGCAGTTTACCTGCAAATTCTGAGATGACGGAGCCGTCGCTTTGGACTGAGATGAAACCGTCGTGTTTTTCGGCGGTGCTGTTGGTTAGCGGGTAAAATACGTGGGCGTAGTAGAGGGCTCCTTTGGAAATAGCCCAATCTTTCATTGCTACTGCAACTACGTCGGCTACGGAAGGATCGAGTGTTTGCCCGGTTTGAATGGTATTTTTTACTGATTTAAAAATGCTTTTGGGCAAGCTTTCTTGCATTTTGCTCAGACTAAACACGTCTGTTGCCCACATTTCTTCTAACCGCTTGGGAGGCTTTGCAGGAGTTATTTTGCGGTTGACGATTTGAGAAATTGCTTGAATGCGCGATTCGTTTCCACTCATGGTTATTTTTATGCGAATTAGGGACGAGTAGCTGTGAAAAAATATAGGTTAGGGCAAGTCTAACCGCTGACGAATATGTTGGATTTACCAACATTTTTAGTCTGACCTAACTTTTTGGAGAATGCCTTTTTTGGCAGCCTCTCAAAGATTGGAGGGGCGAGGCGGAATCTCTTCGCCGTGGGTGTTGGTGAGAATCCGGTGTTCCATAGATGCGGTTGGATTTCGATTATTAGCAAGCAAATAGATGACTGGAGACTGTGCTAATTTGAGTCAACATCGTAGATGTCGGCGCTGCACAGATTTACTGGCTAATTTTCACCCTGGTAAGCTCAAAAATTTTGTGCGAGTTAATTCCGATGAATTCTGGTCAAAACTACTTATGGTTTTTAATGGTTCGACGATCGATAAATCGCAGTCCACCAAACAACGCACTTGTTTAGGGTTTTGGGGAATTATGGAGAGTACACAATCTACACTTGGAAATTGTAAACAATCGTTAAGGAAATAAATGTATCCTAGGCTACAGAATCTTAGGTTTTTTGGACGAAGGGGGGAAGGGGCGATCGCACGTAACGGCAGGATGGAAGTTGTAGGGTATGTCAGCAGCGGGTTATTTTGTCAATAATTGAGATTTGACAACTGACGTGGCATACTAGCTGATTATCCTTCATCAGACTCCTGGTTCTCGCCAAGAGTTTGTTGTGCAGCGTGTCGAATGCGGAGGATGCGAACTGTGGACACCTCTTCACTTTCTACAATTGCGAAAAGAATACGGTATGAATTGCGTCCTTTACCGTAGATTAGCTGCCGAATTTCCTTACTAAAGTATTGATTTTTCCTTGCCAAAGGACAGCGTTTTGGCATTGACGATAGAGATGCGATCTCCTTCAACAATCCATCATACCAGTCCCTAGCTTTCTCTAGTGACATCACCTGAGAAATCCGCAGAAATATACTGTCAACTTCTGCTTGTGCAACGCTGGAAATTTCTGTGCGATATGTCATCAATTGCCTGGTAAATTGTACTTGCGCCGCTGTGATTCAGCAAACTCGTCAAAAGAACAAAATCGTCCGCAATCAAAATCATCCAAACCCTGCTGGATAGCTTGAATATCTTCTTGGGAGTCTGGTGTTTCCGATGCCAAAATCAGAGTTAGCAATTGGGCGGCCACAACGCTAATATCTTGTCCCTGTCGATCGGCTTTTTCGCGAAGCAGTGCCTCTATTTCTGGACTGAGGGAAATCGCAATAGTCATAGACTTGCTTCCTTAGCATCAAAACCCGTGTAAGTAATTATAGCAAACTGCGAAACTGAAACAAAGGGGCGATCGCGCACAAGGCAGTTCGGCTCTTCCGTACAATGTACGGGATGTAACGGATGTAACGGATGTCAGTTGTAGGGTATGTCAGTAGCGCGTTATGCGATCGATAAATTGAGAGTTCAAAGGTGACGCACCATACTAGCTTACTTAGTTTTTGTTTTCGCGGCCCGAGACTCGATTGTAAATCCGGGAATATCTTGCAATTCTGTGGCGCTCAAACTGTACTGTTCGCAAACCAAACTTAAGCGAGTGCCGCTACTTTTTACGGCGTTGACTGAGTGTGTCAAATCTCCTTGAAAATAGATCAGTGAATTGACTTGTGGCTTAATCTGTCCGACTTGCTGTTTGTTGCGCCGGAGTATCAACTCTCCGCCTTGCAAATTTGGGGGAACTTGTACGTACAAAACGCTGACGGCGGCGGGAGGTTCAACTGTTTTGCAGTACGATCGCAAAGATCGATCGATATGCGGATCGACGCGGGAACCTTCAGCCAGCAGCAGGGGATTGAGGTAAAAAGCGTTGCATTCCGGCTGTAATGCTCGGTCTAGATAGGGTTTGAACAACGGGAAGCGGCCCTCTACTTCGGCGATTTGGGCACGTTGAAACACTACGGAAAAGCCTTTTGTGCCGATGAAATCGCGGTTGAGGTTGTTGGTTGCAAAGTAAGGTGAGGCGAGAATTGCTCCTCGTAAGTCGTTGAGATAGTCGATCGAGAAAGCGTTAGGATGTTGGCTGTAGTATTTCAAGGCGCTCAAAAATCATCAAGGTTGAATGGGATTGCTGCGTTGCTCGCAATCACATATGATATCGTAATTTGCGATCGACGAAATACATATAGCCTTTCTCAGAAAGATGAGGTATGGCTGACAGCTTATATAACCACTAAACGTATAGGGCCCAAGCCCAACTACGTACCTCATGTTTCTGAGAAAGGCTACAGATGCTTATCTATGAATAGAAAACAACTGTTGTCGAACCAGTCGTTTATAATCATCTAAAGCTAATTTTCTAGCTCTCAAATCCTCAGTTAATTTCTTAATTTGGAACTTGTGACTATTTTGTTGCTCCACAATCGCCCACTCGTTTTTGCGATAGATTGCTTCCCCTTCTTTTCGGGATTGCTTAAACATTTGACGCATCGCTGAAGAGCTCAGTTTGCGATCGCTCTCACAATAAGCATTCATCGTTTTGCCGATCGCCCAAGTCGCCATAAACGCATCAGACGCCCCTAAATTCGTACCAAGGTTCGGTAACAACTTCGCAATGTCGATCGCAGTCAGCCAAGCCGACACAAAGCCCAAACTGCCCACAATTCCCTCAAATAGCGATTGAGATTCGAGATCCGTATAGCCCCAAAGCCCGCCAACTTCCGAAATCAAAGCGAACTGAATATCAAGGGCTACCGACTCTGTATAGGTACTCAGCAAGGGAGATGGAAATGCTCCTAGTACAGCAGTGGCGATCGCACCATACAAGATTTTTTGATCGATCACTTCTGCCCGTTGTTGAACATCTTTGATCGGTTGAATAGCTCTATCTCCTTGAATTGTATAGCTTTGATTCACTAACTCATGCAACTGCTCGATTGTGGCTGCGTCCAAATTGAAAGTGTCTTTAATTTGCTCAACTATATTCTTTTCAGACGGATGAGGTTCTGCCTTGGCCGCCATCAAACGATAGGCTGTGTAGTAAGTTAGCTCCTGTTCGACTGGGGTGGTAATTTGAGCCAATTCTGCCGATAGATCGATCGATTCATCTAGTAAATGATCCCACATCATCCCCCTCGCAAACACTCGCGCACTAGAGCGGAGTTGCACTTTTTCCGATTCATTTAAGATACCATCGGCTTTGGCCATACAAATCAGGACTTTCAGCCTAGCCAAGGCTTCGCCCGAGATTACCGGAGTTTCAGGATTGGGCACAGAAACCGGAGCAATTGCTCGATCGGGCTCTGGAACAATCAACAGCGGACAGGTGGCGCGGTGTAGAATAAATTGGCTCAAACTACCCAGCAACATTTCTTGTAACTGATCTCGCTTGCGTCGCCCCATCACAATCATATCGACATTTTCCGATCGCTTCAAAATGCTATCCCCAAACTCTTCATTCGTGATTACATAATTCAGTTCGCAGAGGGATTCTAGCGGATGAAAAAGTTCTTTGAGTTCTTCTTTACTCATTGAATTCGGTGCAGTTTCGTGACTGGGAGCAGATTCTGCATAATCTAACTCAGGTTCAGTGATATGCAGAATCGTCATTTGAGCCTGAACTTGACTTCCCTTCAACCAAACCTTCAAAAACTCCACAATCGCGATCGAATTCGGGGAAATATCAGCGGCGACTAAAATTTTCATTTTCTCAATTCACTCCTAATCTTCTATATCAAGCTGCCGTCTAGCAATTTCATCAATGTCTTGAAATTGCCCTGCTTTAGCAGCCCACAACAAACCAAAAATCACAAACAAACTAATCGGAAGCAGCACCCAAACCAGCGACCACATCACTACCGTACCGTCTCCCACGCCAAACCAACTACTGTGCATGACTACTTGTTTAGTCATTTGCTCGATCGCAGTCAGCAATGGTAAAAGTGTATAAACTATGAATTGATTGAACATGATGTTTAACCTATGATGATGATTCTACTGGTGATTTCCAAGCCCCTAAAGACTGAATGTAATCAGTTAAATCAGATAGTTCTTGTTCGGATAGGTAATTGTAGGCGGGCATGATTGACATTGGGTTATAATCACGCGGATTCTTAAAGTGTCCGATTAAGTAATCCCGTGCGGGATCGCCAATGTCCCTCCTCCAAATCTGCCCTTCATTGGATAAATCCGGGCCTTGGCGGGCGGTTCCTAGAAGGTGAGGGCGATCGTAATAATAGTCACCAGATTTAGAAATCCCGAACGTCGATGCTAAATTTTCATCTGCTTTCACACTTCGTACCTGCTGAGAATGACAGTAAACACAGCCTTCTCTGGTATAAATATGTCGCCCTTTTAATTCCGATGGTGTGTAAGCTACCAAGCCCACGCTGGGCACAGTGATCGATGATGTAAATGCGGGTGCGACGGCTAAACCGCTAAAGGCTAATCCAAACAAGATGGATAACCCAATAATAATCGGAAAAACTCGAATGTATCTCATTTTTGTGCCACCTCTAATTGACGATTTTCTGGTAATAATGATTGTTCAGCAGATGCTGGGGATGTCGTCAGCGTTTGCCAAATATTCCAAATAAACACGCTTTGTCCGATTAACAACATACCGCCGCCGATCGCGCGCACAATGTTGTAGGGTGTACGCAGCATCATGGTTCCAGTGGGAGAATTTCCCATTTCCCATTCGTTACCTTCGATTAAGCCGATCGCAGCCATTGAAGCAACGTAGGCCACAATCCCCAACACAGTCAGCCAGAAATGCCATTCTGCCAACGATTGCGAGTATGATAGTTTGCGGGATTTTTCCAGATAGAAATAGGTAAATGCTACCAATCCAGCGATCCCAAATCCCAGGAATCCTAAGTGCACGTGGGCGATCGTCATGTAGGTAAAATGAATTTTGGCATTGAAGGACATAATCGCCAAGGAGCTACCCCACAGAGACGCACCAGCATATCCCAAGTACGCCAAGATGCTAAAACGATAGCTCACGTCAGTCTTCAGCACAGACAGCGCTCCGAGGGCTGTGCCGCCGAAATTGACGATCGTCGCAAACACCGGCACAAACATCGCCAAGGAAGCCGTAACCGACGCAGACATTACCCACATGGGTACAGGCCCCCAAATCACGTGATGCCCGCCATTCCAGGGATAGAAAGCAGCTAATGTCCAGAAACCCACAAAGGAAATTGTGTGACTGTAAAGCGGTTTTTTCACCTGCTTTGGCACAATATAATAGAGCGTCGCCAATCCCAAAGTGGTCAACCAAATGCCGAACAAATTATGACTGTAGAACCAGTTAACGATCGCATCTTCGATGCCGCTAAATCGATTCGCATTACCCAAAGTGTAGTAAATAGGGAATGGAATAATCGCCAACAAAATATACCACAAAGAAACATATAGCCGTTGTTCGCGCCGCTGCACAAAGGTAGAGAAGATATTACCTGCGACAGCGATTTCTAGCAAACCAAATCCCATATCAAACGGAAACGGAATCTCTGAGTATTCTTTGCCTTTGCTGAAACCCATCACGATCGCCAGACAACCACCGAGTAAATTGAAATTCCATCCCCAAGCGGTTAATGAACCCAGTGACTCTGAGAATAATGGGGCTTGAGTGAGGCGAGGAACCATATAAAAGGCGGCTCCCAAATATCCCATACTCATGAAGCCAAAGATACCGATATTGACGTGAACTGGACGCAATCGCCCATAGGCAAGGGCTGGAATGCTTTGCAAGAACTCTGGATAAAATAGTTTTACTGCTTCAATTATCCCGACAATCATTGCAATTGTCAGCCAAAACAAGCCCGAAAACAGCCACACCTGCATCGCGTGATCGCTACGTTCAAGGGCGTGAATGCGGAAGGGATTCGGCCCAGAGTTGGGAGTAGATAAAAGGTTGGTTTGGGTAGTTCTATCTGAATTAGTCTGAGTTAAGGTCATAAGGTTTACTAAAACAGGAATGATTTCCCTAGGAAAGTTGACAAGTGATGCAATTCTAAAGACAACGTAAAATGTGTCTTTTTGTATACAATATGAGGAAATGTACTTTTTTATGCTAACGTACATTTCCCATAAAATACCATAGTGCTTAATTTATCGCAGCGTCAAAAGACGAATTGTCAAACTCCTGT
This sequence comes from Oscillatoriales cyanobacterium, assembly GCA_004293365.1. Lineage (GTDB taxonomy): Bacteria > Cyanobacteriota > Cyanobacteriia > Cyanobacteriales > Microcoleaceae > Microcoleus. Next base: position 123,106 of record RDYN01000045.1, on the reverse strand, counting down.
ATTGAGGAAAGCGCGATCGACTTTTAACGCAAGTTACTACACCCTAATCCCAACTTTCGAGCAAAATTAACTTTATTTCTTTATATTTTTAGCTGGCAATGCTAATGTTGCGACGGCTACAATTTGCGCCCTGGCAAAACTTGCTTCTTCCCTCCATCCGTTAAATAGGTTAAAAAAATCCGTTGCCGAACTTCCATCCATCAGTTAAATAGGTTAAAGAATCCGTTGCCGAACTTCCTTCAGCTTAGCTAGCGCGGTCAATTTTATGTCGAACCGGAATTTTGATCGAAAACTCGGTTCCCTCACCCAGAATAGAGAAACAGTCCAGTTGTCCTCCATGTTTTTCAGTAACAATTTGATAGCTGATCGACATCCCCATGCCAGTTCCTTTGCCAACCGGTTTAGTTGTGAAGAAAGGCTCGAAAATGCGCTGACGGAGTTCTTTCGGTATACCCGAACCGTTGTCGGCGATCGCAATTTCCACCCACTCGGCATCAATTACAGAGGTTCGGATCCTAATTTGACTGGGATTTTCAGTAATTTCCTGGTAGTTAAGGCGCGCACTCTTCTCTTCCAAAGCATCAATGGCATTGGAGAGAATATTCATAAACACTTGATTCAGCGGGCCTGCATAGCATCTAGTCAGCGGTAGAGCGCCGTAGTTTTTAATCACCTGAATTTCCGGTCTTTCTGAGGAAGCTTTGAGGCGGTGTTGCAAAATCATCAGAGTGCTGTCGATTCCTTCATGGATGTTGACTGGTTTAATATCAACTTCGTCAGTGCGGGAGAAATTGCGGAGGGACAGCACAATGTTCCGAATGCGATCTGTCCCAAGCTTCATAGAATTGAGAATTTTGAGTAAGTCTTTATGCAAAAAATATAGGTCAATAGCATCTGCCTGCGCTTGAATTTCAGCTACCGCATTGGGGTAGTGATGCTGGTAAAGTTGCACCATATTCAGCAGATTTTGAGAATATTCCTCAAGGTATGTTAGGTTGCCGTGGATGAAGTTCACTGGATTATTAATTTCATGGGCTACACCCGCGACAAGTTGCCCTAAACTGGACATTTTTTCGGCATGAACGAGTTGGGCTTGGGTTTGTTTAAGTTCAATTAGAGTCTGTTCTAACTGACGCTTTTCTTTGACTTCATTTTGTGAATCTTCTAGCTCATTGATGATTTGTCGGAGAAAATACTCTTTTTTTTGATTCATTTGCTCGAGCTCTAGGCAAGTTGTCTCCGCTCGCTCTAACTTTTTTCGCAAAATGCGATTGTCTTTTTCAAGCTGCTTAATTATTGCCAGAGCATCTATTTGTTCTGACTCCATCTTAGGCTTCTCCTAGTAGCAAAGTGATAAATGTTTGATTGTGAAAATAAGAGATTTTCTGCTGTTCTAGGGGGGAAATTTCGCCATTGGTGTAAAAACCACAACTCGGCAATGATTCGGTAAAACAGGTTTGAGTTAGTGCATATTCTTCTTTAGTGCGAGTACCTAGAATCTGTCGCCTCCCCGCACAGGAAAAATACAAAGCAGCGACAGGTTCTTTACCAGGATAATTTTCTAAGGCTTGCATCATAGATGTTCGAGATGCAGATAGAATACTGTCATGGGTAGTTTCGGCAATTTGAACGATCGCCTGTTCTGGAACATCCCCAAAAAAGGTCACGCTACCAACGGCTGGATCGTAAACTCCGTTGGTCGCTCGCAAATAGTAATTAGTTTCATTGATATCAAACACCGCTAGGGGATATTCTGCGGATGGCACCCTTTTTCCCAAATAGTGGTGATAAAACTCTAGGGCGGGTTGACCGTCGATTTCGTAGACTACGTTTTGAGAAGCTTTGGTAACTTTACCTCGCTTACCAATGGGATTCCAACCGCTAGCAACACTATGAGAAAAGATAATCGACCCAGAGAATAAGAGAATGGGAATTGCATCGCTACAAACTTCTATTTTGTAGAACTGATAGGTTTGTTTGAACTGCCACCTATCCGCCGTCAGTCCGCCAAAAATAGGTACTTTTTCCCCTAAAGCTTTATTCAAGCTATCTAAAATAAAAGCGGCGCTGGTGGTGAGACTTTCTGGCAAAGTAATACAGAGTTTTATTGGTTCTGTATGACCTGTTGTTGCTTGAAGAATAGCGGTTTGAATGGCGCTGTTCAAGTCCTCGGAAATGTCTCGTCCAATTCCAGCACGAATTGCGATGTTGTCCGAACAAAATAGCATCAGAGTGAGTGAATCCTGTTCAAATCCTAAAATAGAAGACATCTCTCCATCGGTTGTGCCACCAATTAGCTCAATTCCTGGATAAGTCTGATTAATTTGATTTAAGATAAGATTATGTTCAAAGTCAATGGCAGCCAACAATATACCCGCTTGAGGAGATAATCCTGACAGGGATTGGTGACATTGCTCTAGTACCTCTGCGATCGCCGAGAGAGAGTCAGGATCGTTGCTATGACCAACCACAGTTTTTAACATGGGTTTACTCCAATAATTATATTGCTTAGCTAGTCCTGGACGCAAAAAACCCGGTTTTTTCCAAAATTAGTCGCTTTTTTCGAGAAATATTGACGCAGAAACCGGGTTTTTGGCACCCCCGTGCGTAACTCCTGTTAGCATTAAACCTGTGAAATTAATATACCATACTGAGCAACTGAAAACCAGAACCTATAGCACTTTTATTTTAACTTTGGGAATGGGAGATAGGAACTGGTGTTGGCGGGCGATCGCAGCGAATACGGACAAACAGCACTCAAGATCGCAGCAGAAAGCGGCAATTCTCAAGCAATGAAAGCCTTAATTAATCGAGGCGCTAAGGTCAATGACAACACTTTTTTTACTGTAATAAATAGGTTTGAATCTGAAAAAACGAAGCAAGAGATAATTGAATTACTTCTCAAGAATCAAGCCCAAGTACCATCAGGCTTACTCTACAGTGCAGTGTCGCGTGGAGGTATCGATCTTGTTAAATTATTGATCGATCGCGGTGCTGATGTCAACGAGTCCGATCCTTACGATAATACCACTCTGTTGATGAGAATTGTGCAACCCAATACTGGTATTTCTCCGCAATTAAGACCTGCATTAGTGAAGTTATTTCTTTCAAAGGGTGCGGATGTGAACGCTCGAAATAAAAATGGTGTCACTGCTTTAAGTATTGCTGACAAATCATCCACTTCGGAGATTGTTGAGTTGCTCAAATAACACGGGGCTAAAAGATAAATCTGCGGTTTAAACCTATCCTAAACAAACTTTCATCTATAGCGGTTTTCAGAAAGATGAGGTATGGCTGACAGCTTGTAGAACCAATAAACTCAGAGGGCCCAAGCCCAACTACGTACCTCATCTTTCGCTTGAAAGGCTATAGGCAGACTTAAGAATGAACGAGGTATGAAAGTCGTATAGTGATGATTGTTAAAAAAATGGAAGCGATTGTTGTGTTGCAATATTTCGCAAATATCACTCAACATTAACCAAGTCGGACGCCAATTTCAGCGCATCTTCGCGAGTCGCAATTCTCCCTTCCACCCGCGCTAATTGAATCTCCATTAACAATTGACCGATGCGCGGACTTCTCGGCAAATTCAAAGATTCCATTAACTCATTGCCGCTAACTAATTGTGTGGGATGGGCGACTATATCACCGGCATCGAGATAGCGATTAATTAACAGCGCAATCTCCTCAACCGCAACTCCCGCAGCCACGGCTAAAACTGCTAAAATTGGAAATACTATCCCCACATCCCGAAACAAAAAATACTGTTCTCGTAAGGACATTTCTGCAATCGGTTGTGCTTGAAGTTTTGGCAAATATTTCAAAAGCTCGATCGCACTTTTAATCTCTGCATTGCTGTACTTCAACCGCAGCAACTCGGTTTCAGCGATTGTCGGGTCGGAATTTGCCAAAACAGCCAACTTCCCGATCGCCAACAAGGACGTTTTAATTGTATCTCGAATCGATCGCCCAAACTCTGTCCCCAACTCCGGATAAATTGCCGCCAAATCAGCAGCACAAAAGTCAATTTTTGTCAAGATATCGAAACGGTCGATCGCACTTGCAAACCAAATAGAAAACAACCCATCTTCGCAACCCCTACAAATCCAAGGAACACCGTGATTGTGGCTCAACAAATAACCTAATTCCGCCCGCACCCGTTCCACCGCCACCCGACTCAACAGCGGCGCCAATTCCCGAATCGCAGATTGAGTTTCCGGTTCGATCGCAAAACCTAACTGTGCCGCTTGGCGGTAAGCTCTTAGTAACCTCAGCGGATCGTCCTCTAAATTCGATCGCGAAATCATCCGCAGCAAACCCAAGCGCAAATCAGTTTGACCGTCCAAAGGATCGATGATTTCTCCAGTAAAAGGATTGCAGGCGATCGCATTAATCCGAAAATCCCGGCGGTGCAAATCCCCCTCCAGACTCCCCCCGAAAGCCTGTGCAAAATCCGCCGTACCGCCCGCAAACACCACCCGCGCAATCTGTCTTTCCGCATCCAACAACACAAATCCACCTTTCGTGCGATCGGCAATTTTTCTAGCAGTTTTCACCGCCCGTGCTAACATAACGAAATCCAAATCAAAATAGTGCGATCGGCGGCCCAGCAGCGCATCTCGCACCGCACCGCCCACCAAATAAACAGGCGGTGTCAGCAGTTCCAAATCAAACGGCCAAGTCTCAGGAGATAGCGCAGGTGGCAAATTCATCGGCATCGCAACAAAAATCTACTTTCCTTACAAACAATTAAACTCTTGCTACGCTAGATTAACAGAAAGCTCGAAATTCACCAATCTTTTTGAAATGCACAGAGGATATCAAGAATGTGTATTTGTATTAACTGCCACTATGTAGACCGCTGCTTCACCTACCACGCCGTAGAAGGACAGCACGAACAAATCCACCTCACCGAAACACCCGATTTCGACCCCGTAGAACCCACCATCAACGTCAACATTCGCCCCCGCCAAGACGAAGTAGAAATGGAATGGGATGTAGTCGGGTGTGCAAGTTTCAAGCAAGAGACCGGCAAATGGGCAAAATTGCGGCCGGGCGAACTCGTCCCGACTTGAGGAAGAAGTCATTAGTCATTAGTCATTAGTCATTAGTCATTAGTTATTAGTTATTGGTTATTTGTTAATCGCTTGAGGCGGCAAATAACCAATTCTTCATTAACAATAACCAATTATTCATAACAATAACCAATTCTCCATTCCCGATGCCCGATGCCCTGTTTGGCCGATGCCCTGTTTGGCCGATGCCCTGTTTGGCCGATGCCCTGTTTGGCCAATTCCCAATTCCTAAATCTAAAATCTAAAATCTAAAATCTTAGATCTAAAATCTAAAATCTAAAATCCAATGTCCTACTGCTTAAACCCAACTTGTCAGAATCCGCAAAACCCCGGTGATGCAGAATTGTGCCAAAGTTGCGGCTCAAAATTGTTGTTAACTAACGCACAATCCCCATCAGCATCTCGCTACCGTACCATAAAGCCGATCGCCCAAGGAGGATTTGGCAGAACATTTCTAGCAGTTGACGAAACCAAACCCCAGACTTTTTCGCAGTGCGTCATCAAGCAATCTTTGCCGCAAAACACCGCAGCCGAAAAAGCCGCCCAACTCTTCCACCAAGAAGCAGCCCAGCTAGAAACCTTGGGGAAACATCCCCAGATTCCCGAATTAATCGCACATTTTGAACAAGACGGCAGACAATATTTAGTACAAGAATTTATCGACGGCAAAAACCTAGCCCGAGAATTAGAACAAAAAGGAGCATTCACCGAAACTCAAATTCGGCAAATCCTCAACGATTTATTGCCCGTGCTCCACTTTGTCCACAAATCCAAAGTCATTCACCGCGATATCAAACCCGAAAATATCATTCGCCGCCGCCTATCTCCAGCCCCTTTACCCGCCTTAGAAAATTCCTATCAACCCTCTCCATTCCAAAAAGATATCGTTTTAGTAGACTTTGGTGCAGCAAAAAAAGTAACAGCAACCGGATTGCCGCAAACAGGTACAATTATCGGCAGTGCTGCTTATACAGCCCCAGAACAATTGATGGGAAAAGCAGTTTTTGCCAGCGATATCTACAGTTTGGGCGTTACTTGCATTCACTTGCTGACTCACATTCCTCCCTTCGACTTGTTCGACAGCGCCGAGGATTCTTGGGCTTGGCGAAATTATTTGAAGAGTGCTGTTAGCGACGATTTCGGCCGCATCCTCGACACCATGCTCCAAAGTGCCACCAACCGGCGCTACAATTCAGCCTCCGCAGTCATCCAGCAGTTAAACCCCAAGCCAGTCTATTTAGACGCGCAGCCCGTGCTGGATGCACCGGAAACAGGCGCAGAATCGAAGCCTGCACTGGCAGCCGCACCTGGATTTTTGAGTCGGGAACAGCAAGCCGAAATTCAGGAAGCTTTACAAGAGGCGATCGCCCCGTACAATGTTACAATCCAAATCAGTCAAGCCAAGCAAAAGCTCAATATCGTCATCAACAGAACCGAAAACAATCCCGTTCACTATCCGCACTTATCCCAAATAATTGCCACCCGACTCACCGCTTTGCAGTTAAATAAAGTCACAGCCGTTAAGATATTGGGAAGAGTCAACAATTCTCGCGTCCCCGAGTGGAAGGAAGTATTGCAAATCGATCCCAAAATTCAATTAAAAAACAAACTCGTGCGGCTGCAACACAATCACTTAGCCAAGAAAATTGCCCCAGTTGCTACCCAATAATTTTGGCTGCCAAAGTTGAAAAATCAGGATTTCTGGCTCGATTCGCTCATATTTGCTTTAGTTTGGTTCATCTTTGGCTCTCAAATAGTCATCTTTAATTCTTGGTTCGCGCTCATAGTTGCCTCCGGTTTTATGGTCGTCAAATATCAAGTTTCCCAAAACAAAGAATTTGCAAATAAGAATTTATTTGCCAGTTTAGTAGTGCTGTTTCTGATAAGTGGTGGCATGGGCAATTCAAGGATTTTAAACACGGGAATATTCGGCGTCCTTTTGGGTTGCTTAGTTGTAGCATTGCCTCTGTTTTTTGTAAAGGAAAATTATCAGTAATCGTGAATAGCAATTCCCCCGACGGAACATCAGTTAAAAAATACGGTTTAGCCTTGCACACCTCAACACCCGAATTAGGTTTAGCAATCAGCAATTTTTCCGGCGATTCTCGCTGCCAAACTTGGAATTTGGGCCGCAGTTTAGCAACGGATTTGCACCAGCATTTAGTAGAGTTTATAGGGCCGCAAACTTGGGCGGATTTGGCTTTTATTGCAGTGGCGAAGGGGCCCGGAGGTTTTACGGGGACTCGCATGGGTATGGTGACGGCGCGGACTTTGGCTCAACAGTTGGATATTCCGGTTTTTACTATTTCAACTTTGGCGGCTGTGGCTTGGTTGGAACCCCCCCAGGCTTCGGGGCTTTTGGAATTAGAACCCCCCCAGGCTTCGGGGGGGCTTTTGAGTGAGGAAGTCCCCCAGGCTTCGGGGGGGCTTTTGAGAGATGATATTGCGCTGCAAATGCCTGCACAGCGGGGGCAATTGTTTGGCGCTGTTTATTCAGTTAACAGTAATTCTGGTGTAACTGAGTTGTTTTCCGATACGGTAATGACGGCGGAATCTTGGCAGGAAAAGTTGGGAAGTTGGGAAAATTCCTATCAGTTGATTGAAGTTGGCAGCGAGTTGGGTTCGTCGGTTTCTGGTGTGTTGGAATTGGCTTATTTGGAGTGGAAACAAGGAATTCGCCCTGATTGGTGGGATGCTTTGCCTTATTACGGGCAACATCCCGTGCAGGGAAAATGAATATTGGGAATTGGGAATTAGGGATAAGTGATGTTGACTTTTAGCCAATCCAATCCGAGATCCAAGTTGTACGTATCGTTAGTGACTTTTCCGACATTAGCCACCACAGCCTTTTGAAGGAGAGCTTTTTGCAATGGCATTATCAGCGGTTCAGCAAAGCTCTGATCGGCAACAATTTCTACCTCGAATCGATTGGCTTCATCATTAGGATATGTTGTGTCATATATACCAATCTTACCTGAGGCTTTATTAAGTTCCGAGATTAGGGCAATTGCCACTTTCCACCATTTGTAAGCTGCCTTGGTTGCCTTAGAATTGGTTCCATAAGCATTCCAAATCAGGATCGTTGTGATTGCTGACTGCCTAATATGACAACGCATAATCTTAGCTACGTGGCGATGTTCGTCGAGCGTGAAGCCATTACGTCGTCTGGATAGATTGTGCGGTGGATAAAGTCCTCCTGACGGTTGTTGATGAAATTCTTCTCTAAACCCCGCGAGCAACTCATTTTGCCACTTATCAGCTAACTCATTTTCCCCGTAGTAGCACTTTACTGGGTCAAGTTCAGCTTTGTAGCCGTCCTTGAAAAGAATGTAATTGGCTGGTACTTCACCACAAACGATGTTATCTAGGCTAAACTGGAGAGTTGACAATACACTATCAATATTGGTAGCAAGCCTGCCAACTTTTGAGGCTCTCCTGTAGCACCAACTAGATATAACACTCAGGTTTAGTGCTTCAGATCTCCGCTGTTTAATGTATTGCCCCAAATGTTTGTGCTGTTCAAAAGTAAAACTTTTATAAGTATTTTTTATTGATTGTTTTTGTCCTGCTGATTTTGTCATGCTCATCTCTCGGAAAATTTGGATTATTGATTTGATTCCATAAATCATAACATAAATTTTAGTTGTTTATTTAAGGGCGAGACAAAGTTCGAGGCAAAATGTTAATGTCAGCGGGTCTGGGTTTTCGGTTCGCAATTGGTCGATTTCATCGGGATTGCAGCCGCGAGATTCCATAAAATTGAGCATCCAGCTAGTTACTGCATCGATATCAATGTATTTTGCTCCGAGACATTCGGGGCAGGTTTCTCCGTTGACTGCGCCTGTGCCTTCGCACTCAGGGCAATCCCAGTGGGTGTTTATCGAATTGGACTCGATTAGGCTGTTGGTCATTTTAGGCAAAAGTACGTGCGTGCGTAGCTATCCCGCTCTTAATCGCGCTACAAGCTCATTTTAGCAATTTCTTGGTTGGGGGGAACTCCCAGCAAGACTCAACAGCATAAAAAGTAGATATTGCTCCGCTAAGCGGGCATGGTGGATACGGTATCAGACACAACTGTTCGCGATTCTGTGATGCCCTCGGAGTCAAGGATATGCGGTTTGTTTATCACCACAAACTCAGGAGAGCCTTGGGTTTTCTTCCTCAATATTGGATGAATGTTTGGTTTCCTTCCTCAACCAAACTTACATTTCTGAGGGTGAAAAATGAATTATGACTTTTATGAACTCAAAATTATGATTTTTATGAATTGACTCTAAGCTCAGCTTGTTATACAATGTTAACCAACTAATGTTAGTATGTCGATTAAAAAAAACTAGGATCTTTTAAGATATGGAAAATCGACTGACTCAAACTCAACTAACGCAAATAGTAGCGGAAGTACAACGCCTTTCTAACCTCCGGGAAGCTGAACTTAGTTCCGCAGAAGTTACACAAATTTTGCAGGAATTGGGCTTGCCGACTGAGTTGCTAGATGAGGCTTTAATCCAGTTGCAGCGCCGGGAAGCACTGGCCCAGCAGGAACGCAGAAATCGGTGGATTGCTGGAGGAGTGGCTGCGGCTGCTGTGGGGGCGATCGCACTTACCGGATTTTTCATCCAACAAAGCCGACAGGCCCTGGATCGCATTTCAGTTCAACAAAACCGCATAACTTCCGTGCAGGATGATGGCGGCAATTTGACTGTTATTTCCCGCCAAAACAATCCAGAAATCTTTTACCGTACCACCTTAAAAGATGCACCTTTAGGCAAGAAACTGTCGGTAACTTGCGATTGGATTGACCCCAGCGGTCAAGTTGTCAAACAAAACCGCTATCAAACTCGCGAAATCGACAAACCAGTCTGGAATACTCAATGCCGCCACCAAATTGGTACTGCTGCTGCTAGCGGAAATTGGCAAGTTAAAATGTTTCTTGAAAGTCGGGCGATCGGCAGTACATCCTTCCAAGTTAAATAATTTTATATAATCGCGATCCTAAAATTTGTAAGGTGCGCAGTGCGCACCCTACATAGCTAAAGGTGCGCAGTGCGCTACATAGCTAAAAAACTCGCCTATAGATAGATATAACATGAAAATCACTATAACATGAAAATCACCAACAAACCGCGTCAGTAAGGTGCGCAGTGCGCACCCTACATAGCTAAAAAACTCGCCTATAGATAGATATAACATGAAAATTACCAACAAACCGCGTCAATTTGTAGGATACTGGGGCTGCGATTCTCACCACAAATTGGAAGCCCTACTAGCGACAACGATCGCCAAGTCTTTCAGCGAAATCCCAATTCAAAAAATCGAAGATTCTGCCAATTTCCCCACCGCAGTTGACGAAAATTATCCTATTTGGAACGTAGCCAGCACCGAATGCGATCGCCCGCCAAACCAGCCAATAAAAAAAAGCCGTACTTTGCAAATCGCCGCCCTCTCAGCCTCTGGAGTATCTACTTATCCATCAACCAACGGTTTGCTGTTACCTGATGCCTGGGCAAACGTCCGCGAAAATTGCCTGATTTTAGGACGAGAACCCTTCGGGCGAGTAACGCTTTACTGGACGCAAATTGAGCAGAGTATTTGGTTTGCATCGAGTTTGCAACTGCTGTTAAATATTTGCGAAAAACCCGATGTCAGCATTCCCGGTTTGTACGGTTATAGCTGTTTTTCCTACGTCCCAACTCCCTTAACTCCTGTAAAAAATGTGTTCGCAGTTCCCGCCGGAACCGAATTAACTTGGGAGTGCGATCGAGATAGCGGTGTCATTCTGAACAATCCATCAAAATGCTTGTTGCAATGGCGGGAAAGTTCAGAAGAAATACAAGACGAAGCAGAAGCAATAACACAATTGCAAAACTTACTTAAAGATGCCGTAGAACGTCAGATTTCCGATATCAATAGCAATGAAACTGTCGGAGTATTTCTATCAGGCGGTTTAGATTCCTCAGTAGTCGCAGCCTTATTAGTCAAAGCCGGAGTCAAAGTCCGCGCTTATACTCTCGACTTCGGCGATGCCGGAATTCCCGAATATCCTTGGGCCCAAAAAGTTGCCGATTCGCTGAAAATTCCTTTAGTAAAAGTAGATTCTAGGCCGCGCCGGATTAAACAAGTTTTGCATTCTGCTGTGAAAGCTTTAGATTTGCCCTTTGGCGACGGAGTTACAGTCCCGCTGTACCTGTTAAATGAGGCTGCGAGTCAAGAATGTGCGATCGTTTTTAACGGCGAAGGTGGCGATCAATTATTTGCAGGCTGGACGAATAAACCCCTGATTGCAGCGGCTGTTTATCAAGCAGCAAATCCCGCCGGAGACCAAACTTTTGCCTTGCAATATTTGCGAACTTTTCACCGCCTTTGGGGATACGAATCTAAAGTTTATCAGCCAGAATTTTACACGGAAATTCAGAATGTGCAGCCTCAAGATTGGCTGTTAGAGGCTCTTAATCCTGCGGTGGGCGCGTCTTTGCTGCATCGCCTCCGCCGCGCGGGTTTGATGCTGAAAGGGGCGCAGAACATCCATCCGCGCGCTGCTAATTTGGCTTTGGCTTTTGGTCTAAAAGTCCGATCGCCCTTTTGCGATTTTGCCCTCACAGACTGGACATTTAAACTATCGGGAGAACTGTGTTTGCGGGGCGCTTGCGAGAAATACATCCTCAAACGGGCGGTGGAAAATTGGCTGCCTGCGGACATAGTGTGGCGGGAAAAGCGCGGTATGGGTGTGCCCTTAACTTCGTGGTGTTTTAATGAATTTTGGCATGACATCGGCGACTGGTTGAATCCTGCCGTTTTGCTGTCAGAGAAACACTGGAAACCGGATTTAGCGGCTCAACTTATGTCCGGCAAATTCGCAGCCGGAATTCAAGGGCGGCGCATTGGCGAGATACTTTGGCTGTTGGTGATGTGGCAAAATTGGCGATCGCAAGTTTTAGGTGAGGAGGTGAAATATAAATCTTGGAATCATCCGTTTTGGTTGTCTCGATCGATTTGGAGTTATCGTCAGAGGTGGCAGGAATAAGAGGATCGAACCGCAGAGGGCGCAGAGGGCGCAGAGGGGAAAGAGGAGGGAGACGAGGAGTTTTCGATCGCAACGGTTTTGGGATAATTGTTAATTAAATAAACATCTACTTGATACTTATGCAAACAATTGATACTAGCAACTCGATTTTGAAAGAAGAGCCTTTTACTTTTGACTTAGCGAAAGAGTTATTAGCGACTTACGGTTCGCCGCTTTACGTTTATCAAAGCGATGTTTTGCAGCGGACGATCGCCCGCATTACTAACGCTATTTCTTATCCGCAAACTCAATTTTGTTTTGCCAGCGTCACCAACGGCAACATCGCCTTGCTGCAAATATTTCAAGCTTGCGGGTGGGGATTGCACGCGAATACACCGGGAGATATTTATTTGGGAATTAAGGCGGGTTTTGCGCCGGAAAACATTGTTTACAGCGGCAGTAATCTGCACCGAGATGAGATGGAACAAGTTCTCAAATGGGGTGTCAAAACTCTTAATTTCGACAGTCTCGCTCAATTGCAGTTGTGCTGCGAAGTGTACCAATCTCTTAGGGAAAACCAGCAGGTTTTAGAACCGCCCAGTCTGGGTTTGAGGCTGAATTTGCCCGAATTAACGGGGGAAAGTCGCATAGGAGTGCGATCGCCCGAATTTCCACAAGCAATTGCGATCGCAAAAACAGCCGGATTAAAGCTTAGGGGCTTGCATTTTTATCGCGGTACCGGCACCAATTCCACCGCAGCGTTTACTCAAGTAATTGATACGATAATTGCCGCAGCCCAGCAATTGCCAGATTGGGAGTATCTCGATTTTGGCGGGGGTTTTGGCTATCCTTACCACAGCGGAGGTACAGCCTTTGACTGGGAACTGTTTGGGGCAGAATTGACCAGCAGAATTTGTCAACTAGACCGCCCAATTGACTTAATAATTGAACCAGGGCGATCGGTTGTAGCGGGATGTGCTACTTTGCTCGCTCAAGTTGTTTCCACAAAATGGCAGGAAGCCAAACAAATTGTCGGTGTAGATACGACTGTTGCCAATCTTTCAGTACCGTCGGTTCACGGCGGTTATCGAGAGATTTATACCTGGAATTGCCGGGATGCTCTACATTTTACTGATGTTTGTGGCAATACGACTTATTCGCGGGATTATTTGGGGAAAAACTGTCAACTTCCGGCTTTGACAGTTGGAGAAATTCTCGGTATTTTAGATGTGGGAGCTTACGGATATGCGATGTCCTCGCACTTTTTGCACCGCCCCAAACCTGCGGAAGTGCTGTTAGAAAATGGCGGACATCGGCTAATTCGTGAGAGAGAAGATTACAGCGTTTTGTTAGCAAATCAAGTTTTTGAATAATCACTAGGAGATTTTTATGAAGTGCATCAAGTGCCAAACTGACAATAAGTTAAAAGAGCGCAGAGCCAATAGCTATCGCTGTAAAAAATGCAGCCATCAGTTTGCTTTTGAACCAACTCTAATGACAAATTTAAAAATAACTGACCCCATGTTTGCTAAGGCGATCGCCGATGTTTCTGTGAACCATACGCTGTTTTTTACTCCCCGACAGTTATTTTACTTTTTAGATCAGCGATCGAGAACCCAAAATGAGAATTTGTTTGGCTTGGTTTATCAGTGTATGTTTTATAATTTCTGGTGCTTTTTTATTGGTGGATTGTTTTTATTATCTGCGGGAATGACAAATGAACTTATTTACGCCATGTTGGCAGTAAATATTTTATTGTTAGCGATATTTTTTGTGAAGAGCCGTTCTCGCAAATATCCGTACAAACAACGGCAGACTTTTGCAAGAGCTTTGCAAATTTGGGGAGGAATATTTATGCTCTGCGGGATCGGCTTGAGTCAGTTGTTATATTCCTCCGAAGTGTTTTTCGCTAGTTTTGCGATCGGAATCCTATCTATCTATTTGGGAAGCCTAAAAATTCCTAAACTAACTCAAGAAGTTATTCTTACATTCAACCTGTTTCAATACTGGATTAATAAGTGGACAGAAATCAACTCCTCGATCGCAAAAATGCTACCGCCTCCCCGCGATACAAATAAAAATGCGGTCGTCAATCCCGATGTCAGCGCTTACAGTTTCGACAGATTGGTGGTGTGCGATCGCCCGGAAATTGCCCAATTTTTAATCGCCAACAATTTTCACTTTGAAAACAACTGTGCAGTCCTTAGTATTACCGGATATCCTCAAAGTATCTTCAACACAACTATGGAAATGCTGCGCCGCAATCCCGACTTAAGAGTGTACGCTTTGCACGATTGCAGTCCCAAAGGAATTGGTTTAGTTCACCACCTACGCACGAGTCCTAATTGGTTCCGAGATAACAGTGCGATCATTATTGATATCGGATTGTTACCAAAGCAAATTCTGGCGGGTGGCGGCAGTATGTTTGTTCTAAGTTCCGAGAAAAATGCACAAGATGCTAAACAATTATCAGCAGAGATTCGCCAAGATTTATCCGCTGAGGAATTGCAGTGGTTGGAATTTGGTAATTATGTGGAATTGGAATCGTTTAGTCCTCAGAAACTGATTCAAATTCTGAATCGAGGAATTGCTGGAAGTCGAGATATAGGTAGCGATGATAGTAGTTTAATTCTGCTAGGCGGTACGGATAGTTCTATCTATGTTGTTGACAGTTTTGGTTGAGGTTTGTGGGGGTATGTGGTATTGTCCATTTGTGTCAACGTCAACTTAATTTGTCAGCCCGCCAAGTCCTTTAGTAGACCCGCGAGTCCGCCAGGGGTTGAAACCCCTGTCTAATAGCGAAAGTCCTCTCAAAGAGGACTGAAGAACTCATTAGTCGTCTTCAGACGACTTTAGCTTTGAGGCAGGGGTTTTAACCCCTGCCGGACTCTGAGAAAGCGCGTGCGGAAAGATATTACTTATTACCTTGCAGCCAAAGTTCTAAACTCGTCAATAACCACAGCTTAACGCCATAACGGCCCCAAGTATCTCCCTCATAATCTAACCATTGTGCAATTAAAGCTTGATTACAATAAGGAGCAATAGCAGCTCTTCTTGACAATAGCAAACCCCTGGCTTCCCGCTGCCAAAACTTCTTAAACCCTAGCTGTACCGGGACTAGCATCCCACTTTTGGGCCTGTCCAAAATTTGAGCCGGCAGTAAATTTGCCACCGCTTGTTTGAGCACAGCTTTCTCCACAACCCCGGACAATTTGTACTCAGGCGGAATCGTCATACTCAAATCCACGATTCGCTGGTCAAACAAGGGCGATCGCCCGTGCAAGCCCGCAGCTTGAGTCAAGTTGTTCACTTTGGTCAAAATCTGGTCTGCCCCCTTAAACTTGATATTTAACGCCATTAATCGATTCAGATAATTGCCGCTAGCATTCAAATCCGCACTAAATACCGAAGGTTCTGCTTGCATCGCTGCCCAAATTTCCGGTTTTAAAAGTTGAGGTAAATCCGCCGCGCACTTTTGAAATGACAGCAAATATGCTGGCAGCGCATCCAAATTAGTGACAGAATTGTACAAGCTGTTCATTAACATTGGTTGATTTTTGGGGCCGCCAAAACAGGGATCGCCACCTTCGCCGTTGAGAATTACTTCGACGGATTCTCGCGCCATTCTTCCTAATAGCAAATTTGGCACTGTTAGCGGATCGCCGATCGGATCGTCTAAGTAACCCATAGTTTCTGGCAACTTTTTCCACATATCCCGAAAGCTAATTTCTAAAATGTGGTGTTCAGTTTGACAGTGTTCGGCGACTAGACTGGAAAATTCTAATTCGTTGGCGCATTCTTCCCCAAAATGAATTGAGTAACTGTGAATTGCCCGATCGCAAAATTGAGCAGCTAAAGCCGCGATGCAGCTAGAGTCTAACCCGCCGGAAAGAAACACGCCTACAGGTTGATTTTCCGGCAAATATTCTCGGACAATTTCATCTAAAAGAGAGCGCAATCTCGCGCCGTGCCATTCCAAAGATTGTTCGGCCTCGACAACTTGTTCTTGCAGTTCCCAGTAGGCCGAAATTGTCTCGTCAGGGAAGCTTAAAATGCTTCCTGGGCGCAGTTCTCGCACTTGCTGCCACAGGGTACGATCGCCCGGAACGAAGGAACAGCAGAGGTAATCTCGCAGGGCTACGAGGTCGATCGCCCTTGAGTGGTATTGTGCGATCGCCCGCAGTTGAGGCGCAATCCAGCGAATCGCGCCAACATTAGTGTAGTAGAGAGTGCGCGCCCCCGTGCGATCGCGCGCCAGCCGCAAAACCTGCGATTCCCTCTCCCAAACCGCAAACGCAAACATACCTGACAGCAGCGGCAAGCATTCAGCGCCCCAGCCTTCCCACAGTTGAGCGACTAATTGGCGATCGCACCCCTGCCAACTACTCGCAGAAATGCCCAATTTTTCCAGCAATTGCGATCGATTGCTCAGCCAAATATCGCCAACAATCACAAATTTTTCTGAGGGACTGAGAATGAGTTGAACGCTTGGATTAGAGCAAATAATCGCAACTTGACCTTCTCGCCACGCTGCATCATCTGCGATCGCATCTATTTTTCCCCAAGCTATTCGCCAACTTGAGGCAAATTCAACCAGAGGATTTGGAGGGAGAGAGGATTTTTTTTTCTGGCTACCTTTGAAAGTTAGAAATGATTTTTTATTGCTCATCTTTTAGGACTGATTATAATTCTAAATATTATCAATTATAACAGACCAAGGACTTAAATTAAATTGGTTTGTAGTGAGGAATGCGAGTCCCGATCAAAATCCTAGGACTCGCATTCCTCACTACAAACGAGTAAGGTGCGCAGTGCGCACCCTACTGTAGGGGCGGTGGATGGTGCGTGCCCGCCCTATTAGAGAGTTTATCGCCCGCTAGCCAAAGCCTCCCGCAATTTGCGATCGCCCCGCGATTTATCCCGAAGTTGTGGAGTCGCCATCCGCAACACCAAATCCAGCAACCAAGGCGCAATTCGGTGACACCAAACCGCTACATGACTTTGCCATCCTACCAAGATTTCCGGCGCATCTTTGTGCAATCCCGCAACAAGCGCTAGGGCAACTTTTTCGGGAGTTGTCGGTACTACCCACCGGAATTGCTCTAAGTCTCGTACCATGTCGGTATCTGTTAGAGATGGTAGCAAAGCTGTGACTCGAACATTGTAGGCTGTTAGCTCGCTGCGTAAAGCTTGAGTGAATCCCAAAATGGCAAATTTGGTAGCAGAATAAGTTGCCATTGTCGGAGCAGCAATTTTGCCCATCAAGCTCGAAACATTGACGATTGTGCCGTCTTTTTGCGCGGCCATTCGTCTCGCGACTAACCTGGTAATTGTGTAGGTTCCGAGCAAATTTAAGGCGATTTCTTCCTCAATTAACGGCAGCGGCGATCGCAAAAATGATGCTTGGTGCGCGACGCCGGCACAGTTGACTAGCAGGTGAATCGGGCCGCAATCTCGCCAAGCTTGGGCGATCGCAATATTCACCGCCACTGACTGAGTTAAATCCAATGCTAACGGCACCACTTCTGTACCAAAAACATCGATTTCCTCTGCCAATTCCATTAACTGATAGCGGTTGCGCGCTACAATCAGCAAGCGTTTGACTCCTTGTTTGGCCAATTCTAGGGCGATCGATCGCCCAATACCGCGCGAAGCCCCTGTAACAAGAGCTGTTTTTCCTTGAAGCTGCATAGATTAAACCCTCTGATTTTGATGCTCACCGTGTACGGAGTTATAAGTTGCGAGTTATGAATTTTGTGGAGTTAACTCAAGACTTTTGAATCGGCAACGTACACGTGAGTTGAACTAAACTTTGATTTGCCAGAAATTCATCAGGAATCTGGTAAGTCAACCTCATTCAAGCAGACAAACCTGAGATGGGAAAACAAGGTAAGAAATCACGCCAATGTTGGCTTAATTTCCTTCTTTCTTCAGTCTGCGGAGGCAGACTTTGCTTGTGTAGCCGCGAATTTATTCGCCGGATTGGTTATCCTTCTTCAGTCTGCGGAGGCAGACTTTGCTTGTGTAGCCGCGAATTTATTCGCCGAGGATATTCGCCAGGGACTCGTCCCAATTGGCCCAGAATATATGAGCAATATAGAGCATAATTCCATACCTCCTAGATATGAGTTTTTCATCTCTATACACACAGTAACAACGGGATCGATAAGCTGCAACAATTTTTAATAAATCTTCCGCAACACTTCTTTACAATCTCCTCAGACAGCCGATTTCCAAGTACCGTGAAAGCCCAAAGGTATGACACCAGGCAATTCTAGCTGACAAACAGGCGGGCGGGAAAGTCCGTCGCACTCATATATCCACACTTCGCTGCTATCAGAATTGCCGTCGTAAACAACTGTCAAAATCCAACCTTTCTCGGACGAAATATCTGGAACGTAGATGGGTTCTGCGGGATAGCGATTTTCGCCCATATCGGCAATTGTGAGATTTCGGGTTTGCGTGTCCAAACGGGCGATCGCCCCGTAAAGTTCCGCTACAATATCAATGTTCTCTTGATTCATTGCCAGATAAATATACCGCGAGTCTTGTCCTACTTCGGCTGGAGGTACGATGGGAAACTCGCAAGGTTTATCCAACAATTCTTCTATTCCTGTCACTTTCCCCGTCAGAGGATCGAGATGCACTCGGTACAGAGTACCCTCCGCATCAGTGCGAGTTTCACCAGTCGCTACTTCCTTCAGTCGTTGATTAGTTTGGAGGTCAACATAGCGCACAAAATCCACCGCTACCGAACCATCTTCGTTAACAAAACCGTTAGCAAAATGCCACTGAAACCAAGCATCAGTTTCGCCGCGACTCACTAAAGAAAGAGTATCAGCCTCAAAAACTAATATCTGAGTTCCTAACTCTGGTTTCCACTCAAACGAGTCGCTATAACTGCCAATTCCAGCTAACACCGACATCAGATTGAGTCGCACTGGTGGCACAAAAAATATTAGGTACTTTCCCGCTAAAACAAAATCGTGCAGCAAAGGTATTCCCTCTAAAGAAATAGTTGCTTTTTTAACAATTTTGCCTGTAAAATCACTTTTATACAGATTCAATTTTGTGGCGACACCAGGTGTGATTCCAAAATTAAAAATATTCCCAGTAATCGGGTCGCGCTTGCAGTGAGCGGAATAAGAAAATTTACTATCTAAATTGCCTAAATTGTCCGTTCCCTGAGTTTCCAGAGTTTGTAAATCGAGGCGGTGAGGCGGGCCACCTTCCCACAATGCTAAAAGGCGATCGGGTAAAGCTAACACAGAAGTATTCGCCGCATTCTTAACAGGCTTAGTCCACCGCAATAAAGCAGGGCCCGGTGCTGTCATGCCGTAATTACTGTAGAGAAATTTATTAGCTTTTTCTTCAGCTAGATAGCCCGCTGTTTGCACGTAGCGATAGACAGCCGTCGCGCCGACATCCGTAAAATCCACCGCCAAAATTGCACCGTCGCCATCAAACCAGTGTCCCGCAGCAACACCGCCGCGTTCCAAACGTGCCGGCCCGTTGCGGTAGAGAGTCCCGCGCAATCCCTCGGGAATATTGCCAGTTTTAACCGATAGCTGAGTCAGCGGAAACTCCGCAGCAGGACGGGCTAAAGATTTTGCCCAGGATTTTTTAGCTGAGATTTTACTGTCTGTTTTCATTGGCAACTGGCAATTTTTAGCTGAGCTAGCAGAACTTTTGCTATACAATTATAGCACAAATCACTTGACATCTATGACTGTCCCCCGCCGCTATCTGCTCAGAACTTTTGGGCTGACTGCTATTGGTACTCAGCTTTTACCGATCGCCCAAAACAACCTATTTCCCCGAACTATTATTCAACCGCGCCGCCTGCAAGTCGGCGATACCGTAGCCTTAATCAATCCTGCTGCCTTCAACTACGCAAAAGAAGTGCAGCAATTTTTTAAAGTTCTGGATAACCTAGGCTTAAAAGTTAAACTAGGAGAGCATTTTTACGACCGCTACGGCTACTTAGCAGGCAAAGATGCCGATCGCGCCGCCGATGTCAACGCAGCCTTTGCCGACGACTCAGTGCAAGCTATTTTTACCGGTATGGGCGGCTGGGGCTGCGCTCGAATCTTGCCGCTTTTGGATTACAACCTGATCCGCAACAAGCCCAAAATTATTATGGGATTCAGCGATATTACTGCCCTATTATTGGCAATTCATGCTAAAACTAATATAGTTACTTTTCACGGCCCTTTAGGTGTATCAAGTTGGAGTCCCTTTACCGTAGATTACGTCAAAAAAGTTTTGTTTGAAGGAGCTTCTGTGACCATGCAAAACTCCAAAAGTATGCCGATAGAAACCATCCGGCGCGGCACAGCTAGGGGAAAACTAATCGGTGGCAATTTATCCGTAATCTCAACACTAATCGGTTCAGCTTATTTGCCGGATTGGGAAAACAGTATTTTGTTTGTCGAGGAAGTTAGCGAAGAGGTTTATCGCATCGATCGAATGTTGACGCAGCTCCAATTAGCAGGCATTCTTGATAAAATATCCGGTTTTGTTTTCGGACAGTGCACCAAGTGCGAGGCCGAAAAACCGCAAGAGTCCCTCACCTTGTCTCAAGTCTTGACCGATCGCATCCGCCCCTTGAATATTCCCGCCTGGTACGGTTCCATGGTAGGGCACATTCGGGATAAGTTCACTTTGCCGATCGGCAAAGAAGTCGAAATCGACGCAAATTATGGTACAATCAAATTATTATCATCCGCAGTCAATTAAATTTTGTCACACTCCCGTTGACTTAGTAGTAAGGTGTGCACTGCGCACCAGTTGACTTCGTGTCCCATTCCCGCAGCGGTTGACTCTTTCGGTACTTTTCGACACACGCTACAAGATTAGCAGGTGCGCATTGCTCACCCTACAAACTACGATATTAGCCGGTGCGCATTGCGCACCATACGGTTAGATTCTATTGACAGATTTTTAGTCCGAGCCTGATAACGAGCAAACATTCAAATACAAAATACCAAATCAGAAATCTTATGAAAAAGACCGCACAATTAATTAAACCATTAACAGTAATAATCCTAACAATTCTTTGCCTGTTGCCACTCAACGCTTGCACAGCAGCACAAGCAACCGATCTAACCAACAGCGACACAATCTATCAGCAGCGAACAATCCACAATCCCGACGGCACCGGCAAATTTTACATGGGTAGAGAAATTGCCCAAGTTATGGGATATCAAGGCGCCAGTTGGCTGGAAAGACCCTCCCGCGGCATGGAAGAAAAATCAGCTAGATTAGTCAACAATCTCGATTTAAAACCAACAGACATTGTAGCAGATATTGGAGCCGGAACCGGATATTTTAGCTTTCGCATCGCTTCCCTAGTTCCCCAAGGAAAAGTGTTAGCCGTTGACGTGCAGCCGGAAATGCTCAATTATATTGAGTTGAACAAACAAGAAAAAAATATCTCTAACGTTGAGCCAGTTTTGGGAACTATCGACAATCCGAACTTGCCGGAAAACAGCGTCGATTTAGTTGTGATGGTGGATGCCTATCACGAGTTTGCCTATCCCAGAGAAATGATGCAAGGAATTGTCAAAGCCCTCAAACCCGGAGGCCGCACCGTATCGATCGAGTATCGGGGCGAAAATCCGCTGCTCCCCATCAAAGGCTTGCACAAAATGACGCAGAAGCAGGTTAAAAAAGAAATGGCCGCCGTCGGTTTAGTATGGAAAGAGACAAAAGATATGTTACCCCAGCAGCATTTAATGGTGTTTGAAAAACAATCTCAAATTTAGTAGCAAAAAAAACAAATTTCTTACCATTTTTTTTGATTTTTGTCAAGGGACATAAGCCGTATTAATGCGAACAAGCGATCGCCCAAAAATACTAAGCCTTAAGTAAGCCTTAAGATAGGGATTGCCCTCAAAATGTCAACCTACAATAAAAAATTGACAACCCAGAGGCGCTTCCCTAAATTGTTCAAGCGAAGAAGTGTCGCTACTAAAAGGTACCAGCGTGAACATTCCAAGTTCCATCCTCACCATGCTCGCCGGCATCGGAGTGACTCTGATCAGTCTCTGGTACGGGCAGAATCATGGATTAATGCCGATCGCCGCCTCGGCTCAAGCATCGCAGATAGACGGACTATTCAACACAATGATGACACTTTCCATAGGATTATTCATCCTAGTCCACGGAGTGATAATCGTTGCTGTAATTAAATACCGCCGTCGTGAAGGAGACAATACAGACGGGCCAGCTTGGCATGATAACTTTCCCTTAGAAATTCTTTGGACAGCCCTACCAGCGGTGATTATTTTAGGTATCGGAGTCTACAGTTTTGAGATTTACAACTCAATGGGCGGCCTCGATCCGATGGGTAATCACGACCACGGTACAATGCAATCGCACTCTAAAATGCGCGGAAGTGCGATCGCAGCCACCCTGTCAGATACACCCCAAAAAGCCCCGCAAATTTCGTCGGATCAACGGATTGCTCTAGGCGTCGGGGCTTCCCCAGAAAACGAAGACAAACCAGCAGACTTAGTTGTAAACGTCATGGGTTTGCAGTACGCCTGGATTTTTAGCTATCCAGAAAGCGGCGTTAGTTCCGGCGAACTGCATATGCCAGCCAACCGCGACGTACAGCTAAATATAGCAGCTCAAGACGTGCTGCACGCATTTTGGATGCCGGAATTTCGCCTCAAACAAGACGCAATTCCCGGGCGGCCGAGCGAACTGAGATTTACAGCAAATAAAGTCGGCGAATATCGAATTGTTTGTGCAGAATTGTGCGGCGGTTATCACGGAGCCATGAAAGCTGTAGCAGTCGTTCACACGCCCGAAGAATTCGACAGTTGGGTGAAAGAACAGCAAATTGCTAGCACTCAAAACCTAGAGCAAGCAGTTGCAGTAAATCCCGATAAGTTGTCAGACGGAGAGTTTTTAGCTCCCTACGTCAGGGAAATAAAAATTAATGCCGAAACCCTAGAACAACTTCACCCAACTCATCACTAAAAATAGTCCCTACCTTCATCTAAAAGGTTCGTAGTAAGGACTTTAGTCCGTCTCCCGAGGCTTTAAAGCAGTGAACTCCTTACTACTAAAAGGTTCGCAGCATCGGAATTTAGTCCGTCTCCCGAGACTTAAAAAGACTAAAATCATTACTACAAAAAGGTTCGTAGTAAGGACTTTAGTCCGTCTCCCGAGGATTGAAAGCAGTGAATTCATTACTACAAAAAGGTTCGCAGCATCGGAATTTAGTCCGTCTCCTGAGGCTTAAAAAGACTAAAATGATTACTACAAAAAGGTTCGCAGAATCGGACTTTAGTCCGTCTCCCAAGGATTGAAAGGACTAAAGTCCTCACTACAAACTAGGATTGAAGTTTTTACGGCGAAATTAGGAAGCCTTTATATTGTTGTTATGACACAAGCACAGTTCCAAGAAACCGCCAACATAGAGGCTCGCGGAACAGCGCCGGCCGACAGACATTGGCGAGACTACTTCACTTTTAATACCGACCACAAAGTCATAGGTATTCAATACCTAGTCACAACTTTTTGCTTCTATCTCATCGGCGGAGTGATGGCCACGATAGTGCGAACCGAACTCGCCACTCCCGACTCTGATTTGGTCGCACCCGAACTCTACAACAGTTTATTTACTGTTCACGCCACGGTAATGATCTTCCTGTGGATCGTACCAGCAGGTGCCGGATTTGCTAACTTTTTGATCCCCTTAATGATTGGGGCAAAAGATATGGCATTTCCCAGGCTGAATGCCGTTGCCTTTTGGTTGATTCCAGTAGGCGGCGTGTTACTGCTGAGCAGTTTTTTGGTGGGAGCACCGCAAGCCGGCTGGACTTCCTATCCGCCTTTGAGCTTAGTTACTGCTCAAGCCGGGGAAGAAATCTGGATTCTCAGCGTCTTGATCCTGGGAACTTCTTCGATTTTGGGAGCGGTAAATTTTGCCGTTACCATTTTCACCATGCGGGTTCCGAGCATGAGTCTCAATGAAATGCCCTTGTTTTGTTGGGCGATGATTGCGACTTCAGCGCTGACTTTAATTGCTACTCCAGTGTTGGCCGCAGCTTTGATTTTGCTGTCCTTTGACTTGTTAGCAGGAACGGCATTTTTTAACCCGACAGGTAACGGCGATCCCATCGTCTACCAGCATTTATTCTGGTTTTATTCGCACCCGGCAGTTTACATTATGATCATGCCCTTTTTTGGCGTGATTTCAGAAGTTTTGCCAGTGCATTCGCGCAAGCCAATTTTTGGTTATTTGGCGATCGCCTATTCCAGTCTCGCCATCAGCTTTTTAGGCTTGATTGTATGGGCACACCATATGTTTACCAGCGGCACACCAGGCTGGCTGCGGATGTTTTTCATGATCACAACTATGATCATCGCCGTGCCCACTGGGATCAAAATATTTAGCTGGTTGGCAACTATTTGGGGTGGCAAACTCCGACTCGTCAGTGCGATGCTATTTGGGATGGGCTTTATCTCAACATTCCTCCTCGGTGGCATCACCGGGATCATGGTAGCTTCCGTACCCTTCGACATTCACGTTCACGATACTTATTTTATCGTCGCTCACTTACACTACGTGCTGTTTGGCGGCTCAGTGTTTGGAATTTACGCTGCCTTTTACCACTGGTTCCCCAAAATGACGGGGCGGATGATTAACGAATTTTGGGGTAGAGTTCACTTTGTTTTAACCTATGTGGGCTTTACTGTAACTTTCTTGCCGATGCACGCTTTGGGGATGCAAGGAATGCCCCGGCGGGTGGCAATGTACGACCCGAAATTTACCACAATTAATGTCATTTGTACTGTGGGCGCTTATATGCTGGCAGTCTCGACAATCCCGTTTATCATTAACGTGATTTGGAGTTGGAGATACGGCCCGAAAGCAGGTGACAATCCTTGGCAAGCTTTAAGTTTGGAATGGATGACAACTTCGCCACCGCCGATCGAAAATTTTGAAGGAATACCAGTATTGGCAACCGGGCCTTACGATTACGGTATGGAAAAAATTCAAAATACTGGCGAACGTCTCAAGTTGAAATTGAGGGAAAATGCGACCCGCAACGCCGAGAAACGCGGTATTCCGATTGCGGAGGCTCAAGCTTCCACTTTCTTTGGCGGTACTGCAACTTTGGTCGAGCCTGAATCAGAGGTAAACGTTGATTCTCCTGGTGATGAAAGTCACGATGGCGATTAGTCATTAGTCATTAGTCATTAGTCATTAGTCATTAGTCATTAGTTATTGCTCGTTGCAATATCAAAATTTTGGACTAATGACTTTTGACAGCACAGCAGCGATGTACTGATAATTTTTTTCTGTCTCTTCCCTCTTCCTTCAACATCAATTACCAACTAGCAATTTTTTATTATGCAACAAATTCCAGCGATCGATCCAGAAAAAACGGCTCTAAATTACCACCACAGTGCCGAAATAGAAGCCCACGGCGAAGAACATCCCGACCATAGAATGCTAGGCGTACTTGTATTCTTGGGATCTGAAGGCATGATATTTATGGGTATGTTTGCCGCGTATTTGATTTATCGGGCGATGGCCCCGATGTGGCCGCCTGAAGGTACACCCGATCGCGAGTTATTGCTGCCGGGAATTAATACGGTAATTCTGATTGCTAGCAGTTTTGTGATTCACAATGCCGATACTGCCATCAAAAAGAATGATGCGAAGGGTATGCGAAATTGGTTGCTCGTGACTATCGCTATGGGCGTCGTTTTCTTGTACGGTCAAGTTTACGAGTACACTCATTTAGAGTTTGGCTTGACGACTAATTTGTATGCCAGTTGCTTTTACGTTTTGACTGCTTTTCACGGTTTGCACGTGACGTTTGGAGTGGTGCTGATGGCAGGGGTCGTTTGGCGATCGCGCTTACAAGATCACTATTCTAGCGAGCACCACTTCGGCATCGAAGCAACTGAGATTTATTGGCACTTTGTCGATGTGATCTGGATTGTTTTGTTTGTGCTGCTGTACATAATTTGAGCGTAGGCTTTTCTACTTAGTGGGCAGGCAAGATGCCTGTCCCACCTGAAATTAAGACCCCCGGTTGGGGGTTTTTTATTGTTTGGGAAGTGCGACAGTTTGATCGTTTGGACTTCAGTCCTCTGATTTATGCGGACTAAAGTCCAAACGATCAAACCAGGCGGCCGATCGCCATAAATGACGCTAAATTAAAAGAAGCAATTCTCCCATCCACCAGCATTGAGGAAATTATGCAGTGCGAATTGTGCGATCGACAAATGGAAGCATTAACCGCCCACCACCTCATCCCCAAACAAAACACCAAGCGCAAAAACGAAAATCCCAGCCAGACGATCGACATTTGTTCAGCTTGTCACCGCCAGATTCACTCTCTATTCGACAACAAACACCTCGCCCAAGAGCTCAACACCCTAGAAAAGCTCAAAAATGACCCCCAACTCCAGAAATTTGTGTCGTGGGTGAAGAAGCAAAAAACCGACAAACGCATTCAAGTACACGGCAAAAAAGCTTAAACACCGGCGGGCGGGTTCGGGGGTACTGCCCCTACAGAATGGCGGTGAAACTTACGATAAAGCATCGCCTCTATCGGCTTTCCACCCCGCAAATGTCTATCGGTAATTGCCGCAACTTCTTCAGCAGAAACACCGCTATACCAAACCTCTTCTGGTAGCACCAACACCATCGGCCCGTTACCGCACTGTCCCAAACAACTGCTAGCCACAACTTCAACTTCTGCACCGGACAATTTCTGAAAAGCAGCCAGTACCTTTGCCGAACCTTGCTTGCGACAAGTGCGGTTTTGACAGACCAGAACTCGCTTAGAAATTTCTGAATTTTCCACTTTTTTTACTTGCAAATTTACTAAATATATGCTATATTTTTATCATCGGAATAGGTGCGAGCATATAACATCTATTTTAAGCATAATTTTTTAATGATGTAAGGTTTGTAGTGCGGACTAAAGTCCGCAAAATTCTGCGGACTTTAGTCCGCACTACAAACTAATCGAACAGCCAGGAACCGGTTTTTTTGCACAATCTTTCGCACTTACCAACAAACTCCGACAAAAACCCGGTTTCTTTGCCACTCAACGATTCGCATCGAGGCAGAAACCGGGTTTTTTCCAAAATACTTCGGTTGCACCAACAAACTCTGCAAAAAACCCGGTTTCTTTGGTATTGATGTCGCGCCAGAAACCGGGTTTTTTTCCAAAATACTCCGGTTGCACCAACAAACCCTGCAAAAAACCCGGTTTCTTTGCCACTCAACGATATCAATCTGGAAATAGATTTTTTGCCGCCAACCACGCGCGATCGAACAACCTCGACTGATACCGCGCCCCCCCATCGCACAAAACAGTCACAATCCTATGTCCCGGCCCCATTTGCTTCGCCAAAGCCACAGCAGCCCCCACATTAATTCCCACCGAACCCCCCATAAATAACCCATCTTTTCTCAACAGTTGGTAAACCACCCGCACGGCTTCAGCATCGTCAATTTGCAAGGCATCATCTACCGGGGCATTTTCCATATTTCCAGTGATGCGACTCGTACCGATTCCCTCAGTAATCGAACTGCCTTGTGTCTTTATTTCCCCAGTTTTGAAATAACTGTAAAGCCCGCTGCCCATCGGATCTGCCAGCACCGTTTTAATCGCAGGATTCTGTTCTTTTAAAAACATGGCCACTCCCGCAAAAGTTCCACCCGTACCAGTTGCAGCCACCCAAGCATCAATTTTTCCATCGGTTTGCTGCCAGATTTCCGGGCCCGTTGTCTCGTAATGCGCGCGGCGGTTGGCTAAATTGTCAAACTGATTTGCCCAAACGGCATTTTTCATTTCGGCAGCCAATCTTCCCGACAGTTTGACATAATTATTCGGGTCTTTGTAGGGGACGGCGGGAACTGTCCGAACTTCCGCGCCCAAGGTTCTCAAAGCATCGATTTTTTCTTGAGATTGAGTGTCGGGAATTACTATCAAACATTTGTAACCTTTAGCGTTGCAAATGTGGGCTAAACCGATGCCCGTATTGCCCGCAGTGCCTTCAACAACGGTGCCCCCTGGCTTCAGCAAGCCTTTTTCTTCTGCGTCTTTGATGATGTAAAGGGCGGCCCTATCTTTGACGGAACCGCCGGGATTGAGAAACTCTGCTTTGCCGAGAATTTCGCAGCCTGTTTCATCGCTGAAGCTGTTTAATCGAATTAGTGGCGTGTTGCCGATTGTGCCTACAAAGCCGTTTTTGATATCCATATTTTTTGAGTATTTGTATGTTATATAATTATGACAATAATTTGATATTGATTGCGAGCAGCTTACCAAATTTTGCTCATGTTTAGCACAAATCCGGGCAAAACTGGGTCGCCGCTGACTGTCGCCGGATTCTCCAAACATTCTTCTGGTAAATCGGGACGGTAGATGTAAACTCTCCGATTTTTGCGGTCTATTAACCAACCCAGCCGCACTCCTGGTTCTTTCATATATTCTTGCATTTTTTCTTGCAAGGGCTTGAGATTGTCAGAAGCAGACCTTAGTTCTACTACAAAATCTGGGCAAATTGGGGCAAATTTATCTTGCTGTTCTTGTGATAAAGCGTTCCATCGTTCCAGTTTAATCCATGAGGCATCTGGAGACTTGTCACCCATTGAAAGCTTAAATCCCGTACTGGAGTCGAAACAAATACCGGTTCCATCTTGTCGAGACCAAATATACAACTCTCCAAAGACGCTACCGCTGCGATTTCCTGTTGTTCCGCCAGTAGGGGGCATAATTAGCAGTTCTCCCGATTTGTTGCGTTCAATGCGTAAATCCCGATTGATTTGACAGAACTCGAAAAACTCGTCGTCTGTCATTTGCAATTTTGGCGGTATTCGCAATACGATGGTTGATGACAGCATTTTGCCTTTCCTCCACTCTAAATTGTTCAGACAAGATTGCACAATTTCTTTGTTTGTAGTGAGGACTTGAGTCCTCAGAAATCAGGATTAACGACTCAAGTCCTGACTCCAAACTTGTTTGACGCGCGAATTATAGAGGTAAGGTGCGCAGTGCGCACCCTACATAATGGCGGTTCTGCGTCCAGGAATGTTAAATCTATTTATTCGGCTGAGGAGTCATCCGCAAATAAGGCTTAACTGGTGTGTAGCCTTTAGGAAATTTCTCGGCCAACTCTGCGGGGTCGGTAATCGAAGGTACGATGACGCAATCGTCGCCGTCTTTCCAATCAACTGGAGTCGCAACGCTGTATTTGTCCGTAAGTTGCAGCGAATCAATTACCCGCAAAATTTCATTAAAATTCCGACCGGTGCTCGCAGGATAAGTAATGCTCAAACGCAGTTTCTTGTCCGGATCAATTACAAAAACCGTGCGGATTGTTAAGTTGTTCAGCGAGTTGGGGTGAATCATGTCGTAAATGTCGGAGACTTTACGATCGCCATCTGCTAAAATCGGATAATTGAGCGTGACATTTTGAGTTTCCTCAATATCTTTAATCCAGCCCATGTGAGAATCCACATCATCGACGCTGAGGGCTATGGTTTTGACGCCCCGCTTGTCAAATTCAGACTTGAGACGGGCCACTGCACCGAGTTCGGTGGTGCACACTGGAGTATAGTCTTTTGGGTGGGAAAACAATACGACCCAGCTATCGCCTGCCCAGTCGTAGAAGTTGATTTCTCCTTCGGACGAGGCTTGGGTAAAGTTGGGAACTGTATCGCCTAATCGCAGTGACATAACTGGTTTCCTCTAATTTTATTTAACGACGGTTCTCTATCATCCCATAATTGCCGGGTTTCTCGATCGCGCTGTAAATGATTCTAAACTTTTTGGTCGATCGCCCGCCAATTCCATTACTGTAATGTATGTGCGAGTTTTACCCTAAATTTTGTTGCTATGCTTTACTTTTTGCTGAAGACAATACAGCCTGTTTTGGTGCCCGTGTGTTTTGTCTGCGCCTGGGGTTTAGTTTTGTTGGTGTGTTCGAGTATCGGGCGTACTGTCGGCGATTCAGTGCACAGAGCTCAGCGGATGCACCAAATTCCTTGTGCTAACTGCGTGTTTTTCACGGGCGACTACCACCTGAAGTGTCCCGTTCGGCCTACAATAGCTTTATCTGAAGATGCGATCGACTGTCCTGATTATCGATCGCACTCGGGAACTTACGGTTAAAAAATCCGGCCGATCCTTGACATATTTCTTAACATTTCTGGCTCTTTGAATTAAACTTAAGTTGTGGTAAAGAGATTTTCAGGAGTGTATAAAGAATGCTAGTTCAAAAGCTAAACGGCTGCGACGAGTTTATCGCGGGTGACGGTAGTCTACTGCGAGAATTGCTGCATCCAGACAAACAAGCTGTCGATTTGCGTTACAGTTTAGCCCATGCCGCTTTGCCACCGGGACAAACTTCGGCGCTGCACTGCCTGACAACTTCTGAAGTTTACTACATTATCAGCGGCGTTGGGGAAATGCACATCGACAGCGAAACTCAATTCGTGGAAGTCGGAGATGCAGTTTACATTCCGCCAAACGCCAAGCAGTTTATTTACAACTGCGGCACAGAACCGCTAATATTTATTTGTATCGTCGATCCGGCGTGGCGAAAGGAAGACGAGACAATTTTTCAGTAATTTTGCTGTTTCTAGTTACCAGGCTGTGCCTGGTAATGCCTGTCTAGAGGCTCTGCCTCCACCTCCCAAAACACCCTCAACCGCCCTAAATTACTGTTAACAACAACAGCACCCAGCCCTAGGTACCGAGTGATTTCCTCTTTTTTAAACTTCGATGCGGAGTTGCAATAAATCCTCAGATTCACTTGCATTGCTCCCCTCTTATTAGTTGGGGAAGTATCAGCTTTGTTGGTGGGTGCTGCTATTGGTTTTTGAGAGGACAGATGTGAGATTAAACAGCGTTTTACTCCTTAGATTCTATTGTGAACTTCGCTGCGGTATCTGGATATGGTATCTGTCAGAAGAAGCTTTTTGTTTGCTTCATATTATTAATCTACCACCTTCTTCTGGAAGCGCAAGTACCTGCAACTAAACTTTACAAAGGTCGCAAGAAGTCATTAGTCATTAGTCATTAGTCATTAGCGCTGTCCCCGAAGAGCGAACGTCATTAGTTATAAGTCATCAGTCATCAGGAAGACGGAAGAGGGAAGACAATCCTCTATGGGTAGAGATATTGACGATGAATTATGAAGTTAAATAAAGCATCGAGCTTTCTGGATGCTCAGCTAAAATAGTAGAGTTTGGCTATGGCTGCTGCTGCGAGAAACAGGCATAATATCTGTATGAAAACAACCAAACTCATCAAACTGTGCGCCTTATCGCTGAGCATTTTTCTGCTGTGTAGCAGTGTCGTGACAGCGGAACCGATGGCGAAGTCTCAACCGCAGCAGACTTACACCAACCAAGAGATTCTGCAACAGTTGGTGAAGGCGAAAGTCGTGTATCTGGGTGAAACCCACGATAGCGTTGCCGACCACCAAGCTCAACTAAAGATTGTTCGAGAAATGCAGCGGCAAAATCGTAAAATTGCGATCGCGATGGAGATGTTTCAGCGTCCGTTTCAAAGTGCGATCGACAACTACTTAGGTGGTAAACTGACAGAAGAGCAATTAGTCGAGCAAACAGAGTACGATCGCAGGTGGCGCTTTCCCTGGGAATATTACGCCCCATTTTTGCGGTTTGCCAAAGAAAACAAATTGCCAGTCCTCGCCTTAAATACACCGTCCGAAGTCACGAGAAAAGTTGCCTCTCAAGGCTTAGAAAGCCTCACAGCAGAGGACAAAAAATATATTCCGCCAATTTCGGAAATTCGTACCGACAACGCCGAATACCGGCAAATGCTGCTCGAAGTTTTCCAACAGCACCAAAAGGCAGCCCAGGGAAATAGTACCGCCTTTGAAAGATTTTTGCAAGCCCAAGTTTTGTGGGATGAAACTATGGCGGAAAGCATAGCCCAATTTGTCAAAGCCAACCCCGACTATCAAGTTGTAGTGTTGGCGGGGAAAGGGCATATTATTTACGGTTACGGCATTCCCAGCCGCGTCGAGAGGCGTTTGGGAGTCGGAAATGTAAAAATGCGATCGGTTTTATTCAATTCGCGCACAGATAGTCCTTTGTCAGCAGACAAACCCATGGCTGACTTTGTTTGGCAGCACTCGGAATAGTACAATTTTACTCGCAAGCAATTATCAGGAAAAGTCCATGACAAACAGACCAAAAATACTGGCATTTGCCGGAAGTACCAGGGAAGCATCCTACAACAAACTGCTGGTAAAAGTTGCGGCGGTTGGGGCTATGGCGGCGGGTGCAGAAGTTACTTATGTAGATTTGCGGGATTTGCCGATGCCGCTATTTGATGAAGATTTGGAAGCCAGAGAGGGAATGCCAGAAAATGCCCGGAAGTTGAAGGAATTGATGGTAGCTCATGACGGGTTTTTGATAGCTTCTCCCGAGTATAACAGTTCGGTTACGCCTGTGTTGAAAAATGCGATCGACTGGGTATCGCGCCCAGCAGCGGGCGAACCGGGATTGGTGGCATTTACTGACAAAGTAGCGGTAATTATGAGCGCTTCCCCCGGCGGATTGGGCGGTTTGCGGGGATTGGTGCATTTGCGATCGATCTTGGGTAATATTAACGTGTTCGTGCTCCCGGATCAGAAAGCAATTCCCAAAGCTTTTGAAGCATTTAATGCTGACGGTACGATGAAAGATCCCAAACAGCAGGAGTCTGTGGAGAATCTCGGCGCTAAGTTGTCTAATGTGCTGTCGAAATTAATCGCGTGAGGCGATAGATTTATTTTGGAGTTGGGACACAGCAATGTTGTGTCCTCATTCTAGCTATACATATACGTAAGTCATGTTGAAAGTGAAATTGTACAGACAAGCATCCTAGGGCGTGTTTTCCAACTACTCAACTCTACGCAATTCCTACTCTGGATGCTGCCATCCTTGATAAGCTGCCACCAAAATATTCACGTAGGGATTATCCATCAATTCCTTGAGCGCTTCGATGCCTCCCGATTTTAACGCGCCGACGACTCGTTCTTTAAGTTGCGGATCTTTATCAATTTCCTTCACCGCTACGTCGATAATTTCTTGTGTCTTTAGTGGGATGTCGGGGGGATAGGAGCGATCGATAATTTGCAGCAATTGTTGGATTTCGACGGCTGATTCGGCGAGGGTTTTGGGTTGGGTTTCGTGCAACTCGCCAGCTACTTTCGCGCCGCTTTGGATTTCTCCCCCGCTCATGTGTCCGACTCCTATTTTGCCACTTTGATTGTAGGTATCTCCTTGGCAGTTATTGTCTGTGTTGTTGTTCATAGTTTGACTGATATTTTTAATGTGAATGGTATTGGGATGGGATAATTTTTGAAGAAGAAGCTCTTTTAAATCTTGCGCGTGGCTCTGTTGGCCTTCCAAAATTCCGGCTAGCTTTTGTTCTTTTAATTTGGCTTCATGCGCCTCCACAAACCAGCGTTCGACTTGGCTTTTGTCGGCATTTTCCGGCACTTCTAGCGTAACTAATAAGTCCTCGCCTTTGCGTTCGGTCGCCTGCAATGTTGCTTCGGGATACTCCGCCATCAGTTGTTGCCATGCTTTCTGAAACGCTTCGGGCTCGAGGCCATGCCGCAATAGAATCTGCACCACATTCATCATCTCTGTGTAGAGCTTTTCAAAATCACCCGGCTGGAAAACCCGATCGGGGTCGTGGGGAAGACGTTCGCGGCTGCCTTTATCATTTTCTGTTTCTAGGAAAAAGACGTACTGACAATCGACACCCGCTAGTTGTGGGTTGCTGTCGATATTCCAGGCTTCCAGGCACGCACCTGTCAGGTAGGCGGCGGTAAAATCCGTACCGATGGCGAGGGTTTCAGTGAGGTTGGCATTTTTTAGGTTGGCTCCGTGTAATGTTGCTTGGCTTAAGTCGGCGCGTTTGAGGTTCGCGCCTTCTAGGTTGGCTCCCGTTAAGTTTGCACCGTTGAGGTTTGCTCCTTCGTAGGATTTCTGGTAGCCATTACTGGTGACGAGGAGTTCGCGCACCGCAGATTGTGCCAGGAGGGTGTTGCCGTGACGAGCGCGATCGAGTTTTTTAGTATGTTTCCAGCAAGTGCGGGTGAGAGTGGCATCGCGGAAGTTACAGTTTTTGAGTGTAGCAGCGGTGAAGTTAGCATCAGTGAGGGTAGCGGAGTAGAAGCAAGTGCCGCCGAGGGAACCAAAGGCGATGGCAAACAGGCCCACAATGGCAAATTTTTCGTCCCCTTTCATGGCTCGCGATGCCACGTAGAGGCTGAGAAGGATCACGGCTGCGGCGATGACGATGACGAGGGCTCCGCCTCCATCGACGAAGACGACGACGGCGATGACAACGACGACGGCTCCGCCTCCGACGACGGCGACGGCGACGGTGACGGCGATGGCGACGGCGACGACGACGGCTGCGGCGATGGCGACGGTGATGGATGCGACGATGGCTCCGACGAAGACTCCGATGACGACTCCGGTGAAGACTTCGGCGACGGCTCCGACGAAGACTCCGGTGACGGCTCCGGCGACGAGGGTTATGACTCCAGCGACGAAGACGGCGACGGCGATGACGAATGCGACAGCAACGGCGACGGAGATAGAAATAACTGCCTGAATGGTAAATCCCTGACGGACAATCGCAACAAATATAGTAATTAGGAATATCGCTAGAACAATTTCTACTACCAGTTTTTGTGGCAGGCTCTGAACAGACTCGATCGTAGCCGCTGCCAACAACCCTGGAAAGAACGCCAGTATTCCTGACAAACCCAACATCAGCAATGCTAGCAGCCACTGTAGCGCCACCCAGCGCCGTTGTAGTCCCGCCGTAGCTCCCGCGAAGTTCGTCCCCGTCAGAGTGGCGTGGCTGAAGTTCGCTCCTCGGATATCGGCCTGGCTGAAGTCCGCTCCCGACAAATCTTGCTGGACAAACGACTGTCCCCGCAGGCTCACGCGCTTAAAATCTCGCCTGCCTTCTTTGTATTTTTGTAAAACTTGACTCGATTTCATCGGTGTGCTGTTGTAATTTCCCATGCCCTCTCGATATTGCGACGCCCCCGATGTATTCCATTTTTCTATATCCGATTTTACCTCCGATCCGAAAAATAGAGTTTTTTAAGGGTTTTTGATGTTTTCTATCTTTGCGTATCTCTAACTGTATTTCCGCTCCTCACAAATCGAACAACTCATCTGGTTCATTTCCGATATATTGTGCTGTCGAAATTAATCGCACGAGGCGATAAATTCATTTTGCAGTAGGGACACCACATTGTTGTGTCCCAATTATGGTATTTATTATGTGGCTGGCTGCATCAAGTGCGATCCATAGAATAAAAGCCTTGAAAGGGCATTGTTTAAATGCCCAATATCCGACTAATTTCATTAACAAAAAAGTCTCGCTTGTCAATGAAAATTGTGCGGTCACTCAATTTAAGAAACTTCCAATCAGTACCCGCAGTCACAGCCCCATAAATGCTTTCAATTTGCTCTCCGCTGCGCTGATTAAATAATTGGGCAGCTACCATTTCTGCAATACACTGGCCCAAACCGGATTTAATACTTTCATTCTTAGCCTCTGTGAGAGTAATTACGGGGGCGCGAATTTCATAGGAATCCTTTGATGCAGTGAGAATATAATCGCAATACCCGTTCAAACCTGCTTCTACATCTACATTGAATTCTGAACCAGAGAAAAAACCAACTTGAAAATTAAATTGCCGCCTGACTTCCAATAATATTGGAGCAATAATTAACTCAGCGCGAGCCTTTTCGGTATTAATTGCCGTAGCTAAAGACAGGTTTTCAGTTAAAGTAGTTTGCAAATAGGAACTTGGCTGTACCTCCGGGATATCACCAAACAAATCTAAAGGTTCTTCTACGGTTAAATTAAAAGATTCTATAACTTTCGCTAAAGTTGTAAAATCGCTGTATGCCACAGGTTAACCTCCTTGCTCGATTTTGGCGATCGCATTCTCAAATTGCTACAATCATAATTGATTGCCTGTTATCCTCACCCCCAAATTAACATGACATTCACCGGAGATCCAAATTCAGCACCTGTTTTACCGACAGCCGCAGAAGCAGCGGTTGCCAAAACCAGCAGCCGCGCTTTAGCATCGCACTTAGAAAATCATCCGTCTGACGAATCCCTCAAATTGATCTTAAACGAAAAAGAGGGAAAGACAATTGAGATACCTGCCGCAGCGTTGCCGCTGCTGTTAGCGATTTTGCAACAGACAAGTAGCGGCAATACTGTCAAGCTGACTCCCATTACTAAAGAACTCGATATCTGGCAGGTTGAGGGTTTGCTGAATGTGTCCCGCGAGTATGTGTGGCAGTTACTAGATGATGGCAAAATTCCTTACAAAATGGTACAAAGCTGCCGTCGGATACGTTACGAAGATGTCATGAAATATAAAAAGCAGAGTTACGAAAAAAGTATGAAAGGGATGGATGAGCTTGTAGCTGAATCAGAAGCACTAGGTTTGTACGATTGATGGCTATTTTCACTGCTGTGTATGATGCTAACATTTTATATTCTGCACCGCTGCGGGACTTCTTCGTCCAGTTAGCAGCTAGCAAAATAGTTGATGCCCGTTGGACAGAAGAAATTCACAGCGAGTGGACGAGAAATGTAATTCTCAACCGTTCGGATATCGCGCCAGAACAGCTTGCAAGAACCAAAAACTTGATGAATGAAAATGTTGAAAATTGCTTGGTGCAAGGGTATGAGCCAATTATACCAGAGTTGGAACTTCCCGATCCGGGCGATCGCCATGTTCTAGCAGCAGCAATTCATTCTCGCGCGGATTTTATCGTTACTTTCAATCTCAGAGATTTTCCTGCTGATAATCTTGCACAATATAACATTCAGCCGCTGCATCCAGATGAATTTATTATGCGCTTGCTCAACTTAAACTGGCAAGGTGTATGTAAAGCAGCAGAAAAACAAAGAATCAGGCTCAAGAATCCGCCAAAAACGCCGGATGAGTATTTGGCAACGCTGATAGAATTGGGACTGCCGCTGTCAGCAGCTCGGATGCGAGAATTGTGCTATGCTGATTAGCCCGATCGCCTACTGAAATTTTATTTGATAGAGATAATAGCGGGTAAAAACTATACCACTAATTGTACCAGTACCGCATCACCCGATCGACCTAAAAGAAAACCACCCGATCGCACATTGGCATACATAGACCAGAGCAAGCATAATTTAACCATCGGTCATCGGTCGGTTATACTTGTTACAAACAGTATGGCAGGCGTGGGAGACTCCTCCGTCACACCTGCCATGCAGTTTTATTTAATAATTGTACAATTTGTG
Organism: Oscillatoriales cyanobacterium; assembly: GCA_004293365.1. GTDB lineage: Bacteria > Cyanobacteriota > Cyanobacteriia > Cyanobacteriales > Microcoleaceae > Microcoleus. The sequence goes on along the minus strand of RDYN01000045.1, from coordinate 85,685 downwards.
CGATCGCTCCACTACGATAAAATAGGTTCGTAATAGGTTCGTAATAGGTTCGTAATAGGTTCGTAGTCAGGACTTCAGTCCTTCTTTCTTGCGGACTAAAGTCCTCACTACAAACCAATTGCGGACTAAAGTCCTCACTACTAACCTATGGGGTTCGAGGCGGCATTAATATCAGCCCATTTTCTTCTTCTTCCAAGCTTCAACAAACGGCAAAAACACCGACACCAACTCCTGCCGGTTCATCACCAAAGTCGGAAAAGAAACCCTCCCGTAATTCTTCCCCACTTCCAGCGGAAAAATCGCCTGAGATTCCAGCGGCAGCCACACCGCACCCGCAGCCTTCACAATTACCCAACTCCCGGCAATATCCCAAATTTTCGGAGTCGCTTCTACTCCTCCCATCGCCACACCCGAAGCCACCATCAAAAAATTGTAACTAGCCATCCCCAACATCCGAATTTTACTCGGAAGATGAGCCCCAATTCCCACACTCCGGGAACACAAATTAAATATATGATTTCCGCTCAATTTATCAGCACTCGGCCGAATCGGGCGATCGTTCAAAAACGCACCTTGAGGCATATTTGTCAATACGTTATCGCCTGCCAAATTATCTGCATAAAAACCGTGGAAAGTTTGATTCAGAGGTGGCAAATGCACGCAGCCAAAAACCGGAGTTCCGCGATACAATAGACCTAAGGAAATCCCCCAAATCGGAATTCCGCGAGCAAAATTAGTCGTAGCATCCAAAGGATCGACAACCCAACACCATTCGGTATCGGGGAAAACGTGCTCTCCTTCCTCGCTCAAAATTCCGTGACTGGGAAATGCAAGTGCGATCGCATTTCTAATCTCTGCATCCGCCCAATTGTCAGACTTCGTTACTAAACTGCCATCATCTTTCTCATCCGCTTGTGCAGAACCGAAATCTTTCAAAAACTGCTGTCCGATTGTCTTGACAGTAGTCTGAGAAAAACTTAAAATATCATTCCAAAAATCTTGCATTTGTATTTTGTTCGTAGTAAGGACTTTAGTCCTTTCTCCACGATATCATGCGGACTGAAGTCCTCACTACGAACGTGAGTTTTTTTCCGAGATAATGCGGACTGAAGTCCTCACTACGAACCTGCGGACTGAAGTCCTCACTACCAACCTGCGGACTGAAGTCCTCACTACCAACCTGCGGACTGAAGTCCTCACTACCAACCTTAGTCTAGTTCGTTTTCAAGGATAGTTGCGATCGCACTTTTAGCATTATCCTGAAACTCGGCAACATCTACCCGACTCAACAGATACACAGCGAAAATCATACCCGCCGCCGGCACTGCAAAAACTAACCCGTAAGCCAACATCGGTACCCCAAACAAAGTCCTGCCAAAATCCAAAATAGCACCGCCACTAACCGTAGCAAAACCCCGCGCCATCGCTTGGGACAAACCCCAAGCGCCAATAAAAGTCCCCGCAGTTTCCGCAGCAGTCAAATCCAACATCAAACTCAGCGCGCCCGTCGTCGTAATTCCCGAAGCTAACCCGAAACACATTAAAGCCGACTTAAACACAATGGGATTACCAGTAAATCCCGATAAAATAATCAAGCCAAAACAAGCAGCCACTGACAAACAACCCAATCTAATCGTATTTTGCTTGCCAATTCGCGGCACAATTAAAAAACCAGTTGCGCTCAAACCGATGAGCACACCAGTACCGTAAATAGCATTCAACTGCGTACTTTCCGAAATCGGCATCTTAAAAATTTCCCCGCCGTAGGGTTCCAAAACTGCATCCTGCATAAACAAACAAATTGTCATCACCAGCAGGAAAGTAAAAAACAAACCGGTTTGGCGACTAGCAGTCAAAATCCGCAGCGCGCTTCCCAAAGTAATTTTATCTTCTCGATTAACTGCGATCGATCGCGATTTGTACCGCGAATACTTTTTTTCAACCCCAAAAGTTGCAATCCCCACCAACAGCAAAACCACCGCCGGCACCTTCACAAACAAACCGTTAATCGAAGCCTGCAATACTTCCCGCGGTACATCCCCATCAATCTGCTTCAGCAAACCGCTGCTGACAATCGCCCCGATAATAATACCAACCATCAGCATCGACCACACAACACCTACCAACTTCGATCGATCTTCCTCATCCGAAACATCCACCAACAAAGCAGCAAAAGGAGTCGAACTCGAACAAATCGCGATACCGTAAACTGCAAAAACCAAACCCAGCAAACCCACCCAGCCGTAAGTCGGAGTCGTCCACCCCACAGCCTCCAAACTAGCGCCCAAGCGCCACATCACCTGCACCGCCAAAAAAGCCGAAATTACAAACAACAGCCCTCCCAGCCACACGTAACCCGTGCGGTGATGCCCGAACAAAGGCTTAGCATCAGACATTTGCCCGAACCACACCCTCGCCGGCGCCACAAACTGGTGCATCGCCAGGGTACCCGCCACCACAGTAGCCGGAATCGCCAACTCCTTAATCATCACGCGATTGAGCACTCCCAGGGTCAAAATCGACATCATGCCCAGCCCCATCTGAAACAAGCCCAGGCGGAACATAGTCAGCAGGTTGACTCTTTTGATAGCAGCAGTCGCGGAATCTGTTAGTGTAGAATCTGGCAAACGGTCGATCGGCATAACTATTCAAATAAACACAGCACGACTCATTCATCGTAACTGAGATATCGCAACGGGCCACCATTATTCCTCCGGCTAGAAGCTCGTTAGCGAAGCCCTCGAAGAGGATCGCGATTATTTATATAAAAATAATAGACAATAAAGAATTGTGGATTTACCAACCGTGACAACCATTACCTTAGGACAAAATGGCCCAGCCGTCATTCCCCTGTGCGTCGGAACTTGGGCGTGGGGCGACAAACTATTTTGGAACTACGGCAGCAACTACGGCGCCGCCGAAGTAGAAGCAGCATTCAAAACATCCCTAGACGCCGGAGTCAACTTTTTCGACACAGCCGAAGTCTACGGTAACGGCTTGTCAGAAGAATTGCTGGGACAGTTTATCAAAAAAACCAGCCAACCCGTGCAAATAGCCACCAAATTCGGCCCCGTACCTTGGCGGATTACCGGAAAATCAGTTTCCGAAGCCTTAAGTGCCAGCTTAAAACGCTTGCAAGTAGAACAAATAGCCCTCTACCAAGTGCACTGGCCATTCACTTTTTTACTGAGTCAAGAAACCTTGATGAACGCCTTAGCAGATGAAGTCAAACAAGGCAGAATCCAAGCAGTAGGAGTCAGCAACTATTCAGCAGAACAGATGCGCGAAGCCCACAAAATACTAGCAGCAAGAGGAGTTCCCCTAGCAACAAATCAAGTCCGCTACTCCTTGCTGTCGCGGCAAGTAGAAAAACAAGGAATTGTACGTGCAGCCTCGGAATTGGGAGTAACAATTTTAGCATACAGCCCCTTAGCCCAAGGATTGCTCACGGGCAAATATACCGCCCAAGAACAACCTACAGGAGCCCGCAAAATGGACTCCCGCTTCAGCAAAGCCGGCATCGAAAAAATCGAATTAGTCATGTCTACCTTGCGGAAAATGGGCAGAAAGCGCGATCGTACCCCCGCCCAAGTTGCCCTAAACTGGTTGATAGCCCAAAACGGAGTCATCCCAATTCCCGGCGCCAAAACCGCAAAACAAGCCGAAGAAAATGCAGGCGCCCTAGGCTGGACTTTAAGCCAAGATGAAGTCAACCAATTAGAATTAATGACACGTCCCTGGCGAGACTAAATTTCTAATAGGTACGTAGTTGCGCTTGGGCGCTCTTTCCAAGGTACGTAGTTGCGCTTGGGCGCTTTTCCAAGGTACGTAGTTGCGCTTGGGCGCTCTTTCCAAGGTACGTAGTTGCGCTTGAGCGCTCTTTCCAAGGTACGTAGTTGCGCTTGGGCGCTCTTTAAACGCAATCGCGCAACCACAAATAATGTACCAGATGCGCCCAATTACTACGCGTAAGGTGCGCAGTGCGCACCCTACTACAAACTCATTACCAGTACCAGATGCGCACTGCGCACCCTACTACAAACTCATTACCAGTACCAGATGCGCCCAATTACTACGCGTAAGGTGCGCAGTGCGCACCCTACTACAAACTCATTACCAATTACTATGAAACTATTAACTGACTGGGGTTTCACCCGCGAAGGCTTGCGTAACAACAGCCACGGCGAATATTTAGTATTGCTGCAAGTAGGATTGTTTGCAGCATTTACAATCTTGCCAGTTTATCAACTTCCAGGATTCAAAATCGAATCAACTCAACTACTTTATTTTAGCTGGACTATCGCAAGTATCCTCAGCTTAAGCGGATTAATTTTGATAGTCAAAGGACTAATAAATTTAGGGAAAAACCTCACACCTTTACCCTATCCCAAAGCAGGCGGAGAATTAGTCCAAACAGGAGTTTATGGAATAGTGCGGCATCCTCTGTATAGCGGCGGAATCTTTGCAGCCCTCGCCTGGACAATTTTTCAATTCAGCTTATCGCACTTAATAGCCACCGCAGTTTTATTGATATTTTTTGACATCAAAGCCAATCGCGAAGAAACCTGGTTAACCCAAAAATATCCCGACTATTCAGAATACCGCCAGCGAGTAAAAAAACTAATTCCAGGAATTTATTAATAGTTTTAGATTCCGGTTTGAATCAAGCGTTCTATGATATACTCAACGATCGCAGGCTGTAACGTTAAACTTGTTGATGCACCCTGATTGAGCGATCGCCGATTTTCGATAAGCGATCGCCCGGCCAGCGCCTCTAACGCTTCCATCAGTTCGCGTCCAGAAACTTTGGGCAAAATTTCAGCTTTTAACTTCTCAGGAGTCGCTGCTTCTTGATGAATAGCCAACCAGTACATGATTTGTTGTTGCAGGGGAGACAGGCGATCGAACTGGCGATCGAGCAAATCCCACAAATCGCTAAAAACAGTATTTCCTTGCGCTAAAAATGCCTGAATATCACCGCCAAAAATATTTTTAATCGTGGTGGCTGCAATTTTGATCGCCAGCGGATTACCGCCAAAGTAGTTGACAATATCTCTACTTTGTAGTAGTGTTGCCTTTAATCCTTTAGCCGCCAGGATTTGCTGGCATACAGGCGGTGAAAGGCCGCAGAGTTTGAGCGATCGCACCGGCAAATTTTCGCCCGATCGCACAGCAAACCCGCCCGGTTGTTCTCGTCCTGTTAAAATCAGACAACTTTGGTGTGGTTCGTCAGCCATGCGCCCAAATAACAGTCCGTAATCTTCATAACCTTGTTGATATTGTCCGCCGCGATTTCCCCCTTGCAAAATCGACTCCAGATTGTCAAAAATTAACAAACAGCGTTTTTGCCGCAACTGTTCTATGAGAGCGTGAATAGAGTTATTTTTGGTGGCTGAATTAGTTAAAATTGGTAAAATATTGCTGAGAATTACATCTAAGGTTGGTGCTTGCTGCAAACTGCGCCAGATCGCGAATTCAAATTGAGATTGAATTTGCTGGGCGAGTTTGACAGACAGAGAAGTTTTGCCGATACCGCCAATTCCAAAAATACCGATCGCGCGGGTAGAATTGCTGCTAATCCAAGTTTCTAAAGTTTCCAGTTCCTGTTGGCGGTTGTAAAAGTGGGAAATATCGATCGCTTCTCCCCAATCTTGGATGCAGTTATCTGGTGCGCTGCTGTGCTGGTAGCGGCGCAAGACAGCTTGAAGATTTTGTTTTGAGACTTTTTCACCAATAATTTTAGAGAGAGTTCGCCACAAATGCGAACCGACTTGTTTAATATAATCGTGTTCGTACAGTAAGCGATCGGCTATCTCTTGATAAGAATGTCCTTCCCAAGTTTCCAGAAAGACGAGGGATTGAATGTCATTGAGTTTTTGCTTTTTGTTTGCGGATTGTAACAAAATGTCGATTAGGGCGATCGCCTCTTGTGCTGTCATAGTTTGTTATTTTGAACTATTTACTATATTCACCGAATATTCTGAGTGGGGGTTCTTTTTCAGGATAGAAAACAAATTTACTGAATTAACCGCAAGGTAGTCCATTTTATATTCGGCGGTTGAAACCGCGTCTATACAAACAAAGTCCGCCTGCGCGGACTGAGAAATAAGAGGGGTATTGAACCCGGATTTGGGATGAGGTCAAATCTCAAATCGATCGAGTGAATTTACGTAAGTTTACAAAAGCTTGTCACTTTTTCTCACCGCCAGGGCGATCGGGGTGGCTTATTCTTTGAATTAAGTCCGACCAAGAGTTGCTCGGACTGTTGAAATTTAAACCACAGTCAATATTTTGACACTAAAGGAGAAATATGAAACCTTCTAACGAATGCTTTGAACTAATCAAAAAGTGGGAAGGACTCCATAAAAAGCTTCCTGATGGACGGATTAAAGCATACCTAGATCCTGTTAATATTTGGACAATTGGTTATGGCTCCATTGAGCATTTGGATCTCAACAGACCGATTGTAGAGGGTGATATTATCACCAGACAAAAAGCAGATCGATGGTTACAGATTGAGGTTGGGGAAAAAGCAGAAGATGTTGAGCGCTTATGCAAAGTTCAACTCAAACAGTGTATGTTTGATGCCTTGGTTTGCTTCACTTATAACATCGGCATTGGCGCATTCGGCGAGTCAACTCTGTTGCGAGAATTAAACAAAGGCAATTATCAAGGAGCAGCAAGGGAATTCGATCGTTGGGTACATGGTGAAGATAACGGCACAAGAAGACCACTGCCGGGATTGATCGATCGTCGAAACGATGAAGAAGCTTTATTTCGGCGCGATGGTTTTTCAGATCTAGATCCAGCAATAGGCTTTGTCACAAAGCCTAAAGATTTGGTTCAACCGCCGAAGGGAGATTTTCCCTATAAACCTGCTCCCGTACCATTACCGTTCACTCGTACCCTTCAGAAACGACATATTGGAGAAGACTGTTACATACTTAATTGCGCTTTAGCAGGACTCAAATTTCTTCGTTTAGGTTCTCAGACTAACGAATTTACTGAGATTACTGATAGCGCAGTTAAGCTTTTTCAAACCCGCGAAGCTATTAGCCGAGTTGATGGTAAGGTAGGTCCAGAGACGCGACGGGCTATAGAGAATGCTCTCAAGCGCGCCCGTGGAGACATATCTGTCAATTCATCTGGAATAGATGGAGGTGTATACTGCCGTCTCACACGTACAGGAGGAGATGCCTACCAAGGGCTTGAATGGTGCAAACTCGATTTCGTAAATCCCCAAGGGAATGTAGTAGTTGATTCATTAAATGTTGTTTCTGGTGCACCAAGCGATCAAAGATTTTTAATGTGGGACGATCCTGAAAGTCAACCAAATAATGGGGCACCTATCCCACAAGATAATTACTACATCTCAGATATCGACTGGGCTGGTGGCAAAGATAATTACAATGCCTCACACCCGATAAATGGGGACGGACTCGGACCTGTATACGTAGCTCTTGTTAAACCGCAAGAGCGTCATAGAAGCTGCGATCGAGAGGGCATTGGTTGTCGAGATGCATTCGGCTTTCATGGGGATTGGAACTGGATTCAAAGTCGTACCAGTCCAGGCAGTATAGGATGCGTGTGTCCTACTACAATTGATGATTTGAAAAAACTGGTGAAATTGCTCCGCCAGTACGATCCACGCCTCCTAGTTGTGGACTGGGGACTGTAGGTATTTTTAAACATTTAGGAGGTTAATCAAATGGCACATTCTTCTAGCCTTGAGACTCAAGCAAATTCTTCTGAACACGAAAAAGAATAAGTAAAGTTGAGTTATATGGATGATTAAAGCAGCCGGACGACGTGCTTGTAAAATCTGTTGTACTGACTGTTTTCAGCATAAGGTGTATCTACTTCAAATTGGTGCAAATTTAAATATGAGAGGACAATAAAAAATGCAACCTCAATCTTTAATTCCAGAAAAAACAAACAATTTCAAGGATGAAGTTAAAGAATCAACTCGATATTCACTTGAGGACAAAAGGAAAGATTTAGAGAATGAAGTTAAGGAATTAACTCAAGAAATGACTAGGCTCAGACGAATCAATCGGAACTGGGATGGAGGTTTAACAATTTCCACGATCGTTCTTACTTTAGTAATTACCCTGTTATCTACCTGGGATCGAATAGACGAGCAAGACAAAAAGATAGCTACTGGCATTCTAGGCGGAGCTATCGTTGCTATTCAATCAATTGGAAACGCATTTCCAGTTAAACAAAGAGCTGGAGCCTATCGTATTCTTCAAGCGCAAGCTAATAATTTGTTGACTGATGTTAAGTATGTAGAAGGTACAGAAGAATTGAAGGCTATTGAATCTCAGTTTTATTTATTAAGAAGTGATGCAGCAAAAACTGAAGGCTAGCTGACTTTATTGCCTTGATGACGAGCTGCGAAAGGCGTCGTCGAGTGCGATCTTACAAAGCTTTACAAAAGCTTGTCACTTTTTCTCACCGACAGGGCGATCGGGGTGATTTATTCTTTGAGTTAAGTCAAAGCAAAACTTGTTCAGACTATTCAGAGTTCAACCGCAGATGTGCGGTATAACCTGACTAAGAAAAGTATTGTACCGCATCTGCGACAAAATTATAAGTTCGACTGCTTTAGCTTTCGGTTGAGATGTACTTCAGAGTTTTCTGTTCGAGTTGAATCTAAAATATGAGGCTGTGTTATGTGGTTATTCAAGCAGATTAGGCAAGAGCCAGTTTTATTTCAGGGACTTATTCAAGCACTTTTTCCCGTGCTAGTGGCTTTCGGTGTTCTTCAGTTGCAGGAGAGTCAGTTAGCAACTTTATATGCTTTCACTGCTGCATTGCTATCCTTTCTTACCCGCACTCAAGTAACTCCTCTTTCAAATCCCAGAAATGATTCTGGCAATCGACTGGTTTCTAGACCCAGTAGTGATTAATGACTGAAAGATAGGTTGAGGGGTGCGATAGCCAAGCTATATTAAATTGTAATTGGTGAATGCCATGCAAAGCCAAACTTCAGGAACAACTTTCCCTCGCTGATGCCGAAATCATTTTAGGACGCTTGCCCGATCGAATTCAAGCCGCTCTAATTGCTCGTGCTGCTGAAATTGAATACCCGATCGAAGCAGTTATTGAGATGGCAATCGCCAGTTTTCTCGACACAGAGGCATTAGGTTTCGTAGATTGCAAACCAGGACGCGGGCAGTAAAACTGTAAAATCTTTTAAGATGCCGATCGCACCTCACGCCTTCATCTCCTCACCAAATAACGGGAAATGAAGGTTGCAGGTGCGATCGCCCTCTCCTCTGATTAATGACTGATGACTAATGACCAATGACTGATGACTAATGACTTTCATTCATGCCGCGTACCATCAGGCATCACCGCACCCTTTAAATTCGCCCCGGTCAAATTTGTATCCAACAGCAAAGCATTCCTCAAATTAGCACCCTTCAAATTAGCACCTTCCAGATTAGCCATCCACAGATTCGCCCCCTCCAAATTCGCCCCCTCCAACTCAGCATTAACCAGAAAAACACCTTTCATAAAAGCACCTGTTAAATTAGAATTTTTCAAATTACTCCCTCCCAAATAAGCATCTTCTAAAAACGCATTTTCTAAATTGCTTTTCTCCAAATTCGCCCCTACCAAATTGCTGCTTATCAGGTAAACACCAGCCAAATTTGCCTGTTTCAAGTTAGCATTTACCAAATTTGCACTCCACAAATTGGCATCTTTGAGGTTGGCTTTTTCTAAATTTACCCCTTCGAGAAAAACAGCGCCCAAATTAGCCCCAGAAAGATTGCACCCCCGGCATTCTCTGGTAACAAGCAATTGTCGGATTTGATGCTTGACTGACGAACTGTTGGCTGCGAAAATTATTAAACCTGTAGTTGCTAAGCCGATCGCCCAAAAAGCCGCCATCCCGATCGCACTTACCATCTTTCTTCGTTTCATGCCTCGCAGATCCGGTTTTTGTATAAAAATATACCCAGAATTTATAGTATTTACAATTAATATTTTGCTGCTTTCCCCGTTCCATGATGAAAAAACAGTTAAAAATTAAATTGCTAGCGATCGCCATTATACTCAGCTTAGCAATAATCGCTGTCGGGTGCGATCGCCTTCTCAAAAAACCCTTTCAACTCCCCCCATCAGCCAAACAAGAACCCTGGCCAGTGCAAACAGGCCTGCGAGTCGGCCTGATCCGCGAAAACATCCCAACAGTCAACCGCATTGTTTTAGTCCCCGACGAAGCCACATTCTTAGCAGCAATCCAAAAGTGGAACCTCAAAGGACACTGGCCCATTCTCATCGAAGATCAAAAATATGCACCGATGTTTTTGCAGCGCTTCCAACCCGAAGAAATCGTCCGTTTACCAAGCATCAAACAGGAACTCCCCAAAAATCAAAAACTCCAACAATTAATGCTGAAGGCAACAGCAGCAGCCTGGAATGCCACGAATCGTGAAACCTTAAAAGCAAAATGGAGGGAACTCGGCTGGGAACCGCCAGGAGCAGTCATCACATCAGAAAATGACCCCGCACGCTCAGCAGCAGTTGCCTTAGCAGCGGCCCGCGGGGAACCTTTAGTATTTCTCGAAGGCAACTTCGGAAAACCCAACGATAACCTTAATACCGCACAGTGGAAAAATCTGCAAACAGCAGTTACAAAGGCTGTCGAATCTACCGGATATTTTTACTCTCAACTCGGAGACGCGATCGACACAATCACCATTGTACGCCAACTAGCAGTAAAATATCAATCACCGCAAAAGCAAGACGAACAATTAGCTGTGACTGACGGTTTGGGACGGCACCCCAACGGCGAACGCTGGGCCGCCGCTGGCTGGATTTACGGTTCCCAAGTGCGATCGATCTATCAAGCCATGTGCGCCATATTTCTCGACAGCGAAACAGTTATGCTGTATGACAGTTACCCAAAAGAAGGAAATTGGGGAAAATATGAAATGGAGTCAGCAGCTAGCGGACTAAAAACCATAGGTTTGAATGTCGAATTAGTGCAAAAACCAGAATCGACGCTCCAACAGTGGCGGAGTTTAGCATCAAAACCGTGGACGTTTGACTTAATATTAATGAATTCCAAAGGCTATCCCAAATCATTTCAAGTCGGCGACGGCGATGCCTCAGTTGAGGATATACCAAAACTGCAATTTCCCGCAGCAATCCACATGATTCACAGTTGGTCAGCAGCAGATCCCGATGATGCAAGTACCGTTGCTGGCCGGTGGCTAGAAAATGGTGCTTACGCCTATGTGGGAAGTGTCAACGAACCTTTGTTATCGGCGTTTATTCCACCTAAAATTATGGTCGATCGCCTAAAACGAGGTGCACCCTTTTTAATCGCAGCCCGCCAGCTAGAATCGCCTCCGTGGAAAGTCGCCACCATAGGCGATCCGCTAATGTCGATCGCCAAATCCCGACCCAGAATCCCGGCCGCGCAACAACCGATTTGATATGATGCGCGATCGAATAACCGCAATAAAACAGGTTTGTAGTGAGGACTTCAGTCCTCAGGGGAGAGGACTGAAGTCCTCACTACAAACTTTCGATTTGAGATTTTTTGTTTGATCTAATATCTCAAATCGGAGTGTTTAGTTCCACGGATTTTTACCATAGTGCAAGCTCACTGACGCGATTGTGCGATCGCCCGAACCTCTAACACTGTAGATATAGTTAATTAAGATTATCACTCAGTTTATTGGAGTTTGAATGTCACTGAGCATACAATTATCACCTAAAATTCACTCACCCTCAGAAGCGGTCATTCCACCCCAGCCGCCAGTCCCAAAAATCCGCCATAAAATACGCCTTAATTAACTTGTCAATTCCCCTGAAATCACTCAAAATGAAAATAAGAAATAAAATGTAATATTTATCTAACTTCTCACAGAAGAATTAACCGCTAAATGAAAGCCACCCATCCTGTGGATCTGCTGCCGCCGGGCCCAACCGCAGAAACTCCGCATTCCTCCCGCCTCAGCCCGCTGTTCCACCGCCTGCATCCGAGCCCAGAAACCCTCCTGCTCATCCTCTCCCTAGTCATCGGGGGAGTTACTGGCGCAGGCGTCGTCACCTTTCACTACCTGATCCACTTGATCCACAGCGTGATGCTGGAAGACTTCATGGGGGCGATCGCTCGATCGGGATCTTGGACGCTAGCGTGCATACCCACCCTCGGCGGAGTCATCATCGGGCTGATGCGCTGGCGGTTTCGCGATTTTGGCCCGAATATGTCATCCTTAATTGCCGCGACGCGGGGGCTGCAAGAACTCTCCCCGCTCAAACCCATCACCAAAATGGTGGCCGCCTCAGTATCCCTCGGCACCGGCGCTTCCCTGGGCCCGGAAGCCCCCAGCGTCGAAATCGGCGCCAACTTCGGAATGCTGCTAGCTCAAGTCTTGCAGCTTTCCCCAGAAAGGCAGCGCTTGCTCCTCGGCGCGGGAGCAGCAGCAGGCTTATCTGCCGGGTTTAACTCTCCCATCGCCGGAGTCTTTTTTGCCTTAGAAGTCGTGCTCGGCAGCACCTTTGCCACTTCCTCAGTCAGCGTTGTTTTGCTCTCCGCCGTAGTTTCGGCGCTGATCGCTCAAATTTGTTTGGGAGCTCAGCCGGCCTTTGCTTTGCCAATCTACGATGTCCGCAGTCCTCTAGAACTGCCTCTATACATGGGATTGGGACTTTTGGCAAGCTGTGTGTCCTTAGCTTATACAGAAGCAATTCAATTGGCCGATCGCTGTTTTCAAGGAAAAACCCGAGGATTTGCTTGGCTGGGACGACTGCCCCGGCCGCTTCATCCCGTCATCGGCGGTGCGATCGTCGGTTTAGTCGCCCTGCAATTGCCTCAAGTTTTGGGTGTGGGCTACGAAACAGTCCAAGCAATGCTCCAAGATGTCAAATTTTCCTTGTCTTTGCTGCTGTTGTTGCTATTCGTCAAACTCGCTGTGACAGCAATCAGCCTCGGCAGCGGTTTAGTCGGCGGCATATTCGCTCCGGCGATGTTTTTAGGAGCTTCTCTGGGTTCGGCTTACGGCCTGTTTTTGGAAATGCTGCCGGCTTTGGGGGAACACGTTGCAGGCCCTGCCGCCTACGCCATGGTGGGTATGGCCGCCGTCCTCGCAGGTAGCGCTAGAGCACCGCTGACAGCCATTCTGTTGATGTTTGAATTAACCCGCGATTACCGGATTGTATTGCCTTTGATGGCCGCAGTCGGATTGAGTGTTTGGCTGGTGGAGTTTGTGAATCGCCGATCGGCAGCCCACAGCCTCAACCTCCAACAAATGGGCGTAGATGTGGCTGTCAATACGCCGATCCAAGCCCGAGAACAGTTGCAGGATTGGGAAGATGTTCTCGGAGAGCGCATTGTTACAGAACTGATTTCTTGCGAACTTCCCACCGAAGACGAAGAGATTATCGAGGAGCCAGCCTTAGTAATGGCTAATGCACATTTGCCACAAGATGTCAAGCCTTTGTCGGAAACAAAATAAGCGGTTGAAGTGCGATCGAATTCGGTTGCTTGCTGACCAAACTAATAACCAAAAACTTAAATATTGCAACCATGATATTTATCAACCCAAAAACAGATTACGCCTTCAAAAAAATCTTTGGTTCCTCAGAAAGCACAGACATCCTAATCAGCTTTCTCAACGCCTTAATTTATGAAGGAAATCCCACCATCCAAGACTTAGAAATTATCAACCCAAATCTGCCGCCCAAACTTGAAGGCTTAAAAGATAGTTATCTGGATGTGAAAGCCCAACTCAACGACGGAACTTTAGTAATCATTGAAATGCAAGTGCTCAACGTCCAATCTTTTGGCAAGCGAGTTTTGTACAATGCAGCTAAGACTTATGCTTTTCAGTTGGAAGCAGCACAAGGATATCGATTGCTGAAGCCAGTGATTGCTTTGACAATTACGGATTTTGAAATGTTTGCTAACAGCGAAGAATTCCTTTCTAGATTCGTGTACAAAGAAGTAAAGAAAAACTTTACTTATCCGGAAAACGATCTGGATTTAGTGTTTGTAGAGTTGCCCAAGTTTACCAAAGGACAGGAAGAACTTGAAACCTTAGCAGACAAATGGATTTATTTCATGAAATATGCGAAAAGTTTAACATCAGTTCCCGAAACAATGGATAGCATACCAGAAATACATGAAGCTTTTAATATTGCCAATCAAGCCAGTTTAAGCCGAGAAGAATTGGAAGCTTTGGACAGAAGAGAACAGTTTATTTATGACCAACAGGGCGCGATTATTAAGGCTCTTCAGGAAGGACGAGAAGCAGGAAGAGAGGAAGGACAGCGAGAAAAGGCGATCGCAATCGCCCGACAGCTACTTTCACGCCTAGATGACGAAACCATCAGCCAAACCACAGGGCTGAGCCTTGAGGATATACGGAATCTGCGAGAAAGCGATTCCTAGTTTAAAGTAATGGGGTAGGAAAATTCGATTTTTTATGTCACTGGACTATCCTGAATATGAAAAACTACGCAAGCAAAGTTGGTTCTTGGGATTGCTTTGGCGTATAGGTGACTACGGATATTATCTTGGACTATTTGGCGCATTAGGATCGCCATTAGTCCTGATTTATCAGCAACTCACAAGTCAAAAAGGTCATTTGCCCGCTGCTGCAGCTTTATTTCTTGGGTTTCTGTTAGTAGCATTCTTCGCCTGCATCTTTTGGCTCTCCGCACAACTTAAATGTTTTGCGTTGAAAAGAGGAGAGGCTTTAAACAATAAACGCTTAAAGCGACCTATCGATAGGAGGTAGAGCCGATCGCCCGCACTCAACCCCTCGATCGCACAGACAGTGGCGCTACACTCAACTCTGGGCTAAAATAATCAAATATTATTAACAATCGGCAGAGAGGGGCTTCGGTGGCAGGAAACGAGGCAACTGCAAAAAACAAAAGTCAGAAAACACCAGGAAAAACCCCCTTGGGTTCCAGTTATTACGGCTTGTTAGGGCTGCATCCTTCAGCCCAAGCCATCGAAATTCGGCGATCGTACCGGGAACTGAGCAAACTCTACCATCCCGATACCACCGACTTGCCGCCCGCAGTCGCTACCGCCAAATTTCAGCAGCTCAATAACGCCTACGCCACCCTCAGCAACCCAGAACGTCGCCTCGCCTACGACCTCAAAATAGGCTATTCTCGCCTGAACGTGATTCAGTCGCCCCCGGGCTTCAACACTCCGGTTTCGGGATCGAGTAAAAAAACTTCTAACTCGGCTTACCTAGATCCCACGGATCGCCCCCTGTCCCCCGGCGAAATATTTGCTCTATTTATCATGGGGGCTACTTTAGTCGGATGCTTGGTACTGGCGATCGCGATCGGGCTAATTCGCGGCAATTGACAACTAAAAGTTCTAAATTGCAAGATTAACCACAGTTTTCCCAATTCCCAATTCCCAATTCCCAATTCCCAATTCCCAATTCCTCATGACTCTTCCTTCCTCTGACACTCCTTTATACAGCCATCCACTGCCAGAAATCGAGCAGTGGCTGAGGGGCCGCGGCTGCCAGCAAGACCGGCGAGAACTCCACTGCTGGCAGATCGATCGACCTACCTGGAAAGCAGAACTCTCCCTCGATATCGACCAACTCACTGTCCGCTACATTGACGCCGGAGCCGACGGCCAAGACATTCAGCGAGCTTTCAAATACTCGCTCTCGCGTCACGACATTGAAGATGCCGTTTTCTCCGGCCCCTAATTTGATTTTAGATTGGCGATTTTAGATTTTAGATTCAGGAATACACTTGAGAATCAACTTAATTGGAAACTGAAAAATTAATCCAAAATCCCAATTACCAATCTAAAATCGTTTTTAGATTTTAGATTGAGGAATACACTTGAGAATCACCTTAATTGGAAACTGAAAAATTAATCTAAAATCCCAAATCCCAAATCTAAAATCGTTAGACTTTGCCAAAACGGCGATTGCGCTGCTGATAAGTAGACAAAGCGCGGTGAAACTCCGATCGATCGAAATCCGGCCACAGCGTCTCAGTAATGTAAATTTCCGAATAAGCCATTTGCCACAGCAGAAAATTGCTCAGCCGCATTTCCCCGCTCGTCCGAATCAGCAAATCCGGATCGCAAACATCAGCAGTATACAAATAGCGTTTAAATAAAACCTCATCAATCTCCTCCGGCTGCAACTTGCCCTCTTGCACCTGAGTGGCGATCGCCCGACAAGCCTGTACAATCTCCTGGCGGCCGCCGTAATTCGTCGCCACCCGAAACAAAATCCCCCGATTGTGCTGAGTAGCCGTCACAGAGCGCTCGATTTCCGCCTGCAAAGACTTAGGCAAAGCCTGCAAATTCCCCATAAATTGAATTTGCACGTCCTCGTCCACCATCTCCCGCAATTCTTGTCGCAGCTTCCCCTCAAACAAACTCATCAAAAAATCCACCTCCCCGGCCGGCCGACCCCAGTTCTCCGTCGAAAAAGCATAGGCTGTTAAAGCTGGAATTCCCCAATCTTTGCAGCAGCGCAGCAGTTCCTTGAGAGCGCTAGCCCCCCGCCGGTGTCCCGCAATCCGCGGCAACCCCTGATTCTTAGCCCAGCGCCCGTTTCCGTCCATAATCACTGCTATGTGCTTAGGCAGTAGTTCTTGTTGTAGATCCGCAGGCAACTTTTCCAAGCAAATTCCTTGACTCATGGTTTCTCCCAATTCCCGACTAACGGCGCAGTATCCGCTTTAATAGTGTTACTCCCTTCAATCCTATCTGCCGTCCGAAATTGCCGATCGGAATAGGAGTCACAACTCTTTCTCCCTCCGACGGAAACAACTTGGCTTCCAGCAATTCCTTAAGTTTGCTGCTAGTCAAAGGTCGATTTAATGTGCCCATCTGCGCCAGAGAAATAGAACCCGTTTCCTCGGACACCACGACGCACACGCAAGCTTGCACCCTTTCTGTAATCCCCATCGCCGCCCGGTGGCGGGTTCCCAACTGCCGCGACGCGCTGCGATCGGACAAAGGCAAAATTACCCCAGCCGAAACGATCCGCGAAGCTCGAATCAACACAGCTCCGTCGTGGAGCAAAGTTTGCGGCTGAAAGATAGTCTGCAACAATTCCTTAGATACTTCCGCATTTAGCTTCACTCCCGGAACTGAAAAATCCCGATCGTCGATCGGAGAATCTGTTTCTACAATTAATAAAGCGCCCGTGCGGTTTTGCGAAAGTTCTTTTACTGCGTCCACAATTTCATCTATTACGCTGTCCGGTTCGGGAGTTGGTCGGCGATCGCGTCCAAACAATTGTATAATTTCCCCCCGACCCAATTGTTCCAGAAATCGGCGAAACTCCGACTGCAATATTACCGCCATTGCCACAGCAGAACCCGTCACCAAGCTGTTGAGCGCCACGTGCAACAGTCTCAATCCAGCCCAGTTGCTCACCGCCGCCGCCAGCATCAAAATAATAAATCCCCGTACCATCCAAAGCGTCCGGCGCTCCCCGACAATGACGAGCACCAAATACGCAAGCGCAAATACCAGTCCAATATCGATCGCCTGAATCAATAAAGACTGAACGAGGCCAAAGTCATAGCCAGATTGTTGATTGTTCATGGTTCATCGAACGCTACCGCCTGTGAACCGCGAACCGTGATGCACTCGAACCCATGAACCATGAACAGTTGTTATTCCAATCGCGTTACTGAACAAGCCAAAAGTAAAAAGTTCAAAAACAATCATCAAGAAATCCCAATGAATCATCTTACTTTTTACTTTTTACTTTTTATGTTTTACTTACTTTTCTTTTAAGTTCCGAGTCTTTTAGGAAGGCGGTCAAACCTCAGCAAATCCTCGTCAGTTTCCCGCTCTAAAATCGTGTGAGCTTCCCCATCTTTCACTAAAACCGCTGCCGGTCGGGGCACTCGGTTGTAGTTAGAAGACATACTGTAATTGTATGCTCCTGTAGCCGTAACGGCGAGAATATCTCCGGCCTGACACTCCGGCAATTTGGCCTCTTTAATCAGAATATCGCCTGATTCGCAGTGTTTCCCTGCAATGGTCACTGTTTCCGTTAACTCAGCAGACATTTTGCCGGCTGCGAGGACTTGATAAACTGATTGATAGGTTATGGGACGCGGGTTGTCCGACATTCCGCCATCTACAGATAAATACGTCCTAACTCCCGGAATGACTTTTTTAGAGCCAACCGTATAAGCTGTGACGCAAGCTGTACCCACGAGCGATCGACCCGGTTCGCAAAGCAATTTCGGTAATTTCTTCAATTGCTGCCGATCGCAAGCTGCTACCACTGCGGTGCAAACTGTCCGAGCCCAATCTTCAATGCTTGGAGGATCGTCCGCTTCAGTATAGCGAATGCCCAACCCGCCGCCAATATTAATTTCTGTCGCTGGCAAACCATAACTCTGCGCTTTTGTCAAGGTCTCAACTATGACTTCGGCTAAATCGTCATGGGGTTGCAGTTCAAAAATCTGAGAACCTATGTGAGCGTGGACTCCGACGCAAGATAAGCAGGGCTGTTTGCTGATGAACTTAAATACGTCATCGAGCGAATTGGGATCGAAGCCAAATTTACTGTCGATTTGACCCGTCTTAATGTAGTCGTGGGTGTGACACTCAATTCCCGGAGTAAACCGCACCATAACTCGTATCGATCGATCGGTTTTGCTGCTTCCCAAGGCTGCGAGAGTCTCTAAATCGTGCCAGTTGTCGGCTACGATCGCACAGCCGCTTTCGACAGCTAGCTCGAGTTCCGCGCGGGACTTGTTGTTACCGTGGAAGTAGATTTTATCAGGGCTAACGCCAGCTTGCAGTGCAGTGCGGATTTCGCCGGCAGATACGACATCGATGCCTAACTCTGCCGAAGCTGCGATCGCGCAAACCGCCAAACAACTCCAAGCCTTAGAAGCATAGAGCACTTGAGTTTCGCCCGGATAGTAATGCTTGAAAGCATCCCGGTACTGGGCGCAAGTCGCCCGCAGCGTTTCTTCGTCTAAAATGTACAGTGGCGAGCCAAATTGCTCTACCAAGGCTGTCACCTCGCAGCCTCCGATTTCCAGCACATCGCCGTTCACATTGGCTGTCAGCGGTAAAAGTTCTTGATTGGGCGATCGACTTTTCAGGGATTCTGGATACTCAGACGGGCGATCGAGTCCAGATTCCGCCGTGATAGATTGAGTTGATACTATCGGCGCCATAACTCTCCTTGGTTATTTTCATGCGTCAGCATTGCTCAGTCAGCATTGCTCAGTCAGCAGCGAACAGTCGCTGCTGTAGACTAAAGTCTGGAGACTGATTAATTACTTGACAATAGCAAAAAAAATTTAATCGCTACTTTATTTCCTAGTGTACAATTGACCGCCGTGCCTTTTCTAGAAATTAAACATATCAACGCCGAACACCTCAACAGTGCAGTCGAGCTCGATCGCCTGTGTTTTGGCGGACTTTGGACGATCGAAGGCTACAGGCGCGAGTTAGACAGTCCTAACAGCGATTTACTGGGTTTGTGGGTATCCGACACTGGTGCTGGCGTTGCAGAAACATTCGACAGCGAACTCGAACCTGTTGATATTCTCACCCCTCAAAACGTGGCGGGCACGCACCATCCACCGCCCCTACAACTTCTACCAACCCTCATCGGTTTGGGTTGTCTGTGGGCAATTTTAGAAGAAGCTCACATTACCATTTTGGCGATCGATCCGCGCTTTCAAGGTCAGGGTTTGGGACAAGCTCTGCTTTGGGCATTGCTAAAATCGGCAAACCGCAGACAGTTAGAAAGGGCAACTTTAGAAGTGCGAGCCTCTAATTTAGTCGCACTGTCTCTGTACCACAAATTTGGCTTTCAGGAAGCTGGAAGGCGCAAGCGATACTACGCCGACACAGGTGAAGATGCTGCGATCATGTGGCGCAACGGCCTTGAAAAACCGCAATTTGAGCAATATTTGGCGAAGGAAAAAGTTAAAATTTGCGATCGGCTCCAGGAGAAAAAGTGGCATTGGGCGATCGATACTTTGGAGTTTTGAGCAGCCTACTTTGGGGCTTATAGTTATGCTAAGAATTGAATTTATACCAATTTTTTATGAAGCTGCTCCCGAATCCGATCCCCCCTAACCCCCCTGGTGGGAGGGGGGGACAAGATTCTTTTCTTTCGTCCCCCTTCAACCAGGGGGATGCGAGGGGGATCGAGATAGGTGCAACGACCCATTAAATTGGTATTACTGAAACTGAAATCAAATCTCTGCATTATGAGCGCTTTCATCATCCTCACAGGCAATCAACCTCAGCATTAAACTAAACATCTGCCTGTTGAACCCGACTTAGGGCTTTGCTTCGCGATTCTATAATTTGACCTATCTCGCGCCCCAAGCTTGGTTGACGTTCAATCATCGTATTTACAGCATCGGAGTAGATGACAAGAACTTGCAAATCGTCAACAGCGGCGATTGATACCGGACTCGGTTCCCCACTAAATAGTGCCATCTCGCCAAAAAACTCACCACGCAAGATAGTCATTACCTCTAACTCCATGCCAAATTTGTTTGTAATAGTTACCTTAGCCTGACCTGCAATGATAATGTACAAAGCATTACCAAGCTCCCCCTGGTGGATGACTTTCTCTCCCGCACCAAACTTCTGTAAAATAGTTCCCTTAGCTAAGTCATCCAAATTTTTTGGTTCTCTAGCTAATGGCATAAATCCGGGAATTGAGTGCAGGTTTTGGGCTAACTTACTTGAAACGCTATCTGCCTTATCAGCAGCTTCCACAGCATAGGAGTATCGATAGCGATATAGCGTCAGGTTGTTTCGCTGCGCTGCGTACCAAATTCGCGTCATAAATCGATCGAGTATCTGGTCCCCATCTTCAAAGTTTTTGATAAAGAACTCCACCTCATACATAATTGCAGTCTCATCATAGGATTTGGTTTTAATCATTGGTTCGGGTTCGGCTAATACTCCTTGTGTAGCCAATGCTGTACTTATTAGTACCTGCTTCACGAGGTTAGGAGGGCTATCGTAGGAAAAGCCAATATTGAGGCGTTGGTTATAAATGCGTTCTGGTTGGCTGTAATTATGGATGATTCCTTTTCCAATGAACTGATGAGGAACAATAATCATCTGGCGCTGGGGAGTTAGCAGCCGAACAGAGCGCCAATTTATATCAACTACCTGACCTTCGATATTTCCAATTCGCAACCAATCACCCACACTGAAGGGGCGTTCCAGAAGCAGCGCCATGCCAGACATGACGCTCCCTAGTGTGTCCTGAAGCGCCAAACCGATCACAATTGAACTCACGCCCAATCCCGTAGCAAGACCTGCCAAATCAGCACCCCACACTGCCGCCAGCACGATCGCAGTTCCTAAAAGCACCAAAAAAAACTTAGAAAGATCGATCAGCAATTTGGGCATCCGTGCCCGCCATGTATTTGCCTCAGCTTCTTCAAACAAAATCACATTAAGCAGCGAGAGAAAGGCGTAGATAACAGATATCCAGAACAGCGTTGCAACGAGCTTGGAAAAATTATCATTAACGTCTAGTTTCAGGACATTTCTGATAAAAATCATCAGCATTAAGACGGGCAGAACAAGGTTTTTTACAACCACCAGGGTGGTCGCAAACGGTTTACCGCGCCTCTGTAGATGATAAATAACCTCTCCTAGTAAAACAACCAGGAGTGGGAATCCCAATCCGACAATTACCGCCCAGGTCTGCCAGTCGTTGGAAAATCTTAAATTACTCATAGACTTATGCCTCAGGAACACTTACAGTCAGCTTAGAACTTTTATTAATTTGCCAAGCGATTAGCTTTTCTTTACCAGGTTCTTGGATTTCACCAACCAGCTCAAAATCGTAGAGGTCGTGCAGGCGATCGCAGATGTCTTGAGACACAAAGATGGCGCCAGGGGGACAAGCCGACTTCAAGCTATTGGCAATATTTACGGTATCACCCCAAACGTCGTAGAGCAATTTATTTTTGCCAATGACACCTGCAACCACATCTCCGGAATTAATCCCGATTTCCACGTCTAGATCCAAGCCGTTTTCATAATTAAATCGGTGAACAAACGCCAGCATTTCCAAAGCAAAATCTACCGTGCGTTTGTCATGATCCAAACGCGGCATACTCAGGCCGCATACAGCCATATAACCGTCACCAATAGTTTTAATCTTCTCCAAACCGTATTTTTCGGTCATTTCATCGAAAGCTGTTACCAGTTCATTAAGCAGATCGACAACTTCGGGAGCTGACATGGTTTGAGAAAGCTTAGTAAATCGATGGAGGTCGGAAAACAAAACCGAGACATTAGAAATCTGATCGGCAATTGCTCGATCGCCCTGTTTGAGGCGTTTGGCTATTGCGGGACTAAATATACTTAAGACTAATGCTTCATTTTCGCGATTTTTCTGTTGAATTAGTTGAGTTTCGGCACGAAGGCGGCCTATCGTTTGGTTAAATGATTTAGCTAAGTCTCCAAATTCATCTTCTGAACCCGATTTCACCACCGCGTCAAATTCCCCAGCCCCCACCAGGCGGGCGCTAGCGATTAACTTCTTGATAGGTTTGACAAAAATTGCGGTCAGCCACATGGCAACAACCGTGATTAGCACGATGATTAAAGTAGCCGCAATCACAATGTTTTTTTCAAACGAGTGAATAGAGGCGTAGGCTTCCGAAACATCCATCTCCGCCAAGATTACCCACCTCAATCCATCAATATCTAGTGGAGCATAAGAACTCAAAACAGGAATCTGACGATAATCGTCGATCGCCTGCGTGCCCTGTTTCCCAAACAACGCTTCCTTCACTCCTGTTGTTTGCACTTGCTGCAGGAGGATTGTAGTATTGAACTCTTTGATTTTCTTGATGGTCTTTCGATCGGTACCGATCGAGGCTAGAATTTTTGCATGACCTTCTGGGTCTTCAATCTGGAAACGAGATGCAGAGCGCATTAGATAATCCGGCCCAACCAGATAAGTTTCTCCTGAATCGCCCAGACCACTTTGTTTCCAATTGTTGTTACCCGTCATCACATTGTTAATTTTGTCAACGGGAAACTGGAGGGCCAAAATACCAATAAATTCCGAGCCGTTAAAGATTGGGGTAGCGATAAAAGCCGCAGGCGCACCGTAGGAAGGGCTGTAGGGCTTAAAATCTACTATTTTCACATACCCCTTTCCCTTTGCTTGTCGTGCTGCGGCGATCGCAGATGCTAGGTTACTCTCTTTGTAGGGGCCGTCGCTCAAGTTTGTGGTAAAGTCGGCTTCTTTAAAAACCGTGTAGACAACAGTTCCTTCGCGATCGATCAAAAACATATCGTAGTAACCATATTTTTCAACTATATTGCGAAAAATAGGGTGGTAGCGGGCGTGAACGCGGCTGTAAGCGCTGGCGTCGCCTGGAGTATCAAGGAGAAGTTTCTTGCCAACGGGGTTGGGATTAGCAGCGATGTAGTGGTACTGCAAGTAACGGGCAGCGGCTGTTTTTGGCGTGTAGGCTGCCAGAACAGGTGTACCTTCGTTAGTGCGCGTTAGTTTGGTTAAAAATTCTTTCCGGTAGTAGGTATCAATTTTTGCGTCAAAATTCGCTGGTATTTTGGATTTTTCAAGTTCGCTGTAAGCCGTCTTAAATTCCTGTAGGGCGCCGACTACTGTCAGGTCTTCGCTGAGGGTTTGGCTGTGGTTTTTAAGGGTTGCAAAATAGTCTTGGATTTGATAAGCTTTCACAGCCCGAAGGCTGGTTAATTGGTTGAATACTTTTTGCGCCAAAATAGATTTACCAGTGCTAGAGCAGATAAAGGTGCTCGCCAGCATAGCGCAAAGGCTGACTACCAGCAACATGACTGTGAGTTTGGTTTTTATGCTTAAATGATTCAGTAATTGCATAGGAATTTTCCTGATATTATTTGTTTTATTTTTCTCATTGTCCCTGATTTTTATCATTGCCTAAGAATTATAATTCAAGGGCAATCTCTCAGTATAGTTGGCGAGCGCATTTCAGTAAGCAAAAGCTATTCTACTAAAATGGTGACGAACCCTTTTAGTAGAATAGCAGACAAAAATATCATCAAAAAGCTGGCATCAATTTATTTATTTTTGCCCCCACCTTCGGGAGACTTATACTTCGAGCAATCAGGCATAACAGCGCCTTCGAGGAAAGCACCACTGAGGTCAGAAATGCTAACTTTAGCACCTTTTAGATTTGCACCATTTAGGTAGGCACTATTCAGATTAGCACCACTAAAACTAGCATTCTTCAAATTGACGCCGCTCATATTTGTGTTACTCAAGTCCGCACAAATTAAATTAGCGTCACTGAGGTTGGCATTACTGAGATTAACCTGACTCAAGCGAGCAAAACCTAGCTTGGCATGGCTGAGATTAGCACCCGCAAGTTTAGCTTGACTGAGGTTAGCATTATCGAGGTTGGCATGGCTCAAATTTGCATTACTGAGATCCGTCTTACTCAAATTGGCTGCACTCAGATTTGCCCTAGAGAAATTAATAGCTATTAACTCTGCATCAGGAGAATCCAAACCTCTCAGAGAAACACCATCTGAGTTCAAATCTTGGAGTGCCAGAATTCTTGCATAGCTAACTTTTACGCCCTGGGCTGCATCAACCGTACTCCAAGCTTGGTAGTGAAATTGCTTCCTGCGATCCGGAGCTTCTTTAATGAATAAAACTAAAGCAACGACAAGACTGAGAGCATCAGCACCCTCCAAAATCTCTCCAATCAAATAATTATCATCCGCCCCCACATAAATTATGATGAACAGAACGGCTGAAACAGTAGCAACTAACCAGGCGGGTTGTGTCCAAAAATTATCAATGAATTTTCCTAAAATTCCTTTGAGAACTTCACCCAATCGCTGAAGAAATGATCGACTCTGAAATTGCTGATAACTATCAGTTATTTTCGAGAGCATTTTTGGAATAATTTCACCATCCAACTGAATTGATACTAAAGGCTTTTTCTGTGGCTCGGTTGGCGGCGCGATCGGCTTAGATTCGTCCAGTAATTGTGTCTTTGATTCTTTTTGCTGATTGTGGGTGACATCTTTTTGATCGGGGACAATCTTTGGTGAAGAATTTGCACCTGCGCCTTTTAAAATCAAACCAGTAATAGCTCTGTAGGCATCTGTCCACGCCAGCTTTACTTCGGGAGTCCAATCTTCTTGGAGATGCTGCTCAAAAGCCATCAGCAGTGCGTCTCCAACTGGCCCATAATATTTGGGAATTACCCCGTAACCGATCTGTCTGCCTCCCAAGGCGTTGAGAACTGGTACTAAAGCTTCTGGAGAGCGGAGATTTTCTACTACCAATACCAAAGCATTTATAAGCTTTTTCTGTTGCTTTTCTAAATCGACATTGGCAAACAGCGGTTTAAATTCGGCGTGAGCGATGAACAGGTTTTTGTAGAAGCTAGCGACCAATTCATCAGCACGAGGTTTGATTTTCTCGAAACTGCTTTCCAGTACATCTACGGCTAATCTTTGCTCTTTTGCGGGAACGGTTTCTAGTTTGTGATTAGCTGCTATAGTCACCTTTTTATCGGGAATGCTCTCTGTTTCTAATTGAACTTTTTCAGGTGTAGAAACTACGCCTGCGCCTTTTAACATCCAACCAGTAATTGCTCTGTAGGCATCTGTCCACGCCAGCTTTACTTCGGGAGTCCAATCTTGCTGGAGATACTGCTCGATAGCACTCAGCAGTGCGTCTCCAACTCGACTGTAATATTTGGGAATTACTCCATAACCGATGTGTCTGCCTCCCAAGGCGTTGAGAACAGGCTCCAAAGCTTCTGGAGAACGGATATTTTCTACTACTAAAACCAGAGCATTAATCAGCTTTTTCTGTTGGTTTGCCATATCAGTTGTGGCAAACAGCGGTTTCAACTCTGGGTGAGTTGTAAACAATTTTTCGTAGAAGCTAGCCGCAAATTCATCAGCGTGAGGTTTGATTTTCTCGAAACTTTGCTCTAAAAGTTCAACATTTAAAGACATATTTTTGTGACTCTCTTGAAACTTGACGCTC
Source organism: Oscillatoriales cyanobacterium (assembly GCA_004293365.1). Classification (GTDB taxonomy): domain Bacteria; phylum Cyanobacteriota; class Cyanobacteriia; order Cyanobacteriales; family Microcoleaceae; genus Microcoleus. The sequence goes on along the minus strand of RDYN01000045.1, from coordinate 59,670 downwards.
CCTTGTCTAAAGACAGGGTTTTTTAACTATCCGGCTCTGATGAATGCTTTCGATAGAGTGTTGAAAACCGGAGAGTTTCTTTGCTGACGCCACGGCCAGATATTACAAACTCAAATTTTCCAACTCTTGCGACAGGGTAGCCATAAAGTCCTCTGCATCCTGGATGCCCATTTCTCCTAAAGCTTTCCACTCTTCACTGCTGTAATCTAAATCGAGTCCCATCACGTCTTGAGTCCAATAAGGCAAATTAGATGGATTTTCCATTAGCTCACAGGTAATTTTTAAGATGTCTGTTCCGGCCGTATTTTTTCTAGCCTTTGTCGCCAAGCAAAAGGAGAACAATTTCGCCAAATTAGTTTCTGGTGGAATGGATATTAGAAATGCCATATTTTGTGCTAGTACAAACTTGTCTAACTTCATTGGATCTTTTCCTCTTCCTAGTTTTAATGTACTCACGTAAGTATTTTTTTGCGCTAAATGAAAGTAACCGGACTTACGCTGCATTCCTTCTATTATTACACTATCTATAGTAGTGTGCAACCTAAGCACCCTACAAGTAGAGTCTGTGCGTAAGTTTTAACCAATTTATATTACCTCAAAATTCATTTTTTTCTTCGAGATATCAAATTAATTGTTACAGTTGTTTATCATACCCATCTTCGGGGAAATTTTTATCTGCATTAGAGTTGAGGTGGGGATTACAAGTGAGAAACTCTTCAATGTCGTATTTGATTGTGTTGCAAATAGCATCAAGAGGCAAGTCGTTGGTATCGTAACCAAACGGGTTTTCTATTTCAAGACCAATTTCTTCAATGCCAAGTAACGTAAAACTAATCAAACTAACAAATATGCCTGTCCCCCATCCCAAATCTTTAACTAGCTGAAAAGGCAATAACACGCAGTAAATTAATATTTGTTTTCATTCTTATTTCAATAATTGATATTTGAAGTCTGGCAGTTGGCTCGGCAATGATAGAGCGCTGCCAGCTATGATGTGGCCATAGGGAACAATGGCGTCATGAATAGTGCGGTAAGCCCAGTTCGCAAACAGGATTGCTTCTTTCTTCTTTGTTGACTTCATGCGAATAGAACATTGAAATCCATACTTCAGTTGGCAACGCGGGTAGCTATCGCGATCCATTACCCCTCGGAAAGTGCAACATCAATTTATTGATTTACCAGTTTTTTCCAAAGTCTGCTTATAGCTTTCGAGGTATGTTCTAAATTCCACATGCAGGGTATCTATACCCTCTTTTTCCAGTAGTGCTAAGATGGCTAAATTCAATTCTTGACAGGCTCAAAGTATAAATCCAGATTGTTATTAAAGGCTCGAACATTTATAATGCGAGCATTCTGTTCAAATCTATCTAGCCAAACAAAACATCTTTCATGTAAGGAATCTATAAACCTAGGTAGCTTCTGAATAGCCTCACAAATTATCGCAGTTGTTTCTGCCTAAATACTGTCAATATTGAGAGTTAAATTAATCCAAAATGACTCTTCTGAGCCTGGATTTTGCGACCAATTTTCGACAATTCCCGCAATCATTTTGGAATTGGGTATCTTTTTGATAGAATCCCATTTTGCTAGACGTAGCTTTGTAGTTCTGATGCCAATTTCTAAAACTTGAACGCTACCATCTATTCCTTCCACAATCACCCAGTCACCAGGTCGATATAGATTATCTGTATAAATAATGATCGTACAGAACCAGTCATAGATAATGTCCTTAAGCAATAAACCGAACGTGATTCCTGCTCCACCTAATAGACCAACGATCGCATTTGCAGATGCTCCTAACAACAATTCACTCGCTTTTAACACTACAACAGCGAGTGCCACCGTCTGAAACAGACGAGGCACCTAGGGTACGAGCAAGTCGTCTAGTTCGGTTTTGGTGTTCAGCGTCAGTTTTCTCAGTATCTCTCCTAACAGTGGAGAGGCGCGGTAAACAATATATGCAACGGCAACAATAGCACTCAGACTGAGAATCTTAGCTAGCATCTCGCTCACTTGAGGCTTGAGATTTTCTGCCAAAATTACCTGCACTATCCAAAGTCCAGCGATGAAAATTAGCCACCCTGATGGTTGCTCTAGAATCTCGACTAACTCATCGTCGAGTGTGGTCTCCGTTCCGCTAGTAAGAAGCTTGATTCTCTTGATGGCAATCGAAAAGAACAATCCTCTCAACAGTTGTGTGAGCGTGATGATAGTGACGACGAGAACTATTTTAGTCAAGGGTATGTCTGCAATAGTTATGTTTGAATCAACTAGCTTTTCCTTTATTTGTTTCCAAATGATTTCCATCTAACTAAAAACCTCCATTACTTAAACAAAGAAGAAATATTTTTTGACTTTTAACTTCCAAAAGGGGTAACTTTGTCGGCTCCTTGGCTAGACTTTGCCAGGTATATGCCTGCCAAAACTACAGATAACGCCAACCAGTTTAGAGGACTTAACTTTTCAGCAAAGATTATCCAGGCAAGTATGGCAGTAATCACTGGATCGAGCAGCAAGAACACGGCAACGAACCCAGAAGAAAATCCTTTGAGGTTATAAGCTTGAAGACTTTGACCCAAAACTTGGCAGACCAAGGCTTGGGCAATTATTGTTAACCACCCAGCCCAGGAATAGGGAAAAAGTACATCTTCCGTTAGCAGAACGATGGGGAAAGTTAACAAGACCCCGAAGCAGGAACACCACAGGAGTATGGTTGTTGCTGAAAACTTGGCTCGAAGTTTTTCTACAGTTAGCAGATTGGCGGCAGAAAAGACGGCAGATAGGATGGCAAGTGAGTCACCTGTAAAGTTATCGCTCGCTAGATGCAAATCACCCAGTCCAATTAAGATCGATCCGCTGATGGCGATTACCATGCCAATGAGGAATCTGCCCTCAAAACATTGATTTAGAAACAGCCATCCCATCAGAGTCGTGAACAGCGGGGTTACGTTATGCAGCAGATTAGAGTTAGCCACACTTGTCTGGGTGAGTGACCAAGCCCAGGTTATTAATGTGCCTGAGAAAAAACAGCTCATTACTAGCAACAAGACTAAATCGCTGACTGTGTAATGCTGCTTTTGGAGGAAGGAGTCGTGGGAGTGTCTTTCCCTCAAGGTCTCGAACACCTTCCCCAATCCTAAAATCACAGTGGCTACCCAGAAGCGATTGAATATTGTCGCAACCGGACCGAGTTCCCGTTCGCTCAATCTGATGAAGATGGCGGCAAAGGATAAGGCAAGGATTGCGAGAAATAATGAAGTTAGTCCGATACTCCCTTGGAGTCCCTGCGCGATCGCACCTGGTGTCTGCTCTATCTGTTGCTGTGATGGTTTCAGTTCAATTGTCATCTTCACTTCTCAAAGTAGTAGCTGCGCCACCATTTTCGTGGCGCAAGCTAATAGCATTACTCTTGCATTCCCGCATACAGGAGTCTGACAAATAAGCGGACACCATCATCATTTTTCAAAGTTGAATAAGATGGAGCTTCACTGTTACCGATCGCCCGCAGATCGGAGAGCAGTTCTGGATGGAACTGGCAAGTAAACGAGCGTCGAATTTTCTTGGTTTCAAAGTCTTTGTAGTTAATGCAGGTTGCTGAACATTCGGTAACTATTTCACCATCTTCCTCTGCTGTTGAACAAAGAATTTCAAGGGAGTCTGGCAGTTGTATTAACCAACTCAGAGAGCTACCAGCGATGATGTGCCGATAGGGAACAATAGCGTCATGAATACTGCGGTAAGCCCAGTTTGCAAACAATATTGCTTCTTCGTTGACTTCATCCGAATGAAACATCGAAATTGATACTCTTGCCTCATATTGAATTGTTGTGTCAATCACGCCTTCATGGGTGTCGGCTGTGACATCATGAGCATGGATAATTTCCCAAGGAATACCTAAAGCATCGCCGTCTGGAGACTGATAAGGCAACAACACACGATCGCCTACTTCTTTTAATTCATTGCGCGTCACGGCAAAATGCTCGTCATTCCAGCCCTTGGCAACAACTCGTCCATCACGCTTTTTGACTTCGAGTGTCTTGCCCATTGCTTCGATGCGCTGGCAGACTTCTTGCAACGATCTCAGAGCCATGCCTGAGCGATCGCGATCCAGAGATGTCGTGTCCAAAACTTCTTTGACTGCATGACGGATGAGTCGGATGTGACATTCAGCAGCTAACTGGTGTCCTACACAAATGAATATTGCGGGGGCACTGATGGGCGATCGCGAGAGCAATAATTTTTCCACTAATGCAAACATATCCTCTCGCGGACACGCCGGACTTGTCCAGGTAGAGGGATCGTATGTTGATGGATCGCCACCTTCGACTACCACTGCATAACCAGAGTTAATTGCGGGAACAACTATTTCTGGATCGAGGACTCCTGTTGACCAAACAGGTAGTAATACAGAGTCCATATCGGCGACTTTCTGAGCAATGTAGGCGACATTTTTGGAAGCCCGAACATCTTCCCCCTTAGCGTTAACGCCTACGTGTTCCCAAGGTTCGATGATAGTAATACAGTTGCGTAACAAATTGGGATGCAACAGTAAAAACTCTAAGTCTGACCGTGAATTAATCACTTTTTCTAAAGGCTGGGCGTGTCCCCACTCAAAAATGCCGTCGCTGGCAAATAGTTGTTTTTCTACCAAGGGGTCTTCTGAGGTTCTATCTGCTAAGAAACGACCTAACAAAATATGTGCCGATTCAAAATCCGATCGGCCTTCATGCAAGTAGCCAGGAGTTAGTCGCCAGTCCGATGTGGTGGTTTGATTTTGGGGAATTTTGATAGCTTCTATCATTGGGTTCCTATAATTTATTAATCCGAAAGCAGTAAGGTTATTTGTCAGCCTATGTCTCTCGTCCCTGTTCTTGGGATTTTAACCATTCAGTCAGAGCGATAGCTGTTGATTTAACAGCCGATCCCACCCTTGCCCGAAAAATTAATTACAAGCGCATAAACATGAATCTTGTGATCCCTTCATAATAAACCTTACCATAGCCGTCGAGGTTAAGCAAGTAATCGGTGGTGACTAAGCGCTTATCGTCTTCGCTTAGCTGTATCAAATGCTGTTCCGCATTTTCGCCCCGGTTTCCGATGACTAATATTCCAGCGATAGTATTTCGGGTCAAGGGTGCGATTTTTGCCAGAGAGCGTTTCCTCGGTAGATATAAATAAAAGGGTAGAGTTGGTTTTCGGTTGTGCAAATTTCCTCGGTTTTGTGCCTTGACTACCCCTACCCTAAGCAAAGATGTTATGGCTTATTGAGCCAAAGTTTAGATTTGAGCAACGTTAAGGTTAGCAACCAACCCATAGGTTGATACATACTCTTCTAATTCTGCTAAATCAACCGTGCCATTGCGATCGGAGTCAAGAGTGTTAAAAAGATAATCAGTGATGTAGCTTCTAATTTCTTCAGAGCTGCGTTCGCCTGTTGTCATATCTTCGATTAGCCCTAACAACTCCATAATCTCGGTTCGATCTAGCGACTTACTTGCATCCGTATCCAATTGCAGGAACAGCTTTTTGATATCTTCTGTTGCCACTCTCGAAGAACGCAGTGTTTCTTTCAGTATGTCATTGCCAAATGAATTCATGAACAATATCTGTTCGATGAGCGGTATGCCTAAGAACCCCAGCGCTGCCCAAAAAATTGCATATTTTACGGCTTCTGGATTTGCAGTTGCACTAACTCCGATGAAAAGAGCGGCCCAAAGGAAAAAGTTTGGGTTCACAAGCAGGATATAAGCATCCCGAGCTTCTGCCTTGCTTAGCTTGCCCTTTGTAAATACTGAGGTTAATGTAGCTGCTACGCGGATCGAGACAAATACTAAAGTTGCAATTGCCAGTTGTTGCAGACAGGCTAGCGATCGCGCTGTATCCGTTGAGGAAAATATATCGCTGAGGAATGTTGCAGGAGTAAACTGAAACCCGGTTGCCAAAGCCATTAATGCAACAGCCAGCACGCCGATAAATTTCCAGTTCTTACTGTGGTGGTTTGATTCAACCGGGGATTTGTCGCGCCAAAACTGGGCGATCGCTCCCGGTATTGCCAGACCTAAAATTAGAATGATACCGAAAAAGATCGGGCTGTCAACGTTAATGGGTAAATGGGCCACCTTCAATGTAGCCAGCAGCGCCAGTGGAGCGACAATTGATAGGGTTCTTGACAAAACAGCCGACGGATAAAGATTACCGCCCCAAAGCACGGATAAAACTGGGGAAGTAAGGGCTGGTGGAACCATCCAAAACAGCACCCACAAAACTTTGTACAAATCGGCGGGGCTTTGATACAAAAATCCCGAAAATATTAAAAATAGCCCAACTGCCCATCGCACTGCCATCCACCCGTAAACTAAATACTTCACAGTTGAAGTTACTTTGCGTTTACTCGCTGCAAAGTCAATGTCCAGGTTGGTATAAAATGTTGAGGCGGCAAGACACGCCACAATTATCGATCGAAATAGCGCTGGCGGAATTCCTCCTGCTGAGGCGCTGATTGCCCCTACCAAACTTCCCAGCAAGAAGGCAACGGCATAGATCAAAATCGCCCACATAATTGAAAGATCGTTGATCTCTCCCTCGCCCCTGGTGGGAGAAAGGATTGGGGGTCAGAGGTGTTTAAGCGATTAAACTTGAGTTCGTTATTTTTTTCTTGTCTGAGCCACACTCTCGGAGTTGAGCAACACTGATTGATGCAGGAGCGATCGCGCAACTGACAACATGAAGACCGCGCGCGATCTCCAACCGATGGATCTAAGGCAAAATTTTAGATGAGTTTGCCCGATCGAGCTTTCGCCCTTTTCAACCAACAGATTATTGAGATGGCCTGCAACTTAAGGGCGAGTTTAGAGCATAGATTGTCCATTTAACCAATAAGTTTTGTACAAAACCCTCCCTGTAATTCGATAACGATCGCTTTTTCACCTGCATAAGAGCCAAAAAGATTGTGCTAGAATCCATCAATACGTAGTCGTAGGTTGGGCACAGGCCGAGAAGAGCAATCTTCTTGCAGTCTAGGGGAGGTTGTAGGTCAGCCACCATTTGGGTCTTCCCAGTTGAAAGCCACCCTGCAACATGAGCCTGGAATCTGCAACCGCAGCCGAGTTCGGCTTTCGCGGTGGGAGTGTCGCGCTAGAATTGGCATTACGAGTTAACACTCGAACAAAAACGCTCGTTGTGCGAGCGTGACCTCAAAACGGGCACTTAGCAGGTGGGAATAAACCATGTTTGAACGCTTCACAGAAAAAGCAATAAAAGTAATCATGTTGGCCCAGGAAGAAGCTAGACGCCTGGGTCACAACTTCGTAGGGACAGAACAGATCCTTTTGGGACTTATAGGGGAAGGGACCGGAGTTGCGGCTAAAGTCCTCAAATCAATGGGGGTCAACCTCAAAGATGCTCGGATTGAGGTCGAAAAAATCATCGGGCGCGGTTCGGGCTTCGTAGCAGTCGAAATTCCGTTCACCCCGCGGGCGAAGCGTGTTCTAGAACTGTCCCTCGAAGAAGCTCGCCAACTCGGACACAATTACATAGGCACCGAACACCTGCTGCTGGGCTTGATTCGCGAAGGTGAAGGAGTCGCGGCCAGAGTTCTGGAAAATCTGGGAGTAGACTTGTCGAAAGTCCGCACCCAAGTGATTCGGATGCTGGGAGAAACCGCAGAAGTCGCAGCCACGGGCGGCGGTGCTCGCACCAAAACCCCAACCCTGGACGAATTTGGTGCCAACCTCACTCAAATGGCTGTCGATGGTAAGCTTGACCCCGTAGTCGGACGGCAAAAAGAAATCGAACGGGTAATTCAAATCCTCGGTCGCCGCACCAAAAATAACCCGGTACTCATCGGCGAACCCGGAGTCGGTAAAACTGCGATCGCCGAAGGACTGGCCCAGCGCATCGCTAACAACGATATCCCAGACATTCTCGAAGACAAGCGCGTCGTCACCCTCGACATCGGCCTCCTCGTCGCCGGTACCAAATACCGGGGCGAATTTGAAGAGCGCCTCAAAAAAATCATGGACGAAATCCGCACGGCCGGTAACGTGATTTTGGTCATTGACGAAGTACACACTTTGATCGGTGCTGGTGCGGCGGAAGGGGCGATCGACGCAGCTAACATTCTCAAGCCAGCTCTGGCAAGAGGCGAACTCCAGTGTATCGGCGCTACAACCCTCGACGAGTACCGCAAGCACATCGAGCGCGATGCCGCCCTAGAGCGCCGCTTCCAGCCCGTGATGGTCGGCGAACCCACCGTTGACGAGACGATCGAGATTCTATTCGGCCTGCGGGAACGCTACGAACAGCACCACAAGCTGAAAATCTTGGATACGGCCCTGGAAGCCGCAGCCAAACTATCTCACCGATATATCTCCGATCGGTTCCTCCCAGACAAAGCTATTGACTTGGTAGATGAAGCTGGTTCCAGAGTCCGCCTGATCAACTCCCAACTGCCCCCCGCAGCTAAGGAACTGGATAAAGAACTCCGCCAAGTCCTGAAAGATAAAGACGAAGCGGTGCGTTCTCAAGACTTTGATAAAGCAGGTGAATTGCGCGATCGCGAAATGACGATCAAAGCCGAAATTCGCGCTATTTCCCAAGCCAAAAAAACCGACTCGGCGGCCCGTGGCGACACCGACCCTTCGCCCGTAGTTACGGAAGAAGACATCGCTCAAATCGTGGCAAGTTGGACGGGAGTCCCGGTCAACAAATTGACCGAATCCGAGTCCGAAAAGCTGCTGCACATGGAAGATACCTTGCACCAGCGTTTGATCGGCCAAGAAGAAGCAGTGAAAGCCGTTTCCCGCGCCATCCGCCGGGCTCGCGTTGGGTTGAAAAATCCCAATCGCCCGATCGCCAGTTTCATCTTCTCCGGGCCCACAGGCGTCGGCAAAACCGAACTGACGAAAGCCTTAGCCGGCTACTTCTTCGGTTCCGAAGACGCCATGATTCGGTTGGATATGTCCGAATACATGGAACGTCACACCGTCTCCAAACTTATCGGTTCTCCTCCTGGTTATGTCGGCTACAACGAAGGCGGACAACTGACAGAAGCAGTTCGTCGTCGTCCTTACACCGTCGTGTTGTTTGACGAAATCGAAAAAGCCCACCCCGATGTCTTCAATATGCTATTGCAAATATTGGAAGACGGCCGCTTAACAGATGCCAAAGGTCGCACCGTGGACTTCAAAAACACGCTGCTGATTATGACTTCTAACATCGGTTCTAAAGTCATCGAAAAAGGTGGCGGCGGCCTCGGTTTCGAGTTCGGCGACAACCAAGCTGATGCTAATTACAACCGCATTCGCTCCTTGGTTAACGAAGAACTGAAGAACTACTTCCGCCCAGAATTCCTCAACCGACTTGACGAAATTATCGTCTTCCGTCAGTTGAACAGGGAAGAAGTCAAGGAAATTGCCGTTATCATGCTCAAAGAAGTGTTCGGCCGCTTGACAGAACAGGGAATCACTCTGGAAGTGACCGAAAAATTCAAGGAACGGCTAGTAGAAGAAGGCTATAACCCCAGCTACGGAGCCAGGCCCCTGCGCCGCGCGATCATGCGGTTGTTGGAAGACAGCTTGGCTGAGGAAATCCTTTCTGGCCGCATCAAAGATGGCGATATCGCTGTTGTAGATGTGGGCGAGGACGGAGTTGTTAAGGTGCTGCAAGGCCAAAAGCGGGAATTGCTGCCCCAAGGCGCTGAGTAAGTGCGTTGAGTAAGTGCGATCGCGAGTAAAGTTTTAAGATCGCAAATTGCGCGATCGTAAATAACTCAAAATCAGCATATAAAAAAGGTAGAGAATCTTAATTCTCTGCCTTTTTTATGAATAAGAGTCAATAAAATTATAGGAGGAGTAAATGACATCTGAAGAAAAGAATTTTGGTACAGAAGTAGCAGAAAACCTACCTGATACTTCGACTTCGCTCAGCACAAGCCCGTGGTGGCAAAAAGCGTGGAAATCGCAGCGAGAAAATCTTCAGATAGTGATTATTGCTTTGGCTTTAGCAATAGTGATTCGAGCGTTGGTGGCAGAACCGCGCTTCATACCCTCAGATTCTATGGTACCAACTTTGCGCGTGGGCGATCGCGTCGTAGTCGAAAAAATATCCTACTACCTGGAACCTCCAAAAACTGGTGACATCGTAGTATTTGCGCCGCCGGAACAGTTGCAAGAACAAGGCTTTACCGCAGACCAAGCATTTATCAAGCGGGTAATTGGCTTACCAGGTCAAACAGTAGCTGTGAAAAAAGGTCTAGTTTACCTCAACGACAAACCCCTCGTTGAGAAATATATTGCCGAACCTCCTAAATACCAGTGGGGGCCTTATGTCGTCCCGGAAAATCAATACTTCGTGATGGGAGACAACCGCAACAACAGTAACGACTCTAGCAGGTGGGGATTTTTACCTAAAAAGAATATCATCGGCCGGGCTGTATTGAGGTTTTGGCCACTTGAGCGTATCGGACAAGTTTGAAGAAGTCAGTTGACAGTTGACAGTTGACAGTTGTCAGTTGTCAGTTGTCAGTTGTCAGTTGTCAGTTGTTATTGCAAGCCCAATGCCATAAAGACCCCATGCCCCATCCCTCGACTTCGCAATTCCCAATTCCCAATTCCCGATGCCCATGCCTTATCCTGTACGGAAATTTCTACTGATTTTTGCGCCTTGAGCGGTAGAGAGTTCCTCCGGCAACTGATAAAATAGTACCAAAAGCAGCGGGATTTCCCGCCTAGATCAAAATCACTTCAATATTAAAAATTAGGAAAGCTATGGGATTTTTTGATTCAGAAATTGTTCAGCAAGAAGCCAAGCTGTTGTTTGAAGACTATCAATCTCTCGTCGCACTAGGCGGGAATTACGGCAAATTCGATCGCGAAGGCAAGAAGATGTTCATCGCTCAGATGGAATCAATGATGGATCGCTACCGTATTTTTATGAAGCGCTTCGAGCTGTCTGAAGACTTCATGGCTCAGATGACTGTAGAGCAGTTAAAAACACAGCTAAATCAATTTGGCATCACGCCCCAGCAGATGTTTGAGCAAATGAACTCAACGCTGGAGCGGATGAAATCTGAACTGGAAAAGCAATCATAAGTTGACAATTGACAACTATCAACTGTCAACTGTCAACTGATAATTAACTAGCAGCCGGGAAGTCCCTCGGTGTATTTAGAGGGGATGAATCTCAATTGCTACGCTCCGTACCCCGACTAAATTACCGTAGGGATGAAAGGCTCGTCGGTCGGAGGAACACCAGCCCGACAATTAGACTCAGTTACCGCAAATCAATCTTTGGGAGAGTCTTGATTCTCAATATACTTCCTAAGTATGGAGACGGTAACACCTCGGCAAGAAGCAATAAAATACGAACTGCTCCACAAAACATCTTTACGATAAAACTCATTCACCCTTTCAGGGAATTCACTCTATACTGTGGGAAGGTCGAAAAAAAGGAAGTTTTCATGCAACTGACGTACAAATACCGCCTCAAACCTACGAAAGCCCAACTAGCAACAATTTCGACTCATCTAGAGCTTTGTCGCCGGCAGTACAACTACCGATTGAGTGAAAGATTCAGATGGTGGGAGTCCACAAGAACGCCTGTCAATGCCTGCCCTTTAATTGCTTCCATAGTGCCTGTTGAGGAAATTTACCAAAATATTCCTCTGACTAGAGTGCAAACTAGAGATGGCAGAAAGAAAGATGAATCAGGCAATCCTTTGACCAGGAAAGGTGATGTTTTCTCGAATATTGAAGGCGGATACGTGCAGTGGCAAACCATCCAGTTAGCCGATCTAAAAAATACTAAAAAGCTATTTTCTGATTACAAAACTTTGAATTCTCAAGTTTTGCAGGATGTGATTAACCGAGTGGAAACTTCCTTTTCAAATTTCACCACACCCGACAAAAATGGCAATCGTAGAGGCAAGCCCCGATTTAAAGGATTTCACTACTACAAATCTTTTACTTATCCTCAATTAGATAATTTAGATATCGCCAAGGATGAGCAAAATAGGATTTGCATTAACCTTGCCAAAATAGGTCAAATACCGATGGCATTCCATCGTCCAATACCAACAGGATTAACGGTTAAGACGGGGACAGTTATTAGAGAAGCGGACGGGTGGTATATTTCCCTGACGCTAGAAGATAAGACGGTTCCCGTGCCGGTTGCAGAAATTCAACCGACTGATGAAAACACTCTTGGTATTGACTTGGGAATTACTAATTACGCTTACCTTTCTAATGGCGAAAGAATTGAAAATCCTAGATTCTTGAGGAAATCTGCCGAGAAATTAGCAAAACTTCAGGCGAAGCTAGCTAGTAGAGTCAAGGGTTCTAAACCTTGGCAAGTTATAAAAAGCAAGATTTCTAGACTGCATCAATTTGTAGCTAGAGCGAGACTTGATTTTCAATTCAAGACGGCACATGAATTGTTTCGTAAATGCGATGTTTTGGTGGCTGAAGATTTGAGTATCAAGAATTTGACAAGACGCGCTAAAACTAAAACCGAGATCGACAATGGTAATTTAGTTTATTTGCCAAACGGTCAATCTGCCAAAAGCGGCTTGAATAAATCAATGCTTGATGCTGCTCACGGTCAGTTTGCTAATGTTCTCAAGTATGTTGCCTGGAAATTGGGTAAAAATCTTTTGTTTGTCGAGCCGAAGGGAACTTCTCAGTATTGTTGGAATTGCCTCAATAAAGTACCAAAAGAGTTATCGGAAAGATGGCATTCTTGTCAGTGCGGTGAGTCTTTGGATCGAGATGAAAATTCAGCCAAACTTATCAAGAAAATTGGTCTGAGCGATCAAAGTGGCGGGGGAACTCCGTCACTCAAAAAAGCCTTTGCAAAAAAGGAAAAAGAAGCCTGCGGTCTAACTGTACTCAGTTGACCGTCAGGTTCGTTCACGGTCGTTCAAAAGATGAAGCAGGTTTGAAATCTTCTTCAGGAACGCCCTGCAAAGCTTGGCTCATAAAATCGCGCCAAACAGGGGCAACGATTGTACCGCCAGTAGCACCGTAGCTCATCGGTGTGTAATCGTCGTTGCCTATCCAAACAGCCACCGACAACTGCGGCACGTAACCCACAAACCAGATATCCCTTTCTGAGGAAGTTGTGCCAGTTTTCCCAGCAGCGGGCCTCCCAATTTGGGCAGCCTTGGCAGTACCGTTGTAAATTACTCCTTGCAGGGCGCTGTTGACGGATGCCGCAGCCCAGGCGTTGAGAACTAATTTTGGTTTGGGGGTATTGTCTAGCAAGACGTTGCCGCTGCTGTCGGTGACTTGCACGATAAATGTGGTGTCGGAATGCCAGCCGTTGTTGGCGAAGGTAGCAAAAGCTCCGGCCATTTCTAAAGGAGTGAGGTCAACTGCACCCAAGGGTAAAGAAACTACGGGTTCCATGGGACTTCTGATGCCGAGCACCCGGCAAATTTCAATTACTTTATTCAATCCGACTTCTTGGCCGAGCTTGACAGCGGGAATGTTCAGTGATACTTCCAAAGCTCTGCGGATGCTGACGGCACCGGAGAAGCCGCCGCCGTAGTTTTGAGGGTAGTAGTAGCCGTCGCCGTCGCGGTAGCCGACGGGGGAGTCGTAGACAACTGAATCGGGGCCGTATTTGCCTGTAGCAAAGGCAGCGTAGTAGATGAAGGGCTTAAAGGAAGATCCGGGCTGGCGGCGTGCTTGAATGGCGCGGTTGAATTCACTCTTTTGGTAATCGACGCCACCAACCATTGCTTTGACGAAGTGGGTGCGGGGATCGACGGCTGCTAGGGCAATTTGACCTTGGTCGCGATCGTAAAAAAGTCCTTGGTAGTAAAGTCGATCGTGCCACGCTTTGACGGTTTCTTCGGCGATGCGCTGTAGTTTGAGGTCGATCGTAGTTTGAACGCGCATTCCACCCTTGAGGACGGCATCTCGCCCGAAACGCCGTGTCAACTCCTGAACTACGGCTTGTGTGACGTAAGGAACTTGAGAGCCGCCAAAAGAAGTGATTTTGCCGAGCTTAATTTTTTGCGCTCGGGCGCTTGCTTCTTCAGCTATGGTAATCCATTTGAGTTCCCTCATCCGGGTTAAAACGATTTCCTGCCGATCTTTTGACAACTTGTAGTTGACGAAAGGACTGTATTCTTCGGGGGCGGAAATCAAGCCGGCCAGCATCGCTGCTTCCGCAAGGCTCAAATTCTCTGCTGATTTGTTGAAATAGCTTCGAGAAGCTGTCTCTACGCCGTATAAGTTGTGACCTAAATAGATTTGATTCAGGTACAGTTGCAGAATTTGGTCTTTGTTGAGAATTTGCTCCAAGCGGATAGACATTACCGCTTCAGCTATCTTGCGGCTGAATTTTGACTGGGGAGATAGAAACAAGTTCTTGACTAGCTGCATTGTCATAGTCGAGCCGCCTTCAACGGTTCTACCTTTCTCTAGGTTGACTATGAGAGCTCGGGCTATCCCGCCGGGGTTGATGCCTTTGTGGGTGAAGAAGTTGCTATCTTCGATCGCCAGAACGGCCCGTTTCAGGTTCGGGGAGATTTTGTCAAGGGGTACGACATCCCGGTTTGCTTCATCGTGGATGCTGGCTAGGGGCCTGCCGTTGATGTCGTAAATGTGGGTAGTTTCCGTGGGAGAGTAGGTTTGCAAGATGCGAACATCTGGCAAGTTGCGGAAGCTGATCGCTAAGCCAACCAGTCCGCCAGCTACTACGGAACTGGCAAGCATTGTTATGCTGAGTATAGTTCCGGCGGTCACTTTGCTGACTGACTGAACAAACTCGAATACAGGGGCTGGGTTTTCCGTATTTTTGCGAACTGCGTTGGTTGACACGTGGATTTCACTTCCTCACTCGATTTGGGGTTTCAGACTTTTAATTTTAGATGGCAATGCTGGAGGCTGTCAGTCGATCGATTTTAGATTTTAGATTTTAGATTTTAGATTTACTCCACAGATAAAATTACGAGTTTGAACCTTAGTCTAAAATTGTGGGATGTCCACGAATCCTGTCGGATCTGGTATGCGTTTCTGGATGGGTTTGCTAATGAAAGTCGGTCAGCTTTGCGATTATAGTAGCTTGATAGTTGTGTGTTTATGTGTCAATCAGTGAGTGTAACTAATTCTGCTGCACTTTGGCAAAATATGATGATGGACGATCGCTCTTTTATGATTTCTCCTAACTTTTCTGGAATTTACCGTGGCATCAGCGAGATTTTTCCCGATCGACCTGATTCTAGCAACCCTGACGAAAATCTGGCCCAACTGCTGGCAAAAGTCGATCGGCCGTTGCGAGTCAAACTGGGAATTGACCCAACAGGGGCGGACATTCACTTGGGACACAGCATTTGCGTGCGGAAGCTGAGAGCTTTTCAGGATGCCGGTCACACGGCGGTACTGGTCATCGGAGATTTTACCGCAAGAATTGGCGATCCGACTGGAAAATCGGAGGCGCGGAGCCAGTTGAGTGCCGAACAAGTGGCGGAAAATGCCAAAACTTATTTAGATCAACTACGTCCGATTCTAGATTTTGACACGCCCGGACGTTTGGAAATTCGCTACAACTCCGAGTGGCTGTCAAAATTGGACATGGCGAAGATTTTGGAGCTTTTAGGCACGATGACGGTGCAGCAGATGCTCGCTAAAGAGGGATTTGATAACAGGATGCAGCAGGAAAATGCGATCTTCCTGCACGAGTTTCTGTATCCAGTAATGCAGGGTTACGATTCAGTAGTCTTGGAAGCGGATGTGGAGTTGGGGGGAACCGACCAAAAGTTTAATATTGCGGTGGGGAGAGATTTGCAGAGGCATTTTGGGATGAAACCGCAGTTTGGTTTGCTGATGCCGATTTTGATCGGGACTGACGGCGTGCAAAAGATGTCGAAGTCTTTGAATAATTATGTAGCTTTGTCGGAAGATCCGCTGACGATGTATTCTAAGTTGGAGAAAATTGCCGATCGCTCGATCGCGCAGTATTTCGAGCTATTGACAGATTTGCCGCTTGATGAATTGCCAGAAAATCCGCGAGAAAAACAGAAACTTTTGGCTGTGGATGTGGTAAGCCAGTATTGGGGGAAAGCAGCGGGCGATCGGGCCCAACAAGATGCGATCGCGCTAATCAAAGGTGCTGCGGGACAAGCTGATGCTGTGGCGGAGTTTTCTTTAACAAACGTGGAGTTTCCGGCTAAGTTGTTTTATATTCTGAGTGCTAGCGGGCTTTGCAAAAGCAGCGGCGACGGGCGGAAGTTGATGCAAGGCGGCGGCGTGAAGTTGGAGGGCGATAAAGTTTCGGATGTTAACCTTACCTTTGAATCACCTGCTGATTTATGCGGTAAGGTTTTGCAAGTGGGCAAAAATAAGTTTGTCCGCTTAATAGTATAATTTCATCTTAAGTTCGTAGTGAGGACTTCAGTCCTTCTTCAGCTTCAGGTTCGTAGTGAGGACTTTAGTCCTTCTTCAGGTTCGTAGTGAGGACTTTAGTCCTTCTTCAGGTTCGTAGTGAGGACTTTAGTCCTTCTTCAGTTTCGTAGTGAGGACTTCAGTCCTTAAAATCCCTGTGAAAAAAGTTGAAGTCCCGAGCGGAAAGGTTTGAAATTAAGAAAGGACTGAAGTCCTTACTACGAACGGTACGAACGGTACGAACGGTTATAAAATCAGATAAAAAGGACTTGCATTCCTTACTATGAACGGTACTATGGTCACAGATAAAATTATTGTTCCTTTAGATGTTCCGAGTCAAGAAAGAGCGATCGACCTGATCGACAAACTCCCCGAAGTATCATTCTGGAAAGTCGGTTTAGAATTATTCGTTAGCTGCGGGCCAGCAATTATCGAGATTCTGAAAGAGAGGCAAAAACGGATTTTTCTCGATTTGAAATTTCACGATATTCCGAATACTGTAGCTGGCGCTTGTCGTGCTGCTGCCAAGTACAATGTAGATTTATTGACAATCCATTCTACTTGCGGTAAAGATGCTTTGAAAGCGGCACAGTCAGCTTTGGTAGAAGGGGCGGCGGCGGTTGAGAAACCGACTCCTAAATTGATTGCAATTACGCTGTTAACAAGTTTGAATTCGCGACAGTTGGCTTTTGAATTAAAAATACCTTTAGAGTTGCCAGAATATGCTTTGCACATGGCATTGTTAGCTAAGGAAACAGGTTTAGCTGGTGCGGTTTGTTCTCCCCAAGAAGCGGAACAGTTGCGGATGAGTTGCGGGGATGATTTTTTGTTAGTTTGTCCGGGGGTGCGTCCAAAATGGGCCGATGGGGGCGATCAAAAGCGATCGATGACTCCGAAGGCTGCTTTAAAAGCTGGTGCGGATTATTTGGTGATTGGGCGGCCGATTACGGCTTCCGACGATCCGGTGGCGGCTTTTGCGCGGATTTGTGAAGAGATTGGATAAGCGCAGATGAACACAGATGAAATTTCCTCAGCGTTAATCTGTGTTTATCTGCTAATATCTGCGATCGCAAGTCCGACTTTGGCTGCTAATTTTGTCACAAATGGCGTGAAGCGAAGCTGTCCCGTAGGGAATCGCACTATAAACGCAAGTGGGTACAGTTTGTTAGCCCGATCGCCCTGTCCCGCTGATTTAGAAACTTTGGTCGATCGCCTGTTGCAGGATTTGCCGAGTTATGCTAACCGGGTAATTGTGCGATCGCACTTTCCTCCTAACAATTCTAGGGCGATCGGTTACATACCGCGTCAAATAATCTTAGCAGGTCGCCCGGAGTTTGAACCGCTACCTTTAAATTTTGAAGAAACACTTCCCGAAAATGCCAGTCAAGTTTTTATTACTACTTTGGACACGCAGTATCGCGGGGGAAAGCGAGTCGAGATTCAGCAATATCACTGGCTGTTTTTAGCTAAAACAGAGAAGGGCTGGGAATTAGTAAAAATTGTTTCTAGGTTTGGTACAGTGGCGGATGTTAGTCCGTTGTCGCCGGCAGAAAACGAAAAAAGCGCAATTGCTGAGGCGATTCGTTTGTGGTTGCGAGATTGTTATGCAAAATGAGAAAGTATCAAGGGTTGAGAAGTTCATACACCAACACATACAACTCGAAAACCACAGTCATGATAGTCAAATTCCGGCGTATTGAAAAAGCGAAAAGCAGAACGGCAATTCCTCGGATGGTAAAGCCACGACCCCCCGCGCAGCACCCTTGCTATTTTATTATTTTGAGATTTTACTAATAATTCAATAGAATTTTGATAGCGATTATCATTACATTTTTCATCCCAGGCGCTACCATCAGTTGGTGCTCCGTAATAGCTACCGTGCCAGGGGTCAACGCACCACTCCCAGACGTTCCCGTGCATATCATATAAACCAAAAGCATTGGGAGAAAAACTGCCTGCATCTGTAGTTTGTTCTCGATACTGACTTTTTGGTGAATTATTGTAAGAGTAATTACCGTTATAGTTAACAATATCTGTAGTAATTGTTTCACCAAAATAGAACGGTGCAGTCGTACCAGCACGACAAGCATATTCCCATTCTGCCTCAGTGGGCAAGCGATAATTGCGTCCAGTATGTTTAGATAACCTAGCACAAAATTCCACCGCCTCATACCAAGAGACATTTTCTACTGGTAGGTTATTGCCTTTGAATTTAGAGGGGTCTGGGTTGAGATGATATTGAATTTGTGGCAATTTAGCAACGGCTTTCCACTGTGCTTGTACGATCGCATATTTTCCGAAAAGGAAAGGTTGAATTGTGACAGGATGTTGAGGTTTTTCTTTGTATTGGCTTTCTGCTTCAATGTCTGGCGCACCCATTGTGAAGGTTCCACTGGGAATTCCTATCATTTCTAACTGCACGCCATTTTCCAAGTCTTCAGTAAAGGATTTGAAGTAAGAGGCTTTTGGTTTAAATTTAGCTGATATTTTATTAGCTGCTGCTGAAGAATGAACGGGTTTTGCTGGCGGTAGTGGTGCTAATATTTGATTGGGTAATACTGAGATTGAATCAAGAGCTTGCAATACTTCTCCTGCTGATTGATAGCGCGCACCAACTGGAAATAGTATCATTTTATCTAAAATTTTTGCCAAGTCCTTGTTGAGATGAACTGTCTTGTTTTTCCAGTTCCATTGCATTTGCATCGGATCGAAAAGTTCATCAAACAAAATTCCATTTATCTCTTTCAGGAAACATCCGGTTAATAACCGAATGCAAGTTACACCAAGACTGTACAAGTCACTCGCTGGAAAAACATGACCTTGCATTTGTTCCGGTGCCGCATAACCAGGAGTGCCAGTTACAGTTCCCACTTTAGTCAAAACACTACCGCTCAATTCCTTGGCAACTCCAAAGTCAATCAATACTAAAGAACCGTGAGAATTTCTAATGATGTTTTCCGGCTTAATGTCTCGGTGAATTACCTTTTGGTTGTGAACAAAATCTAATATCGGTAGCAATTCATTCAGTAATTGTTTAATTTGTTTTTCGCTAAACTTTCCCTGCTGCTCTAATTCTTTTAATAAATCCTCACCGTCTATAAATTCTTGTACTAGATAGAAGCGTTTATTTTGTTCAAAAAATGCCAATAGATCGGGGATTTGAGGATGTTTGCCTAAATCTCGCAGTCTGACTGCTTCTTGTTTGAATAACTGCGTCGCTTTCTGGATGGCGGCATTCCCTTGTAGTTGCGGGAGAAATTGTTTGATTACACAAATTGTATCGAGTCGATGTTCGTCTACGGCTTTGAATGTACGGCCGAAAGCTCCTTCGGAAATGTATTTTACTGCACGGTATCTGTCTCCGAGTAGCAGTTTGTTTCCGCATTTTTGGCAGAATTGGGTGATGGGTGGGTTGGGATGGAGGCAGTCGGGATTAAGGCATTGACTCATAATTTTTTTTGGTTTAATATTTTTAGATTAACATAATTTACCTATTTTAATACCAGTTGCCAACAAGCTACTGTTTGACGATTAGACCCTCGATCCCCCCTAGCCCCCCTTAATAAGGGGGGGGACAAGAGTGAACATCAAAGTCAACCCCTACTCCCCTTTTTAAGGGGGATTTAGGGGGATCGAGACTCTGGTAAAAGCGAGATTTATCATGCTCTCTTTAACTTACTGCTTTAAATTCATCCAATTTTGCTTTTACTGCCTGCATATCTTGCCACATAAACCATTTTGGTGTCTCCGGTTCGCGGGAGGGATTTCGCAACAAGTATGATGGGTGGAAAATTGGCATACACAGCCGTCCTTCCCATTCTATCCATTGACCTCGGATTTTACTAATTGGTCGCTTGTCGCTTAACAAACCTTTCAGGGCTGTTGCGCCAGTTAATAAAATGATTTTGGGGTCTAATATGCGAATTTGTTCCAGCAAGTATGGTTTGCAAGCTTCGATTTCTTTTGCTGTGGGAGGGCGGTTGTTGGGAGGGCGACATTTGATGACGTTGGCTATGAATACGTCGGTTTCTGTGCTCAATTCTACGGATTCTAAAATCTTATCTAACAGTTGACCCGATCGCCCTACGAAGGGCAATCCTGTTTCATCTTCATTTTGTCCCGGCGCTTCTCCCACAATCAAAATAGAGGCTTGAGGATTGCCGCGCCCGATGACGGCGTGAGTGCGGCTGTTGCCCAATTCGCAGCGGTGACAGCGGTTGCAGTGTTCGCCGATTTGTTCCATGTTTTGATAGGTGCCGGCAGGAATGGGAATTTTGGCATTTGCTGGGATTGAGTCGTTTTGGAAAGCGGCACTTTGATTGCTGTCAAAAAGGCTGAGTTGCAAGTCGCTGGACATAAATTTTCCAAGTGGAGAGATTTTTTTGAGCTGAGAGTTTATAGTTTAGATGGCGCTGGGCGATTTGAGATGGGCTGGATGCTTCTATGCGCTGCTGTCATCCCACAATCTCAAATTAACACTCGCAAATCTCACAGTACCGCCACAGAAACCCGGTTTCTGGGAGAAATCTTGGTTTAGCAGCGAAGTATCTGCCAAGAAACCGGGTTTCTGACTCGCAAATCTCCAATAGTTTGGTTGAGCTCGTACAGGCAAAAATATGTTGTCTAACCCGTTTTTTGACGATCGCGCCGATGCAGGCGAAAAACTGGCCGAGGCAGTTGCAGGCGAGCTCGGCAAGTTGAATTTAACAACACAGGATACTATTAAACCGATTGTTTACGCCTTGCCGCGCGGGGGTTTGCCGGTTGCTGTACCGATTGCGCGCCGCTTGGGCTGTGCTTTGGATGTGGTTGTCGCCAAGAAAATTACTCGCCCAGATAATTTGGAATTGGCGATCGGGGCTGCAACTGCTGACGGCCATGTTCTCTGGCAAAAGCAAAATCAGCCCAATTTACGCTTGCAAAAATCTGCACTCCAGCAGGCTGAAAATAGCGCTCAATCTCTGTTGGCAGATTTGGCTTCGGGACGGCCCAATGTCAGCGCAGCGGGGTCTTTGGCGATTTTAGTGGACGATGGGATTGCGACGGGGATGACGGTGGCTGTGGCGGCGCAGGCTTTGCAGTCGCAGCAACCGATGGCTTTGTGGATTTGCGCGCCCGTCGCACCGGCTGATTTGATGGGATTTTTGGCGCAAATGAGCGATAAATTAATTATTCTGGAGACTCCTCACCCTTTTTACAGTGTCAGCCGCTTTTACGCCCAGTTTCCGCAGGTGGAGACAGCGGAGGCTTTGGTGTGTTTGCAGCGACAGATTGAATGGCGATCGTAGGTTAAGCTGGAAGGCTACATCCAAAAGCTCGATCGTTAAAACATGAGACCTTGGGAATATTGGTTGAACACTGTGATTCTGTCTAGCCAGCAAAATCCGCCTCGGTTTGTTGAGTTGGTGATGTTGACTTTGGCGATGATTTTTCTCGGGCTGTGGAGTGTAACGTTGCAGTGGCAGTATTTAACGCTGTCTTTGAGTTATATCATTGGTTCGTCTTTTTCGATTTTGGTGCGGGAATATATCGGGCCGCGGCCTCAATTTCAGTTGACTCATTTGATTGCTTTGTTGTTGTTAATTATCAGTTTTTATAGTTTTGCTGAATTGATTAGATAGTTGATGTTTTTTTAACGAACCGCGAAGACGCTAAGGGCGCAAAGGAAGAAAAGAGAAGAGAGTTCAGAAATCATTTAGGATTGTTGTAGAATTTGATTTCTTAGTCCGCGCACCATCCGGACATCGTTTGTGTAGAGACGGTTTCAATCGCCAACTCTTATCTACTGATGCGATTGATGCAAAATTATCCGATTTCCGGCGGGATCGAAGGCATAGATTTCTAAACCGTGCGAGGCTTTGATAATTTCTCCAGCGGGCGGATAACCTAATGCCCAGATTCGGGCGATCGCAGTTTCGATATCGCTGACTTCCAAACACAAACTCATGCCTGTTTTGGCTCGATTTGCAAATTCCGATTTGTGGGAATCTTTGGGTTTGAATATGCCGAGTCTCAGGCCGGGGAGTTGAAATTCAGCATAAGTATTGGGAATGTAAGGGTTTGGTTCTAGGTCGAGAAATTTTGTGTAAAATTTAACGAGAACTTCTTTGTCAAGGTCTGCTAAAGTCACGAAGGCTGCGCTGTATTGGAAACTCATATAAATGGGTTATAACAAATTAGTAATATTATACAACATTCGCTGCGATATCAAAACTTCGGATCTAAAAGGGGAGTGACTGCACAATTCTTGGTATAATCAATTGCTCGCCCTGAAATCCCTTTACTCTTCTAAGTGAGATGAATCCAAAAGGAAATCAAGAGAACCAGAATCTTAGAAGACTAAGAGTCAGTGCAACAACCCCAGATTCTAGGTTGATTGAAAATCGAGAATCTAGATTCCCGCGTGCAGTTGCTATGGCGATAGATGATGCTCAAGAGGTTATGAACGATTTATATCGGGAAGAGGCAGAGTATGGAGATGGAAGTTGTGCTTTTATGGTAATGAAAGAACAATTTGAAGGTGGAGTGGAAAACCCGCCAATGTCCCTAAAAAAAGGAACTCTCCACGATACAAAGTGCCGTCAATATATTTTATCATTACAAAGAAGACTGCCAATTTTGCCTGCCGCTCCTCAGGAGCCTAAAGAAAAGATTGCTAGAGAAATTGAAAAAATGGAAGAGGCGCTACAATGGGCTGAAGACTACCGCAACGGCAACGATCCGGTGATTCCTCGATGGGCCAACTCTTGGAAAGATCAGTTAGGAAAATAAGCAATGGATATTATTAAGCTAGAGAAGACTTACAAAACACCCTATTTCGGAATAAATTGGCGGGGTACAAAGCATCGGCTTCCTATCCAGCCAAAGGACACTCTGAGTTTCTGTGACTTAAGAAATTGCAGTCTAGAAAAACTCGACTTATCAATGGTAGAGTTCTTTGGTTGCCGTCTGAATGGTACCTTATTTAAAGGGGCAAATTTGGAGAAAGCGCGATTTATTGGCTGTTTTTCTTCCGATGATTATCCGCAAACAGATTTTAGTGGTGTTAGTGGCGATGTGTCTGTAGTACATTCTCACCTTAACTACAAAGGCGAATTTATGGGAGATTCTGTTTATATTGACGATCATTTTTGGATGGGAGACAGTCTAGAGTCCAAGTGGCCTGCTGTTGTGGCTGCTGCTGCTACTGAAACACTTTCCGATCGCAATGATACTAGATATAATGCTGCTGCCAAATTAGGAGATTTAGATAATCCCGTTGTTGCGCCCATACTGGCTTGTCTCCTGGCTGACGATGAGTGGGATGTGCGATCCATTGCCCTCGAAGCATTAGGAAATCTACGGCATCAGGAATTCCCGCAGGGTGACAATATTTTATTGCAGTGGATGTTCTTACGTCTTGGCGATCGACATTCGATTGTACGGCAAACAGCGAGAAAACTTGTTGAAATTATCTCTCCTCCGAATGATGTATTGCTTGCTTCTATTAACCGGATGATGTCGCCGGAGTCTGAGGAAAGAATTGCGGGCGTGCTTGCTGCTATTGAGTTGTGCAGGCTAGACGAACAATATTCGAGTTTGCTGGAATCCCAAACTATTGAGAGTCTACTTTCCGATGAATCACCTGATGTTCAGAAGGAATGTTCCTATCTACGAGAAATGTTAGACGGGGATTGTTAGAAACTTGAACCAGAATATGCTGTAAGTTTCTACATTATTAAAATCTGCCAATTCGTCCGACTATTTGGATTTTACCTTGTGGATCGCTTTTGAGAATCACTGCTTCGCCGCTTTGGGGAACAATATTTGTAAGCGCTGTAATATTTACTTGATGAGTTACCATAATAACCGCGCCTTTCGTGTTGCGGTTGTCAACAATTAATTTGCGGATTGTTGCTGTTTGTCGGGCTTCTTTGCTGCTGTCGCTAAAGAACGAGTTGAGTGTTCTTAATGGCTCGACTTTACCTAAATTTATTAGTTTTGCTGTTTCCAAACACCGACACCACTGACTCGATAAAACTCTGGCAATTTTGATGTTGCGGTTGCGAAATTCGGCTCCAATTTGCTGGGCTTGGGTTCTTCCCTGGGCTGATAAGTTGCGCTGGGTGGAACAGTCGCCCAATTTAAAGTTAGCAGGATCTCCGGTTCCAGGGGCGATCGCGTGTCGCATTGCCACCACCAACCCTGTCTCGCCCCGCTGCAACAGTTGCCATCCCGCTTGAGTCTGGGCGTTGGTTGCTGCGTCAGAAGTTGTAGTTGCAGTCATTATGCCGATCGACAATACTAAAGCTAGCGAGCCCAAAAACCATTGACCGTTGAGGTGAATCCGCACAGCCATTGTTCCAGAACCTAGAAATTATCTTATCATATTGTAATACAACAAATATTTCTCTATGGAACTCACCAATTTTATTGCTCTGTCTGTCATTGTTGTGGCTGCCCTGGGGATTGGCATCGGAACAATGACTTGGGCTTACTCCGGTAAGGGCAGCATTTCTGTACTGTTTAAAGAACCTATTTTAAACTCGCCAGAATTTCCGGCTACTGACGCAGGAAGCAAAGCTGCGGTTGATTTCCAAGCTGGAATTGAGGCTTATCAGTCGGGAAATTACCGCAAAGCTCAAGAGGAATTTACTAGCGCCATAGAACGGGTTGCAACGGCAGAAGCTTACCACAATCGCGGCTTGGTTTTTGCGAATTTGCGATCGGATGGCGAGGCTGTTGCAGATTTGATCCGCGCTAGCGAATTGTACCAAGAGCAGGGAAATGGAAGTGCGATCGACAGGATCAAACAAAATCTTGCAGCGTTGAAGCAGCGCAAATTAGAACGAGAAAAAGAAAAAGCAGTAACGACTTAAATTAGTAGGTTGGGCCGGTGGAATGAAACCCAACCTATAATTTTGGTCTGAGCAACCCGGTTTCGCGATCGATGTATCGTGTTCGATCCAAAATATTTTTTGGGATAAACCGAGTTGGTTGACAGAATTATGATTAAAGTTGAACATCAAGATTTAAAATTATTCCAAACAGCTAAATTTTCTGGCATCTTCTACTTTGTCGATTGTAGCAATCAGCAATTCTCGGGTGTATGCTACGATTCGATAATTAGTAATGATGTCGAAAGCTTCCCACTCTTGAGTTACTTCGCTATCTTGCCACAAAAACCATTCTCGGTAAATTTCACCATCATCAATGTCGCCACATAAACCGAGCCAATCATCTCCTTCCATGCTATCAAACTGTGCTCCAACTAAGTCAATCCATGCTGCAACAATACAAGAGTCAATAGCATTTTTATCAAAAGGAACTACGTTGGACTGAACGGAAGTTTCTGGAAAGCAAAGTGTGGATTTCATACGCTGTACCTGAATGTCATGTTATTAATTTATAAAAAATTCCTCAACGGTAGCGATCGCACAATGCCGCTATCTCAACCTCCACAGTTTATACCTCAAAAAATCTTGACACCGAAAGCGCTCAAGTGCTTTTGCTGTATAACTTGAGAGCGCTTTGAGTGCAGTCGCGGCAGAGGCTGATTTTAGCCAATTTGATAAGTGGCACAGCAGAAAGCCCGATCGCCCGAATATTATTTCTGGCAAAGGCGATCGGGCGAGCAGAAGCGCAGACAGCGCGACTGCCAATGATATACTTGGTACGTTGGAGAGTTTCAGTACAGTTTTTGTGGTAAAATTTATAGGAACAGATGTGGCAGATAGACAGTACAGTTAAACAAAAAAGTTTGAGTCGTACCAATCCTGAATATCCCAAGTAGTGAAATATCGCTGATGCTTCCCAAATTGCGAGAAGGTGCGATTGATAGAGTTCGCGAAGTAGTAGATAAGTAGTTAATCAGATCAAAATGCTAGAACTTCACTGTCACACGACTTATTCCGATGGAACTCTCACCCCAGCCGAACTCGTAGCCGCCGCCGCGTCTTCCGGGGTTCGCGCCTTGGCTGTCACGGATCACGACACGGTGTCGGGTTGGGATGAAGCCTTTGCCGCCGCTGCTTTGCACGGTATAGAAATAGTCCCCGGGCTTGAACTCAGTACCGTCCACAACGGCAGATCTTTGCACATTTTAGGTTTTTATCCTGATGCGAATAAATTGCAAATTCCTTTGAATGCTCGCCTGGAAGGACGGTTGAGGCGATCGCAAGAAATGGTAGAAAAATTAGCAGCACTGGGATACGCGATCGAACTACCAAAAACATCATCCCCAGGAATGGCACCGGGAAGGCCTCACATTGCTAGCGCGCTGGTAAAAGCTGGCCACGCCAAATCATCGCGGGAAGCCTTCGATCGCTGGCTGGGAGACGACGGCCCCGCCTACGTGCATTACGAGAAATTCTCGATCGCAGAAGGCATCGATTTACTCAAGAGTTGCGGCGCAGTACCGGTGTGGGCTCACCCTTATTTATTTCGCGGCGGCGCTGTTGAGGAAGTCTTGAAAGAATTAGTAGATGCTGGTTTAATGGGAGTTGAAGTATACCATCCCAGCCACAGTTCCAGCCAAATAGAAAAGCTCAAAAAAATGTGTTTTGATTACGGTTTGCTGATGACAGGTGGCAGCGATTATCACGGGCCAGAAATAGAAAGAAATGAAAGAAAAGGTGTTGAAACTACTCAATTGAATATGCTGCATATACCGTTAGAATTGCTGGAACCGATTAAAGTTGCGGCGGCGAGTTTGAAATAGTTTGTAACTTTTTGGGCGATGCTCAAAGCCCACCCCACAATAATTTTAGTATAACTGTAGGGTGCGTGCCTCAGTTTATATCAGAGTAAATCGAAATAATCAAGTCATTCTGACGCACCCTACTACTGCGGTTTCTATATCAATAAAATATTGGGCAAGAAGTCTACTGAAAACGAATAAAAATCAAAATCAACATAAATTAATGTGAAGTTAGCGAGCAACTTCTGTTGAGCTAATGTTAGGGTGGTAGTAGCGTTCAACTACTCAATGGAGCTGATTATGAGTACAGAAGACAGAGCAAAGGCGATCGGCAAAAACGTAGAAGGCAAAGCTCAGGAAATTTTCGGTAACATCACGGGCAATAAAAAAGACCAGGCAGAAGGCAAAGCGAAACAAGCGGAAGCTGCTGCCCGCCACGCAGCAGAAGATGTGAAAGATGCGGTGAAAAATCTGACTGATAAGGCCAAAAGGGCGATCGACAAATTGTAAGCTGTCGGGCATCTAAATTGTATTTGTGGGGTGGGCTTTCTGGCCCACCCCAAAAGATTTTAATCAAAATTAAATCTAAGATTTAGAGGCGTCTGGGCAGATAAAATATTAAAGCTATTCCTTATTAAGAGGTATGAATGGATTCTATTAGAGTGGAAAGATTACGCTGTCTGGCTGACACTGGCTATATTGAGTTAAAGCCTATAACTGTTCTTCTTGGGCAAAACAGTTCAGGTAAGAGTAGTTTTCTGCGTATTCTTCCTCTATTGAAACAAAGCCTAGAATCTAGAACAACTGGGCCAATACTTTGGTCAGGTCGCCTAGTTGACTTCGGTAATTTTGAGGATGCTCATCAAACAGGAGCAGAAGATAATATTGAATTTTCTTTTAACTTCAAGCTCGAATCAAGACAGTTTCCCTCTGCTAGAGATTTTTCTTACTTTCTTTTTTCGGGAGAAGCAAAGATTTTCAACACTTGTGATATAACGTTAACTCTCCAAGTCTCAGAAAATAAAAAGAAAGAAACAACAAGAACAAGTAGAATCTTTTTGCAGCTTGAAGATTCAAAAATCCAATTATCTTTTGGTGAGGATGATTCTCTAACGGACTTTTTCGTAAATTCATTTAACGTTTTAAATTTGGGTAATAAATATGTTACTAGAAAATTTGACAGGAGTCTGATTCTGCCAACTATTACTGAAAGTGAGCAAAAAAAAGAATATGAATTTGAAAAATCATCCTCACTATCTCCTGGTTTTGTGAGATATCGTTCTCGCTTCAGAGCTTTATTTCAAGCTTTGATAGACAAAACCAAAGAGACGGCTCATCATGCAACTAAGTTAGAGACTATTATTCAAATGGCACTCTCTTTTGGTCTCGGCAACTCAGAAAATATGTTAAAAGATATTCAAGAAAATAATATTGCTGGCAAATCTTGGAAGAATAAAACTAAGAATTGGACAGTTGAGACAAAAGATTTTAAAGATTTAAGGGATCTGATTATCGCAAATGCGATACCTTTTATTCTTGAAAAATGTGATGATACACTAGCGAACTTCTCAAAGAATATTAGCTATATTGGGCCAGTACGAGCTACAGCAGAGCGTTATTACCGAACTCAAGATTTAGCTGTTGATGAAGTGGATTACCAAGGTAATAATCTTGCAATGTTTTTACGCAATCTAACTGATTCAGAAATGAAAAACTTTTCTACCTGGACTTTAGATAATTTTGGATTTAAGCCATCAATTAAATCTAGCCTTGGTCACATTTCAGTAAAAATTCGTTCTAAAAATTCTGATAAATACCTGAATGTTGCTGATACTGGATTTGGTTTTTCTCAAATTCTTCCTGTTATTACTCAATTATGGTTACTAAGTTCATTTCGTCGAGTAAACCGAGGAACAATAACCTACGCTATTGAGCAACCTGAGTTACATCTTCATCCCCGTCTGCAAGGAACTTTAACAGATGCATTGGTTAAGTCAATCAAAGCAGCTAAGGAGAAGAAGATTCAGCTACGTTTAATGATTGAAACCCATAGTGAAGTATTGGTAAATCGCCTCGGACAATTAGTTTCCGAAGGTAAAATTTCTCCTGATGAAATCAACATTGTTTTATTTGAGCCATGCGATAAACCAGGAGAAGTAAGAATAAGAAACTCTCAATTCAATTCAGATGGGTATCTTTTAAACTGGCCGCTAGATTTTTTCGAGATGGAACTTGTATAAATGCTAATTTTGATTGATAGCTCTGTAGTAGATAAGGGAGATGAAAATACTTGGGACGATGAGACTGTTTTGGCTTTAGAAAATCTTGCATCTGCCCGTCGGGAAGGTAAGCATATAGTAATGGCTAAGAGAGAAACTTTTAAAAAAATTGCTCAATGCTCTCGTTTATCTCAATTTGCTAGAAATATTTACCATAAGTTATACAACCAATCTACACAATTTCAATCCTATCTTTCGGCGGTAACAAGATATATTGAAATTGTTAATCCTTGTTATGAACCAGCAGTGATTTCTGATTCAGGTAAGCAAATTATTAAAGTTGGCCCACGTTTTTTTAATGATTCAGAGTCTGTACAGAAAACCATACTCTTGTGTGAAAATAGTGATGATGCTGTTTTATACGAAATTATAGCAAAAGTTTATCTTATATGGAAAAAGATGAATGTAAAAATAGTATGCGAACCTAGAGGAGGAGGCGGTAATACAATTTCTACTGAGTATATTAATATTCAAAAAGTAAAAAAAAGATTTTGCCTTTGTATTGTAGATAGCGATAAAATTGCTCCTCATGGAAATCTTGGCTCCACGGCATCTCGCCTGCAAGCTTTGAGCGATTCCACTTGTATAAATACGGAAAATTTTATTCTTGATTGCCGTGAAGTTGAAAACTTAATACCTAACTCAATTTTATCTGAACTGTGCTTAAAAAATCCGGAAAGACTCAAAGCATTAAGAATTTTTGAAAATTTTAGTAGTAGTAGTGCAGTCGATATTAGGTATTTTCTAGATATAAAAAAAGGAACTCGAATGAAGGAAATTATTCAATCGAGTAACCCTAATGTTAAGCCTTTTTGGGAAGAAAATATTTCTCTGATTCCCAATATATCAAGTTGTATAGATAATTGGTGTCAACTTAACTGGCAATGCAGTAGTAGTGGAGAATGTCGATGTAAAATATCACTGGGATTTGGAGAAAGTACGCTCAGTAATACCGTTGAATATCTTAAACAAAAAAGTCCTCATGAGATTGCGAGAATAGTTGATAAATCCATGATTTGTGATTGGGAAAAGATTGGACAGGTTATTATGAACTGGTGCATTTCTGAAAACCCTATTCGTGTTTGATAACCAGCCATTACCTTTTTATTTATAAAGGCTAAGCGCCTAAACCTGCGCTTAAAAATCCGGTTCCGCGGCCAAAAGCCCGATCGCCAAATCCATCTTATCCTTCCCCCGCGCCAGAAAACCTTCGCACTCCTGCAAAC
Organism: Oscillatoriales cyanobacterium; assembly: GCA_004293365.1. Lineage (GTDB taxonomy): Bacteria > Cyanobacteriota > Cyanobacteriia > Cyanobacteriales > Microcoleaceae > Microcoleus. The sequence continues at coordinate 29,099 of RDYN01000045.1, read as the reverse complement.
ATTCCACAGCCACCGCAAACTGCTCGAAAACCTCCTCTAGAGGCAATTCTCCCGATTCCACCCGATCGATAATCGCTTCAATTCGATCGACCGTTTCCTCATAATTCCAGCCAGACTGGCCCAACTGCGAGTTAACCATAACATTTATTCAGCATCCAAAACTTCCACAATTTTAACCTTCAGCACGCCCCGGCTCAACCTCACAGTCAACTCCTCACCCAATTCCAAACCGTCAGTTGTGCGGACAATCGTACCGTCACCTTGGATTACCGCCGCATAACCCCTTTCCAAAACCGCCGCCGGATTTAGGGCCGCTAACTTTTCTTGCAATACTTCTAGTTTACCAGTTGCTTGCCGCAAAGTTCGCGATGTCGCAGGCAACTTTTTTAAGCGATTTTGTAGCTGTTGCAAATGCTGTTCTTCTTGCTGAAATCTTGCCCGCACCACACTTGCTAAATTCAGCATTCTCTGCCTGTGTTCCCAGTAAATATCTGCTAAAATTGGTACGGCTTGAGTAGCCGCCGCCGTCGGAGTATGGGCTCGTTTATCTGCTACTAAATCGGCGAGAGATTCGTCTCTTTCGTGGCCGATGCCCGTAATAATTGGGATTGTGCAATTGGCGATCGCCCTTACCACTCTTTCATCGTTAAAACAAGCCAAATCCTCCGCAGAACCGCCGCCCCGCCCTAAAATTATGACATCCGCCCTACCGTCCAATTCTACACGGGCGATCGCCCTAACAATCGCAGCAGCAGCCAATTCTCCCTGTACCAAAGTCGGCGACAGCAACACCTGCAAACCCGGATATCTCTGGGCTAACGTGCGCTGAATATCCCCCCACGCAGCGCCGGTATCCGATGTCACCACGGCCACAATTTGCGGGTGTGCGGGAATCGGGCGCTTTCTGGCGCGATCGAAGAAACCCTCAGCTTCCAAGCGCGATCGCAATTGCTGCAACCGCAAAGCCTCCAATCCTTCGCCACCCGGTAGCGATTTGGAAACAATCAACTTGTAATCCCCGCGAGGTTCGTAAACCTGAATGCTTCCGAAAACCAGCAATTGCTCGCCTTTTACGGGCATTCGTCGCAAGTTTTGCTGTTGATAAGTCCACACCACGCAGGTAATCGCAGCGCTTGTGTCGGGATCGCGTAGAGTGAAATAACAGCCGCTGGAATGCCGCGAAACGTTGGACACCTCGCCCGTTAGCCAAATCGATCGCAGGTGGCGATCGCCCTCGAGCAATTCTTTGAGGTATGATGTTAGTCCGCCCACCGATAACGTTGTGTCAGGGAAAATTGAATTCATTAAACAATTGTAGATTTGAGATTTGAGATTTGAGATTTAGGCTACTATATCTAAGGTATTTATTTGTAGGTCTATCCTCTGCGAGGGCTTCTCTACTGGCGAAGGTAAATTAACAGCAAACAAACTAATGATATCAGATGTCATGACTTCGATGAATGTGCTGCGCCAAGAGGCAGCGGCGATCGGCATTACTGATGCCGAAGCCAGAAAATATGGCGATCTCCGGCATAAAAGAACTTGGTCTTTGGCGATCGAACATCACCTCTCGATGCAAGATTTTGCTGATGGCACAGCGTCCGATTCTGACAGCACACTCAACGACTCTCAGACTGAAGAGTCTAAAGACTACGGCATTCAGCTAACTGCAAACCTGGGCGAATCTGGAGTCAAAAGAGAGAACACAACAGGATCTCCGGTTTCGTCGCAACAGCCAGAAATGGCGATACTCTCCGAGGGCAACGCTTACGGGCGATCGCGCCATAATTCCGACCACCGCAGCAACCCAAATCGAGGTTTTAAACAAGTAGTTCAAAACCACATTAAAGCATTGACAATTGCCTCAGCCTCCCGTACAGTTCTGATAAATTCACAACTGAACAATTGGGTTTGTCCTGAGTGCTACCCCGAGGGCGAATTGAGTTGTCACCTGTGCGCCGGAGAAGGCAATGTCAGCGACATTGCAGCTATTGGCTGGACGCTAGCTTATATGGAAATGTTGGGCTGTTCTGCTCGCGAAATAGAACCGCTCAGGAAAATTTCGCCTGCGTCTGAAACTCTAGAATTGAATTTAAAATCCTGTGTTGCTATCAAGAAAAGTACCGAAGTTTTAGCCCGTACAGAAAAATGGGTAATTGGTAATCGGTAGTTGGTAATTGGTAAGCTCAAATCATCATCGCATCATTTCCTGTCGCTGACAAACAATACAGATTCCAGTCCTTTTAATGCAACTTCTAAATCATCGTTGACAACTTGAAAATCGAATTCGCCCGCAGCTTCAATTTCCTCTTTAGCCCGCAGCAATCGACGGGCGATCGCAATTTCGGAATCTTGACCCCGACTCCGCAGCCTGCGTTCCAATTCTTCCCAAGAAGGAGGTAAAATAAACAGTCGCAAAGCTTCAGGAAACTTATTTCTAATTTGTCTCGCCCCTTCGAGCTCAATTTCTAGGATTACCCATTTTCCCTCGCCGATTCCCTGCTGGAGAGCAAAATATGGAGTACCGTAAAAATTGCCAGCAAACTCAGCCCATTCTGCCAACTCGCCAGCCTCAACCATTTCTTCAAAACGGCTGCGGCTGACAAAATAGTAGTGCTTTCCCTCAATTTCTCCCTCGCGGGGCTTGCGAGTTGTCACCGATACCGAAAGATATAATTCCCGATGGCGGTTGAGGAGCGATCGCACTAGGGTGCCTTTCCCCACACCGCTAGGCCCCGTCAGAACAATTAATTTACCGGATTTCATTTTGAGAAGAGAAACGTGTAACAATTTAAGTTTCCGCTTACTCTATACTGTAAGTGCTCAAATTGCAACTGACAAACCTCAATCATCCCGACCTTGACCGTCTTTGCTGAGCGCAAAACGATTAGCCACCGTTTCCGGCTGAATCGCCGAGAGGATGACGTGACTCGAATCAGTAATAATTACCGCCCTCGTGCGGCGGCCGTAAGTAGCATCAACCAGTTGTCCGCGTTCCCGCGCATCAGTAATTATACGCTTAATTGGCGCTGACTCGGGACTGACAATGGCAATCACTCGGTTAGCCGACACAATATTACCAAAACCGATATTAATTAATTGAATATCCATGAATATCTCAATCTATAGGTGAACAAGTAACTATCAATCCTTACTTATTATCATATATAAAAATATTTCTTCTGGCAAGTTTAAAATGATTCACAACAAAAATTTTAAAATTTTTACCTTCATTTTTTTCTCTTTTTTGAACAGAGCCTGCCGATCTTTATCAAAACTTTAAAAAACTACCGCTGTTGCCGCTTTATATTAAAGTTTCGGTAAAATTATCGATTTCTCGTTGCGAATAAAAGCATTAGCTGTATCCAGAAAACAGCCCGTAAATGTTGCGAAATATAAAGTTAATTTCAGGTGGAGCAGTTAAGTATTATTACTGATAAAGATGACAGCAAATACTTGCAAATTGCTGTTTATACTGACAGTATTGACATTGATGCTGCTTTGACGAGCTTTTAAGCTAACCTTAAAGCTGCGGTTGATTACCTACGGGATAGCTATGCCGCGCGTACATCATCCCCAATGTTGCACAGAAACATTGGGGAGAAAGTGTAAAACTACAGATGTTTCTTGCTTAATATTATAGAATAAAATTGGTTCGTAGTGAGGACTTTAGTCCTCATCTTTCAGAGGACTAAAGTCCTCACTACAAACATTTTGTGGGAGCATCTCAGTTTGGCATTTATAGTGTTTTCCCCGCTCAAAAAAGGTTCGTAGTACGGACTTCAGTCCGCTCTTTAAAAATGCTTATTGCCAAACTGAGATGCTCCCCATTTTGTATTTAGCAGGAATTACGAAAAAAGGGGTTCTACGCGCTACTTGTAGCGGTAAGGAATGAGAATTAAATAACTTATAATTTGATGGTTCTTGTGGGATGGGCGTCCCGCCCGTCCTTTCTGTACGGGCGGGACGCCCATCCCACTTTCTAGAGTGGAAATTATTTAATTTGCGATCCTAAGATTCCCAGTCTGTACGCTACATTTACTGAGGACTAAAGTCCTCACTACAAACCTTTGAATTAAGCAACAAGCCGGGATTAATGCAGATAAATTTACCTGCATTAATCCTCAGTTATTCCACAGTTTGTTAAGCCGCAGCTAAACCGCTGTGTCTCAACAAAGCTTTAGTGCTAGGTTCGCGTCCCCGGAAAGTTTTAAACACTTCCATCGGGTGCAAACTGCCGCCCAATCCTAACACTGTATCTCGGAAGAGTTTACCTGTAGAGGCGATCGCACTTTCATCTTCCAAACCCGCCTCCTCAAACGCCGCAAAAGCATCAGCGCTGAGCACTTCCGCCCATTTATAGCTGTAATAGCCCGCCGCGTAGCCGCCCGCAAAAATGTGTCCGAAAGCGCACAAAAATGCGTCTTCTTCCAGAGGAGGCAAAACAGTCGTAGTTTTAGCAATGCGCTTGCGGACATCCGCCACGGTTTCGCTGCCGCCCGATCGATAGCGGTGGTGCAATTCGATATCAACACTGCTAAAATGTACTTGTCTGAGCATGGCACTGCCGCTCATGTAGTGGCGCGCTGCTAGCAGCTTTTGGTAATAGTGTTCCGGCAAAGTTTCCCCAGTTTGGTAATGCTTCGCCATCCCGAACAAAGTCGCGCGATCGTAACACCAATTTTCCATAAATTGACTGGGCAATTCCACCGCATCCCACTCAACATTATTGATGCCGGAAGCTCCCGGATAGTCTACAGTTGTTAGCATATGCTGCAAACCGTGACCGAATTCGTGGAACAAAGTTTCTACTTCCCCAAAAGTCATTAAACTCGGTTTCTCGTCAACCGGAGGGCTTTGGTTGCACACCAAATACGCCACAGGTAAGCGCGTTGTTGTTTTTCCCGCTTCCACAAATTTAGCGCGCACCACGCACTCGTCCATCCAAGCACCGCCGCGCTTTTCTTCCGGGCGGCTGTAGGGGTCTAGATAGAAATTGGCGATCGCATTTCCGGCTTCATCATCTATTCTAAAATAGCGCACATCTTTGTGCCAGACAGGAGCTTGACCGTCCGCCGCCGTTACTGTCACGCCGAACAGCCGCTTTACTAATCCAAATAACCCCTCCAATACCTGGGGTAAAGCAAAATAAGGGCGCAATTCTTCAGCACTAAAAGCAAACTTTTCTTCCCGCTGCCGTTCCGACCAAAAACCGACATCCCAGTGCTTCAAATCCCCAGCTTCCGCAGCGCCTTTAGAGGCAGCAAAAGCTTTCAATTCTTCTAAATCTTTGACAGCAGCACTGTAACTAGCCAAGCGCAATTCTTCTAACAAAGCTTCCACGGCTGTAACGTTGGGAGCCATTTTGCTCGCCAAGCTCAATTCGGCATAACTGCTAAACCCGAGCAAAGCTGCTTTTTCGTGGCGCAGTGCTAAAATGCGATCGGTCAAAGGCCAGTTATTCAAATCTCCACTGCTGGCTTTGCCGATAAAAGCTTTGTACAACTTTTCGCGCAAATCGCGGCGGGTGCTGTGCTGCATGAAAGGGCCGTAACTCGGAAAGTCTAAAGTAATCCGCCAAGGGCCGTTTTCGGCATCGGCATTGTCGGCGCCCGCGCTGCGAGCCGCTTGAGCTGCTAAACTCAACAAACTCGGCGGTAAACCGTCAATTTCGTCTTTATTTGTGAGGGTGATACTGAAAGCTTTGGTAGCGTCGAGGACGTGATTGGAAAACTGGGTAGTAATTTCTGCCATTTCTAATTGGATGGCATTGAAACGCTCTTTTTGCTCGCCTTCTAAACCGACGCCGGAGAGTTGAGCATCTCGGATGGCGGCTTCGACAATTCGCTGTTGAGCTGACTCTAAACTGTCCCAATTTTCGATCGCCCGCAGCGCTTTAAAACCTTCGTAAAGCGGTTTGCTTTGACTCAGCTTGCTCCAAAATTTTACTACTTCCGGCTGCACTGTTTCGTGGGCCGATCGCAATTCCGGACTATTTTTCAGCCCCATCAAATGTCCGACAATGCTCCAAGTCCAATTTAAACGCTCTCCGAGCCGCTGCAATGGTTCTACCAAGCCGCTCCAAGTCGGCTCGACAGAGGCTTCTAAGGCAGCTAGCTCGGCTTCTAGTTCCGTCAGCAGTTGGGTAACGGCGGGGACTACGTGTTCGGGTGCGATCGCATCAAACGGTGGCAATCCTTTGCCAATTAATAACGGGTTATCAGTAACAGTTACGGTTGCGGTCATTTAATTTTCTTGTAACAGGTTGAAAACAGGTGAACTAGACAGATTGCCTTTTCAATTTGTAACACAGTTGTCCAAAAAGTTCGACTCCAGCCGAGAGAGGGAGAGAGGGAGAGAGGGGGAGAGGGGGAGATGGGGAAATCTTCCTTCTGACTGATGACTAATGACTAATGACTAATGACTAATGACTAATGACCAATGACCAATGACTAATGACCAATGACTAATGACCAATGACTAATGACTACTTTCTTGCGTGTGCTGCAACTCCTTGACAACCGAGATTAAGCGCTTGAGATGAGGTTTAACAACTTCTTGCTGCTCGTGTTCCAAACGGTGAATTTGAGCTTGAACTACAGACAAATCCGGAGTCGATTGGTACGCAGGAGCTTGCACTTGGCTTTGCAGATTAGCCATGACTTTCTGGATTTCCAAAAATCGAGTATTTACTACTTCCCAGTCGTCTCGGGTGAGAGCAGTTTCTGTCAAGCTCTTCATCGCGCTTTGCAGTTGTTCTATAGCCTGTTCCACAGCTTCGATATTTGTCGGTTGGCCGATCGCTAAATCTTGCATTTGTTCCCTCACCTGCTGGCGGACATCGAGCACAGCAGACGCCACGATTTCTTGCAAAGAAGCTACCGACTCTCCCAAACTCAGCAACTGCCGCTCAATGTCTATAGAATCCTCAAAAGCTGCATTCCTAGGCAATGCAGCCATTTGCTGGCGCAGCGCTGCAATATCTGCTGACAACTGCCTCCGCAATTTAACAATTACCGTCACCGCCGTTTTTTCGACCTTATTTACAGATTTTTGTACTTGAGCCAGTTCCGAATTTTGATGAACCCGCACTTGCTGCTCGAACCGATATCGGTTAGCCACATTCAGCGACAAAGCCAAGGTTAGGGGAGCCACCCCGTAAAAAGCTTGACCAGACACAGCCACCGCCAGGGAACCCACACCAGAGGCCGCCAGAGAGGCGTACTCTGCCACTTCCAGCCAGTGTCTTTGAGGAAAACTTTGCCGACTGTGGTTTCTAGCAGAGGGGTTTGGCTTCCGCACGGCTCTTTGGGTCATAGTATTTTCTCGTTGTTGGTAAGGTTGCGAGACTGGGTGGAGCATTCATTTATATCCTTTTTTCAGTTATATGTTTTAGATTATTTCGGGGCACTCTTCTATTTTTACCCGATCGAGTAAGTTAAGGATGATTGACACATCATTATTATGTATTTGCTTGTGGTCTTGCTGTCGCCCACAATTGGGGCTGTTACAAGCCGAACCCCAAGGCGCCCTCTATTTTACAGGACGGGGGCGCGATCGCCCGAGAGCGATCGACAATCGCTGCCCAGGCCAGTCGATTTGAGATTTGAGATTTGAGATTTTAGATTAAAACTGCCACCTACTGAGGGCGATCGAAGCTTTTAGGCGATCGGTAGTTGCGTTTTTGTTCGCGCATTGGTATAATTATCTTTTTCTCAATTTCTCGGATATAATTTACAGCAAGACTTGACAAATGAAATCAGAAAAACCCGAAAATGGCGATCGGCTAAAGTCTATTGTCAGTATCACAATCTTTATTATTCTCGTCCTAGCAGTAGGCTTTTTAAGCGTCAATTTTATTTCTGCTCTCTATGCAAAATTTGCTTAAAAATAGGACTTACCCACGGGTGTCCAGAAACCGGGTTTTTTGCGAGAATATTTCATCGCAGCCACAGATTAGGTAAAAACCCGGTTTCTTTAGTTGGTGGCACTTTAGCTACGCGAGATTGATATTGGTACAACATCTCCGTTACAATCCTTTGATATACTGCTTCTGTACAGGTGACAGAGTGTAAAGACTTTCATGTTTTTCGATCGAGCAGCGCCGCGATAGAGATTGCAAGGCGTTGAGCAAATCTGATGATGATATTTGTCCGTGTTGTAGCAATTTGGCGAAGTTGACTGGCTGGTTTTCTGTGGCCAACAATGACAGGACTTGTTTTTCTAGTTCGGAAGTGCGATCGAACTGCTCGCGTAAAACATCTTTCAAATCTTCCGGCAACAATATAGTATCATCTATTAATAACTCTGCGCCGATTCCCAACTCTTGAATCAAAGTCGCCACGCTTTTTAACCATAACGGATTGCCTTGGTAGCGGTGAATGAGTGCTTCGCAGTTATCAATTTCTGTTAATCCTTTATCTCTGAGTATTTCCCCTGCGGCTGCGGTGTCTAAACCAGTCAGTTGTAAGGTACGAATGGGAGTATTTTCGCTGGTGAGTTGAGGAACTTCTTTGGGCGGTTCCCAACCGATTAGCAGGAAGCAACTTTGATGGGATAATTTTTCTATCTGTTTGAATAAAGAGCGATACTCTTCGGATTCTGGCTTATATTTTCCCGCCAATTCGCCGCTACAAAAAAGGTTGTGAACGTCATCTAAGACTACTAAACAGCGATGGTTTTGTAAATACTTAATCAGCGGTAAGGGTTTCTGGTTTGTTGGGGATGAATCTGGGTTTTCTGACTGGGAAAAAAGCTGTGTTAGGTTTGATTGAAATTTATCGATAGTGGGGAATTCGTCTAGGGTGCACCAAACTGCGTACGTACGAGTTGTACTGCTAGGGATGTTTTGCCGATTCCGCTGATACCGGTGAGGGTGATGAGGCGGCAGTTTTGTTGTAGAATCCAGGTTGTGAGGGTTTTGAGTTGTGGAGTGCGATCGAAGAAATTACCTAACTCCGGCATTTCGCCATATCATATAGCAATCCTAAATCATTTGTGAATTTCTTACTCCCTCCCCGAACTCGCGGGGAGGGTTGGGGTGGGGTAAAAATATTTACGACTCCTGCAAGGATTGCTATATACAAATTGGTAATTCTTCTCATAGTAGAAGAATGCTTTGTAGACAATATGTTGTAAGCAGATATAGAGATAGTAAAAAAAAAATCTTGGAGAGTTATCTAAATGGAACTTAGTATTGAAATTGCATTGAAATTATTTTTAGCTGCAATAATTGCTGGTTGGGTAGATACGATCGCCGGTGGTGGTGGGCTAATAACCATACCTGCAATGTTAACAGTTGGTATACCGCCAGCAGTAACCTTAGCAACGAACAAAGTTCAAGGAAGCAGCGGAACTTTAGTTGCATCCATATATTTTCTAAGGAAAGGGTCGTTTGATTTGAATAAAATTAAATTATCAATTTTTATGACATTCATTGGATCTCTTGTTGGTGGATGGCTGGTATTGCAGATTAATTCGGAGATTTTAAAAACGATTCTACCAATTTTGTTGATATTGATGGGTTTATACTTTCTTTTCTCTCCCACTATTGAGAATGTCGATCGAGAGCCACGAATTTCTTATATAGTATTTTCTGCTTTTATCCCTCCTGTTTTAGGATTCTATGACGGTTTTTTTGGGCCTGGAACTGGAACATTTATGGCTCTAGCATTTGTTATTTTATGTGGTTATAGCCTATCTAAAGCAACAGCAAATGCTAAAATACACAACTTTACCAGTAACTTTTCAGCATTAACTTATTTTGTGCTATTTGGGAAAATTTATTGGGGGGTTGCTATGGTAATGATTGTTGGTCAAATCATCGGAGCGTACATAGGTGCAAAAATGGTCACGGAAAAAGGGGTTGCTTTGATTCGACCAGTTGTAGTTACTGTTTGCTTCTTGATGTCTGTTAGATTATTACTAAAATTTTAAGAGCAATACTGCGGACAGTTTTCAAAAATGATTGCACGGAGTGCGATCGCCCTTTATCCATCAAGACCGATCGCCCTTTTTTGTTCCTAATCACCGATCGCCTAAAATGAAAGACCGATCGCCCCTATTATTTTTTCAACCAGGTGCGATCGCCCTTTCTTGTTTCTGATGAGCGATCGCCCTTCTGAATTATTTTTAAACAATGCCGATCGCACGCTACCTAATTAACAGCCAACAAACCAGACATATTCAGCACTTTCTCCGACCAAATCTTTCCCTCTTCTCCAACTCTCATACGTTGTTCTGCATCCTCCCAAATCCCAGTCCAAGAATATTGCCAGCAAGCTAACTGAATCTGCAACTCAACTAACTCAGCAGCTATTTCTATATCTGCATCTTGAGCCGTCCATTCAATAAACAGCTTACTTTCTTGGAGTAGACTTTCAATTATTGCGCCATTAGCTACATTTTGACAGCGAGATTTAATTCGTGCCAAATTCGATGCTAAATTACCCAAACGAATGGGTAGTTCGTCTCGCAAATAGCGTTCCTTTAAAGCATTCCAATCTCTCATAATCCTCCTAATAACTGTTGAACTATCTGAGCAACTTGTTGTCGAATCGTCTGATCTTGAATTTCCATCGAACGATTATTCTGACGGGGACGAATATTGATTAGAGATTCATATCCTACTTCTTGTGTCAGCGGATACCAATCTGCTCCCCAAATATCTACCTGCTTGCTCCCATTTTTGAGTAACACAGCTTCGCAATCTGCGTGAAGTTCTCCACCACCAGCCAAAATCCCCCGTTCGATATCCACTGCTAGTTTAATATAACTGCTCAGGATTTCTAACATTTCTTCAAGTTGGTCTTTAGTCGCACGATCTTGAATCAGATTAATCATCTCTGTCTATGTTTTCGATAGTATCTTTAAACTCAGCGGGCATTTGAATAAGCAATATGCCATCACATCCAATATACGATTGCATTTTCATTGTTTCCATGTTAAAATCCAGAAACTTTGAGCAATTCTAGTTTACCTCAAAGATGTTCGCCTTTACCAGTATCTTGACCGATCGCATAGGTGCTATTGAATGGAAGGCGATCGCCCTTCACACCAAATACCAAACACTGCGATCGTTGTACGGAGTGCGATCGCCTAAAATGAAAGAGCGATCGCCCTTCGCAGCAAATACCAAACACTGCGATCGTTGTACGGAGTGCGATCGCCCTTCACGCATCAAGATCGATCGCCCTTTCTTGTTTCTGATGAGCGATCGCCTAAAATGAAAGAGCGATCGCCCTTATCTAATTCACAGCCAACAAGCCCGACATATTCAGCACTTTTCATGGCAAGAAATTACTTTTTAGGATGCTTTACTTGCCATCTTCATTCTTTTTTTCCTGCGTTTCTCCGCAATTTTTTTACCAATTTCTACTTCCCCAAAATCCACCTCTATCACAGCAGTTTTAAACTCCACACCCAAAGCCGCGCTAACTTCAATAATTTCTACAAAACTAGCGCATTGATAATTCTTATCCTCACACTGCTTAATTCGCTCCGGGTCAATTCCTATAATTTCCGCTAGTTCTTCCTGGGTAATTTTGGCAGCCATCCGAGCTTTTATTAAAGCAAATGGCAACTCAGTTATATCTTCCACAGTAATTTCAAGTGACTGACTTGTGTCACAATTCATCAATCTTTCATATTCGGCTATTTCTGCTTCTAACTTATCAACATGACACTGCACAGCACCTCGCCCTGCATCCCATTTCAGAAAATCTTTTCTTTTGGCTTCCTCATCTCGCTCCATCGCTGCAATAGTTTTTTTAAACTTTGCCACCCATTCTTGACTGACTTCATACTGGAATTCATCTTTAATCATGGTTCCCACCTCATTAGATCTATGGCTATGATTCCTTTCTTGTTTTTATTTCTGTCCTTTTGAAAAAACTCAAAAGAATTTTCGCCGTAATTGCCTACAGGTTGGTCTGATGGAAAAATCTCCCCTCGATACCTGGCTTTTTGGGCATTCCGATCGGCATAATTGAACAATCTAGGAGCATTAACTCTCAGATGATTCATGTCTACAGTTTCGCGATCGTAACAAGCATCAAAATCGTTGGGTTCTGGCTCGCTGGTGACGAAACTACCATTAATATAAATAGTCCTACAGCCTGCTGTTTTTAATTGCGTCATTGCCAGTTCCAATCCATCGAGCATCCGCTCTCTTTTATAATTCGTACCAAATTTTTTATTAAACTCCTCTCATTCACAGAAATGAACTCCGGGTGGTAGATTGCCGTTTTCATCGAATTCTGGAATCACTTGCTCACACTCATTTCACACATTAACGATTCGTCTCTCGATCTTACCATAGTTATCATTATAACTCACCAGTATCCAGACAACCGACTCTGATAGGTGTAGAGGAACGAATTGGGCGATCGCCCTTCACACCAAATACCAAACAGTACGATGATTCTACCAAGGGCGATCGCCCTTTCTTGTTTCTGATGAGCGATCGCCTAAAATAAAAGACCGATCGCCCTTCACACCAAATACCAAACACTGCGATCGTTGTACCGAGTGCGATCGCTCCAGTAAAAAAGAGCGATCGCCTATCTGCAACCAAGCATCAATGTTAGTTCTAACTCACTGCAAATTCTGTGAACTGACGCATATAAGGTGAATGAAACCCAACCACAATGTCCGACTTCGGCACACCTATATCAACCAACTCTTGTCCTAAATCGATTTCTGTTCCATTCTGCTGAATCCAGATTTTGCCATCCTTAATGTCGAGATGTATCGGACAACCGTAAACTCGCTGTTTGTTATCCCAACCGACTCGAACAACTTGATAATGATTGTGTTCTGTGTCAAAAATAACTTGCATCTCCACTTCCCCATAAGAAGGCTTGTATGCAGCATATTTCGTCAGAACTTGTTTGATACAATCCCGATATTTTTCTACTTTTTCCATAAAGATATCACCTCTTGTTCTACATCATAGACCAATAATTTAAACTGGTAATCATCCACAACAGCGATTGCAAATTCACGCTTGAAAAAATCGTTATACGCCGTCAAAGGAATTGCCAAAAATAGCTGACGTTGGGGGTCTTTAAACTTCAGGGCTGTACGGTAGTTGATAAATTGTCCAACCGCTAAATGAAAGTCTGTTATGGCTGAAGTATTCAAAAAGCTCTTGATTTCTACAGCTATTTTCTCGCCCTGGCGTTCGGCTGCGAGCAGACGTTCCGCCCCCAGATCGATTAACAGATCAACTCCACCCACACTGATGGAAAGTGGGTCATCTGTAATCTGCCAACCATCCTTTTCCAAGGCAATCTTCACAACATCATGAAATTTATCCTTTGCTGACATAAAGCCCTGATGACAAACAACTATAATTATACTGCCATTAATTAAGATTTGTGAGTGTAATTCAGGTTGTTGACTCACCGAATCAAGCCTCGTGTGCGATCGCACTCTCGTAAGGCTTGTTGAAAGGAGTACGCGCGTGCGTAGCTATCCCGAGCGTGAATCGCCCTTCACACCAAATACCAAACACTGCGATCGTTGTACGAGTTGCAATACTAATGCAAAAACTTGCGAACTTGATATTCCCGACTTTCGGCGATCGGCATTTGCAAATCGCCCATTTTAGCATCCAACTCATCGATTTTGCTTTGCGGCACCGACTTCCACTGTTCCCTAGTTTCCCAGCGAATCAACATCACCACCTCATTTTCCACCGCATCCACCCAAACTTCCTTCCCCAAATAACCGTCCAAACTTTTGAGTCCGACCGTCCAAACTTCTTCATCTCGCAGAATAAACTCTTCCCATTTTTCGGGAGGTACTTTAAATCTCAGCCACTCAATTACCATATTATTTTAGATTGTAGATTGTAGATTCTGTAGGGTGCGTCAGCAAAAAAATGATCGGTCGGCGGTCTCAGATTCATTCCTGACGCACCCTACAAAACTAAAACAACGAGAGTAAAATTGGTTCGTAGTGAGGACTTTAGTCCTCATAGTTTTATGAGGACTAAAGTCCTCACTACTAACCCGATCGCCGTTATTGTACCGGAGATGATATTAGATTTGAGATTTTAATCCACTCTTCAGCTTTGAGTTAGGTAAATTAATCGTTACCGATCGCAATTTTAACGATCAACTCAGTTCCCTCTCCCGGACGAGAAACACAGTGCAACTCACCGCCGTGCTTTTCTACTACCAAATGCTGGGATATTGCCAATCCCAAACCTGTGCTCGTTTCCTGACACTTCGTAGTAAATAAAGGGTCAAAGATACAGCGGAGAACTTCTTCAGTCATTCCAGGGCCGTTGTCGCTAATGGCGATCGCCACTTCGCTCTCCCCTATCACTTCCGTCCGAATCCGAATTTCGGGATTGAATATTTCAGATCCCGAGCCGCCCGCAGAAAACAAAGACTGATTTTGGATTGTACCATACTTTTCCGGATTTCTCCCCCCTTCTTCCAAAGCGTCGATCGCATTTGTCAATAAGTGCATGAACACTTGATTTAACTGTCCCGGATAGCAGCGGACTCGCGGCAAATCCCCGTATTCCTTAACTAGAGAAATCCCCGGGCGTCCCCCTTTAGCTTGGAGGCGATTTTGCAAGATCAGCACAGTGCTGTCCAAACCTTCGTGGATATCCGCAGGCTTCATTTGAGGTTCGTCAGTACGCGAGAACAAGCGGAGCGATCGCACAACATCCCGAATCCTCTCGGAACCGACTTTCATGGAATTTATCAATTTTGGTAAATCTTTTTTGATAAATTCTAAGTCTAATTCTTCCATCAATTCTTCAATTTCCGGAGCTGGATTGGGATAATATTTTTGGTAAAGGTCGATGGAGCGCAGCAGTTCTTGAATGTAGCCAGTGGCGTGGCTGACGTTGCCAGAAATGAAACTAACTGGATTGTTAATTTCGTGCGCTATTCCTGCTACCAACTGCCCCAGAGATGACATCTTTTCTGTTTGAATCAGTTGAGTTTGAGTTTGCTGCAAAACTAACAGCGTCTGCTCTAATTTCGCCGCTTGCTGGCGCAGGCGTTCTTCCGATTCTTGCAAAGCCAACACAGACTGTTTGCTTTCGGTAATGTCCAATCCCACAAATACAGCCGCCGTATTTTTTTGATATTTTTGAGCCACAATTAAAAAAGTTTTATTTTCTCCTCTGATGCTGGCTGTTACTTCTTGAGATGTCTTATTGTTCGAGTTGGCAAAAAAATCGTATACTAAGTCGTTAAATTTGGGACTTGTATCTAAAAAACCTACTTTTTTACCTGTAAATAGTTCCGCAGGCATTTGGTAAGCGGAAGCTAAATGTCGGTTTACTCCCAAGTAGCGCAAATCGGAACTTACCCAAGAAACTAATCCGGGCACCGCATCCAAGACGGCTTGAAGTTGCTCTTTTGCCTCTAAAAGCGCAGATTTTGCTGCGAGGCGAGCCCAAATGTCGCGGGCGATCGTGCAGCAGTATTCGCAGCCGTCGTATTCTAAATAATTGACTTGAACTTCGACGGGAAAACTGGTGCCGTTTTTAGTTTTGTAACTGGTTTCAAAAGTAAGGTTGCTTTGCTGCTTGAGTTCAACCCAGCGATCGGGCCAATCCGATGCTGACAATTGCGAATCGATGTCGCTCAATCTCAGGTTTAGCAGTTCCGATTCCGAGTAGCCTCCCCGATCGCAAGCGGCTTTGTTCGCGTAGCAAATTCGACCGTCTGAGGTAGTAAAAAAAACTGTATCAGCAGCATTGTCGAGGGCAATTTGAGTTAGTTGTAGTTTTGTTTCTAACTGCTTCCTTTTGGCCTCGGGCGTCCATGTATTGTAGCACTTTGTTTCAGCTATCTTTTCGGCAAACAGGATCAAACCGCCGATCGCACCTTCGTTATTTTTCCACGGCCAAAATACCCATTTTTCCGAAGCGCTGACCCCACCTTCGATTTGTCCTGCTACAGATACGGGCGATCGCCCTACCACAAACTCGCTGTATTCCAAAACTCCCGCCAAACAAGCGCGAGCATTTTGTTGCCAATATTCCGGGAGATTCGGGAACAGTTCCCAATGAGACCTACCCAGGGCCTCACCGCCACCAAATCCGCAATCTGTTTCCCAGCGACGAGAAACCGACAGATAGCGCATTTCACAATCTACCATTGCCACGGCGTCGGCGGAGCGCTCCACCAACCGCCGAAATCCCTCTTTACTTTCGGACATGGCTGCATCAGGGGGTTGGTGGGCGATCGGGATTGTCCCCCCGGCATACCTTCCCAGTCGAATTTCTTGCTTAACTGGCTTAGTTTGCACGATTTGGGATTTCCTCCATAGCTGTCAAGTTTGAAAAATCTATTTCAGACCTAAAACACTCTTCCCCTGATTCGCTGTTTTGGGTGATACCCTTAGAGGGTGTCACCCATCATTAATATCATTTTTTAGGGGATGTGTCCATAGGTACTAAATAAATTGTTCCCGAAACTTTGACATTCAGGAAATTTGCTCATAATTATTCAACATTTGAGGTGGCGCAGCAGTACGCGCGGCAAGGCTATCCCTCGGGGTGAATCGCCAAAAGTGTGTGAGACTTTACGTGCCTCGTCAAACAAATTTGTGCGTAAATTCACTGGTAAAATCCACTCTCCCTTTCCGCAGCATTGCAGGATCTAATCTTTCAATAGTGTTGCAAGTGAGTAACACTACGAGTTTCTGCTGAAATTGAATCCCCTGTTCGTCCATGACGCTTTGATACAGAGTTCCATCCAGCAAACTCAAAATATGTTCAGTTTTGTTACTGCGTTGGGCCGCTGCGGTCGATCGATCTTGAGCCAAATTATCAGCCTCATTGATAATAATGCAAATCCGCTCCAAATAACTCGGCGGCACAAAATTTTCCACAGCATCATGATCCAAGATAAAAATCACATAACCCAGCGGCACTAAAATCTCCTTTGCTACCGCTTGAGTCCAAGCAGTTTTGCCCGTCCCCGGTTCGCCGCTAACCAACACAGCCAACTGATTTTGATCCAGAATTGCCTGCTGAACAGTATCAGTAAAACTTTGAACTTCCGCAGAAAAACTCCGAATAGGGAAGTGACTGTGAACCTGTCCGACACGGCTTTTGTACCCGCTGAGAATCACCGCTAAATTGTAAGTAGCCTTGCTAACCAACGGCGCAATATCTTTGCAAATCAGAGTGTAGCACCGCCGACCCCTGTCGTAGCTGTCAATTTGCAGCCAGCAGCCTGCTTGTCCCCAATAAGCATAAACAGTACCCAAAACTTCCAAGCGTTCCCAGCTAACAAATCGCTCCCGCGGATAAGAAAAATGCCGTTCCATAAAAAACTGGGTAATCGCATCCGGTTTTCCCAGCAAATCCAGAACTTTGAAAACAGTAATCTCCTGGAGTTTGTTGAGAACGTAGTCGATGGGAATACTAGCGCGGCTGACCAATTGCACCACAGGAGTTTCGGTAACTAAGACATCTTTGTAACGGTAATCCGGGTAAACGGGCTGCGGAGTAATGTAATCCCAAAACTCGTCAATTTCGTAGCGAGTATTTTCCGAGAATACATTTAAGATATTAGCCCACCAAGTATATTGATGCCGTCCCATGGCATCGGCAATATCGCTGGCTGCATCTAAAGTCTTTTGAACGAGTTCTCTGGGGTCGCTAGACGCTAAGTGCAGCAGGTGTTCCCAATCAAATTGACGGTATAGAGGTCGCCAGCCCGATCCTAACAGCCCTCGATTTTGAGGGTTGTTTTGATTAAAATTGTTGTCGCGCTCGCCCATATCTTCCGCACTCATCTTGTAAAACTCCTAGTTATTCTTATTTTAAAATATTTGCCGCACATTTGCTAGAACCAAACAGGATTTTGTCCATAGACTTTTAGATAATTGGGCGGCACCATATCTACCAACCAAACTTTGTTATCCGAGCAGTAAAATGTATGGCCCTCCTGTTGCATTGCTGCGGTATCTACAATCAAGACTGCCGGGATGCCGTGTCTGGCACCTACTTTACGCGCTGTCTGAATGTCCGCCGACAAATGAACGTGATGCCGCGACATTTTCCGAATTCCTTCACTGAGAATAGACTTGACGGCAGTCCTACCTGTTCCGTGATACAAAATATCTGGGGGAACAGCAGGTTCTAATTGCAAGTCAACATCTACGCTGTGTCCTTGGTTGGCACGAATTAGAGTGCCCGTTTCGTCGAAGGAAAATCGCTGTTTGTCGTTTTGCGCGACTACTTCCTTGAGTTCGGAAAGCTGAACTGGGAAGTTATTTTTTTGGCACGCATAGAGGAGTTCGCTAACAGGAACCCAGCCTCCAGGCGCGAGTTGAATGCCGATGCGCGAGGGCGCGTGGCGCAGGTGTTTGCTGAGATATCTGCTAATTTTTATTGAGCGGGTATCATTCATTATATTTGTATTTTCCTCAAATTAAATTTTGTTTTTTCAAATTTATATTTACCAGTTTCTAAATCTGTGGCAAACTGTTCCAGCCATTGTCGCAAACTGTCAGCAATAACATCTCTGTAACCATCATCGTGGCACATAACAATAATTTGCCCAACTTGACCAGTGAGTGCTGGCTCTAAATCCAAACAAATACTATCCCCGCCTAGGTCTGAAGCGATCGGAATCCATTTCGGATTCCACCACAGTTCTGTCCGTATCAGTCCATCAGAAGCGCAGCCGCAATCATTCCCATCTTCATCATTAAAGTCGCCTGCCTCCAGTAATTCTTTCCAAGTTTCCCACTCTCCTATCACTTTTTCTAAAGAAAGAAACTGCCACCCAGGCATTAGTGAATATCTTTTTTCAAACTGACCGTTATGAATTCGGAAAGATGATTTTACATCATCAGGAAACTGAATTTGTAAAAATTTTTCTGCTGTTTTTATCGCTTCATCGGTTGCTCCCGGTTGCAGATTGTTTAGAATTTCTTGCCCATTAGCAGCAAGCCAAGAGTCAATGCGGTTCCAGATGGTTTTCATGATAGTGAAATGTTAATCAGTGGCATATTTACAAAATTATAACTCTTCATATCTTTGTCGCCGCAGATTTACACTCTAACTGAGCCTCACTCAATTGCATTCACTTCTTGACACCGCCAAAAATAGCAAAATTGAGATAGCGCCAGTGACATCCTACTTCTGCAAAACCAGCTTCTGCAAGCCACTTTGTCTGCTCTTCCACAGAGGAAGGAATATCTTCTTTTAGATAGTTTTGAAACCAGGCTGCATCGTCTTCTCCATTAGCTTTCATGTACTGCCGCCACAAGTCTTCGTATTGCTCGGTCAGCTTTGGGGTAGCACCTGTGACAATATCTCGGATTAGCAAGATTCCTCCGGCATTCATTGACTGAAAAAGTTTGTGAAATAGCTTTTGTTTTCCTTCAATGTCGAGGTGGTGGATTGCCAACCCAGAAACTACCAAATCGTAACCGCTGCCGAAATCATCTTCGGCAAAGTTTCCCTGCTGCAATGTCAGCCTTTCTCCGAAAGCGGACAAATTAGTTTGACAAACTTTCAGCATATTTTCCGCCATGTCAAAGGCTGTGAGATTTGCTTGAGGATATGTTTGCAAAATCATCGCTGACAGTATGCCCGTCCCCGCGCCTAAATCCAAAACTTTTATGTTAACATTGGTTTCAAAAGGGATTAACTGTAATATTAAATCGTGTTGCTCGCGATAGTGCGGAATCAGGCGGGGAATTAAACCGTCATAATCAAATGCTCTTTGTTCAAATTGTTCGCGTACAGCGTCTAAATTCATAGATAAATTCACAGACAATTTTCCTCAAACAGTTAATAATTGAGTGCGTTAATGCAGTTTTGCTACTCAGCTTTTCTTTGGTATTACATTTATAATACATAATATTTACAGTGCTGTCAAGATGTAGAAAAAGAAATTTTAATAGAAGTTGCCGACGATCGCAAAACGCGGACTTGGTTCGCCAAAACGGGTGCATTCTTGGGGAACGGTCAAGTTCTGCACACATATCTTTGAGTGGATATCGGGCAAAATGCCGGAGACTCGAAAGCCGGCCCGAGAGTAGATTTTGTGCCAGATGCGGGAGGTAATTGTGAGAAAAAAGCTGACGGTTTGTATCCAGCGCCCGTCGGGCAGATATGAGAAAATATGTCCTCAGATTGACAAAATTTAGTCTCAACTCCCCATAAAATTTGAGGGTACTCCAGTTGAAAAAAAGAATGCAACCGCAGCTAAGCTCCCAACTCCAAGAGTCATTTATAATCTAAAATCTCCAATCTCAAATGGTATGACTCCCAAGTGGAGGTGCCGACAGCCGAGTTTTAATGCAAAGGAAAATATACAAATTATTGCACCCGCCAGCGCGGGCAAAAAAAACAGTGATAATGAATCAGGATGCGAGTAGATTAGCTGTCAGCCGTCAGGGGAAAATAGAAGCAATGGAAATCCAACAGCGGAGCCAGGATAAGGCCGATCGCCAGCCAGCACACGCGCCCGATCGCCCAGACCAAATTTCTACGACAAAAGAACTGGATTCGTCGCTGCAAGAATCTTTAGATTTTAAAGTAGCGATCGACCGATTTGCAGTGGCGGTGAGAACCGACGCCCGAGGAATTATCAACTACGTCAGCGATCGACTTTGCAGCATCTCTAACTATTCGCGTACTGAACTAATCGGCTGCCATTTCGGCATCCTCCACTCGGAATACAAGTCTTGGGAATTCATCAAAAATTTGCTGTCAACAGTTGCCAAAAATGAAGTTTGGCAAGGAGAAATTAAGAATCAAGCCAAGAATGGCAGCGATTATTGGGTGTACGCAGCAGTAGTTCCGCTTTTGGACTTTAACGGGAAACCCTGTCAGTATTTGGCGATCGGATTCGACATCACCGATCGCAAAGCCGTAGAAGCAGCCCAGATCGCAGCCAACCGGGCAAAAGACGAATTTTTGGCGATCGCGTCCCACGAACTGCGATCGCCCCTGAGCGCGATTTTGGGATGGGTACAGCTAGCTCGATCGCGCAAGTTAAACGAAGCGATTACGAACCGCGCTTTGGAAATCATCGAGCGCAACGCCAAATTGCAAAACCGGCAAATAGACAATCTCCTCGATTTGAGCCGGCTGCTGCGGGGGAAAGTGCGCCTGAATGTCGGCCGGGTTCACCTCCCGTCTGTGATTGAATCGGCGATCGAGACCCTGCGCCCCGCCGCCGAGGCCAAAAACCTCCGCGTAGAAACACACTTCTACCCCAGCGTCAGCTACGTTGTAGCAGATGTAGAACGCTTGCAGCAAATAGTCTGGAACCTCCTGGCCAACGCCATCAAATTCACTCCAGAATCGACACTCCAGCCCGTTCAAGTGCGAATCGAGCCTGCAGAGTCGGGCACCTTGATTCGGGTCAGCGACAGCGGTTGCGGGATCGACCCCAAATTTCTGCCGTACATCTTTGACTACTTCCGCCCCGGAGATAGCTTCCAGTCCAAGGAACAAAATCGGCTCGGGTTGGGGCTCTCAATTGTGCGGCAGTTGGTGGAACTGCACGGGGGAACTGTTTGGGCCCAGAGTGCCGGCATCTGTCAGGGGGCGACTTTTGGCGTGCTGCTACCGATCGCTCACAGCAACAATGCGCGCGATCGCACTCCTGCGATCGGCCATTTCCCGGAAAACCACTCCGGATCGGTTTCCAAACCCCTAGCCGGAAAGCAAGTGCTGGTGGTGGAAAGCAGCGCCGAGATTCGGGAATTTCTCAAAACTGCCCTCGAAGCATTTGGAGCCAAGGTAACAGCGGTGAGTAGCGCCGGTGAAGCGATGGCCGAGTTGGAACAGTCGCGGCCCGACGTGTTGGTGAGCGATATGGCGGTGCCGGAAACAGACGGCTGCGATTTGATCCGCCGCATCAGAGCCATGGAAATGTCCGAGCACAGGGCACTGCTGCCGGCGGTAGCGCTCACGGGAGGCATCCGTGAGGAGGATTCGGCATCGGCGCTCTCTGCGGGGTTTCAGAGGCATTTGTCGAAGCCGGTGGAGGCGAATCAGTTGGTAAGCGCGATCGCCCAATTGGCAGGGATGAGTGGATTTGGCTGTTCTGACGCGGGAAATGTTGGGGCGATCGCACTAGGGCTGTCGGACTCTCACAGTTTTGACGACAACAATAATCATAGCGAAGAATCAACAACTGACAGCCAAGAATTACCGCTGTTGCTGGTAGTAGAAGATAACAATTTTCTGCTGTCTTACCTCCAAACCTTATTGAGTCCGTACTATCGAGTCGCAGTGGCGAGGGACGGGGTTGAAGGTTTAGAAAAAGCCAAGAGTTTGCAGCCAAATTTGATTTTGAGCGACCAAATTATGCCCAGACAAAACGGACTGGATTTGCTCAAGGAGATTCGGAACACGCCTGAGTTGAGTTCGACTCCGGTAATCTTTTTGACAGCGCGATCGGGCATGGAAGCTCGGATCGAAAGTTTGGATGCCGGTGCTGACGATTATATTTCCAAGCCTTTTGACGAGAGGGAACTGTTGGCGAGGGTAAGAAATTTGCTCAGAACCCATGCAGCAGAACAGGAGTTGACTGTGCTCAACCGCCAGTTGCAGCAGCAGAAACGGCAGTTAGAAACAGTAAATCGAGCTTTGCAGTATTTGGCAACTTACGACAGTTTGACTGAGGTAAGAAACCGCCGCTTTTTTAATGATTATCTCGATACGGAATGGCGGCGTTTGGCGAGGGAAGAAGCGCCGCTGTCTTTGATTATGTGCGACATCGATTACTTCAAACTTTATAACGACACTTACGGCCACCAAGCGGGGGATGAGTGTTTGCGGCAAGTGGCGCAGGTTTTGCAGTGTTCGGTAAAGCGATCGGCTGATTTAGTTGCGCGTTACGGTGGAGAAGAATTTGCCATAGTTTTGCCGAATACGGATATTCAAGGTGCGGCTTGCGTTGCTGAAATTATCGCCCAACAGGTGCGGGGTTTGCAGATACCTCACGCGCAGTCTGCAGTCAGCGAATATGTCACGCTGAGTTTGGGTGTGGCTTGCTGCATTCCGGCGCCGATGTCGCAGCCGGGGACGTTAATTGCGATCGCCGACGAGTCGCTTTATCGGGCGAAAGCTGCTGGGCGCGATCGGGTTTCGGTTGCCGCCTTTGAAGCATAACAGTCAACAGTCAACAATCAACAGTCAACAGTCATCACTCATTGGTCATCACTCATTGGTCATTATTACAAAAACACAAAATTATCCGAATTAATCAGGGAAGAATCTACTTGCCAAAATTCAGCAATTGCCACTTGCGAACCTCTTATTTGAATCGCGGTATTTTTACCATTTGGCACAATTTCTACATCTAAAAAACTCAACCCAGGAAAAAATGCGATCGCATCTTTTCCTTCTTGAAAATCTGCAATTATTTGGAAACCGCTGTCCCCTTTGAGAATAAATAAATCATTACCACTACCACCAATCAGCAGATTTTCTCCCAAATCTCCGCTCAAAACATCATTACCACTGCCGCCAATCAAAGTATCATTATCTTCGCCTCCATAAATAGTATCTTCACCCTCACAACCATCGATTAAATCCTTAGATTCATCTCCTCTTAAATAATCATCATTTTCACCACCACATAAAGTATCATTTCCTAAATTTCCGAGAATTGTATCATCTCCTTTGCTGCCAAGTATTAAATCGTTTTCTTTGCCACCAAGCAAAGAATCGTTACCTTTACCACCATCAATAAAATCAGATAGTTGACAACCATTGATGGTATCATTGTTTTCTCGACCGTTAATAAAATCTTCTCCCCAATTTCCCAAGATTGAGTCTTCACCCAGATTGGCCACAATGATATCATTATCTTGAGTGCCGTAGCCAAGCGGGGATCCATCCATCGCCCGATCGTCTTCAGGAGTACCGAGAATCACATTATAAGTGCGATCGTGAATCAATTCGCTCAAATCTGGCAACGGTAGAGTCTGGCAAATACAATCAGTTTCAGCAAAGGGAATTGGTGCGGGAGTTGGTGTTGTCGGCGGAGTTGGAGTTGTCGCCGGAGTTGGAGTTGTCGCCGGAGTTGGATTTGTCGCCGGAGTTGGAGTTGTCGCCGGAGTTGGAGTTGTCGCCGGAGTTGGAATTCGTATCGGAGTTAGAATTTGTACCGGAGTTGGAATTTGTACCGGAGTTGGAATTTGTACCGGAGTTGGAATTTGTACCGGAGTTGGAGTTGTTGCGGGAGTTGGTGTTAGGATACTAATGAGCTGAGGTATTGAATTTGCGATCGCGGGTAAGTTGTCGATTAGCTGCGTAGAAGTTGCCACTTCGGTTAAGGTATTGATGAGCTCCGGGGAAGTTGGAATATTTTGAAAGGCGATCGAATCAATCGGAATCTGTAAGGGGGAAGTCCCCGTGCCCGCCCCTCCCGCCGTCGGAGTAGCTGTTGGAATTGCTGTCGGAATCGGTGTCGGAGTAGCTGTTGGAATTGGCGTTGGAATCGGTGTCGGAGTAGCTGTCGGAATTGGCGTTGGAATCGGTGTCGGCGTTTCTGTCGGAATTGGCGTTGGAATTGGTGTCGGAGTAGCTGCTGGAATCGGTGTCGGAGTAGCTGCTGGAATCGGTGTGGGAATTGGTGTGGGAATTGGTGTGGGAATTGGTGTGGGAATTGGTGTCGGAATTGGTATTGGAGTAGCTGTCGGAATTGGTATTGGAGTAGCTGTCGGAATTGGTGTCGGAATTCCTACACGATCGTCATTAATAATTGTATAAGTAGCAGCAGTTGTAGTTCCAAACTTGGCATAACCACTCACATTTGCCAACTGAAAATTAATAGTTTCATCATTTTCCACAACAGAATCACCAACAATCGGAATTTCCACAACCTTATCCGCAGCATCCCCATTATCAAAAGTCACAGCAATTGGAAAAACATTAATATAATCTGTCCCCGAAGTAGCACTGCCAACACTATCAGATAAATTCACAGCCACTGTCACCTTACCGCTACTTCCGCCATGGCGCTTAACTTTCGCCGCCACAATTTTGACATTACCGGTATCACCTTCAGAATCGCTATAAATTGGAGAAGTAAATTCTAAAATACTCGGCTGATTCAGTAAAATTGAAACATTATTAGAGCCAGCGTTAGCAATAACCAAATCTGAAAAACCATCACCATCAAAATCCCGTGCCGCAACGGAAGTAGGATTTATCCCAACATTAAATTTCTGAGAAAGCGTGCTAAACCCGCCAGTACCATCGCCCAATAAAATTGAAACACTACCCGGATTTGTCCGATCGTTAGTATTATTGTCCGCTACAGCCAAGTCTAGATACGAGTCAGCATTAAAGTCGGCTACAGCAACAGAAAAAGGATTTATCCCCGCATTTAATTTCAGAGGCGAACTAAAACCACCCGAACCATTTCCCAACAAAACAGAGACACTGCCCGGTAAACCCACGGGAGGCAAGCCGGAATCAGCTATAACTAAATCAGGCTTATTATCTTGATTAAAATCTGCTGTAGCCACAAAATAAGCAAACAAACCCACATTATAATTGTCAAGCTTTTGAAAACTGCCATTGCCATTTCCCAAAAAAATAGAAACACGACCATTGGGAGGCAATAATTCACTATTTGTTACAGCCAAATCAAGTTTAGCATCGCCGTTAAAATCTGCCACTGAAACACTGGTAGTTACAGCAGATTCTTGACCTAAAAATGATATACTGGGCAAAGAAATAGTTATGCCTTGGCTGAAATTGCCCGCACCATTTGCCAATAAAATAGAAACATCATTAGACCACAAATTGGGAACAACTAAATCCTGTTTTCCGTCATTATTCAAATCTCCGACTGCGATGAAATGCGGACTATTTGCTAAAGGCGTTGGTACGGTCGCAGCCGAGTTAAAATTACCTGCACCTGTTGCTAATAAAACTGATGCTGATGCGCCAGGATTTATGTAGTTGGCTACAGCCAAATCTGGCAATGTGTCGGAGTTAAAGTTGCCGACAACGATAGCAAGAGGATTTTTCCCTGCGGCCAAGGGAGAGGTAGGGGCTTCGCCAAACAATCCCGCGCCATTTCCTAATAAAATTGATACGTTATTGTCAGCCCGGTTTGCGGTAGCCAAGTCTAGTTTTGAGTCGCCATTAAAGTCGGCGACAACAACGGAACGGGGTTTGCTTTGTGTGTTAAAGTTGGTGGCTGGTGAGAAATTGACGGTATTTGACATGATATATTTTTGGCTATAATTGTGATTTGATAATTTTGAAACTCTGAATGATATACATTCACTGGTGTATTGTAGGAATGTATATACAGCCTATTCCAGGTTTATAAAGTACACCCCAGAAACCGGGTTTCTTTACAGTTCTCGCATCATTACTGATTCAGTTCAAGAAACCCGGTTTCTCGCGATCTACATCTACATGGAATATGCTGTATCTTAAATGCTTGTATTTTACAGAAATAGTCTATTTTTTGCAAGACAATATTTTGACAATTGGTCGATCGCCCTTGACAGCCCTGTATTACCAATGTAGTATATAATTGCGGTAGGTAAAGACCAACCGATCGACATCAGCACACAAAATTTAGAAAAAACCTATGAAACCAATCCGACAAGGCGACGTAATTCTCACCCCCGTACCGCAAATCCAAGGTGACAAAAAACCTCACCTAACTCTCGCCGAAGGTGAAGTCACGGGACATTCTCACCAGATTATTGAGGGACAAGCTGAACTTTACGAAAAAGACGGTACTCTCTATTTGCGAGTGCTTTCGCCGACAGCTTTGTTGAGTCACGAAGAACACAAAGCGATCGCAATTCCTGAAGGTAATTGGATGGTGCGGATTCAGCGCGAATACGAACCTCAAGGCTGGAGGTATGTCGCAGACTAAGGTTAAAAAACTCACGCCAGCACAAGAAGCTCAGATTCCAGTTTATCGCGACAAGTGGAGGGCGATCGCACTTTCCACAGGCCCGATCGATCGCTCTCAAGCCACAGAAACCATTACATTAGCTTACAGGGCGATGGATGGAGCCCCGCTTCGCTACGGCAAACCAGCACCGGAAATCATTTTTTGCGATCGTCCCTACCAAGCCGCTAACACTATACTCAACCGCGCAGACAAACCGAGAACTCACCTTCGCAGCCAATTAGAGAGCAAACTGCGCTGCGAAGTTGAAAAACAACTGCTGGCTTGTCTGCGCGGACAACTAGAAAGCCAGCTAAAACGTCAACTGCAAAATCAACTCGAAAATGAACTTTACACCCAACTGCAAAGCCAACTGTGGAGTCCCCTCCGCGAGCATTTAGCGATGGAAATAGCGAGCAAATTGCCGATCGATTTAAGCGGACAGCGGGCCAGGTATTTGCAGTACGCGCATCTCAACAAACAACTAGATAATTGCATTCAACCCGAATTGTGGGCTGGTGGCGGCAGTTTGTTAGATTTTTGCATTTCCGTCTTGAATTGCGCGCACTCCTACGGCAATATCTGGACAATTTTTCAATCGCTTGTCAAGACTTGCGGCTGGATTTTTCCCTACGACAAAGTTTGTGTTGTGTGCGAAAAGCCGATCGTACTTTCGGCAGACAGCAACCGCCGCTTGCACGCCGAAGCAGCACCCGCCGTACAATTTGCCGGCGGTTTTGCGATTTACGCCTATCACGGCGCGATTTTACCCGAATGGTACGGCCGCCTGCACCCCCGCGAGTGGCAGTCTAAATGGCTGTTGAAGGAGCACAACGCAGAGGTTCGGCGAGCGTTAATTCAGGGCATCGGGTGCGATCGAATTTGTCAAGAACTAGCAGCCACTGAATTAGACACTTGGCAGGAATATACCCTGTTAAAAATGGATTTTGAGGACGATTTCGACGCCGATGGGATGCCATTACCAGTTTTTTTGTTAAAAATGACCTGTCCGAGTACGGGGTTCGTTCATGCGCTGCGAGTGCCGCCAAATGTGCGATCGGCAAGGGAGGCAATTCGTTGGGTAAATTGGGATATTGAGCCGGAGGAATTTAGTATGCAAACTTGAAGATTTCTCTTTACCTGCGATCGAGCTTCTCGCCATTCCGACAGCCCGCCAGGGGTTTAAACCCCTGTCTAATAGCTAAAGTCCGTTAAAACGGACTGGTAGTATTAAAACATCCCACAAATGAACAGCAAATATTTTATGAAATTGGAATCTCATTCGCTATGAGGCAGGGGTTTAAACCCCTGCCGGCCCCTGCCTCTTGAATATTTCTCTTTACCAACAAGCCAGTTAGTTCGTCATTCCGAAAGCCCGCCAGGGGTTTAAACCCCCGGCTCAAAGCGAAAGTCCGTTAAAACGGACTGCTAATATTAAAACCTCCCAAAAATCAACAGCAAATATTTATGAAATTGGAATCTCACCCTCTTCGCTATGAGGCAGGGGTTTAAACCCCTGCCGGCCCCTGCCTCTTGAATATTTCTCTTTACCAACAAGCCAGTTAGTTCGTCATTCCGAAAGCCCGCCGGGGGTTTAAACCCCCGGCTCAAAGCGAAAGTCCGTTAAAACGGACTGCTAATATTAAAACCTCCCACAAATCAACAGCAAATATTTATGAAATTGCAATCTCACCCTCCATAATTTAAGTTAAAATGCAGTCGGTTTCAACCGACTTTCGCTATGAGGCGGGGGTTTAAACCCCTGCCGGACTCGGCCGCAGTCGCGTAGAAAGTTGATACTCATACCAGCGCGATCGCCCTACATTTGAAAATGTCATTAACTCCTATTATTCTAATCTTGATGTCCTATGTCAGAACCACAACCAAATCCCGCAAATTTCAGCAGCTTTGCCGACTGGTGCTTGCACAAAGACAGCCTTTCACCAGAGGCAAAACATACAGTTGAGATTCTGTTAAAGTGTGCTGGCACTTCTGACATTAATGAAGCGAACCGGATACTGTCAAGTAGCAATGAGCTGATTCTGTACAACAATCAAATATCAGACCTCACACCCCTGCAATCTCTGACTAATTTGACTTCTCTGTATCTGTACAACAATCAAATATCAGACATCACACCCCTGCAATCTCTGACTAATTTGACTTATCTGTATCTGTACAACAATCAAATATCAGACATCACACCCCTAC
>RDYN01000044.1 GCA_004293365.1 Oscillatoriales cyanobacterium | reverse complement strand
TTTTGCCATCACAAGATTGACAAAACTTATATTGCCGATGCCAGCTCAAATTCACTCATCTTTCTAAATGCTGTTTTCTGACTTTTTCAGCAAGCCCTAGCTAATAGCAGCGTAGAAGCTCAGGTCATTCAGGGCAAGTGCGATCGCACTTGCCGAGTCTCGCTCCCGAGTGAGGTATGTCTGGTAATGGGTAATCGGTAATGGACAAGGCACCAGCTTTTGAATCGCAAGCTTGTTCCTGATTACTTTTTTCTTTCATTACCTTTTTCCCGAAAACCCAAGGGTCGGCGAATATTTCGCAAAGGAGTAATTTACAGTGCTATAGTTCCCAACAATCGTGCCGTGGAAAATGCCACCCATACTCCCATCCTAGTCCAAAGAAAGCGCAACAATTAGCCGAAAGCCATCGCATAATAAATTTATCGTCAGAGAAACCGAAAGAGCGGGCTTTTGAGCGAAGTTGTGGTATCTAGTTGCTTTTAGCAGCGTGCCTGCTAACACAGAAAACGGTCGCCTATGTATTGAGCCATTAATGGGAGATTTCTCGACTTTCGACCTCAACAGTGCTGCTAAGAAAACTACTGTGTCTAAACATAGTTCCACTGTACTTAACAAAAACATCATAAACTTTATGTTATGGAAGAAAGTGGAATTGATCTCAAAGTTGCACAAGACGTAACTACCTCATTAATAATTACTCATTACCAATGTCACACCCTCTGTACGTCGCCTTCATTTGGCACCAACACCAACCCCTCTACAAATCAAGATCGTTCACTAGCGCCGGAGCATCCGAGTATCGACTGCCTTGGGTGCGCTTGCACGGAGTCAAAGACTACTTGGATTTAGTGCTGATTCTGGAAAAATACCCGAAACTGCATCAAACAGTAAACCTGGTTCCGTCCTTGATTTTGCAGCTAGAAGACTGCATCGCCGACAGAGCAATAGACCCTTACTTGGCGGTAACTCTCAAGCCAGCAGAAACTTTAAACATCGCAGAACAAGAGTTCATTTTAGAACACTTCTTTGATGCCAACTACCACACCCTGATTCAGCCCCATCCCCGGTACGCTCAACTCTACACTCAGCGGCAGGAAAAAGGCATTCAGTGGTGCTTGGCAAACTGGAAAGTGCAGGATTTTGGTGACTTGCTGGCGTGGCACAATTTAGCTTGGATCGATCCGCTGTTTTGGGATGACCCCGAGATTGCAGGCTGGCTGAAACAAGGACAAAATTTCAATCTGGCAGACCGAAAAAAGATCTATTCAAAACAAAAGGAAATCCTCGCCAGAATCATTCCCCAGCACCGTAAAATGCAAGCCCAGGGACAGTTGGAAGTGTCTACAACCCCCTACACTCACCCGATTTTGCCGCTGCTTGCTGACACCAACGGCGGCCGCATAGCGATTCCTAACATGACTCTGCCAGAACACAGGTTCCAGTGGGCTGAAGATATTCCGAGACATTTGAGAAAATCTTGGGATATGTATGAAGACAGATTTGATTGCAAACCGCGGGGTTTGTGGCCGTCGGAACAGGCAGTTAGCCCGGAAATTTTGCCCTACATTGCTAAGCAAGGGTTTAAATGGATTGTCTCGGATGAGGCGGTATTGGGGTGGACAATTAAACACTTTTTTCACCGCGATGGGGCGGGGAATGTTTGCGAACCAGAATTGTTGTATCGCCCTTACCGTTTAGAAACTCCTGATGGTGATTTGGCGATCGTATTTAGAGACCACCGATTGTCTGATTTGATTGGTTTTACCTACGGTTCGATGGAACCTAAGAAGGCTGCGTCGGATTTGGTGGGACACTTGGAGGCGATCGGCAGAACTCTCAAACACCGACAACCTGACGGCCAAACATCTTTAGAAAATCCGTGGTTGGTGACGATCGCCCTTGACGGCGAAAATTGCTGGGAATTCTATCCCCAAGACGGCAAACCCTTCTTAGAATCCCTCTATGAAACTCTCAGCCTGAATCCAGATATCAAATTAGTCACAGTCTCGGAATTTCTCGATCAATTCCCAGCCACCGCAACAATACCCGCGGCCCAACTGCACACCGGTTCCTGGGTAGACGGTTCCCTGACAACTTGGATCGGCGATCCGGCGAAAAACCGCGCTTGGGATTTGTTAGAGCCAGCCAGACAAATGCTGGCTAACCATCCAGAAGCCACAGAAGAAAGCAATCCCGAAGCTTGGGAAGCGCTTTATGCGGCGGAAGGTTCTGACTGGTTCTGGTGGTTTGGCGAAGGCCACACGTCCAATCAAGATGCTATGTTCGATCGATTATTCCGCGAACACGTAGCAGCAATCTACGAAGCTCTGGGCGAGCCTGTACCCCCCTCCGTGCTGCAACAAGTAGAGGCACACGAGGTTCAAGGCGACCACCAACCGCTGAGCTTTATTCACCCGATTATCGACGGTATCGGCAACGAACAGGATTGGGATAAAGCCGGCCGGATTGAAGTTGGGGGAGCAAGGGGTACAATGCACCGGAGTTCGGCAATTCAGCGGCTTTGGTACGGTGTGGATCACTTGAATTTTTACCTTCGCGCCGACTTCAATGCTGGGGTGCGGCCGGGTATTGATTGCCCGCCCGAGTTAAATTTGTTTTGGTATTATCCCGATCGCACCATGCACAACAGTCTGATTCCGCTGTCAGGTGTACCCGACGAAGCACCCATCAACTATCGCTTCCACCATCAGTTAGAGATTAATTTGCTGACGAAATCGATTTGGTTTCAGGAAGCAGGAGAGCGCGATGAGTGGCAGCCCCGCATCAGTCGCGCTCAAGTGGGACTGGATAAATGTTTGGAGGTAGCAGTGCCCTGGGCGGATTTGCACATTATGCCCGACTGGCAAATGAGGCTGATTGCGGTTTTATCGTCGGGGGAGCGCTACTCTAGCTGTATGCCGTTCGATTCTTTGATTGCGATCGGAATGCCTTAAAGAGTCATCAGTCATCAGTCATCAGTCATTAGTCATTAGTCATTAGTCATTAGTCATTAGTCAACAGTCATTAGTCAACAGTCATTCGTCTCGAAGTGCTGTGCGATCGACCGCTCTAAAATTGGTTTGTAGTCAGGACTTCAGTCCTTTGTTTTTTGAGGACTGAAGTCCTCACTACAAACCTGCTATACAATTGGTTTGTAGTCAGGACTTCAGTCCTTTGTTTTTTGAGGACTGAAGTCCTCACTACAAACCTGCTATACAATTGGTTCGTAGTCAGGACTTCAGTCCTTTGTTTTTTGAGGATTGAAGTCCTCGCTACAAACCTACTATACAATTGGTTCGTAGTCAGGACTTCAGTCCTTTGTTTTTTGAGGACTGAAGTCCTCACTACAAACCTGCTCTAAAATTGGTTCGTAGTCAGGACTTCAGTCCTCGGTTTTTTGAGGACTGAAGTCCTCGCTAAAAACCTGATAATGGGTGAATTTACCGGACATCAAATCATTAGTCATTGGGAAATCATCACACTAATGAGCCGAATTTTGCTTTTGATCGATCGCCACCAACAAGATTTGCCGATCGCACACCTCAACACCGAGCATGAGGCGATCGTACTCGATCGGACTTCAGAACCCAACTCCGAATTTCCCATTCTCCAAATAGGTTTTGACTTGTGCATTCTCGACGAGGCAAACTTCGAGCGCATCGGGCCGATGGTTGAAACATTGAAAACTGCGGCGGAGCCTATTTTTTTACCGTTTTTGCTATTGATAAAATCCCAAACGCCGACTCTTTCCGAGCAGCCGTTTTCGCTGAGTGCCAAACAACTTGAAGGCAGAATTGATGATTTGATAGTAAGTCCCGTAGATGCCACGCAACTGCACTTGCGCGTAGAAAATTTGTTAGCTCGCAGGCAGCTATCGCTAGAACTCCACAGACTTCAACAAGTAATTAAAGAACGCACTTTTACAGAAAATTTGTCAATCGACTCGCTGCAAACGGCAAACGAAAATTTGCAACGGGAAATCGCCAAGCGGGCCGAGGTAGAAGCTGCACTGGCAGAAAACTCCTATCTCAAATCGCTGATGAATGCCATGCCAGATATTGTCTGCTTCAAAGATGGCGAGGGCAGGTGGCAGGAGGCAAATCAAGCGATATTGGAAGTCTTCGAGCTATCAGCAGATAACTACCGGGGCTTGACAGATTCTCAGCTAGGAGAACTCAGCAGTTTTTACCGGGAGGCCCTGCAGGCGTGCGAGGTGAGCGATCGAGCAGCGTGGGAAAAAGGTACGCTTGCTAGGGGAGAAGAAATGATTCCCCGATCGAACGGTACTTTGAAAATCTACGACGTAATTAAAGTACCCGTATTTCACCCCGACGGCAGACGCAAAAGTATGGTGATTTTGGGCCGCGACATAAGCGAATACAAGCAAGCTAGAGACGAACTCGTGCGCTTAGCTTCGATTGTCGAGTCTTCCGACGACGGCATCATCGGCAAAACCCTCGCCGGGACAATTCAAAGCTGGAACGCTGGAGCCGAGAAGATTTACGGCTACTGCGCGCAGGAAATCAAGGGGCAGTCGATCGAGATTTTAGCAATTCCCGAACGCCCCAAGGAAATTTCCCAAATTCTGGAAAATATTCGGGCTGGAGCCACCATCGACCATTACGAAACCGTACACTTGCGGAAAGACGGCGAACAGATAGATGTGTCTCTGACGATTTCTCCGATTAAAGACGCCACAGGAGCGGTAACGGGCGTTTCGACAATCGCTCGCGACATCACCGATAGCAAGCGAGTTGAAAAAGCTCTCGAACAACTCCGCCACCAAACAGAAATGATTTTGTTCTCCGCAGGAGAAGGAATTTGCGGGTTGAACAAACAGGGAAAAGTAACTTTTGTCAATCCGGCGGCGGTGAGAATGGCGGAGTGCGAATCGAAGCAATTGATCGATCGACCGCTCTATGAAACCATAAACCGTTCGCAGGGAGAATGCTCACAGGCGATCGAGCAAATTTCACCTGCAACAGACATCAATTCCGGCTCTCAACTTGCCACAAACAGCAACGCCCAGGCGACAGGAAAACAGCCGTTGCGGCTAAGTTCTCAAATTTTAGCCACCTTGGAAGATGGAGAGGTGCGGCGCGTCACCGATGAGGTTTTTTGGCGGGGAGACGGCAGCAGTTTTCCAGTTGAGTACGTTGTCGCTCCGATGCGAGAACGAGGCGAAATTATTGGCGCTGTGGTGACTTTTAAAGATATCACCGATCGGCTGGCGATCGAGCGCATGAAAGATGAATTCATCTCTGTTGTCAGCCACGAACTGCGGACGCCCATGACTTCAATTCACGGGGCCCTCGGCCTCCTCAACAGCGGCCTGCTTGAGGCTCACCCCCAGAAAGCCAAGCGGATGCTGGAGATTGCCATAGCTAACACTGACCGCTTGGTGCGCTTGATCAACGACATCCTGGATTTAGAGCGCATGGAGTCGAGTTACAGCACTGCCATCAAACAAACTTGCAATATCGCGGATCTGATGTTGCAGGCGGCTGACGAGATGCAGGGAATGGCCCGGCAGGCGGGAGTTACTCTGTCTGTGAGGCCTGTGGGGGCGCAATTGCTCGCTGTTCCCGATCGGCTAATTCAGGCATTGACAAATTTGCTCAGCAATGCTATAAAATTTTCCCCCGCAGGTGCTACGATTTGGCTGAGCGGGGAGTCGATCGACAATCGGGATTTGGCAGAAAAAGCTGGGTTGAATTCGGTCTCGTCTGTGCCTTTGTTGTCTCAATCGCCTGTCGCCAATCCGCACCTAAGGGTGAGTTCGTCAATCCTGATTGCTGTTAAAGACCAAGGGCGGGGCATTCCGGCGGACAAGCTAGAGATGGTCTTTGAGCGCTTTCAACAGGTTGATGCTTCTGATTGTCGCCAAAAGGAAGGAACTGGTTTAGGGCTGGCTATTTGTCGCAGTATCGTGCAGCAGCACGGGGGCCGGATTTGGGTGGAGAGCGTTTTGGGGGAGGGCAGCACTTTTTTCTTAAGTCTGCCAGTTATGGGGGAGGGAGAAAGTTAAGGGAGGGCATAGGGCATAGGGCATGGGGAATGGGGAATGGGGCATAGGGCATGGGGCATACCTGACTTTTTTGAGAACTGCTATAGCACTTCTCAGAAAGGTTCGCGGACGTAGTTGGGCTTGGGCCCTCTTGGTTTAGTGGTTATATAAGCTGTCAGCCATACCTCATCTTTCTGAGAAAGGCTATATATGTATTAGACAGACGATATTCGCCAATAGGTAGATTGCATTCTGCATTAGTCATGAAAAGATATTAATGCAAAAATTTTCAATCCCTCATGGATGCAGAAACCGGCTTTTTTACCTAAATACTTCGTTGCAGCCTGCTGAAACCCTAAAAAAAAACCGTTTCGAGGAGTCGCGAGTGAGTCCGGGACTGTAATTTTTGCCAAAGAGGGCTCTACAGGCAGAAAAAAGCAAAAATCGCGATGTGAGGTCGAAAAGCGGATTTTTGGGGACTCCGCTCGCGATGGCCAAGGCGGTTAGGACGTTCTTAATTGCTGAAACCCTTGCGGTAGATTGCTTCTCTCGCGAGCAAGAAGGAAAGCTTTCCTTCTTCCTGATGACCGATGACCGATGACCGATGACCGATGACCGATGACCGATGACCGATGACCGATGACTGATGACTGATGACTGATGACTGATGACTGATGACTGATGACTGATGACTTCTTCTGTACAGTTTTGAAAATTTAGTGTAAAGTCCGATCGGGCAAAACAGTTTGCTTTACAAAATATTCACATTTCGCCTCTAGTCTGGGATCAGTTCTCATTGCTAAAAAAGATGTTAATTTTGACGGCCAAACGCATTTTGGTGATTGACGATGCGGAAGATATTCGGGAAGTGGCTCAA
Source organism: Oscillatoriales cyanobacterium (assembly GCA_004293365.1). GTDB lineage: Bacteria > Cyanobacteriota > Cyanobacteriia > Cyanobacteriales > Microcoleaceae > Microcoleus. The sequence continues at coordinate 68,657 of RDYN01000044.1, read as the reverse complement.
GTCAGTCTTGAGGTGGTGGGGGGCTGGGAAGTCCTGACCGCAAGTTCTGGCCGCGAGGGTGTGGCTAAGGCTCTTGCCGAACAGCCTGATGCTATTCTCTTGGACGTGATGATGCCCGACCAAGACGGGCCTACTACTTTTCAACAGCTACAAGCTAATCATGCTACGCAGCACATTCCGGTCATTTTATTGACCGCTAAGGCTCTCGCTAGCGACAGGCGGATGTTCGCGGATTTGGGAGTCGTGAGTGTGATTGCGAAGCCTTTTGAACCGATGTCTTTGGCGGCTCAGGTGGCCCAAGCTCTGGGCTGGCAGGAAGCATAGGTCGTTAGCGCAGCCCTCGAAGAGGATCGCGCGCCTTGAAATTTGTGAAATCTATAACAAAAAAAAATTATTTCTGCTCGGTTTTTATGCTGAATATAATCGGGCAGAATTATATTTTTTTTTGTAACAACTTGCTTATCTTCATAAGTTCTTCAGGTTTAAGTTTTAATTTAAGCACATCGTCAGGGATCGATCCTGACTGTTGGCCGAAACCTTGGGAGAAGACGACTATGCCCTCAGCTTACATTTTGCTACTGATAGTTTCTCTGGCGGCCGTCTGGATTTACTGGCAAACCTCTCAAGATATTTTTGTCCTTGTGGCTTTCGCCGGACTGGGTTGTTTTATTTGGGGTTTCTCTTGGGCCCCTTGGAGCGTTCAGGTTCTGATTGTGGTGTTGCTGTTGGGCCTCCAAAAGCGCTACTTGTCAGACGCTCAAAGTTTGGAGTGAAAAGAGCTTTTGTATTGTTGTGTCTGGAGTTGAGATGCAGCGGCATTCATCAATCTCTGTAATGAATTGGTTATCGATCCATATCTTAAAGAAGGTTTAAAATATCATGAATAGTTGCCCTTGTTGCTCCTCTCAATTGTTACGCCACGCTCGCCACAATCGCGTTTATTGGTTCTGCTCCCGCTGCTGGCAGGAAATGCCGGATCTGTCGGAGATGATTTTAAGTAACAACCTCCGGACTCACAAACGGGACGGCTTGGTGAAGCTTCCGGCTTTGACTCCTAAAGTGAGAATTTTGGATTCAGTAGGTGCTTAGGAAAGCTGGATTTTGACTGACGATAAATATTGAGACGAAAAAGTTTTTTGATTGTGCCATCGGTTTAACTTTTTAATAAAAAATGCAAAAGTCCCTTCACTGTGAGTGAAGGGACTTATTAGCGGGCGGGCGATCGCACTTGTAAAGGGGTCGATCGCCACAAATTACAGCTATTGTATGGAGTTAAGCTGATTACATCAAACCGATTTGAGAGAGAATGCCTTGACCGGTGAGGAATTCGGTAGCTAAGCCTATAACGAAGCCCAGCATTGCCAAACGGCCGTTCCAGGTTTCAGCGAACTCGGTGAAGCCTACTTTTGCGTCTTTGTTTTCCATGACCATAAACCTCGTTGTATTTCAACCTTATGTAACTAAACTTAACACAAGAATAGAAACATTGCAACATATTTTTACATTTATTTTTCAAATGGCCCCGATAGGTTCATCGGGGCCTAGGGGGAGAGGGGAGAATGGGAGAGGGGAGAGGGGGGAGTTTGCACGCTAGATCGTCTGCGGGATGTTAGAATGGGGCACGCGGACTCGCCCCGACAAGCAAGGGCGATGGTGACAAACTGCAATGAAACTGATTAAGCGGACGGCTCTTTATTTTCAGGACGGTCGATCGGATAAAGTATACGAAGTGGATTTGTGTCAGGCCGGCGAAAACCTCTACTCGGTCAACTTTCGCTACGGACGGCGCGGCGCAAATCTCAAGGAAGGCACAAAAACCGATACACCAGTGCCCTTAGCCCAAGCAGAGAAAGTTTTCGACAAGCTAGTCGCTGAAAAAGTGAAGAAAGGCTATCAGGAAGCAGCCAGCGCTGATGTCGCACCCGCGCCAGAACTTCCTCGCGCCCAGACGCGCCAACAAGCTATTTTGAACCGCATCGCCGGCGGGGGCAATCCTAAATGGCCTCTGGAACGGGCTATTTGGCGCGCTGGGGAACTGAAAATTGCCGAAGCCGGGCCGGGACTGATTGCTCTCATCGGCACGGGAGAACCGCTGCGAGACTACTGTATTGCTTGGAGTTTGGGTTGGTGCGGCGGCGGGGGCGCTGTGGAGGCGCTGACTCGGCTGTATCGGAATCCTGCGACTGCGGAGTTTGTGAGGAGAATTGCTTTTGAAGGATTGCTGAAGTTGGCGGATGAGGATGGGCGATCGCACTTGCAAGCTGAAATAATAGAATTGTTGCCGTCACACTTGCGCGAATTAGTTGCAAACGACAACACTGAAGCATTTTCTGCCGCATTGAAAATTTATCTCGACAGCGAAGATAGCAGTCGTTTTGCGGTTCTAGACAGACTTTATCAGATTGATAGTCGTTGCGCGCGATCGGTCTTACTAGATATCCTAAAAACCGCACCGCTGAAACCGAATTATTTCAAACAAATTCGCCACATCTTCAAAATGGCTGAATACCGTCGCGATGCCGAAGTATTTGCCATTCTCGCCCGCCGCTTTGAAGACGAAAAAGCCATGTACCGCCGCAACTACCTCGGCGTTCGTATTCCCGGCGATGATTACGCTTACTTGAGTAACTCTGAGTGGAAATATAACAAGAAAACCAACGAATACAAAGAAGTTAAAACCAATAAATTACTAAATGAAATGCAGAGTCCCAACGCCAGAATTGCCTACAGCAGCAATACTCGGGAGTATTTGCTGCGGCGGGTATGGCGGACTCTCAAACAATTAGGTGAATCAGGGGATGCTGATTATGTAAAAATGGCTGTCAGCATTTTGCTGCAATACGTTGATAGTGATGCCAAAGCAGTTTTGCAGAGCACTTATTATCAATGGAATCGATCTAACTGGACTCGATTTGAGTCCGGCACTGCTGCATGGGATGTTTTTGCCGGTTATTTAACCTTTAATCGCATTCTCTACGAAAACAGCCCGCGCTATGTTTACAAGCACAATTCCGCAGCGTGGCGCTGCAAAGAAGGTTACAAACCCGGAGATGCGGAACCCTCAGCGCGAGAGGAAGCTTTTCCCGAACTTTGGGAACAACATCCCGATGCGCTGTTGCAATTATTGTTAGAAAGCAACTGCCGCCCGGTTCACCATTTCGCTGTAAAAGCCCTGAAAGCTTGCCCGCAATTTTTGGCTGGGATAGATGCTGACACCGCAATCAAGCTTATTGCTGCACCTTACGAAGTTACAGCAGAATTGGGTTTCAATTTGGCAGTCGAAAACGGATATCACAGATATCTAGCCCACCGCGAAGTGATTGTAGCGCTGGTTAACTGCATATTTTTGCCAGCAAGAACCCAGGCTTTTGACTGGATTGACGAACAGCGCGATCGCATTTTATCAGATACAGAACTAATAGTTGGTTTAGTCACCAGTTTGTACGCAGACACCAGGCAATTTGCCCGCAGGTTTCTCAACTCATCAATTCTGGAGTCTGCAACAGTCAGGGTACTAATTGGCAAACTAATTGCCCATTTATTAACATTTCAACCAACAGAATTCATTCCGACTCATACCTCAATTGTAGCAAAAGACATCGCCGACACGCTCCTGCTCAACTTTACGCCGCAACTGCGGAACATAGGATTGGGAGTTGTCCTCGATTTACTGAGACACCCACTGCCGGAAGTTCAGGAATTGGGGGCGAGAATCTTGGTGAATCACGAAATCGCCGCCGCTGATTTGCCGCCTGAATTAATCGAATCCCTAATTGCATCGCCCTACGAACAAATTCGAGGAATTGGCATCAGGTTATTCGGTCAATTGCCTGACGAATCGCTAACAAATTCTCCGAGAACTTTGATAGTAGGAATTGCCCTCAATACTTTGCCAGATATCCGCAATTCTATTAAACCAGTAATTCGGCGTTTGGCGGCAGAATATCCAGAATTTGCAGCGCTGGTTGCTGGCGAATTGATTGATGTGTTGGTGATGCCGGAAAGACAGGAAGGAGTACACGGTTATTTGCTGAATTTACTGCGGGAAGATATTCCGGGGTGGATGGCTGCGATGGACAAGGACAAGACTTGGCTGCTGCTGAAAGCTAAGTCTGCTGTCGCGCAGGAATTAGGCGGACTTGTGATGGTTGAAAATTGCGCGAATTGGGCGGCTGATTTTGATACAATTGAGATAGTTAAACTGGCAAGTCACGAGATTTTATCCGTGCGGGAAGCGGCGCGGCAAATGTTTTTGCAAAAGCTAGATGCGATTCGCACAAATTCTCAAGAAATGCTGTCAGCCGTGCGACTGCTGGAGGCTAAGTGGGATGATTCGCGGGAATTTGCAGCGAGGATTTTTCGCACGGAATTGACTGATGAAGATTGGACTCCCGAAATCATGGTTAGCCTGTGCGACAGCATTCGGGAAGACGTGCGGCAATTCGGCAGAGATTTGGTGATTCGCTATTTTCAGGATGAGTCCGGACAAGATTATTTGCTGAAGTTTAGCGAACATCCGTCAGCGGATATGCAGTTGTTTGCGACGAATTATTTGGAGGGTTACGCTGCAAGCAATCCCGAGAGACTTCGGGAATTGGCACCATTTTTTGTCGCCGTTTTGTCGCGGGTGAATCAGGGGAGAGTTGCGAAAAAGCGGGTTTTTGCTTTTCTGGATGCGGAAGCACAAAAGAGTGAGGCGGCGGCGAGGATTGTCGCGGATATTTTAACCAGGCAGTCTGCTACGATCGCCCTGGGAGATAAAGCAGCCGCCATCGAGACAATGCTGAAAATTCGCCGGAGTTATCCTCAGATAGATTTGCCAATTCAGGTAAAGCCTGTGGTTGAGGTGAGGACTTAATGCGATCGTCCAAATTATCTGCGTTAATCTGTGTTAATCTGCCTGAATCTGCGGTTGGTCTATCTATCAAAAATTTTTCGCTGTAGGGTGCGTGACTTTGATGAGATTTGGGCGCAGTGTAGAAAATCTCTGATGTCACGCACCGTAATTCTCTTTATATAAAAATAGTCGTTTGTCTCGGCGGTGATTTGTTAGGATAGTTAAGGGCGATAGTAAATTATGCCAAAAAAAATTAGAGAAATAAAAAGTATGCTGCTGAAAGCAGGATTTACCTTCCGCTCAGGCAAGGGAAGCCATACAAAATGGTATCATCCCCTGATTCCAGGTGCTTTAACTCTATCGGGAAAAGAAGGAGATGATGCCAAACCTTACCAGGAAAAAGACGCCGCTAATGCGATAAAAAAAGTACAGGAACTAGAAACAGAACGGGAGGAAGAATAACAGTGAATAGTCGCTATACTGTAATTATCCAATGGTCGATCGCAGATGACTGTTTTGTCGTCAGCCTTCCAGAATGGGGAGAGTTTTGTCACACTCACGGAAATAGCTATGAAGAAGCACTCAAAAATGCTAGAGAAGTTTTAGAACTTTTGATTGAGTCATGCGTAGAAGATGGCAAACCTCTGCCAGAACCTCAGATATTTGGAAAAACATTGCTGGCGGTATGAAATATTCGATCGCCATTCAAAACTCACAATCAAATACTAACAAATATTATGGAATTCAACTACTCTTACAAAGGCAGCACCGGAGTCACAGAAAGCGGCGGCAATACTCAAATGTCCTTCTCCCCAGACACCAAACGTCCGCCCACCTATTTTATCGGAGAATTGCGCCAAAACGTTGCCTTCCGCGAAGCAATTAGCGCCTTGCACGATGTCGTCGTTTCCGATATGCGCTTCAAACCCAAAGACAAAACAGCCTATAAAGAATGGGCCGCCCAACAGCAGGAAATCGACTGGCAACTCATCGCCTCCCGCCAACAAAACTTAGCCCAAAAAATTCAGCCATTGCAATCTGAGTTAAACGATTTAACTCAACGTCACTCCCAACGCTTAGCACCTTTTTATCAAGCCCAAAGGCAATACTTCGACTACCTTTATCAAAAAGACCGCGATGCTTGGTTTGTCCTCGATCCAGTAATTACAGTGCATCCAGACGAGGTATTTTTCGAGTGTTTCAGTCAAGATGAATCGAGTTACGGCCGCCTCGGTGCCAGCTACGAAGTGTTTAAAAATATCAGCGAATTTGCTTGCGGCACGACTAACATCGACTACTCAGCCGCGCTTTACGATGAATTTCAAAAAATCCGCAGTTACAAGACAACTTCCCTGCAAGTAGATCCGTCCGGTTTTGAAGTTCAGACTGTGAATGAGGAGACTTTTAAAGAAGTTAAAATTGACTTACCCGACAGTTGGGTGAGAGGATTTTTGCAAGTTAGTTCGGCGATGTCTTTGCCGGCGGTACGGTTTGATTTGCACCCGATGGACATCCACAATATTTGTTTTATCCTGCGCCGCCACAAGGAGAAGCAAGGCCCGCGCAGTATGCGCTACATCCTGAAGCCGGGGGAACCGGTGCGGGTGATTTTCGATCCTTGGGGTACGGAAGTTGTTTGCGCGCGATCGATCTATACTGGTTCCCAAGAGCAACAAATTCGCGTTTGGGGAAGGCGCCGCCTTCACATTCTCGAAAGACTGATTCCCGTCGCCAACAAATTCACAGTTCACCTGTTAGGAACGGGAATGCCTTCTTTTTACGTTGCCGATTTGGGCGATATGTCATTTACCCTAGGATTGTCGGGATGGAGTGCCAATGATTGGTCGCAATCCGGCAACTTTGATTTAATGGCACCCCGCGCCGATGTTGATGCTTGGACGCAGCAATTAATCTTTGATGCGCTCAAAGAAAATTGGGTAGAAACTGCTGATAGTTTGGCAACAAGACTGAAGTTAAATCGGGCGTCGGTGTTGGGTGCATTGAGTGCCTACACGCAAGCGGGAAGGGCAATTTACGATTTGAACAAACAGGTTTATCGAGTGCGGGAATTGAGCCGAGAACCTTTACCGCTAGAACGTTTGAGATTTGCCAACGAAAGAGAATCAAAAGCAACTGGATTCTTGAGTGAAAATGCGGTACAAGTGACGGATTTTACCAGCGATTCTTCCGGCGCATTCACTGTGCGAGGCAGTGTCACAGACCGGGAAAAAACTTTGAATCCGCACTTGACAATTGATGCAGACGAGCGTATGATTGAGGCAGAATGTACTTGTAATTGGCACCAGCAAAACAAGCTGTACAAAGGCCCTTGCGAACACATTTTAGCGCTGCGAATGCAACACGCACGTCAGTGTCAATAACCAGCGTCAATAACTTAATAAATCGCGCATTTAAATTGGTAAACAGCCTTGCAATCCGGGCGGTGGATCGCCGTCCTTGCGCTTAGTCGAGACAAGCATCACTAGCCTGCTCTTGACTGTGCGGGGCTTCAGGTACTGTTGGTGTTGCGGTGTGGCTTCTGTGAAGCCAACGACCAACAGTACCTGGCCCCGCTGGAGTTGAGCAGTCTAGTCCTAGGGGGTTTACGAAGGGGCAACCAGTGGCGGCGCGCGATTTTTTTATTGGTAATAAAAGCATAAATAAATTAAATCAAAAAACTACTTGACACCGATACAGGTTAGTGCTTATGCTGAATGCAGGCTGAGAAATCGGCATCCAAAAGCGCAAAGCTGTGGGATGTTGTTGCAGCCGCAGGAGTTCTGGTTACGACCGATCGAGTCGTCAATCGTGAGACTGGATGGACAGCTAGAGATTTTGTTAAAAAATGAGCTAAACCTTCAGATTTTTAATTGAATGTTTGGCTGTGTATCCATTCTCACGCTTGACTGCTCGATCGGTCGTAACCAGAACTCCTGCGGGTTCTGCAACTTTAGACCCACCCCCCAGTAACACTTAAAAAAAGTTACTGGCCCAGAGAGTTGTTAGATTGGGGAATTTCCAAAACGGAAATCCTCTCTTCAATGCTTCTTGTGCGCCAGATGCGTGATTTAAACGCCGTCAAGCAAACTTACAAATCTGGATGTACTAAAATGAATCCTACTCATCGAACCACCGACAAACAAACAAGCAAGTCTCAGCGAGTTGCTATACTTTTGGATATTCAGAACGTCTCCTTAAAGCAATGGCAAGCTGAATTACTGCTGGATTTTGCCACATCAAAAGGGCGTTTAAATTGGCGAAAACTTTACTATAACTCGCAGTCCCCAAATCAAGTTATCGCCAAAGATAACCTAGAAAAGCTGGGTTTTCAAGGCCTTGATGTCCCCGATCCAGGCGAAGATAGTGCAGACAAAGCATTGGTGTTTGGTTGTACTAAACTATTTGCAATTAAGACTCCTCCTGAGATAGTTATCCTGGTATTAGGAGATAGGGACTTTGCTGGTTTAATCGCCATTTTGATTGCTGCGGGTAAAAAAGTCATCGTTTTTGCACGGCGCAAAAGTACCAGCCAAAAAGTGATTAACCTTGTTGGTGAGGACAATTTTCATGATGTAGACGAATTGTCTAGCTTGGTAGCATCGAATACTCAGCAGCAGATTGAAAATAGTCCGCCTCATCTCACTTACAGCGAAGCGATCGAGTGTATGATTGCTGCGATTCAAACAGCATCCAAAAAAGGTCAGCGCACATCGTTTAGCTGCATTGGCAATCTAATGCGTAACCTTTTCCCCAAGTATCAGGGAGTAACTTCTGTCTGCAAACATCAGGGAAAAACATTTTCACGCTTTAGCGAGTTTGTTGAAACTGCTGTGAAAGATGGAAAAATCCGATCGCAGGATCAGCAATTATTTGTAATAGAAGCAGACCAAATATCTGCATAAAGTCGCACGGCCCGCCAGGGAATTAATTCCCTGGCTAATAGCTAAAGTCGGTTAAAACCGACTGAAGACAGCGTAAAAAATACAATCTTCAGTCCTCTTTAGAGGACTTTCGCTATGAGCCAGGGGTTTAAACCCCTGGCGGACTAACGGCAAAAACGCCCTGGCGGACTAACGGCAAAAACGCCCTGGCGGACTAACGGCAAAAACGCAAAATATCCGTTCAAATTAACCTAACCGCAGATAGCAAAAATCCTGTTTATTTGATAAACTAGATTCTCCAAACCAACCGCCATCTGCGGCTCTTTCATGTCCGCCCAAAGAACCACACTAAATTCAAAGCAAAATAACAATTACCAAACTTCAATGCCATTAACTAATCCCACAAAAGAGATACAAATGACCCTTCCCGAATTCAACAATGACAAACTGCTGCGCCAAGCGCTCACCCACCGTTCCTACGTCAACGAAAACCCCACATTCCGCGAAGAAGACAACGAACGCTTAGAATTTCTAGGCGATGCTTTGCTGACTTTTCTCAGCGGCGAATATCTCTACCAGCGCCATCCCGAAATGGGAGAAGACCAACTTACTCGCCGGCGTTCTGCATTGGTAGATGAAAAACAATTAGCCAGATTTGCTACCGAAATCAGTTTAGACTTAAAAATGCGACTCGGGAAAGGAGCTTTGCGAGAAGGTGGGATTACTAATCCTAATTTGCTCAGCAGCACTTTTGAAGCCTTCGTTGGCGCTTACTATCTCGACACGCAAGATATGGACAAAGTTCGCAGTTTTGTGTGGAAACTGTTTGATTCGGTTCCCGAAAATGTGGTGGAAACTCGATCGACTGTAGACTCGAAAAACCGCTTTCAGGAGTGGGTGCAGACCAACGGCGACACAACTCCGCCCAAATATGCGACAGTTCAGGTACAAGGAACACCGCCGCACGCGCCGGAATTTCTCGCTAAAGTGTATGTTGCAGAGAAACTCTATGGAGAAGGTAAAGGCAAAAGTAAAAAAGATGCTGAAAAAAATGCAGCAGAAGATGCACTAGCTAGGCTGAAAAAACGCGGACCGATCTAAACTTGAAAAGATAGATCAAAACTATCGCTCGCAACCCCAAATCCCAAATCCCAAATCCCAAATCTCTCACCATCTAAAATCTAAAATCCAGAATTTAAAATCGATATGACTGACCAGCCGCGCACTCGCCAAGAATTGTACGATCGCATTCGTTCTACCAGCAAACAAGAATTCATTCTCGAAGAAATGATCCGCCTCGGTTTCTGGCCCGCACAAGGCGAAATTCCCCAAGATCCGGCCGACGAAATTCGCCGGATCGGGGAAATTCGGCGAGAACTCGACGAACTGCGGCGGGAAAGTTCGCGGCTGCAAAACGAGCAAGCACTCCGCAAGGAAATGCTGAAACAGCGGCTTGCTGAATCGCGCCGCAAACAGCAGGAAACTAAGGAACGCCGGGAAAGAGAAAGGCAAGAACGCGCCGAAAATTGGCAGCAAAAAAAACAGCAAGAAATTGGCTATCTCGGCGACGGTGTATCGGGGGGACTTAATAACACCAACTGCAACGAAGAACGCCTGCAAAGCTATCAGTTGCCGCTTTGCAATACAGCAGCAGAAATAGCGGCGGCGATGGACATCAGCATCGGACAGTTGCGGTTTCTCGTTTTTTCCCGCAAAACCTCCCATGTTTCCCACTACATCCGGTTTAAAATACCTAAAAAAACTGGGGGAGAAAGACACATTTCCGCGCCGATGCCCCGCCTCAAAAAAGCACAGCACTGGATACTTGCCAACATTCTCGAAAAACTCGAATTGCACGGCGCCGCCCACGGTTTTCGATCGCACCATTCAATTGTCACAAACGCTCAACCTCATGTAGGTGCGGAAGTTATTATCAACTTCGACCTAAAAGACTTTTTCCCCTCAATTTCTTACAAGCGAGTTAAGGGGCTTTTTCAATCTTTTGGTTATTCTGAAGCTGCGGCCACAATTTTCGGATTGCTGTGTACGGAACCGGAGATTGAAGAATTGGAATTAGACGGCAAAACCTACTTTGTCGCAGTTACAGAACGCCATTTGCCCCAAGGTTCTCCCGCAAGTCCAGCTATTACGAATTTGCTGTGCCGCTGCCTAGATAAGCGCTTAACTCAAATGGCTGAGGAATTGGGATTTGTTTACACTCGCTACGCCGATGATTTAACATTTTCGGCATCGGGAGACTGCTTGCAAAACATTTGTAACGTACTCAGGCGCACGGAGGCGATCGTCGCCCATGAAGGATTTATAATTAATCAAGAAAAAACTCGAATCTTGCGGAAAAATCGGCAACAAGAAGTTACGGGAATTGTTGTTAACGAACAACTCAGTATTTCTAAGAAAGTGTTAAAACGCTTCCGCGCTGCTTTATTTCAAATCGAGAAAGACGGGCCGGAGGGGAAGCGGTGGGGGGATTCGGCTGATGTTTTAGCATCCATTCAAGGTTTTGCTAACTTTGTAGCAATGGTAAATCCTGAGAAAGGTGCAGAATTTATCGAACAGGTTAAAATAATTAACAATAAATGGTAATATTGGTCTGCTAAAGTTTGTAGTGAAGACTTCAGTCATCTCTCTCGCTGTCCAAGATTCAGAAACCTGTTTTTTTACGAAATACTGCATCAACACCTTTAATCCAGGTAAAAAAAAACCGGTAATTAAGGTGTTGATTCCCGGCTCCTATCTATAGTGAATAAGGACTAAAGTCCTTACTACAAACAAGTTTTATTTTGTGCCTAAAGCTAGTCTTTTTTTCTCAGAGTAGAAGCTCTTTTCGCTATCCGAATTAAAGCTCTCGGCGAGGTATTTTTATCGACAGTGATGCGAGAGATTCGGTAGTTATTTTCCAGTCGGTTGACTCTAAATAAACGATCGTTGTACAAAAATCCTGTTAAATGATATTTAGGCAAAATCTGTTCTACTTCCCAGTCTGATGCGCCGTAGGGATAGGCGATGTGAGCGCCGATCACTTTATTTTTGTCTAAATCTCCCATACATTTTCTCAACTATAACTTAGATTTAGCAATTTCAAATTCTAATTCTTGTCCGTTAATTTGAGTTAAGTTCTTGTGAGTAAAGCCGTGAGACTGAACATCATAAAAACCTTTTTTGTATCCGTCTCTTAAATCATTGCAAGTAGTGTGCGGTAAAAAATCTCTACCCATGTCAACGCCTAAAAAGTGCGGGTTGACAAATAACACAAATTTGCCTTTTTTGTTGTGAGCCAGTGCCAGTTTTTCTAAAACTGGAAGTGCATTTTCATGAACCCCTTTATACCCGTCGTCAAAGGCGATCATTATCGGTTTTTGACCAATTTTTTGAGCTGGTATTGGCTGTGACTTTTCGATAAAGTATACGTACAAGTCTTGAGATGATAACAACCAATAGTTTTCTTTAATTAGATATTCTAAAAATACTGACAAATCTTGTTTGGTGTAGTCAATGGAAAAAGCAAGCCGTTGCGGTGGCAATTCTGCGGGATTTTGAGTATCTACAATATCGTGAAAGCCGATTATAGGGATTCTGATGAAATTAGATTCTACTGTCCAGCCAGAAATACCTATAGCGATCGCAAATATCAGCAATAAGTAAATCCATTTGGCTTTGTGTAGCAGCCTTAAAAGAAAAATCTTCAGGAATTTTATGTTTTCTAGCAATTGCTCGAATCTCATACTTTCTTTACCAATTTGCGTGCTTTTCACCTCTACCATTAATAGCGGCAAATTCAGCTAACTTGACATTTTTTTTGATATTTCTTTGGAATCTCGGTAGAGTCTGCGGTGCAGTAGACCGATCGCCCAAAATGATTCCGACATCCCACAATGCGCTATAATCGGGGCTGGCGCGAGTGTTACGGCCGTCGATCGAGGGTTGCAATGGCAGAAAATCCGTTGGCGGGTACCCGAAGGTCGATCGTACTTTTGGGAAATATCAGAGCAATTCATGTCTACTCAAAACCAGACTACCCTAACTGTTGAAGCAGCACAGCAAATCCTCAAGGATTTTACTTGTCTGGATATGCAATCTGTAGCGTCGCCGCTGGAAAAACAGGCGCTGCGCGAAGCGATTTTGCTGGTAGCAAGTTTGTCGGATTACCAAATGCTGGGAGTGTGCGCTGCTTCGACGGATGAGGGTTTTTTCGCTTTAGAAAGTTATTTGAAGGCTTTGGGATATCAAGCTGTTTTAGATCGAAATGCTGTCTCGACCTTTGCTGGTTCTGTTTATATTAAGTTTAATACTTTGAAGGGTTCCTATTATGTTGATGGCTATCCTGGAACTTATCGGGGAGTTTTAGTGTCGTGTCAATCGGCTGAGGAAGGTGGAGTTAGCGGGACTTACGGTCATTTACCTTTGGATTTGTTTGTTGATTAATTGAGGAGAAGTTCGGCAACGGATTCTGTAACGGATTTAACGGATGAATTTTTAGGTTCGAGGTGCGAATTTATATGATGTCATTGCGAGATGGTAAGAAAGTAGGGTGCGCACTGCGCACCTTACCGCTACTGATGGTAAGAAAGTAGGGTGCGCACTGCGCACCTTACCGCTACTGATGGTAAGAAAGTAGGGTGCGCACTGCGCACCTTACCGCTACAAATAGTGTTGCAAAGCCAATTTTTGGATAGTACCGTAGCAATTACCAATTAACCCTTGCCAACGCTCAATTCTGGTTCCGGTTCCGGTGCTATTTCGTCTGGTGAGATTCCCAAAATATCGCTGTACAAGTTGATGTATTTCTTGGCAGAAATATCCCAGCCAAAATCTTCTTTCATGCCGCGCTTTTGCAGTTCTTTCCACTTATCTTTGTAGCGGAAGCCTTCCCATGTTCGGATCATGCAGGTGAACAAGTCGAGGGGCTCGTAGCGATCGAAGCAGTAACCTGTGCCAGTATCATTAATCGGGTCGTTGTGAGATACTGTATCGACTAAACCGCCGGTGCGGCGCACCATTGGAACGCAGCCGTAGCGGAGGGCGAGCATTTGGCTGATGCCGCAGGGCTCGAAACGGCTGGGCATCAGGAAGGTGTCGCAGCCTGCGTAAATGCGCCGGGAGAGGGCGTCGTTGTAGAGTAATTGGGTGGACATCCGACCGGGATAGCGGGCTGTCATTTGCCAGAGTTGGGTTTCGTAGTAGCGATCGCCCGTTCCGAGTACAATAAACTGAGCGTCGGTATAGGCCATGAAGCGATCGAGCATTTGAATGATCAAATCCAATCCCTTCTGTTCTACTAGCCGCGTCACCATGCCGATTAACAGGGCATTTTTATTCACTTCCAAACCGACTTCTTCTTGCAGCGCAATTTTGTTAACTGGGCGCTTGTCAATAGTATCAACACTGAATTGTTGGTGGAGGTACTTGTCAGTTTCTGGGTTGTAAGATTCTGTATCAATTCCGTTCAAAATACCTGATACTTTGCCGCCGAGGAAAGATAGCAAACCTTCCAAAGTTTCCCCATAGGCTGGGGTTTTGATTTGTTCGGCGTAGGTGGGCGAAACTGTATTTACGCGATCGGCAAACTGTACAGCCGCAGCCATTGTATTGTGACCTTGCATATACCAAGGGCACCAAGTCATCTGATCCAAACGCCAGCGCCACGGCCCTTGATAAGCTAAATTGTGAATAGTAAAAACTGTGCTGATATCGGGGTCTTGCTTCATCCAAACAGGTATCATCCCCGTATGCCAGTCGTGACAGTGCATAATTTGTGGTTTCCAGTGATTCCAGGCAAATTCAGCGGCAGCATTGGCAAAGAAAGTGAACCGCCAATCTTCATCTACGCCGCCGTAAACCCGGCGTGGTAAGAAAGATGGATGTTGCAATAAGTATAAAGGTACATCGGTTCCCGGCAAAAGAGTTTCAAAGACGGAGAAGCTTTGGAACATGGCCGCCCCATTCCAAACAGGTTTTTTGGGAACGTCCATTTTGTCGGGGACGAAGCCGTAGTAGGGCATGAAGATGCGGACATCGTGACCCATGCGGCGCAGAAATTTAGGCAAAGCGCCGACGACATCGCCCATACCGCCCACTTTGGCTAGGGGTGCTGCTTCGGCGGATACAAATAAAATTCGCATTATTTTTTTGTGTTCCTTGGGATAGTTAGGCTAGATCAAGTTTAAATGGCGAGGGACACAATGTTAACGTGCCGTCCAAAAAACAAGTATAAATCTCTATTGTCGATGGTTAAGCAATTTTTTTAGTGCTCGGTTCAAGCATTTAGTAGAGGCTGTGAAGGAAATCTCAAATTTCTTGTCTCAAATCTCTAGTCTCAAATCGACCTTAGAGGTAGGAAGTATGGAGTTTCTGGTAGATAAGATATGTTTTGATAATTCCGATACAAATACTGGGAATTGCTAATGGCGGACGTACTGATTGCGATCGCACGTATTGTACCTGACTATGTATGAATGGCGCTGGGGGCGATGCTGTAAATTATTGTTGCAAAACTTGCCAATATGCTTCAACAGTTGACAGTTGACAGTTTGAGAGCGACCTCTACCTAGAAGGAAGAGGATTGGGGTAATGAATAGTCTGATTTTAATTTCTCCCGCTCCGACGGGCGGGCTTTCAACCAATTCTTTCTGGTAAAAACAGAAGGCTTTTTCCTAAATACCTATAGAGGCTGAAATTTGGGGAGGAAAAAGCTATGGGGTTTGTGTCAAAGGATGCTGCGGGCGATCGGGCTGACAAAGCAGGCGGCAGCAATAGTAAACCCAAGTCAAATCAGAAGGTGGAAACAGATATGTCATCAGGGCGAGAAAGTAGGGAGAATCCGATTGATCGGGTTTTTGATAAAATCGAGGACATTCTGTCGGAAACTTGGGAAGAAACAGGGTTTGGAAAGGTGACTATTGAGAGTGAGAGGGAGAAGAAAAATTTGATTCGGGTAACTGTTAAGGGTTCGACTCATTATCGGTACTTGATTGCGGATGAAGATGTTGAGGAGTGGAAGTCGAGAACGTAAAGTGCGATCATCGATCGGGCTATTGGGCTAATCCGTCAGGTTAAACACGCTAACAGCTAGATTTTACGCGATATCTGTAACGACGCGGCATTGCTGTGTCCTTACCGGGATCTGCTAAATAAATGGGGTTTTTCAACCGAGGGCGATCGCTAATAAAAATTTTGCATTGAGGTATTGATCGATAGAAGAGAATGATGTAAAATATCATTTTACGGTTTTTCAACCCTAAAAGTGCATCTGGGCTGTACGGCTGTGAGGGCTGACAGCATTAAAGTTTGAATCAACTGAATATAGGTGACATAAAACCTAGTCTGTGACGGATGTGAGTTTCGCGGGGCTGGGGAAATGGCAAGGGCGATCGGTGCGATCGCATTTGTCACTTTTCAGGCTTGTTGTGTATTGGCAAATAATTAGTTTTTTGAGAGAAGTTAATAATCATGAGCAAATGGCAATCAATGACTGCTTTGACAGTAGGGGCGATCGCGATCGCCCTCAGCAGCGTATCTTTAAGCGCTAAACCCGCTCAAAGTCAACCGGCACCGGGACAGCGCGGTTTTTGGTGCGACAATTCAAGCGGTGTGCCGATCACGATGTATCAAAACGCACAGGGAAATCGAGAACCTTGGATTCGGTGGGTTTCTAATGATTTCTCCGGTGCTGGCTACGATCCTGCGACTCGTTGTCGCGAGGTGAGCAGTCGCCTGGAAACTTTCCGCAGTAACAAAGAGCTTAAGTTCATCACTGTAGGGCTAATGAACGGACAGCGAGTGGTTTGCACTGCCAGCCAAGTAAATGGCCGCTGCCAAGGATTGATATTTACACTGAAACCGAATCAAGATGCAGTGAAAACACTGAATAATCTTTTGTCTTGGCGGGAGGGACAAGCGGGTGCGCCTTCTCTGTCTGAAAGCAAGGACAGTATTCCGTTCATTGATGTCAGCGGCAGGTTGGGGGACGAGGGAAGTACGATCGCGCCCGTAGCTGCGCCAAAACCCGCATCAGGGCAACCGCGAGTAGCCCCCGCCCAACCGAGCACTGGTGCCGGATCGCGGGAGCTTTAAGGTGATGAATTTGCGAAGACTGGGACTGACGGGAGTTTGTGCGGTTGTGCTGAGTATTTTTCCAGCTAGTTGCAGCGTTATAGCCCAACCAGTTAGCGCAAATTCTCCCGTTACTGATGCTCAAAGTGCCGGTGTTGAAAGGTTGGCAAAGTTAACGGCGGTACGTATTTTAACGCCTGATGCTTCGGGTTCCGGGGCGATCGTCCAGCGGCAGGGTCAAGTCTACACGGTGCTGACAAATTGGCACGTTGTCGGTTTCAGCCAGCAGCATACCGCGATCGCCCCCGACGGTGAGCGGTATCGGCTGCTGGGTGCTCCGAGACAGTTGGGAAATGCGGATTTGGCGATCGTTCAATTTCGCAGTTCCACAATCTATCAAGTCGCCCAAATTAGCACCGATTTACTAACAGTAGGAGAACCCGTATTTGCCGCCGGATTTCCGATGTATCGGGGCCGCAGTTTAACTACTACTTTCGAGCAAGGAATTCGGGCATTTAAATTTACCCAAGGTGCTGTATCGGTCCTGCCGCCAAAATCCCTAGCTCAAGGATATCGTTTGGGATACACAAATGATATTGCAGTGGGGATGAGCGGCGGGCCAATTTTTAACGATCGGGGGCTTTTAATTGGGATTAATGGTCGGATGAAGAACGGCGATCCTGATTTTGGAATTTATGCCTTTGAGGATGGAACTGAACCATCGGGAGCAATGTTGGAAGTCATGGTTAATTCTAGTTGGGGAATTCCGATTAGTACCTATTTGCGTTATGCGCGAGTTTCTCAAAGCTCCTCTTATTAAGGGGTTGATTCATTCTCGCAAAGCTATAGAAAGGTATAGTCCGACAGCTCGAAAACCGACAGCCCGACAGTCCGCCAGGGGTTTAAACCCCTGGCGGGTTGTGGAAGAATGAATCAGCCATCAAAAAAATGGCGCTGACAAAGATTAACAGTTTTAGAGCAAGTTATTTGACATTTTGTTTCAGATTATCAACGGAGTTATTTATGAATTTCGGAGTTTCTCGGTTTAATTATGTTCCCGCCATTGTAGCAGGAACCGCAACAGTAGCAACAATTATGATTAGCCAGCCCGTCCTGGCAAAAACTGCCAAAGAAGTCGCTCAAATAGCAGTACCAACTACAGTGCAAATCAATAATGTTCTGAGTCCGGGGGATAGCGGTTCGGGAGTAATTATTGCTAAAAAAGGTAAGACTTATACAGTGCTAACAGCATATCATGTCGTGAAAAACCCCAATACTGAATTTATGATTCGGACTTCTAAGGAAAAAGAGCATAAAGTGACGGATGTCAAGGGTTTTCGGAATAATGAGAGCGGGCCGGATTTAGCAGTTGTGATCTTTGAAAGTAACGAAGAATATTCCGTTGCACCGATTAGCAATTCCGATGAAGCAACGATTGGATCTGGGGTTTATATTTCGGGATATCCTTTACCGGCTGGCGGTGGAACAGAACGAGAATATGCGTTTACGAACGGACAAGTTATCAATACCCGATCGAGTAACGATCAAGGATATACGATGCGTTATGACGCGGTGACGCGGCGGGGAATGAGCGGCGGACCGGTGTTTGATGTTAGCGGGCGAGTGATTGGAATTCACGGACAAGGGGATACGGTTGGTACGGTAAGAAATGAGGCGGGGGAAAGGCAAGAAGAGTTGAAAACTGGGTTTAATTCGGCGATTCCGATTAATACTTTTGTGGGGATGATGTCGCAGGTGGGGATGGAAAAATCTGCTTTTAAAATAGATGAGAAGCCACCAGCTAATGTCGATGCGGAAAAGGTAGAACCTGGGGAAGCTAAGGGTTGGTTTTCAGATTTTGGTAAAAATATTGTTAAAGATGTGATTCAACGGGGTATTCGGAGGATTTTGCCGTTTTAGGGCGTGAGGACGATCGCTTTTATTGAGAGCGATCGCACTTCTGATTTACTTGAAGGTTCTGGACTTGTTTCGGTAATGTTAACAGCTCAATATGTGAGGTAAGTTATGGGTCTGATTCGATTTCGATTTATTAATTGGGGAATTTTTATTTTTGTTACAGTAGCAAGTACGTTGCCTTTTGCTGGCAACGGACAAGCACCGCCGTATCCTGAAAATCCAGGGCCTAATATTATTCGCCCTGAGTTTGATAATCCCGCTCCAAATTCAAACGCTCCAGCGCGCTCAACATCTAATGCAAGGGTTACTTGTCCTGTGACTGGCAACTGGAAATTTAGTTCAGCTACAGATTTTGGATATAACCCTGAATCGGGATTTTTTTCGGGAGGGCCGCCTTACACTGCAATGGTAAAAATTACTGAGGATGGAGATAACCTGTCAATTTCTAATTTTCATCAAAATGGCAGTGGTTTAGGTAAAGGACAGCGCTTAGGAGAGCAAATTACTAGCAGCATTCCTTTACGATTTGGTAATGGAAAATTAACGGCTGATATTGTCGATCGCGGTTTCAAAATCAAAGGTCAAATTGCCTTTTCGGACGGCAAGCCAGGTCACAGTACAGTGACAATTCCCTTCACAATGGAACGGCAAGCGCCTTGGCCTCGCCTTGCTGCTAATTCTCAATTGATTTGTGGTGGTTGGTAGTGCTGATGTACAAGATGTTTAAGATTTTCACGTCACTCTCTAGTTGGGGAGTTTTGTGGACAGCAGCTACAGGCTTAATTGTTAGCTATCAGCCTATTGTGTTGGCGCAGGTTAGCAATCGCCAGTCTCTTGAATTGCAACCGCCAGTTAATCAGAAAACTCGCCTAGAGGTCAGTCTCAGCCGTCGCCAAGTCACAGTGTACCGGGGTGTAGTTGAAGTTAAGAAATACCCTCTAGGTATTGGTCGTTCTGGATGGGAAACTCCGACGGGAACTTTTAGCGTTGTTCAGATGGTACGCGACCCTATTTGGATGAACCCATTGACGGGTCAAATTGTTCCGGCCGACAATCCGGCTAATCCACTAGGCCGCTACTGGATTGGGTTTTCTGCTGAAGGTCGAATTTGGTATGGCTTTCACAGCACCAACCAGCCACAGACCGTGGGACAGGCTATTTCTCACGGTTGTTTGCGGATGTATAGCCAGGATGCGGAGGAATTATTTTCTCAGGTAAAGCTAGGCACTATAGTAACTATTGTTCAGTAGTCATTTGATTATTTAGTGAGGTAAATCATGCGTCAGATTCGTCTTATTGCTCTGGGTATTGTGAGTTTTTTTGCGGTTTTAATGGGTGGTTTGTTGGCTCCGGGTACGTTTGTCAATCGGGCTTTGTCGGTGGCACTTTGTACGGTTTTTAGTTTTAATTCGACGGTTTGTACGGTGAATTTAGCTCGATCGGGCGATCGGGTGGTGGCGGCGACTCCGCCTGCTGTGGAAAGGAATATTTCGGATTGGTTAGTGCAGCGAGCTCCGGGGGAGTTTGATGATGCACCGAGTGTGCCGTCTAGGAGTAATCCGCAGGCGCCGCCGTTTCCTCAAGATCCGGGGCCGAATCAGCCGGTGCGTCCTGATTTTGATAATCCCAGTATTCCCCAGCCCAATCAAGCGCAATCCAAAAACTACCTTTTTACTGGACTCTGGGCATTTATGATCTACGCCTCTCCCTCTGACAGTAAGCCGTTTTCTTTAAATTTTATACAGGTTAATGACAACGGGAATGAATATGTCTCTTCTCTCTGTCAGAAAGATTGTAATATCAATCAATTTCGAGCTAGTTCAGCTACTCATGTACCCCAAGAAAAATCACTAACAACCGATTATGAAAATCTTAATTTTGAAATATTGCCAAGTACAGATAATCAAGCAATGTGGGGCAAAATTTTAAATAAGGCAACTGGAGAGTCGATTTATTTCACGATGTTTAACCTTATAAAAATAGCTACCAAAAACAATGAAAAACAACAATATACGCAAACAATTAATCAATTTGGACTAGAACTGGCAAACGCAAATTATACGAATAACATCAAGACATATAGGCAACTAGGTGACCAATTAATTAAAGTGCCTAGCCTATCACCAACAAATCAATTTTATTTATTAGCACAGGGGATTCCATTAGTTCGATGGGTTACAAAGACAATAAGCGACGGTCTTAAGGTTTTGGTAACTGATAAGACGGTGCTAACAGACATAACTGAAATAAACACTAAGCAATCTCAGACACCAGCAAATCAAAATCCAAATAAAGTACAAGCCCCACAAGGAGTGGATCAATATACTGAAGGTCATAATCCACACCGAAAAAATCAGCAAGGGCGCGACCCAAGGCAAAATCAAAGAAAAGAAAATCAATCGGGTAATCGAGCGCTGAATGAGGTAGAAGCTCCTCTAAACACACTAGAACAAGGTAGTGGTTGGATTAAAGATATTAACAATAACAGTCCTAAGTGGTTCGCTGCGTTCTTTGCACCTATCTTAGCTGCTCTTTTTGATACTATTTCAAATTCCAAAGCTGATGCAGCAGAAAATCCACCGCAGCCAAATCCACAACCGTCAGAGAGGCAAAATCCTATAGATGATGCTGCTAAAATGGCGGCATTGTCTAGTGGTATTCGTTATGTCAATGCCTCATCTTGGGGCGATCCACACCTCACAACCTTTGATGGACAAAGGTACGATCACCACGCAATCGGCGAATTTGTCCTCACCCGATCGAAAAATCGGCAATTTGAAATTCAGGTACGAGAAGCCCCCTACAAAGCCATTAACACTGCTGCCATTAACACCGCAGCCGCCATCAAAGTCGGTAATACCAGAGTCGCACTTTACGCCGATGGTTTCCCCGATGACCAAACCAGTATTCCCCTCCGTATTGACGGCAAACCAGTTGACTTACAAGGAACACAAAACCTACCCGGAGGCGGTAGCATTACCCGCACAGGTAATTTAGATTGGGTGGTTCAATGGCCTACAGGCAAACAAGCCATGTTTCACATTCGGGGTGAAGGAAAAGGCTCTACAATGCTGGAAATCACCCCGGCTGTAACTGATAGAGATCGCGGTCAACTTGAAGGTTTACTCGGCAACTTCAACGGCAACCCCTCAGACGACTTTATGAGTCGAGATGGTCGTGTTATTGCAGAAAATAAAGAAGCGATGAACATTGCTCGGTCAGTATTAAACAACTTTAATGTCAGTCAGTACGTTCCCATCCAACTAGACAAAGCTACCGAACTATTTTTAGAGTCAATTCACAAGCAATTTGGCGATAGTTGGCGGATTTCCACAAGTGAATCTCTGTTTGATTATCCCCCAGGAAAAAATACAGATAGTTTCACAAATCATGCCTTTCCTAATGGTTTTGTTGTCTTGCGAATGCTGGCTCCTCAAGCTGTACAAATGGCTGAAGAAGCTTGTCGCAAAGCAGAAGTACCGAGCGATCGCCTAGAGGGATGTTTATTTGATGTAGCTGCTACGGGAGACAGTGGATTTGCTAGTATTGCTGCTAACGTCCTTAAAAACGAAGTTAAGCAACGAGTTCAACAAGAAATTCGTAATCGCGTTCCTGTTCCGATTCCTTTACCCTTCTAATTCGCGATCGATCTTTTCATCCGCTTTCAAAAAAAGAGCGATCGCCTTTCTGGATGGGAAGGGCGATCGCTCTTTAAATAAGATATAATTTTAAATCGCTTGTACTAATATTACAAAATTAAGTTAATGAAACTACCTAATAATACCATTATTGCTGAAGCAAAAATAACTCAGTATTTGCTCAAGTTCTTAGTAGAAGATGATAAATCTTTATTTCTTGCACGAGCCAATTACACCCAAGATAACTGGCAACAACTAGAACAAGACTTAAGAGAACAAATTTTGCCTCGGGATGCAACACCAACCGAACAAACGCGCTATGGTAATAAGTATGAAATTCGTGGCACATTAACTGGCCCTAACGGAAGAGGTCTGCCAGTAGTAACTATTTGGATGACTGAGTTTCCCTCGCAAAAAACCAAGTTTATCACCCTATATCCCAATAAGGAGGTATAAAATGAAATTTCCTTTGTTTAAAAGAGTAGCATTACGAGTAGATGTACCCAAGTACAAACTCTGTCGAGGAGATATTGCTACTATTGTTGAGCATCATCCCCACCCCGATGAGGATGGCTACAGTCTTGAAGTTTTTAATGCTTTAGGTGAAACTATAGCTGTAATTACCTTAGCTGAGTCGCAAATTGAACCGTTGATGTCTAATGAGGTTTTGAGTGTCAGAACTTTAAGCGAGGCTGCATAATAAATATCCAATACTCATCGCTAGAAGGACGGCTTTTTTGTGTGGAATGGCGATCGCTGTGAATGTATGGGAGGGCGATCGCTTTTTTGGGAGAAGGGCGATCGCTATGTACGATTAAAGTATTAGATCTTTTAGTTGAAGAATATCAGGGATACGGTAAATCTCTCCCAAAACCTAAGACGATCGCAGAAAACCTACTATTTGCTTGAACCGTCGTTTGAGCCGATCGCCCTTTTCACATCTTTTCACAAAAAGTGCGATCGCCCGAATCACAGATTACCGACAACTAGCGACTATTCCTCATCAGGTTCACCCTCAAAAGTTTCTTCAAATCCAGCCAAGAAGTCATCCAATGCAACGGAGGCGATCGCCAAATTAATAGTATCAGCATCTTCCAATCCCCACGTGTTCACCCCAACAACTTGACCGGCCATATTAATCAACGGGCCGCCCGAATTTCCCGGATTAATCGCCGCATCCGTTTGCAACACCTTCACCTCGGCAATCTCATCCTCATCATCCTCGCCCACCTCATACTCTTCCGGTTCGCGAATTGCACTAATAATACCTTGAGTTACAGTTGCAGCAAACTGTCCCATAGGATTGCCCACAGCAATTACCCGATCGCCCACTTTGACATCAAAAGACAATTCTAGGGGAGGATATTCTTCGGGAGACTCCACTTGTTCCCCTGTTGCCGGATCGATGATAAAACCAGTAATCAACAGCAATGCTAAATCCTCTTCCGCATTACCTGTAAATACCACCTCTGCCATTCTCAACTTTCCGTCGTAAGTTTCCACTAAAACCTGTTCGACTTCATCTTCCTCGTAGAAGTAATCTTCATCGGCAATATCTTCGATAACGTGATAGTTAGTGACAATTACGTCAGGAGATACAAAAAAGCCGCTCCCGGAAGAAATTTCTTCTCCTGTATCCCAATCCATCACGTAAACTGAAACTACGGAAGGCAAGACTTGCTCGACGACATCGGAAAAGTTTCCTGTCTGAGTTTTAAACTCTTTCAATTGCTGCTGCAAAGCTTTCCGATCTGCCTGCATTTTGCGATAAAGTTGCTGAACTTTTGCCAATTCTAGCTTTAATTGAGTTTCCTGAGCGCTCATATTTTGCATTTCCCTGAAATAGGTTGTTGATTTATTGTCGATGTTTGATTGGAGATTTTGGATTGTATATTGACAATGATAGGGCTGATGCAAAGAAACCCAGTTGCTACGAAAAATCCTGGGCTTTACAGCAATTTAATGTGAAGTTGCACATATCCGGATCCCCCTAAATCCCCCTTAAAAAGGGGGACTTTGAATTCTTGCTCCCCCTTTTTAAGGGGGCTGGGGGGATCAGATTCTACGGGGCCTCATAAAAAATTGGTATTACAGCAAGGTATCTATCCATAAACCAGGTTTCTCAACATCCTGCGGAGCATCCTAAATTAGTCAGATATTTGTGAATTTGGCAATTTTATTTAAAATCACCATCTAAAATCTACAATCAGACTGCTATTGTACCTGTCAAAACAAAAGCGAACCGCCAGTTATTTTTATTTTACCAAATGCGATAAATCGCGTCTCAAAGCCGTGAAAAACAGATGCCGATCGCATTTATGAACCGCGTTGAACTTCGACAAAGATTTCCTCTAAAATAACACTCGCTCCCTGGGCGCGCAGGCGGTGAGCGAGGTCTATTCCCAGCATTTCAGCAGTCTCGGCTGCGCCGGAAACAGTATCTTTGACAAATCGCTGGCCGTCGAGACTCGATACCATGCCGGTTAAGGTTAATTGACCGTTTTCTATTTTGGTATTGACGCCGATGGGGACTTGACAGCCACCTTCTAATTCCCGCAGAAATGCGCGTTCGGCATAACATCTTTGGGCGGTTTCCGAGTGTTCGAGAGCTTTAATCACTGCCAGGATTTCTGGATCTCCGGCGCGGCATTCGATGCCTAAAGCACCTTGTCCGACGGCGTGAAGCGAGATTTCAGGATCGATAACTTGGTGGATGCGATCGCCCATTCCCAATCTTTCCAATCCGGCGACTGCTAGAATAATCGCGTCGTAACCGCCATCATCTAATTTAGCGAGTCGAGTATTGAGATTGCCGCGAATATCTTTGAATACAAAATGAGGGAAATGGTGGCGCAGTTGAGCCAGCCGGCGCAGGGAAGAAGTGCCGATTACGGAACCTTCGGGGAGGGTGTCTAGTTGCTTGTCTTTGTGCTTGGAGTGAACTACGAGGGCGTCAGCGGGATTTTCGCGTTCGGTGACGCATCCTAAAATTAAACCTTCGGGCAAATTGGTAGGCAAATCTTTGAGGGAATGCACGGCAAAGTCCGTTTCATTGTTCAGCATTCCCGTTTCTAATTCTTTGGTGAAAAGTCCTTTATCGCCAATTTTAGCGAGGGCGACATCAAGAATTATGTCTCCTTGAGTAGACATGGTGTGGACTTCAAAAGTGTGTTGCGGGAAGCGTTTCTGTAATTCTGCTTGCACCCAGTGGGTTTGAACGAGGGCGAGTTGGCTTTTGCGGGAACCGATGCGGACGGTTCGGGAAGGGGCAGATGTGGTTGGGGACATAAGATCGATCGCAGATAGCTTGAAATGAGCCAGTATATTCACCTGATCTAGCGTACCGCAGGTGGGGACTTTAATTGCTGGTTGGGACAATTCGGGCGATAAAATAGTAATACCAGATATTGACCGGCGGTAGCAGCCAGCTTTGAGGGTGTTTCCAATTTTGCGTTGGCTTGGGTGGCTTGAGCCGATCGGCATTTCGAGCCAAAGGCAGCCGAGGATGTATGATTTTCCTAGAGTTAATGCGGATGAACGCGGTAGAAGCCGGCGGCAGAGTTAGCTCAAAGGTGGCGGGATTTGGAGAGAGAAATATAGACAGGAGGGGAAAAGGGCGATGTAATTGCGATCGAACTTCTGAACCGGGCTAATAGAGTACCATCAAAAGTTAATTTATCAAATTACTAAAGTCATAAAACCATGAAAAATGCTCGTGATGTAGCCCGTTACTTTTTATGTCGTGTCGATCGCGAAACAAATGTAGATTATTAAGGTACGTTTTAAGGTACGTTGTTGCGATGAAAGCGCTCTTTCACATAGACAAGAGCGCTTTCATCGCAACAACGTACCTAATACAAAATCGCAAATAGTATTAACGTTGTCCTGCTTGAAGTGCAGAATTTACTATCTGGACAACATCTGACTGCCGTCCGTTTTTGAGACTTACTCGGTACAAAACTCCCTGCCTTTGCCACTCCACAGAAGCAATGCAATAATTACCGCAAGTCTGGAAATAAGTTCCCTTCATTCCGCCTGCTAATTCAATACTTCTGTAAGTATCTCTCGGCAATTGCGAAGGAGGCGAAATCGGTTCATCTCTTTTCGCTTCAATTGTGCCGAAAGTACAGGCTCCCCCGCGACATCCTTTGCCTAAATACATTCCAACAATGTAACCGTGGGAGCCCGCTTGTACATCAAAATCTAGTTGCTGAGTGTCAGAAAAAGGCAGTATATTGGGGAGGAAAACAGGTACTCGCGTCTTGCCTTTGATTTGTGCAAAGATGTTACTTACAGGAAAACGACTTTTAGCTTGATTGGCACCTGACTTGTTGGGAATCGTGGGAATTTTTTGGACAAAATCTCTCCACTGTAAAACTCTATTTTTAGCAACGTTCAGAGTGGGAATTGAATATTTGGCAACGGCAAGAGAAGGGCGGCCGTCTTTTTGATTGAAGTTGCGGCGAATGACTGTATTTTCGGGTTTGCCTAATCCGTAGGTTGTGGCGGTGAAACGGGCGCTTTCGCAGCTAATTTTGAAGCTTCCCATGTCGATGTTGCCATTGTCGGCTTGGTAAGACCAATTGTAGCCTTCAGAAGTGCGATCGCGATCGCACAAAAAACGCGAAATCTCAAACATCTTGGCAATATGAACATCGTAGAGGCGCAGCTTGCGGCTGTTGGTAGATTGTGCAGTATGGCGATCGGGCACAATAAATTGGATGGATTGCCAGCCATCTTTGGAGGTATAATTAAACCAGCGAATTTCTGTAACAGACACTTCTGGCCTTGCTAACGCCGAGTTGGGTGTCAAAAGTGCGATCGTAAAAGCAGTAACCACACCAGCAAAAATCGCCCAAAATAGTCCTCTTCCCCTCATCCCGATCTCCCTGTAGACATCACAACCATTCTCTCTTGCTTCCCCAGCTTTGGAAAGGGGATGACTTACTCAAATAGTCTTTTGACGCGCTACTTATAGCGCTAAGGTGCGCACTGCGCACCCTACAAATAGAATGTGTGCGTCCAAGACTGCAAAACTTAACGTTTCCCAGCTTGAATCGCAGAATTTGCAATCTTAACTAAATCTGCTTCCGCTCCATTTCTAATGGCTACAGTATACATAAAACCCTGAGTTTTCCACTCAAGATTCGCCGTGCAATAAGCCCCGCAACCGTTGTGAAAATTTCCTTTCACTCCGCCCGCAAGTTGAACAGTTTTTAACGTCTTAGTTACGCCTTCCATTTTAGTAGAAAAGTCACCACCTTTTTGACCTCTAATTTCTCCAAGAGTGCAAGCACCCGTACCTTTGCAATCTGCTGTAAACTCCATAGAAACAGTATAGCTGTCGGGTTTACTTTGGGTTTGATAGTAAAGTTTCTGCGAAACAGGAACCAAGCTGGGGATAAAAATAGGTACTTGCGTTTTACCTTTCAACTTTGGCAAAATTTCACTTATCGGCACAGCAGCATCAGCTCGAGCAACAGGCTTGGTTTCCGCCAAAATCTGCGGCAATGCGCCCGCACCAAAAACTCGCGAGACAGGTACCAAAGCACTCAATACACAAGCAGAAGTTGCCAAAAGTAATAATTTATTCTTCACTATTTTTGTCCTCAATGTCGAAACAGTCTAGTTTTGCACTGAACCGTGTTCACTTAATTTACAACACAACTCCAAAATACAAAAGCCACAACAGGCATTCAGGAAAAAAGCAAGTTTAAATTTTCTTTACAAATGCACGGAAATATACAATTTCCGATAAAATAGAGAAGGCGAGTAATTTAGGAGTCAAACGTGGAACTGCAAGAGTATTTACGCCAGCACGGATTAGAAACTTTGTGCGAAACTTATCATATCAAAGTTACCCGCCACCGCCAATATCCCGATTTAGTCTGTCTGAAATACTCGCAGATAGAATCCCCGCTGGGAGAAAAAATAGTCCAGCAGTGTCGGGGCATTATTTTAGACTCATCCCAAGATTGGCAGATTGTTTCTTATCCCTACGACAAATTTTTCAACTACGGGGAAGGCCACGCCGCTGCAATTGATTGGAGTCATGCAAAAGTTTACGAAAAACTAGACGGTTCTCTGACTGTACTGTATTTTTACCAAGGAGAATGGAGAGTGCAATCTAGCGGCACTCCCGACGCAGCGGGCGAAGTTAACGGTTTTGGATTCAGCTTTGCCGAACTTTTTTGGAAAGTCTGGCAAGAATTGGGCTATCAATTGCCGGAAGAAACAGATCGGTGTTTTATCTTTGAGTTGATGACGCCTTACAATAGAATAGTTGTGCAGCAAAAAAACAATCAAATCGTGCTGCACGGAGTTCGCAACACTCAAACTCTGCTAGAAACAGACCCCAGTATGTGGGCAAATAAATACGGCTGGGAGTTGGTAGCATCCTATCCTTTAACTAGCTGGAAAGAAGTTGTCGAAGCGGCTCAACATTTAGATCCGATGGATTCGGAAGGGTATATTATTTGCGATGCTAATTTCAACCGAGTTAAGGTTAAGTCTCCGCAATATGTGGCGATTTCCCACCTTCGCGAAGGGTTTTCTACGCGCCGCATGATCGAAATTGTTTTGACTAATGAAGGAGAAGAGTTTTTAGCTTATTTTCCTGAATGGATTGACTTGTATCAAAAAGTTAAGGATAAATATGAATTGTTAGTTCAAGAAATCGAGGCGGTTTACCGACAGCACGAACATATTGAAGTACAGAAAGATTTTGCTTTAGCTGTAAAAGATTTGCCGTATTCGGGAATTTTGTTTTCTTTGCGGGCTCGCAGGGTTGCGGGAGTGAAAGAAGCTCTCCGCGATGTTACAATCCATAAGATAGAGGAGTTATTGGGTTTGGATTACATCAATTTAGGTTTGTGAGTCAATTAATTAATACTATACGGCGAAGGTCATTCGCACGCCAAACAAACGATGTCCGCCGGATTGCGACTGAGGAACAAGCGGTAAGGTGCGCAGTGCGCACCCTACAAATTATAGTTTCTATATCTAGCCATTACCGGTAGCGGTAGTAAGGTGCGCAGTGCGCACCCTTCTAGCCATTACCGGTAGCGCTAAGGTGCGCACTGCGTACCCTACAAATTATAGTTTCTATATCTAGCCATTACCGGTAGCGCTAAGGTGCGCACTGCGCACCCTACAAATTATAGTTTCTACATCTAGCCATTACCAATTGTCATGAAAAGAGTTATTGTACTTGTCGGTTTACCTGCTTCTGGAAAATCTCAATTTGCCCGGGAATTGCTGCTGTCTGAACCTGCGAAGTGGGTGCGTAGCAATAAAGATTTGCTCAGAGAAATGGCTCACGCTTCCCATTGGTCGCCGGCGAATGAAAAGTTTATTGTGCAATTGAGAGATACAATTATTTTGATGGCTTTAGAAAACGGCAAGCACGTGATTGTTGACGATACTAATTTCGGGCCTCACATCGAGCATATCAAGAATTTAGTCAAAGGTAAAGCTATCGTTGAAGTTAATGATTCTTTCTTGCAAGTTCCGGTTGAGGAGTGTATTAAACGGGATTTGAAAAGACTTAATTCGGTGGGTAAAGATGTGATTGTGAAGATGTACAATAAGTACGTGCGGGTTCCGGTTGCGCCGCCGGAATACAACCCGGATTTAGCGGATGCAATTCTTGTGGATATGGACGGTACGTTGGCGCTTCTCAACGGTAGAAATCCTTTTGATGCTTCAAAGTGCGATCGCGATTTACCGAATCAGCCCGTCTTAGATACCGTCCGCAAGTGGCAGTCTAGCGTTAATATTATCGTAGTATCGGGCAGAACCGATGATTGTCAGCCTCAGACTGAACAATGGTTGCGGCAATACGAGGTTAATTATGCAGGCCTTTATATGCGGAAAACCGGAGATATGAGGAAGGATGCGATTATGAAGGAGGAAATCTATCGGCAGCATATTGCAGGGAAATATAATGTTAAGTTTGTATTGGACGATCGCCAGCAAGTTGTTGATATGTGGCGCTCGTTGGGATTGACTGTTTTTCAAGTAGATGAAGGGGATTTTTAACGGAGGATCGATTTTGGCGATCGATGGAAACTTTTGACGATCTTCCTGAACACGATGCTAGAATCCAAGTAACCTTAATATTCCTCGAAGCAGGAGTGGTCAGAAACCGGGTTTTTTTAAGAAAATACTTCGTTGCATCCTACTGATTTGGCAAAAAACCCGGTTTCTTGGGTCGGAGTGCATACTTAAAATTATCTGCGTTAATCTTTGTCAATCTGCCTTGCATCTGCGGTTTACATATTAATACTCACTGTACATTAAGGAACTTAGCACATTCAAGGAGTGAAATAATTTCTACCAACCATTGTCGAGCTTTTTCTGGATTATCAAAACACCGCTCAGTTAACTCACTTATCCTTTCCCAAGGAAAAGGTTCTTTTGTGAGAAGACATTTCCCTTGTTGTATTACTTCTTGAACTTTCCTTGATTTAGCGTAAGTAATATAATACTGAATAGCTGCGTCATCACTTAAAAAATCTCCTATACCTGTTTTAGCCATATAACATTCAAGAAAGCCATCTAGCTCGGCATAATTATCAAAAATTTTCCCTCTGTTTTCTTGATAGAAGCTAATTCCGGCATCTATTCCATTTTCTACCTCTAGATAATGAATACTGCCATCCAACCTGTCAACAATTATTGGACAATTCCCTATCATTTTATAACGAGTCATGTTTGTTTCTAACCCACGCTTAGTCTGGTAGCAAAATATCCACCCAAAATCTTTTTCAATGATTCGGTTATCTAAAATAACTAATGTGTCGTCATAAATTTTGTGATAAGTATTGATATAGTCTGTCGCAATCTTGTAGGCAGTTTCTTGATCGATCATAAAAACCTTCTATTTGGGTAAGTGCGATTTACAGGATTTGACATCAATTTATCTACCGTGTCCAAGCCAGCCATTTATTAAACAAATTTTTGACAAACGGAGTCAAACGAGTGCGATTGTAAGCATCTCCCGCTTTGCGAATTGCTTCCGCTTGCGTCGGATACGGGTGAATTGTGCTCGCAATTTTCCCCAAACCAATATTGTTAACCATTGCCAAAGTAATCTCGCTTATCATATCGCCAGCGTGTCGCGCTACAATAGTTGCACCTAATATTTTGTCGCTGCCTTTCTTGACGTGGATTTTCACAAATCCTTCCTCTTCGCCGTCAATAATTGCCCGATCGACCTTACTGAAAGGAATTAAAAATGTATCGACATCAATTCCTTGGGCTTTGGCTTCCGCTTCGCCCAATCCGACGCGCGCCACCTCCGGATCTGTATAGGTACACCAGGGTACCGTCAAAGCGCTGAGCTTTTTGCGCCCGAAAAACAGAGTGTTTTGAATCACCATCCTGGCGGCAAAATCAGCAGCGTGAGTAAATTTATGTTTCATGCAAATGTCACCTGCAGCATAAATGCGGGGATTAGTTGTTTGCAAATTGTCGTTGACAAATACGCCTGTTTGTGTATCGTATTCCACGCCTACAGCTTCTAGGTTCAATCCTTCCACGTTGGGCGATCGCCCCGCACTCACAATAATCTCATCTACCGTTACCGATGCTTCCTTACCTTGAGATTGATAATAAATTACTTTGCCTAAATTTGTTTTCTCAACGCGCTCTATTTTAGATTCAAGTATTAGTTGAATTTCTTCTCTTACAAAAGCCTGCTGTACAATTGTCGCAGCACCGACATCTTCCTTGTCCAAAATCTGAGCATTTTTGTGCAGCAACACGACTTCGGAACCCAGTCGCCGAAAGGCTTGAGCTAATTCGCAGCCGATCGGCCCACCGCCAATTACAGCCAAACGCTGAGGTTTTTCTGTGAGGTTAAATACAGTTTCGTTTGTCAAATATCCAGCTTCTTGTAAGCCAGGAATTTGCGGTAGTCGCGCCCTTGCACCTGTGGTAATTACTGCTTTTTTAAAGCGCAGAGTTTGACCTGCAACTTCTATGGTAGAATTGCTAGTAAAGGAGCCAGAACCTAAGAAGACATCGACTCCTAAAGTGTGCTGGTAGCGATCGACTGAATCGACATCGCTGATTCCGGCCCTAATCCGGCGCAGCCGTTCCATCACAGCAGCAAAATCCACTTCTGCACTGTTAGGAACATTAACGCCAAATTTACTCGCATTCCAGATATCGCCGACAGCGCGGGCCGATCGAATTAAAGCTTTTGAGGGCACGCAACCGACATTCAAACAATCGCCGCCCATTAAATGTTTTTCAATCAAAGCAACTTTCGCGCCCAAACCTGCGGCGCCCGCAGCCACAATTAATCCGGCTGGCCCCGCGCCAATTACTACTAAATTGTAACTGCTGGCGGGCTGCGGGTTTACCCAATCGGGCGGATGCAAGTAGGAGACTAATTTTTGGTTGTGTTCGTCCATCGGGGGGACTGTTACGCGATCGACTTTTGACTGCGACATGAGCAAATCTTCCTATTTAAATAGTTTCATCTAAAGCTTTGCGAGCAATCCGAGTTATATAGACGGTGACGGCGACAGCAGCCGTAAAACTGATAATATTAATCAACCATTTTACCAGTTCGGCTTGGGGATTTGCAGGCTGATTTACCGTACATATCGCAGCAATATTTCCCACCAAAGAACCTGAGTAAACGTAAATCACGGTTCCCGGTATCATGCCGGAGGAACCTAACACGTAATCTTTCAAAGAAACTTGGGTAATTCCCAAGGCGTAATTTAATAAATTGAAGGGAAATAAAGGACAGAGACGAGTTAAAAAGACTATTTTTAATCCTTCTTTAGCAACTGCGCGATCGAGGGCTTTGAACTTCGGGTGAGCTTCCATATATCTTACCACGCGATCGCGCGACAGGTACCGCCCGATCAGAAAAGCAAAGGTAGCCCCTAAGGTGGCGGCGATTAACACGTATATCGAACCCCACCACAGCCCAAACAGCACGCCGCCTCCCAAGGTCAGCACGGAACCAGGTATAAATAGTACCGTGGCTAAGTTGTAGGTAGCGATAAAGGCGACTGGCCCCCAGACGCCTAAATGCTCGATTTGGATTAAAACTGTTCTTAACAGTCCTTGAACGTAGGCAGATCTAGTTGCTACAATTAAAAGGGCGATGGAAAGGGCGATCGACAAAAACAACAATCGGCGTTTAAAAGTATACCTAATAGAAATCTGATTTGCTTCTGGCTCCATAATTGACCCATAAATAGATAGATACCAGCATTATATAGCAGTTGTCAACTTACCATATCAACCATGACCGCAAAAAAGCAACTCCCAATTCCAGAATATTTCAATGCCCAGAAAATCAGTGAAATCTGGCGAGTTCCCTATCAAGAAAGAGCGACTGAAGCTAAGGATTGGGCATTAAAACATGGTATTCAGCCAGCATCCAGCGACGAAAAGCAAATTTGTTTGCTAATAATTGACGCCCAAAACACCTTTTGCGTACCAGAATTTGAACTATTTGTAGGCGGGCGTTCCGGTAGCGGTGCTGTCGATGACAATCTGCGCCTGTGCGAATTCATCTACCGGAATTTAAGCGCAATTACAACCATTGCGCCAACAATGGACACCCACACCGCCATGCAAATTTTCCATCCCATATTTTGGATAAATGATGCAGGCGAAAACCCCATTCCCGCCGCCACATTAATTACTCTGGAAGATGTGCAGCAAGGAATTTGGAAAGTCAACCCAGCCGTCGCCGACAGCATCGCGGGCGGCAATTATGCGGTACTGCAAAAACACTGCCTTCACTACGTGCAGAAACTCAGCGACAATGGCAAATTTCCCTTGACAATTTGGCCCTATCACTCAATGCTGGGCGGCATCGGACACGCCCTGGTTTCGGCGGTGGAAGAAGCGATATTTTTCCACAGTATGGCGCGCAACAGTCAAGCACTTTTTGAGATTAAAGGCGGCAATCCCTTAACTGAAAATTATTCGGTTTTGCAGCCGGAAGTGTTAGATGGTGCAGACGGAAATCCGATTGCTCATAAAAATGCTCAGTTTATTGATAAGTTGCTCGATTTTGATGCGGTAATTATTGCGGGACAAGCAAAAAGTCATTGCGTTGCTTGGACGATTGATGATTTGCTGACTGAAATTGTGGCGCGGGATTCTATGTTGGCTAGGAAGGTTTATTTGTTGGAAGATTGCACTTCGCCGGTGGTTGTTCCTGGTGTTGTTGATTTTACGGAACAAGCAGATGCGGCTTTTTTAAGATTCGCGCAGGCGGGGATGAATGTTGTTAAATCTACTCAGTCAATTGATAGTTGGGCAATAAGAATCGGCGGTTAAAACCAGGTTTATACAAGCGATGTCCGGATGGTGCGCGGAATCAAGAATAAGATGCGTTACAATTTAAATAACTTTGCAAGATTTGTTTGGTTCAGAAACTATAAGAATCGGCGGTTGAAACCGCCTCTATACAAGCGATGTCCGAATGGTGCGCGGACTCAAGAATAAGATGCGTTGGTGTATACAATGGATCTTGACGATAAATCGATGGGTGCATCTGGTTTTTGAAGCCTGAAGAAGCATGACCGCATATAAGTCATGAGTTATAATCTCATATTCACGGAGGTCATGCTTCGCCCCTACGGATATATTCGCCTTGCGCCAGATGCACCCAAATCGATCGCACATCCCACACGGCACAAGCTAGAGCTTGCCGGGGTGATAGATTAAAGTATGGTTGTTTTTGTCCGTAGGATTGCGTGCGCCGATGACGGCCACCCGTTCCTGGATGTGGCTGTTCCATCAAGATAGCAATACCCTGGTATTAAATAGATCGATTGACAACATGAGAGCGCAACCACTCAGTAAACTCATCGCGGGCGATCGCACTTGATGCGACTTGTAAAATGATTTGTTCTTGCTCATCTACAGATGCAGAAATTTCAAATCCGTTCAAAACTAAAAAGACTTCCATTACTGCGTGGCCGATGCGTTTGTTACCATCCAAGAAGGGATGATTTTTAATTAAAGCAAAGCCAATAGCTGAGGCTTTTTCTACGATAGTTGGGTAAAGTTCCTCCCCACCAAAGGTCATGCGTGGCTGAGATAAAGCTGACTCTAATGCTCCTAAATTGGCGATACCAGATGCTCCGCCAGACTGCTCGATAATACGGCGATAAAGTTCTAAGACTTCAGTTAAAGTTAGATAGCGCATTACGCCAGTTTTTTATAGAGTTCAGCGTTCTTTTTGAGGACATATTCCATAGCATTCTCAAAGGATGTTTCTGGCGGTACAAGCAAGTTTTCAGCGCTCATAAGTAGTAATGCTTCTAGTGATATACCCAGGCTAGAGGCTGTTTCTTGTAGCTTGAGAAGACGTTCGTCGGGAATTGTAATGGTAATAGTTTTCATTCTGTTTGTAGCTTTGACGATAAATAAAGTTTTAGTTTCACTCATCGGTTGATTTGAGTTTGCCGGATGCTTTGGCTTGGTCGATCGCCTCTTGAATCAGAAGGTAGACTCTCGTTGGAGATCGATCGCTTTTCGATATCGCACAATTTTTCTAGCTCTTTTTTCGCCTGTGTTGGCAAAACCACTGAAATCCTTTCGCTGTCACTCATGCACTGCAATCTGTTGGAGGTTTCCCCTATTGTGTCACCTCGTCCGTCTAGTTTGCAATGGGCGATCGTCGGTCGATATCGCAGGCGATCGGATGCGGAGGGACATCTTCTGTTGTTTCGGCAACGAGTGCCCAATATCCGATTTGAAGTGGTGTTTGATTTACCTCGTCCTCAAGGTTAATTTTCTTGAGGGACACTGTTTGATGGACTGACAGTTCACTTTGGGGCGATCGCACTTTGGAGATTAAGGGCGATTCCCTACGGGATAGCTGCGCTTCACGCCCTTGACGAAAGAAATTGGTTGAGCTAAACTAAAATTTAGTTTAAATTGCTTATAGTAGATGCACATAATCAGCTACCGACGGGTGCGTGAATACAGCGAAACTCATGCTGATTGCGGGGAAGCTTTGGATAACTGGTTTAAGATTGCTAACAAGGCTAAATGGTCTAACTTAATTGAGGTACAATCTGTTTTTCCTAAAGCCGAAGC
The DNA here is from genome assembly GCA_004293365.1 of Oscillatoriales cyanobacterium. Lineage (GTDB taxonomy): Bacteria > Cyanobacteriota > Cyanobacteriia > Cyanobacteriales > Microcoleaceae > Microcoleus. The sequence goes on along the minus strand of RDYN01000044.1, from coordinate 32,226 downwards.
TGTTGGAGGGTTTACAGTTTTTAATATTAAAGGTAATAATTATCGATTAATAGTTAGTATTGATTATGAAAGCCAATTAATTTATATCAAATATATTCTCACCCATGCTGAGTATGACAAGGAGAAATGGAAAAATGACCCTTACTTTTAATTCCGATAAATACAAAGAGTTATTGTCTCAGTACCAGCCAAAAATAATTAGAAACGAAGCGGATAATGAGAAAGCTCTGGCTATGGTGGAAAAGTTAATGAGCCAGTGCGATCGCACTCCTGAAGAAAATGAGTTATATGAGTTGCTGATTGCATTGATTGAGAAATTTGAGCAGGAATATTATGCACCAGGAACTACAGCAACGCCTCATTCGATATTGCTGTTTTTGATGGAACAAAGAGAGTTACAGCCTGCGGACTTGGTAGGAGTCATTGGATCTGAAAAAAGAGTGTCTGAAGTGGTTAATGGCGAGGGAAATATTGGTAAAGAGTTGGCATTGATTCTGGGGAGTTTTTTTCATGTAGAGCCGAGTTTGTTTTGTAATTAAGGGAAGTGACATTAAGGGCGATCGCGCTTTTGGGGCGAAAGGGCGATCGCTTTTATGAGCAACAAAGGAATGTAATTAATTTTTATTGAGCTGGTTGTGGAAAAGTAAGGCACTGTATATAGCCTTTTTCAGAAAGATGAGGTATGCCAAGATATGCTGGAACTTTTACAGTGTAAAGCTTTTCAGGTCAAGATTTGTCCGCGAATGAATGTGAGAAAGGCTATAATAGATAGGACTTACGCATGGGGGTTCAGAAACCGGGTTTTTGGAGAAAATCCTTCGTTGTTACCCGTAGATTCGGGAAAAAACCTGGTTTCTTTGCTCTGAGTTCGTAAGTCTCGATCGAGTAATACTTTCAGGAACCTGCGAGGTGCGAACCTGATAGAGGGTAAGTCATTTTAGTCATCAGTTTCCCCTGTTTTGTTTTAGTTAATCAATTATTTTTGGAAGAAGAGAACCATCCTGACTTAGTTCTACAGACAAAATCTTGTTTGAAAGTACACCCGTATCAGGAAAGTTTTCAAAAAGCCAACTGTTTAGAGGTTTCTCAACCAAAGTTTCTAGCAGAGATTTTGTACGTCGTCCTCCAAGAATCAAGTTTTTCTCTTCCTGCATACGCATCGACAAACCCTCTAAAACTGAAGGTAAAAAATTGATTTTTAGTTTATACTTCTCCTTAGTAATTTCAGCGTATTGCTGAAGAAATTTATTAGCAATTGAAGTAATAAACTCAGGTCGCAGTAAATCGAATACGATAATATTATCTCCTAGTCGCCCTAGTAGTTCGGCTCGACCAATATAATTACTGAAATACCATCGAACTTCTTTGTCAAAATGATCCTCTACTTGCGAGTAATGAGGTATATTTCCTTCCTTAATTTGGGTCATAATTCCAGCACGAATTGTCTCGCCTGTATGGGCATTGGTAAGATCGGATGCACCAATATTGCTGGTAAAAATAATTACAGTCTGGTTAAAATAGACTGTTTGACCTTTGCCATCGGTTAGCCTGCCATCACTTAGTATTTGTAAAAATTTATCCATCACTTTTGGAGTAGCTTTCTCTATTTCGTCAAATAGAAGAATACTGTACGGCTGTTCCAAGACACGATTAGTCAATTGTCCACCTGCTTCAAATCCCACAAATCCCGGTGGCGCACCAGTGAGTTTTTCAGCAGCGTGTTCTTGAGCGTACTCACTCATGTCAAAACGAATTAGAGAAGATTCATCTGCAAACAGCAGTCTTGCTAATGCTTTTGCCAGTTCAGTTTTACCAACACCTGTAGGGCCAACAAAGAAAAAGATTCCTTTGGGCTGAGTTGATGATTTTCCACCACCCATGCTTAAGCCGATTCTGGCGCTGGCTAACATTGACGTTACGGCTTCAATAGCTTTTGGCTGCCCCATAACCGATCGAGATAACTCTTGTTTTGCAGAGGCAATTTTTTCAGAACTAATTTCCTCCCAAGGATCATCTCGTCTTCCAAATTTATAAAAATCCACAAGTTTTCTGACATTCTTTTCTTTCAAAGGGATTTTGTCTCGCCATGAGGTCATTCTCAGAGCTTCCAAATCTACCGTATGGAACCCTTCTGTTAGATCTGCTAGTTCCTCTGCTAAGATTTCTAGCTGTGAAGGCGCACTATGATTAGCTCGTTGTATGCTAATTTTATCTCCTTCAAAAAATCCTTTAAAACCTTCGCGAGGACGCAGGGATCTCTGAGCAAACTGACGACGCTCATCCTTATTTAAGGAAGATACTTGAATCAGTTCAACTAATGGATTGTCCTTGTACACCCACTGGGGGATTCTTGCTAAATCACTTGCCACTAAAATCAGACTATTTCTATAGCCACCCAGATTACCCTCTGTCAACACTGCTGATTCCAATGTACACATCTTAAGCAGCATCAAAAGATTCCGTTCTTCGAGACTATACTGGCTCGGATCGGAAGTTAGCATATCTACAGTGTCAACAATTGCAGCTACTGAAGTAGTAGTCTGCGATAGTGCCATTCTGAGATTGCCAAAAGCTACTTCTGGTAAGATTCTGATATTTGAAGCTTGCCTAGTGCTAACCCCTGGATTGCGGCGGGTAGGCGGTGCCATAGGGTTGGCAGGAGGTTCTGGACTAGGTGTATCAGCGGAGGGAGGTTGAGTGTGATGCTCGATCGCTCTTTCTTGAATTAGAGAACCAAATTGCTCTCTCATGGGTTCAGAAAAGTAACTAAATCCATTTACAGGACTGTAACGCACGATCAGACTAAAGCCCAATTCATGCAAGAAAGTATTGATAATTTTGTATACAGTTTGCCGTTCATCTCTCCATAAAAATTCATCATGGATATTTCCATACAAAATGATATGTTTACGACAGTGAATCTGCTTTTCAAGCTCTGTCAACCATCGAAAGTAAACTGGATTGCTCATCGGTTTCCTCCTTTAGCTTGTTTGGCATCTGTCGGTAAATCTGTGGCTGTCCGAGTAATACGATTAGGATCTTTACCTTGCCATGCAATTTCACCCATCTGAACTCCAAATTCCTGCTGCAAAGCGCTGTGCATTTCTGTTAGCACTGCTTCTGCCTCATCGCAAATTGCTACTGGGTTTCCGTCAGCAACGGAAGCAACCGTATTTTTCGAGTAGCCATCGACATCGTACCAGACTTGTCCTTCTACAGGAACGCTGACGCTGATTGCCTTGCCTGCTGCCGTAGCGGTAAAGACTTTTGCTGTGGACGGATGCCCCGCGTGTTCGTCTTGGATAGAAAGCACAGAAAAGCCCATATCTTGAAGGGTTGCAACAATCGATTCGGTGATATAGTCTCGTTTATCTGCTTTCAGTTGTGCAACATTCGCTTCTTCGATGATTTGCTTCTCTTTTTCCTTAGCTTTAGCTAGGATTTCGGTTGGAAGATCGAACTGTTCTGAGGTAAGAGCTTGATTGGCTTTTTGCAGTTCATTTTCTAGCTGGGAAACAGAATGAGAATGCCATCGCATTACTACTGGATCTGCTTTTAATCCTGTTACCAAGTCTTGAATTTGACCAACAACTTGTTCTGCTGCTGCTTTGCGTTTTTCCCATTCCGCTCGGCGTTGAGCAACTACTTGAGTGTGTTGTTTGACAACTTTAGTCGCGTTATTTATCGGCGCTTGTACATTTTGAGGATTACCCGTAGCCAAAGCCGATCGCACCGTTGCAAGTGCCTGTTTTACAGAATTTTGACCAGTTTCATCAAATTTACTGGCATCACCTGTAGGAATACGCCCAACTTCTCTTTCTAGCTCCTCAAGCTCAAATTGCAACCGCTCGATTTCTTCCTTGCGCTTTTTCTCTTCATCATCTCGACGTTTGCGGGTGACAGCCTGATCGGTATCTTGTAAGATTTGGTTGAGTTCGATCGCTAAATTTTGCAGTTTGGACTCATCTTGGGCTTGACGAATTGTATTGGTTTGATTTTGGCACCGCTGTTGTAACGCTGCGGCATCTTGGGGATACATAGCTGATTGCTGCTGCTGAATCTGCGTCGCAACCGACTGTTGCTGGGAGTTGACTTTGCTTCGCAAATTCTCTAGGCGTTGACGGCGTTCTCTTTCTGCTGCTTCTGCTCTGAGTCTTGCTTCTTGTGCCGCTTTGCGACGACGTTCTTCTTCTAATTGTTGTTGCCGTTGGCGTTCTAATTCTGCTGATGAATACTTGGGTGTGCCACTCATAAATTTTATCCTTGTTTACTTTGGGTTAACAATGACCGATCGCTTGGACATTCGAGATTCAAATTCTTGGCGGAAGTTTAACTGAGCGGGAACTCCTGAAAAGCCAACTTCACCAGTCTCGGCGAAGAAAAACTCTAGTCCTGCCGAGCGATCGCCTTGAGCTTCTAAAAACTCTCGATAGCGATCGCTCAAAAGCAATAGTCTTTGATTGCTAGAACCACGCCACAGCAGGTCATCCTGCAAATTTTCTACATATACTCCGTCAATCAAAAGATCGATCTTTTTTAACAGATTCGTTTGTGAAGTAGTGCCTTGCTCTTTTAAATGCTCTAGGCGAAAGCCCGTGTAACACATAACCCCCAAATCTTTCTCGGTTCTAATGCGATCGATCAGAGTAGACATGGCTTCTGCTTGTAACATGGGTTCGCCACCAGATAAGGTGATACCTTCTATGCTTGGCTGATTAAGTATCCAATCGACAAGCTCAGAAATATCAACATCTTCTCCAGCATTTCGATCCCACGATTCAGGCACAATACAGCCTTTACAACCGAAATCACAGCCTTGTACCCAAATTACAGCCCTTGAGAAAGGGCCAAGCACTTTGACTGGGGATCTACGATCAAAAATCCTCAGTTTACTTGGATTCATCACCACCTCCCTCAATAGTCATGGGTGATAAATTACTGGGTGGTTCTCCATCGATAAAACAGGCTGGAACCCAAAAGTCTTGCCCTGCCACCTTATACCATCTGTCATCTTCTGTTCCGTCAGCGCCAACCATCTTGTCACCATTAGTCCAACCTTCAAAGTTTAATTTGTCATCATATCCTGCTTCGCTTTGTGTGCGAGCATCATTGCGCGGGGCAATGCAGAAATCTACCCCACTATTAGACATTACCTTGCCACTGAAAGTTGTATCTATCCTGCTATCAGTTTTTTGAGACTCTACATGATTTTCATCTTTGGGGTTCTCTTTTTGATGATTATTCTGTGAATCTAAAGATTGATTTTCTATAGAACTTGAATGCTCTATATTTATTTCCTGGGGCAGAGATTTTTTATCATCTTCATGATCTTTATTCTTATTTTTTTCATCTTCAATACTCTTCAAGCTTTGTTGATTGCTTTCTTCTTGAGGCTCGTTAGAAATATTCAACGCCGTGTTCATTTCCTTTTTTTTTGACAGAGGTTCAGAATCACAGGTAATAACATCAGCTTTTACTAGGACGTTTCCTGCTACGCGATAGCCTGCACAGACGGTCATTTTGATTTGAACTCTATTCTCATCTCTGGTTTCGTGAGAGCTTTCATCGAATGCAGCCCCATTCTCTGGTATAAAAAGCTCACCTGAGTTTGGATCGTTTACAATGTCTCGAACTAGCCTTAAACCTGATTCAGCAAACTTTAGGATTTCGGCCAAGGCTTCCCCTGTCGTTTTACAGTTTGTGATTTGCCGTAAATCTTGATCTATAAGTGTTGTCGCTTTGTTGGCATAATTTGTGAGTGCTTGATCGGAGTTATCTACGCCCTTAGAAGAAAGCAAGCCCGCTTGGATTCTTGCCTGAATCTTTTGAGAGATTGGTGGCGTAAGACTAAAATCTTCAATGCCTGACAGGACTTCCATAATCAAATGCAATTCTGTGTCAATTTCGGCTTTGTCCTTGGCAAAGTACGCCATGCCGCCACAAAAGACTCGTTCAGACAAGATGGACTTGATCTTAGAAAACTCTTCAGATCTAAAAGTAAGTGTAGAACCTCGCTCTCTCCAGCCGTTTAAGACTTTGCTACTTGCCTCGTGAAATAATCCCATCTTCAGGTGGGAAAATTCATTTTTAAGTTGATCGGAGCGAGAGCCACCACCCGCCAAATTGGGGTTGATGTTAAGACCGCGTAACCGAGTCGTCGCTACCGAAAGCTTTTGTTGAGCCTCTTGAAGTTCCTGTTCAATCTCTTGAACTCGTTTTTCTAAATCCTGCTTAGACTTTTTCAGCTTCTCGTTTTCTTGTGTAATTTGAGGAATACTAGCAACTTGGTTCTGCAAAGTATTGTACTTATGAATAAGATCGTTATATTGCTGATTAAGGCGGTGATATTCTGTATCGCTTTGTCGGTATTTACTACTCCGATTTCTCTCGTTTGATAACTCACCGCTAAGTTGTCTGTTGCGATGCTCGACATTTTCGATGTTTCGTTGAAGTTCTGTAATTTGACTTCGCAATTGCGCTAATTCTTTGTTGGCTTTAGACTCAACCAATCCAGAGATAGTTGTTTTCAAAGCCTGGTTAGATGATTTCATATCTGAATACTCTAACAACAACTTTTGGACTTTATCTCTAAGTAGATCTTTATCTTGACTTACTTGAATAAATTCTTCAATTTCTGAGCTGATATCTGAATTTTGACGAAGATCAGATATAAGTTCTGCCAAACACAACATCACATCTTGTCCATAACTTTCAATCAATGTAAAAACTCTCTCACGTTCAAGTGAGAAATCGAAAGTCTTGATCTCCTTATACCAATGATATGAAGTTTGGAGATAATGCGCGGGCGATTCACGAGACTTAAATACAATTTGAAATTGATGACTCATATTATACTCCTGCAATTAGTAACTAGAAGAAAATCTGAAATTACATCTTTCTCGATTGCCACTGATGGGATCGATCGCATAGGCAACGACTTCCGAAAGACCAAATTGCATTTCTATTTCCATGCGCTTAGATGACTTGTCTTTAGGTGCGAATGGCAACCGCAACTCAGTTTGAGCAATCTCGCTCACTCCTTCCTCATCCGTATAGCGAACTCTAGGATTAGATGTTGAGAGAAACGTTACCGTCAATTCTGTCTGATTGGGAGGGATTTGATAGCTTCGAGTAACAACAGCATCATTAGGAACGCGATCGCCAGCACCAACAAATATATCAAATCTTCCATTACAATAATCGCAGTCTTCTTCTTGCTGAAAGAGCTTACTCACCAACTCTTTTGGTATGCGCTTATCCTCTGGGTCTTTGCCATTTTCAAAGGGACTCATGCAGCCTTTGCCATAAGTCAGCCTAGATCGCCGAGCAATCACAACCCCTGGCTCTACCCCAAAAGAAGCCGCACCAAGAAGGACAGCCGCACCAGGGCGATCTGGAATCACAACTCTTTTAACTCTGCTACCAAACTCTTCCTGAATTCGTTTCTTTAGTAAAGGAGATTCGGCAAATCCACCTACCAAAAAGAGAATATCGCATGGACGATCTTCAAGGGCAGTAAATTGGTTTTTGACCTTGCTAATAAGCTGATTAACGACAGAGTTAAAGATTGTCTCCATGTCTTGGTTCGTCAGCCGGATTACAGTATTATCGCCACCTTGAGCATTTGCCAACTGGTCTAAAACCTCTGGAAAGCTGTCCTCAAGAATTTTTTCCAGCCTACGCGGAATTTCGATAGAAGCTCTCCAGTTAGGCGTTGCGTCATAACTGCATTTAATATTTTCCCATGTTTCGCTTATGAGCTTGGCATATTCTACGGGCCATTCAGCTTGGAATTTATCCATCGCCTCAGCAGATAGCTTTCGAGCAAGGAATTCTCGAAAGTTCCTGTCCACATACTTAGAACCATGCAATCCGCCCCCGCAGGGAATTAATTCATCTAAGCCCTGTCCTCCCTTGACTTCATGAACAGTAATATCAACTGTTCCTCCACCCGCATCAACAATCATAATCACTTTGCCATTTTCCAAGGCAGATTCCTTTTGTCGCATCATCACCTGCTGACAATGAACCGCAGCCGCTTCTGGCTCTAAAACCAAGAGTAATCTTTCTGCCTCTTGACTTTCTTCCCCAATCAATCCAGCTAATTCAGCAGCACGACGCATAATCTGCTTACTATCTTCTCCCCACACTGCTGGGACAGTTAAACACCAGCGAATCTCGTTTTCATCCAACAAACCTGCTCCACCAAGCGTTTCTGAAATATCTTTGAGAGCAGTTTCTTTAACTAACTTTAGAAATTCAGCGATCAATCTCAGCACTGAAAATTTCTGACCTTCCCTCATAATGAAGGGGCCATCTTCATCACGATCTTTTCCTTCATGGAGTAGCGTCTTGAAATTGTCAATAAAGATGTAACTCTTGTCCGAAGCTTCTTCCGTTAGGTGAGGAAATCTTTTCCTTGCCGTATGTCCCCACGCCTCCACAGTACCATCAGAACTAAATAATATTTCAGTTAAAGTTTTAGGATAAAACTCATTGGTATCTGGCCATTTATTCCGAAATATAGGCTCTTTTACATCCTTGTCTTCAAAAAACTGATAAGCATAACCCGATCGGGCTGTACCAAAGTCGATCGCAATAGCGATTCGATAATTTCTATCTCGTAAACTTAAGCTACTTACCACGTCTTACCCTCCACTTTGATGATGTTATTGTTAAATAGTCTAATCGAGCGACAAACCAACCATGCACTGACTTACCTAATCATCCAAAGCGGCATTAAGCAACCCAATTACACCAATTTCTTCTAATTCTTCCATAGATTTAGTATCGACTACATCAAACTTGGTTTTAGCAGTTAGATTGTCATCCAGATACGCAAGAAATTCAGAAGCGCCCTTGTCATATCCAACTTGAACAAAGGATATGCCCAAATCTTCATCGCGCTCAATGCTGTTGGCTGCATTGACGATTACTTTTTCCAGAGCATCTCGATCGTTTGGCTTTCCATCCGTAAAAACAATAATAATCATGGGCTTGCGAGTTCCGCTCTTGCGCCCTTGAAACCATTCAGGTGTTAATACCGCTTCTAATGCCGCATCAGTAGCAGTGTTTCCCATAGGCTCTACCTCATCATAGATTTGTTGGATCTGGTTAGGTGTTGTGTTTTCGTATACTGTGACCTTACTTCCAAATACTACGACTGTAATCCCATCGGAGTCGATCTTGTTGGCACGGGCTGCTACTGCTTCAACATTTTCACGGGCATATTCCCATCGGGACTTACCATTAGCACAATCCTCAATAACCATCGACCCAGAACGATCTAGTAAGATGGCAATGTCATAGTTTTTAAGACGATCAATCATTTAGTTTATTCTATTTGAATGTCAGCTCTGTAATTAGTTGACCAGATGTATAGTCAGAGTTATCGAGTAATAAAAATCCAACTAGCTACTAATCATCATCTAGCTCAACTTCAACATTGGCATCTTCCAAATCTATTGGAAGTTTTGGCATACTTGAGTTTTCCTGTAAGTTGGCAATCGGTGTCATAGACCGTATAAAACGAGATTCCAACTCTTTAACCTCATCCTTTGGGACTTCTACATAACAAAAGTAAAGTGCATTTAACATCGAAAAGCCTACACTTCGGCCATCCTTCTTGCTGTTCAATAATTCTCTGATGACGCGATTTCCTCTTGTTTCTTTTCCAGAAAAGTGGGCTTGCAACCTTTTCCGCATACTTTTTTTAGACATTCCAATGTATTCAACGGTGTAAGAGCCACGGCTGGTTTTGGTTGCGATCGCATATAAGCCTGGGTCGTTTGGTGCGTTCTCTACTTGTCTAGTATCTATCTCCCCATTACTGTCAAAACTACATTCATACCAATCGCTCCACCACATACACTGTTTCCTCCCTATTTTGTTTACTACCTACAGCCACCAAATACTAAACAAAAGTTTTGCATAGCAAAGCTTTGCCCGATCGCACTCACAAAGAGCTCAATCCCCAGAAGGCGCATTGCACCCTCCTACTTATCTATCAGGGCCACATCCACAAAATTATGCAAAACCCAGAAAATAAATTAAAAAATTTCGTTACCGCCCCAGAGACTACAACCAAAGCCCGAAGTACATCAGGTTTCAGCCTGTGTCTCCTGCCCGATCGCTAACTTTAGTCAGTGACAGCCAAAAAGCAATCTCATAAACCTTTTGACTCGCAAACAGCACCCTTTGCCTTTCAGCATTCACTTATAGTAAGCTACCCATACGTTATATTTTTACAACTCACGTCAGGAATTATGTTAGGATTCCATCAGGAATTTTCTACCCCTCAATCTATGGCACCCACAAACCAGCAGTTCACCCAAGCCGCCCACCAGTGGGACTTGGAAACCCTCTACACAGACTTGGCCTCGGCTAAGGGAAAACGACTTACCCCCGTTGAGAAGCTACACTTGCGGGGGTTACTTTGTGGCTACAGTCCCGGTGAAATGGCCGAAAAGCTGGGGAAGGATGCTAAAGGCGTTGAAAGTGACCTCTGCGCCAGTATCTATAAGTATGTTAAAGGTCTGATCGGCAAATGTAATGAAAAGATAGGTAACTGGAGAAATATTGCTGAATGGCTTGAGGATGCTGGATATAAAACTAAGTCACCTGCTAAATTCCCTATTCAAGAGGGTTTATCTGAAAATAGTAAAGTTAATGTAACTAATATAATTTGTGATAATAATCAAATAACAATTGATGTTTTTCTGCAAATAACTGTACCGCTACCTGCAAAACTATCAATACAAAATCTAGACATTGACGACAATATAGTTAATTAGGGTTCGATCGCACTTCTTGCGCTGCGGGTCAGAAACCGGGTTTCTGGCTCATACTTTGCATCCCATCCCATATTTTTCGTCAGAAACCCGGTTTCTCGCTCGCTTATTGGGGGTCAGAAACCGGGTTTCTGGCAAAAACTTTGCATCCCATCCAATATTTTTCGTCAGAAACCCGGTTTCTCGCTCGCTGATTGAGAATGCTGCAATATCGATCGTTCGATCGCACTTGCTTAGTAAAGTAAAATAACCGCGATCGGGAAGGGCGATTCACCCTCGGGATAGCTACGCACGCGCTTACTTTCCAGTTTTAAAATAAGGGCGATCGTACTTCTTTTGTGCTAGGATCCAATTAGAGCGTCAGTCACTAAAAACAATGGCAACAATCACCCTTCAAATTCCCGACGAACTGGCTCAACGTCTAGAACCCCTGCAAAATCGCTTGCCCGAACTGCTTTGGCAACTTCTAGAAGTCACTAAAAAGCCAACAACTACCGAACCCGAAATCAAAACTAATACTGCCGATATTCCCGCAGTTTATCGAGAAGTTCTCGACTTTTTGATAAAAACTCCAACTCCCCAAGACATTGTGAGTTTTAAGGTTTCACAAAATGCTCAGACACGACTGCAAAATTTGCTCGACAAAAACCGCGAAGCAACACTCACTCCAATGGAAATAGCAGAATTAGACGTTTACGAACAGCTAGAACATCTAATGATTTTACTTAAAGCAAGAGCCTATTCAGCTATTCAATAAATGACTTCTACTTCAATTTCTGCCGAACTCCGCAGATTAGTTACTCAAAGAGCTTCAAAATGCTGTGAATATTGCTTAATTCATCAAGATGTTTCAATATACAGCCATGAAGTAGACCATATTATTGCCTTAAAACATGAGAGTCAAACTCGTGCTGATAATTTAGATCTTTCTTGTTTATCTTGTAACCGCTATAAAGGTTCTGATTTAGCTACAATAGACCCAGTTAATGACGAAATTGTTCCTTTGTTTAATCCACGCCGCCAGGTCTGGGAAGAACACTTTGTTCTTAATGATGCTAGAATTGAAGGCATCACTCAGATTGGTAGAGCTACTGGAAGATTACTCAAACTCAACGCTTCTAATCGCATACTTGAACGTCAAGTTTTGATTAATCAAGGACGATATCCATAAACAAGGCAAGGGATTAACAAATCGAGCGATCGCTAAATTAGTTACTCAAAGAGCTTCAGAAGGCTGTGAATATTGCCGAATCTCAAGCGATATTTTGCTTTGTTTATTCAACGCGCAATGGTTGAGGTGCGTCGCTAGTCGAAAAGTCGATTTTTATGCAAGAGATTGTCGAGGGATCCGCACCCTACAGCTAACTATTTACCATCCAATCTCGGCACGCCCTCCAAAAAAGCACCGCTCAACATTAATTCAGTCATCCTGTCTAATTTTCCGCTGACTTTCATTTTATTATCTGTTTGAAAGCGCTCGATGTCTGTTCTTAGATTCCCAGAATTATATCCTAACTTAGTCAAATAATCAATAGCTTGCTTGTCACTTAATAAAATATCAGTCGATCGAAAAATCGGCACGTATTCCTTCAGCCAAAACCGAGCTAAAGTTGCTCTGTCTAAATAAAATATCTTCCCCGGCGCCGGATCGCCAATAATAGCTACACTGTCATTTATCGCCAGCAAAGCCACCGCGTGCGGCCGTTTGATAGCCCCAGTAGCCAGCGAAATTGACAGCACTCCGGGGCGATTGATTTGCTGCATTTGCTCCCAAGTCGGCCTTAATTCTATTGCGTTCACACCCAACGCTCTTGCTGCTACAATTAACTGCGGCATCGAAGTTCCCAAGCGACTCGTGCCCGCCAAACGCGCTACGCTCGATTCCGTCGCATCCATTCCCCAACGCTTCAAAACTGTTGCTAAGGCGGCCGGCGCGCAACTGCTGTCAGATGTTTGCCGAAATACACCGTTTGGCCGCAAGTTATCGATTAAATCAGCGTAAATTGGCGCTAGAAAATAAGCTTCAGCGCTTGTAAATCCTCCCAAGCCCAACAAGCCAATTAAAATTACTGCGATTACTTGCGATCGCGCCGTCAGCCAACTTACAGTAAACCCAATCCCGCAGACTCCCATCAGCATCACCCGCAGCAGAGTCCAAGTTACTCGCATCCCGTGCACGCGCCAGTCGATCGGCAAAACAGGCATTTGAGGCAGATTTAACGCCAGCAGCAGCAAGCCAAGGTAAAAACCCAAAAACAGCAGGGCGATCGAGTTTCGGCCCTTAAACAGATCGTTAGCCGTCACTCCCGATCGCACTAACGCCTTTCCGAAGCGCATTCCCCAGACAAACAGCGCCGAACCCAGCACCAGCGTCAACAATATTTCCATGAGCTCACAATTTTGTTGCTTAACCTAGGTTTTAACACGCGCGCGCGATCGCCCGTGGAGGAATCGCAGAGTTGGAAAATCTCACAGCAGGAAACTGCAAAATAAACAAGACAACAAAGATATATAGCAGTGGATAGTTGACAATTTACAGAGTACGGAAATCCAACCGTTTATGCTCAAGGGTTCAGGATTCTATACAACCTAAGATTTGCCAAATGTCAAGAAGTTGAGTAACTTTTTTTACCTGTTCGGAAAACTCTCAAAAAAGATTTAGCACCGCAAAGAATTTCCCAAACCTATTGGCAAAGACAGACACATCTGTTGTAAGATAGATGGAAGTGACAACCCATTCAAACAATTAATCAACCCTCTTGTCGCTCAATATATTCGCACTCCAACCAGCGAGGAATTGTATTGAGCGCGCCGATTAAGGATCGATAAAAGCTCGCCCGACAGCACAAATTAAGGGAAAAATCATGCCAGCAAAAGCCGCCAACGATGTAGACGTAGCAGAGCAATATTGGCACTACTTAGAAAGATCCAAGGTTGCAACTAAATTAGAAACCAACCTGGAAAACGGCCTCGATCCAGCAGAAGTAGCTACTCGCCAACAAAAATTCGGGCCAAACGAACTTACAGTCAAAGCAGGGAAACCAGCCTGGTTAAAATTTATCCTGCAATTTAACCAACCTTTGCTCATCATCTTGCTGAGTGCAGGTTTAATCAAAGCAGTAATCGGAGAATGGCTCAACGCCAGCGTCATTTGGGGCGTAACCACCACCAACGCTACTATTAGTTTCATCCAAGAAGCGGGGGCTGAGAAAAAAATTGAAGCCCTAGCCCAAGCTGTCACCACAGAAGCCACAGTCATTCGGGGCGGCAAAAAATTAAAAATTACCTCAAAAGAACTCGTTGTCGGCGACTTAGTAACCCTGACTTCCGGCGACAAAGTACCCGCCGATTTGCGCTTAGTTAAAGTGCGCGACTTGCAAATAGATGAATCAGGACTCACCGGAGAATCCGTTGCTGTTGAAAAAGAATTAGGACAATCTGGAGACTTGGTTTTGCCACAAGAAACGCCGCTCGCAGAACGCGATAATATGGCTTACGCCGGGAGTTTTGTTACCTTCGGGCAAGGTAGCGGTATCGTAATTGCGATCGCCAACAACACCGAAACCGGCAAAATCTCCCAATTGCTCGATCGCCACATTGACCTTACAACACCCCTCACCCGCAAATTTAACCAATTCAGTCAAAACTGGCTGCTATTCGTGCTGGGAATGGCAACCTTGACCTTTGCAGTCCGTTTAGGACGACCAGTCCCAGCCGGAGTTTCAGCCTTTAAAGAAGCAGTCGAACCAGCAGTCGCCCTCATCGTCGGCGCCATTCCCGAAGGACTTCCCGCCGTCATCACCGTCACCCTCGCCGTCGGTGTTTCCCGAATGGCGGCCAAACACGCGATCGTCCGCAAACTCCCCGCCGTAGAAACCCTAGGCGGCGCCACAGTCATCTGTTCCGACAAAACCGGAACTTTGACGGAAAATCAGATGACTGTCCAAGAAATCTATTCTGGCGGCAAATCCTACTCAGTTACAGGTACGGGATACAGCCCAGAAGGCAACATTCAACTCAACCAACTGCCAATTAGTGTCAGTCAATCTCCAACTTTGCAAGAATGTTTGCAAGCCGGAATGATTTGCAACGACTCTCACCTCGAATTCAAAGATAATGATTGGATTGTTGTCGGCGATCCGACAGAAGGGGCTTTAATTGCAGCAGGTAAAAAAGCAGAACTCAGCCAACAAGTCTTGGAAAAATCCATGCCGCGCCTCGATTCAATTCCCTTTGAATCTCAGTTTCAATACATGGCGACGCTGCATCGAACTCCGACAAGCGACAAAATTTTGTATGTCAAAGGTTCAGTAGAATCAATTCTGACTCGCTGCGGTTCGAGTCTCGACACTGAAGGAAATCCCGCAGCAGTCGATCGCGAGCAAATTCACCACCAAGTCGATGCAATGGCCGATCAAGGCTTGCGCGTCCTAGCTTTTGCTAAAAAAATCGTTCCCCGCGAACAGGACTCCGTTGCTCACTCAGACGTAGAATCAGGGCTAATTTTCCTAGGACTCCAAGGCATGATCGACCCGCCGCGCGCCTCTGCGATCGCCGCCGTCCAAGCCTGCCAAACCGCCGGCATCCAAGTTAAAATGATTACCGGCGATCACATCGCAACAGCCAAGGCGATCGCCCGCCGCATGGGATTCCGCAAAACCAAACACAATAGAGAACTTGTAGCCTACAGCGGCGCCCAACTCGCCGAAATGGACAAAAACACCCTAGCCGAAGCCGTAGAAGCCGGCTCAGTTTTTGCGCGCGTCGCCCCAGAACAAAAACTGCGCCTCGTAGAAGCTTTGCAGCAAAAAGGCGAAATTGTAGCCATGACAGGAGACGGCGTTAACGACGCCCCCGCCCTGAAACAAGCGGATATCGGCATTGCGATGGGTAGCGGTACAGAGGTTTCTAAGGAAGCCGCCGACATGATTTTGACCGATGATAACTTTGCGTCGATCGAATCTGCGGTAGAAGAAGGGCGATCGGTCTACAAAAACCTGCTTAAATCGATCAGCTTCATTCTCCCAGTCAACGGCGGAGAATCAATGACAATTTTGCTCAGCACCCTCCTCGGGCGAGAATTACCAATTTTGTCCCTGCAAATCCTCTGGTTGAATATGCTCAACTCAATCACCATGACTGTGCCCCTCGCCTTCGAGCCCAAGTCACCCGGAGTGATGAAACAGCAGCCGCGCCCAGTCAACGAACCTTTCCTAACCGAAAATCGGATCAAGCGGATCTTGGCTATTTCTCTGTACAATTGGACAATAATTTTCGGAATGTTTGAATGGGTGCGCCAATCGGATTGGGGAACTTTGCCGCTGGCCCGGACAATGGCGATTCAAGCATTAGTAATGGGCAGAATTTTTTACCTGCTGAGTCTCAGCCAATTGTTGCCTTCTTTGATGGCTAAATTTAGCGGTTCTCAGGAAAAAGTTAGCGGAGCTCCCGCCCTCGGTGTCGGCATTGTCGTAGCTGTAATTTTGCAGGTTATCTTTGCTAACTCTCCGTTTATCAACCGCATCTTCGAGACAGCTCCGATGAACCTAGATCAGTGGCTGATTTGCTTCGGCGTCGCGCTACCGATGATTGGCGTTGCGCTGTCTGTCAACCGCTTCGATCCGCCCAACTAACAAAAGTTCGTAGTGAGGACTTTAGTCCGCAAAAATTAGCATTAAAATCCTCACAAAAGTTCGTAGTGAGGACTTTAGTCCGCAAAAACTAGAATTAAAATCCTCAGAAAGGTTCGTAGTGAGGACTTTAGTCCGCATAAATCCAAGGACTAAAGTCCTCAGAAAGGTTCGTAGTGAGGACTTTAGTCCGCATAAATCCAAGGACTAAAGTCCTCACTACGAACCAATTATGCTCCGCATAAATCCAAGGACTAAAGTCCTCACTACGAACCAATTATGGTTCGCATAAATGAAAGGACTAAAGTCCTCACTACGAACCAATTATAGTTTATCATCAAAAGCGCGATCGCATAATATAAATTCCCTTAGCATAGCTACTATTCATCTCTCTCTTCACTCCCTCTGCGTCCTCTGCGGTAAATTATTCCGATCGAAAAACAATTTTTGTTAGATACATACAAGGAAACTAAAGTCAAGCTAAAAACGAAGCATTAATAAATCCTCAAAATCAATTATAAATACCAACCAAACAAAAAAAATCCTGATATACTGCAAAGCAGTTGTAAAGATAGTAAAATTTATACTTCAGGAAGCATTTTCTTGTCTCTACTCCATGAGGTGTCTCTACATTCAGCTCCATCAGTTCTGACAAAATCCTCACAAAGGTTCGTAGTGAGGACTTTAGTCCGCATCCATAGAAGGACTAAAGTCCTCACTACGAACCAATTATGGTTTATTATCAAAAGCGCGATCGCGTAATATCAATTCCCTGAGCATAGCTATTATTCATCTCTCTCTGCACCCCCTCTGCGTCCTCTGCGCCCTCTGCGGTAAATTATTCCTATCAAAAAACAATTCTTGTTCTATACATACACCGAAACCAAAGTCAAGCTCAGAGCCTTCGCTTGTCTACCTCAGTATTACTCCTTTGACTTATGCTGACGAAACATCTCTCTTCCAGCCTCGGCAAACTATCTAGCAATTTACCCCTACGCACAGTTCTGATTGTTCCCTTCGCAGCACAACTTTTTGTTGCCGTTGGTTTAGTAGGATATTTATCCTTCAAAAACGGACAGCAAGCTGTGAATAATGTTGCCACTCAATTGCGATCGGAAATTAGCAATCGCATCGAAGAACAACTCCTTCATTATCTCGAAGCACCGCGCGTAATTACTCAAACCAACGCCACCGCGATCGATCTAGACCAAATTAAATTAACTGACACCGCAAGTTTAACTCGCCAATTTTGGAGCCAACGATTTTTATTCGAGGGCGTCAAAGTTTCCGCCTTATATTTCGGCAGCAGTCAAGGTGAATTTACTGGTTTGGGATTTCAAGGCAATCAAACTTGGCAAATTAGTCATGTAAGTAAAGAAACCCAAAACAAGTTTCAAAGCTTCTCCGCAGACAGTCAAGGAAAACCAGACAAACTATTAGAAATTGGCAAGAATTACGATCCTAGAATTAGACCCTGGTATAAAAATGCCCAACAGGCAGGTAAAGCTATTTGGAGCCATATTTATTTAGATTTTAAAGAACCGAGATTGAAAGTAACCATCGCCCAACCAATCTATCAAAAAGATAATACCCTGCGGGGAGTCGTTGGCACCGATTTTGTTTTATCTCATATCAATACCTTTCTCCAAGGGCTGAAAATCGGTCGCTCCGGGCAAACGTTTATTGTCGATCGCTCCGGAGCGATCGTCGCATCTTCGACCCAGGAAGAGCCATTTGTACGGGGGAAAGATGGCAAAGTAGAAAAGCGACTTGTGGCAACTGCAAGTAGTATTCCCTTAATTCGTGCGGCAGCACAGTACCTCGCTCAAAACTCAAAAAGCTTAGAAAAGATTGAATCCAGTCAACAATTTACTGCCACCTTGGAAACGCAGAAACAATTTATCCAAGTTACACCGCTCAAAGATGCGCGCGGAATTGATTGGTTGATTGTCCTCGTCGTTCCTGAAGCCGACTTCATGGAACAAATTAATGCCAATAACCGCACCACAGCTTTATTATGTTTTGGGGCATTAAGTGCTGCGATTGTTGTGGGTATCTTCACCGCTCGTTGGGTAACAAATCCTATTTTAAGCTTCAATATATCCGCAAAAGAAATTGCCAAAGGAGAATGGGATAAAACCGTACAACTCCCTCGCACAGATGAATTGGGAGAACTAGCAAAATCTTTTAATAGTATGGCGAGTCAGTTGCAAGATTCTTTTGAAACTTTAGAACAAAAAGTTGAAGCACGAACAGCAGAATTAGCTACATCGAACCAAAAACTGGAAATTGCTAAAGAAAAAGCGGAAGTTGCCAACCAAGCCAAAAGTTCATTCCTTGCCAATATGAGCCACGAATTGCGCTCTCCTCTCAATGCCATTTTAGGCTTTGCTCAAATCATGCTCAGAAGTCGATCGCTACCATCAGAACATCTCGATAATGTTGGCATAATTACCCGCAGCGGCGAACATTTACTAACATTAATCAACCAAGTATTAGACCTATCTAAGATTGAAGCCGGACGCACGACACTTAATGAGAAAAACTTCGATCTCTATCCCTTGCTCGACGATGTAGAAGATATGTTCCGCCTCAAAGCAGATGATGCTGGGTTGCAGTTGCTATTCGAGCGCAGTCCCGATGTTCCCCGCTACCTTCGCAGCGACCAAGTAAAACTCCGTCAAATTTTGATTAATTTGCTCAATAATGCCATTAAATTTACCACAGAAGGTGGCGTTTCTGTTCGAGTTTCTACGAATAGTGGATTGCTGAATGCAGGTGCAGCAGCAGAAAATTGTCCAGAAGGAGTGGGAAGTCAACAACAAATTTATTTTGAGGTTGAAGATACAGGCGCGGGAATTGCACCGGAAGAATTAGATAAACTCTTTGAAGCCTTCATGCAAACTTCTTCGGGGAAAAATGCTCAAGAAGGAACAGGCTTAGGTTTGGCAATTAGCCGTCAGTTTGTGCAGCTTATGGGTGGCGATGTCACTGTCAGTAGCAAAGTAGGAGTTGGCACAATTTTCAAGTTCGATATTACAACTCAGGTTGTCGATGCCGCTGACGACGAATCACAACAAAACAAACGTCGCGTCATTGCACTCGAACCGAATCAACCTCGCTATCGCATATTGATTGTCGATGATAAACCTCTCAACCGTCAGTTATTAGTTCAATTGCTCAATCCATTTGGGTTTGAATTGAAAGAAGCCACTAATGGTCGAGAAGCGGTGGATATTTGGCATGAGTGGGAACCTCATCTCATCTGGATGGATATGCGAATGCCCGTGATGGATGGTTACGCCGCCACACAACAAATTAAATTAACGACGAAGGGACAAGCCACTGCGATTATTGCGCTAACCGCTAGCGTTTTTGAAGAGGAAAGAGCCGTGGTTTTATCGGCTGGATGCGATGATTTTATGCGGAAACCGTTCCGAGAGCAAGAGATTTTTGCAGCAATGAACAAACATATCGGAGTGCGCTATATTTATGAAGAGCCGATCGCAAAATCAGCTCAAACTAAATCGAAAACAGACATCAAAGACGTGCTGGCGCCGGAAGCTCTAGCTACCTTACCGCCAGAATTACTGGCAAACTTAGCTAGTTCGGCGAAAAGTTCGGATATTGCTGAAGTAGAACGTCTCATTCAGGAAGTGCAAGCTATAAATACGTCAATCGGAGATGCATTTTTGTTATTAGCAAATGAATTTGAATATGGCAAAATTGCATCGTCGATTGAATCTGTAAGTTAATTGTATTTTGTTGAAAATGGACAAAAATCATGAGTGACTTGGTTGAGGAATTCTGCCCTGCTAATATTTTAGTTGTCGATGATACTCTAGCGAATTTACAGCTACTCGTGGGACTTTTAACCGAACATGGATATAAAGTTAGACCCGCAAAAGACGGATTTCAAGCTTTATCTGCCACTCAAACTGCCCCAATTGATTTGATTTTGCTGGATATTAATATGCCACAAATGGATGGCTATGAAGTCTGCAACAAGCTGAAATCCGATCCAAAAACGCGGGATATTCCAGTCATTTTTATCAGCGCGCTCAATGATGTGCTTGATAAAGTTAAAGCCTTTGGAGTAGGGGGTGTAGACTATGTAACCAAACCATTTCAGGTGGAAGAGGTTTTAGCTCGTGTCGAAACCCATTTAGCATTGCAGCGACTTCAAAATAATTTGCAATCTAAAAATGAAGAACTAGCTCAAACAAACCAGGACTTAGCTAATACATTAAATCGACTGCAAGTCACCCAACAAGAACTGATTCAATCCGAGAAAATGGCAGCACTCGGACAACTGATGGCAGGAATTGCTCATGAAGTCAATACACCCTTAGGCGCTATTCAATCTTCCGTCAATAATATCTCTAATTATTTGCAAGAAATTTTTGAAGATTTGCCCCGGATTCTGGATCTACTTTCTTCTCAGGAAATTCAATTAATTCTCACAATGGCATTGTATTCTATTAATACTAAGATGATAGTTTCTGCCAAAGATAGTCGCAAACTCAAACGAGCCTTAACTCGCGAACTAGAAGCGATTGGAGTTTCTAATGCAGATACCATAGCTGATACACTGTCGGATATGAAAATCTATGAAGACATCGACCCATTTTTACCGATCCTGACTCATCCCGATCGCGAAAGATTGGTTGAGTTTGCTTACAATCTTTCTGGATTGCAGCGAGGGAACAATACCATTGCAATCGCAGCAGAACGTGCTACTAAGGTGGTATTTGCTTTAAAAAGTTATACTCATCACGACCCAAAAGATGAGCTATTTAAAGCAAATTTGATACAAGGAATCGACAGTGTTTTGACGCTCTATAAAACTTCCCTCAAACAAGGAGTTGAAGTCGTCCAAAACTACGCAGAACTGCCATTAATTTACTGCTATCCAGATGAACTGAATCAAGTCTGGACAAATCTCATTCATAATGCCATTCAAGCAATGGATAACAAAGGGGCGCTAGCGATCGATGTTACGCAGGAAGCAGGATTTGCTAAAATCAGTATTACGGATACTGGTAAAGGAATTGCGGAAGAGATTAAATATCGAATTTTTGAACCTTTTTTTACCACGAAGCCTCCTGGAGAAGGAAGTGGATTGGGATTAGACATTGTCCGAAAAATCGTTGAAAAGCATCAAGGAAAAATAGAATTTGATTCTGTTCCTGGAAACACAACATTTACTGTTTCTTTAAGTATGAATCTCCAACCCGATACTGACTCGTAATGACGAGTGATAATCACCCTTTGCTATCACCCATCACGCATTACCAAAAAATAATGTCTCGCATCCGGGTCTGGATATATAGCCTTTTTGAAAAAGATGAGGTACAACTTGGATTTTAGATTTTATATTTTAGATTAGGGGATTGGAGGATTAGAGAATTGGGGGATTCGAGCATTGCAGAATACCAGGATTTTGTAATTTTAAATGAATTGGTGAATACCTCATCTTTCCGAGAACCGCTATAGTCCAAAGTTTTTACGGATAAGTTGAAATACCTGTCATAAAAACTGCACTGTCAACTATCACCTATCAACTGTCAACTATCAACTGTAAACTATCAACTGTAAACTGTCAACTGTTTAACCACCATGTCTAAACCCGTTATTTTGTGTGTTGATGATGAAACTGTCATTTTGGAAAGTTTGAAAGCCCAATTGAGAAAAGCATTAGGCAGTTCCTATGCTTATGAAGTTGCCCAAGATGCTGAAGAAGCGCTAGATATTATTGACGAGTTAAATGAAGATAACATCAGCATTTTATTGATTATTTCCGATTGGTTGATGCCCGGAATGAAAGGCGACGAATTTCTAATTAGCGTTCATCAAAAATTTCCTAAGATTGTCAAAATTTTATTGACAGGACAAGCAAATAAAGAAGCGATCGAGCGAGCTTACGCAGAAGCTAATGTACATAAATGTTTGTTTAAACCCTGGTCGCCAAATGAGTTGCTCGATATCGTCAAGTCTGGATTAGAAAAACTATGACAAAAGTTGCAAAAAAACCTGTCATTGTTTGTGTAGATGATGAAATTACCATTTTGACGAGTTTGAAAGCGGAATTAAAAAAATCATTTGGAGAAGAGTATCGAGTCGAGATCGCTGAAGGGGGAGAGGATGCGTTAGAATTGCTTGCAGAATTACTTGAAGAGGGTGATGAAATTCCCTTAATTATTTCCGATTACATTATGCCGGATATGAAGGGAGACGAACTTTTGCGCCGCGTTCACGAACTTTCGCCAAAAACGCTGAAAGTAATGCTGACGGGTCAAGCTACTATTGAAGCGGTTACTAATGCGGTCAAATACGCTAAACTCTATCGATACATCGGTAAACCTTGGCATAATGAAGATTTAAGACTAACGGTAGCAGAAGCAGTTCACAGTTACATTCAAGATAAGAAACTTGCCGAAAAAAATGCTAAACTTCTAGAAATGAACCAAGAGTTAGAAGCGCTGACTCGCCAGCAAGCTAAACTAATTGCGGAACTTCAAGAAAAAGAAAGTTATTTGCAAGCACTAAATGAATCTTTTTTACGGTTTGTGCCCCGTCAGTTTCTTCAGTTATTGGAAAAAAAGAGTTTTCTTGATATTCAATTAGGCGAACATATTCAGCAAGAAATTTCGGTGTTGTTTTCAGATATTCGAGATTTTACAAGTTTATCAGAAAGGATGACGCCGGATGATAATTTTAAGTTTATTAATGGTTATCTCTCTCGGATGGAACCAGCAATTATTGAAAATCATGGGTTTATTGATAAATATATTGGTGATGCAATTATGGCGTTGTTTAGTGGGGATGCAGATCGGGCAGTTAGGGGTGGAATTTCGATGTTACAAAGACTGGCGGACTATAATACTACGCGCACGATACCGGAACGTCCGCCGATTAAAATTGGGATTGGTATTAATACTGGGACATTAATACTAGGAACGGTGGGTGGTGCATCTCGGATGGATGGTACTGCGATCGGGGATGCGGTGAATTTAGCATCTCGTTTGGAGGGATTAACCAAACAGTACGGTGTGCCTTTGTTGATTAGCAATCACACATTTATGGTCTTGAAAAATCCGGAAAGCTATCACATTCGTTTGATCGATCGCGTTCGAGTCAAGGGAAAGTCGGAACAGGTAGCCGTGTATGAGGTTTTCGATGCCGATTTACCGGAATTGCGAGAGGGTAAGTTAGCCATGAAAAGCACTTTTGAACAGGCGATCGTTTTCTATCATGCCTCGGATAAAGAGACTGCCTTTCAACTGTTTGAGAAATGTTTGCAAGCTAATCCTGGGGATATGGTTGCTAGGATGTATCTGCAACGCTGTCAGTAATACTGTTTAGAAAGAAGCTGGAGGCAATATAATTGTTGGGTTTGTTTGGTCTGCTCAATGTGTAAGCTGTGGATCTTTGAGATTGTAGATTCAAGGGGAGGGATGGTTGGCTCTTTGTTGCTTTTTGATTCAGGATGCGATCGACTTTATGCCAATTTAATAAATTTTTGCTACTACACTCTTAGTTGAGTTTGTTTGCTCAAATATTGTCTCATCGGTTACATCCGTTGCATCTGTTAGCTCGCGCACTTTGCGAGTAAGGCCGAACTTGCTTGTTCCGATCGCTGATTGTTGGTGTTATCGAGTCCGGCTACCGACAATTGAATACTTGACAATTGTAAGTTTTGAGTGTATTTCTGGGAGTCTGTCTCTCAGCTTTCTACTCAAAACTTCATTTTTTTTTCATTTTTTTCTCATTTTTTTCTCCTATAAGCGCGCCGCCTCCACGGGCGATCGCTCGATCGGCAGCTCGTCAACCGCCGTATTACATAGTTAAACTTTTGTCAATATGCCAAAAGTATGAGATTTGCAAAATCCTTGACAAAAATGAGAAGATCGGCTGCTGGTAACTGCCCACAAGCTTGAGGTGTCAGCTTTTTGTAAAATATTGGCGATCGGTGAAACAATCGGGCAACACCCAGGAATACTTAACAAAACGCAACATCCTACAACATATACTTATCATTTAAATTTAATATTTGTTTTATAATTACAGCCAGAGTGCGGTAAACTTAATCATCAAGGTCAGCAAAATGTGGTACTCGCAAAAAAATGAGCCACCGCAACTGAGCCGATCGCAATATCGAGTTAATCAAAACAGTCAAATCAGCAGGGATCTCATAAAAGCTTATAGTAACAATAAGTTTTTCTGCTCCATCCTGCTTTGCCGGCGCTTAAAAGAGTTCCCTAAGCCCAATTAGCGAACAGCAAAAAAGCGCTTTGATAAACTTCAGTGATGTCGTTACAGAAGATTATGTATTGGAGCGAGGCTAGGCTATGACCAAATTTTCAGAAAATTTTTCCCGGCGCAAATTTATCGTGACAGCAGGTGCATCTGCCGTCAGTTCCGTACTGCTCAAAGGTTGTTTGGGAAATCCGCCCGAACCCGGTGGAACTGCTGACGGTGGTGGTGCTGGTGGTGGGGCTGGAGGAGCTCCTGCTGCCACATCAGCAGTTGCGGTTGCTAACGAGAAAAGAGTAGAAGGCATCGAAAGCACGAAGATTACATTGGGATATATCCCGATCGTCGAATCAGCACCATTAATTATTGCCCAAGAAAAAGGCTTCTTTGCCAAATACGGCATGGTAGATGTCAAAGTCGCCAAACAAGCCAACTGGGGTTCCGCCCGAGACAACGTAGAAATCGGCTCCGCAGGCGGTGGCATTGACGGCGGCCAGTGGCAAATGCCCATGCCCTACCTGATTAGCAAAGGCCTGATTACCAAGAATAAAGCCGGCATCCCGATGTACGTGCTGTTACAGCTAAACACTCAGGGAAATGGAATTGCGATCGCTGCCAAACACGAAGGTAAAGGCCTCGGACTCAAACTAGAAAAATCCGCCCAAGACTACATCCTCGGACTCAAGAAAGCAGGTACGCCCTTCAAAGCAGCCTACACTTTTCCCAAAGCCAACCAAGATTTATGGATTCGCTACTGGCTAGCAGCTAACGGCATCAATCCCGACGCAGATGTCGAACTGCTAACAGTACCGGCTGCCCAAACCGTAGCCAACATGAAAACCGGCAGTATGGACGGTTTCAGTACCGGCGACCCCTGGCCCCTGCGGATTGTCAAGGAAAACATCGGTTTCATGTCCGCCCTAACTGCCGAAATCTGGAAAGCACATCCAGAAGAATACCTAGCAATTCGCGGCGACTGGGTAGACAAACACCCGAAAGCTACCGAAGCCCTGCTAGCAGGAATAATTGAAGCGCAGCAGTGGTGCGACAAACCAGAAAATCGCGCCGAATTGGTGTCGATTGTTTCTGGCAAAAACTTCTTTGACGTAAGGCCGGATGTTTTGCTTCCTCCCTATGAAGGCAAGTATGCGATGGGTGACGGCAAGCCCGAAATCAACGACTTTAAAATGGGTACGCTGTACTGGAATGATGGAGTCGGCAACGTTTCCTATCCCTACAAGAGCCACGATTTGTGGTTCTTAACCGAAAGCGTCCGCTGGGGTTTCTTGCCCACAAAAACTTTGGCAGATTCTAAGGCAATTATTGGCAAAGTCAACCGCGAAGATTTGTGGAAAGCAGCGGCTAAATTAGCCGGAGTTGCTGATGCGGATATTCCTAAAAATACATCTCGGGGTGTTGAGAAGTTCTTTGACGGCAAAGAATTCAACCCGGACAAGCCCGAAGATTACATCAAGAGTTTGGCATTTAAAAAAGCGTGATGGGTAAAAGCTTCCCATAACTTAGTATCGAAAAAAAACAGCAGAAACACAGGAGATTAGCAAGATGGCTGTCAGCACAAATCGGAGAGGCGGAGTCGATGTCCAAGGAGCGCTTGGCGAGTTTTGGAAAAAGAATTCGTCAAATGTATTGCCGCCAATTTTAGGACTTTTAGGGTTTCTGTTCGTTTGGCAATTCCTGTCGGGTACAGGAATCATCAAATTGCCACCGCCAACTAGCGTTTGGACTGAAGAACGGACGCGGATTTTGTTGCTGTATCCTTTCATGAACTCCAAAACCTACGGAGTCGGCTTATTTTGGCAGACTTTGGCTAGTTTGGAACGGGTAGCAAAAGGCTACACTCTCGCGGCCGCTGTGGGCATTAGCATGGGGGTTGTCGTAGGTACGAATCCTTTCCTGAACAAGGCTTTAGACCCGATTTTCCAGTTTTTGCGGATGGTGGCGCCTCTGGCTTGGGTACCCATTGCCCTGGCTGCACTGCAACAAAACGAACCTGCTGCTTTGTTCGTGATTTTCATTACCTCTGTTTGGCCGATTTTGATCAACACGGCTGAAGGTGTCCGTCAAATTCCTGACGATTATAACAACGTAGCGAAAGTGCTGCAACTTTCTCGGAAGGAATATTACATCAATATCTTGTTCCCATCGGCGCTTCCTTATATCTTCACCGGATTGAGAATTGCGATCGGTTTGGCTTGGCTGGCGATTATTGCAGCGGAAATCGTGATGTCGGGGATTACGGGTATTGGCTTCTTTATTTGGAATGCTTACCAGCAAAACTACATCAGTGAAATTCTATTAGCGGTGTTCTACATTGGGGCTGTTGGTTTGATGCTCGATCGCCTGATGGCATGGTTGCAGCAAAAAATTGCTCCACCTCAAGGCAAATAACTAACAGTTGAAAGTTGACGGTTGACGGTTGACAGTTGACGGTTGAGAAAAGTCGATCGTTGACAACAGTTGAGAGTTTATAAGAGTTAACTAATTCCCAGGCTGTGCCTGGTAAGGAGTTAAACGAGTAGCAGAACTTCAGTCCTCAGCTTTTTAAGAGGACTGAAGTCCTCACTACGAACCAATATTATTGCAGTTGGGCGATCGGCACAATACAAAAGCTAACGGTCAACAGTCAATAATCAAAAAATCAAGGACAAACATACAAAAAAGGCAAGAAAACCATGTCAGTTTTGATTGCGGTAGAACAAGTAGGAAAAACATTTAATTTATCAGACGGCGGCACATACGTAGCCCTCAAAGGTATCGACTTAGAAATTAAAAAAGGAGAATTTATCTCCTTAGTCGGACACTCCGGCTGCGGTAAATCTACTCTACTAAATATGGTGGCAGGTTTGGATCTGCCCACAGCAGGATTGGTGACGATCGACGGACAAAGAATCACTCAGCCCGGCCCCGATCGCATGGTGGTGTTTCAAAACTATTCGCTGCTACCTTGGCGGACAGTCAGAGAAAACATTACCCTCGCCGTAGACTCAGTAATGAGCGGCTTAGGTAAAGCCGAACGCCTCGACATCATCCAAAAACACATCGACATGGTGGGGTTGACGCCCCACGCGGAGAAGCAACCTGCACTGCTGTCGGGCGGACAAAAACAGCGCGTGGCGATCGCCCGCGCCCTAGCCCTGCGTCCCAAACTGTTACTCTTAGACGAACCCTTCGGCGCCCTAGACGCTTTGACTCGCGGCAACTTGCAAGAAAAGTTGATGGAAATCTGCCAAGAGTACGAAATTAGCGCCTTGATGGTAACGCACGACGTAGACGAAGCAGTGCTGCTGAGCGATCGCATCGTCATGCTCACCAACGGCCCAGAATCGAAAATTGGCGGCATCCTCGAAGTAGACATCCCCCGCCCCCGGGTACGCATGGAAGTGGTCTCCCACCCCAGCTACTACGCCCTGCGCAGCGAAATGATTTACTTCCTCAACCAGCAGAAACGAGTCAAAAAACTGCGGGCGCGGAAAGTACCCGCGATCGCCCGCCACGGCCTAGAAAAAGTCAACCTCGAACTCGGCTTTATCCCGCTAGCAGCCTGCGCTCCCCTGGCGATCGCCAAAGAAAAAGGCTTATTTGCCAAACACGGCCTGGATGAAGTGCATCTCGTGCGCGAAACAAGCTGGCGCGGCATCGTAGACGGCATCGCCGCCGGATACTTAGACGCAGCCCAAATGCCCTCTGGGATGGCGGCGTGGTTGAGCTTGGGAGGCCACCAAGAGAAGCCCATACCAACCGTTACAGCCCTTACCATGAGCCGCAACGGCAACGGAATTACCCTAGCCCGCCGCTTCTACGACCAAGGAATCTACACTCTGGCAGATTTCAAAGAAATGCTGCACAGAACCCCCGCCCAAACTCACCGCATGGGCATCGTTCACCCTTCATCGATGCACAACCTGCTGCTGCGCTACTGGCTGGCTTCCGGCGGCATTGACCCCGATCGCGATGTTTTGCTAAAAAACATCCCTCCAGCCCAGATGATTGTGGACTTGCAAGGCGGGACGATTGACGGTTTCTGCGTGGGCGAACCTTGGAACTTGCGCGCATCCATGGAAGGAGTCGGCTTTACCGTGGCTACGGATTTGGAACTGTGGCCCGGACACCCGGCAAAAATTCTGGGAGTTCGGGAAGATTGGGCGAATGCTTACCCCAACACTCACATTGCTCTGGTGAAAGCTTTGCTAGAAGCTTGTCACTATTGCAGCGATCCGGCCCACGCTCAAGAAGTTTCCGAAATTGTGGCGGGACGGGAGTACGTCGCCACTGACAAGAGTTACATCCAAATTGGCGATCCCAAATCTACTGCTTGCAATCTGGATACTCCAATGCGGGAATACGCCCACCACTTGTTCGCCGGCGACGGGGTGAACCGCCCCAGCCGTACCGAACAGTTGTGGCACATGGTGCAGATGGCGCGCTGGGGCGATACAGTGTTCCCCCGCAACTGGGTAGAAATTCTGGAACGGGTGGTGCGAGTAGGCCCCTTCAGTACCGCCGCGCGGGAGCTGGGAATGTCTGATATTACTTACACTCGGGGTTCTCTCCGTTTGTTTGATGGCTCGGTGTTTAATGCTGAAGATCCGATCGGCTATCTCAACAATCTAGCGATTAAACGCGATTACACGATGGCTGAAGTGATTCTGGATTCGGGCCGCAGAGCTGTTGCTTAAAAGGCGATCGTCATTGCGCCAAACGACCGCAATAAGATTAGTTTGTAGTGTGGACTTTAGTCCGCCATATGTTGCGGACTAAAGTCCACACTACAAACCGTGTTTGCTATCGCTAATCACCCACTCACAACTTCCCAAACCCATGATTAATACTGCTGTCAACCAGACGAACACCAAAACCCAGCTCCAGCAACCAAACGATCGCCGCCAGCCTTTTTTGGTGATGGACAATGTTTATAAAGTATATCCAAACGGTTACAGAGCCTTAGAAAACGTTAACTTGACCGTATCTGAGGGAGAGTTTATTACTCTGATCGGACACTCGGGCTGCGGCAAATCCACACTGTTAAATATGGTGTCCGGTTTTAGCCATCCCAGCGATGGCACTGTGTCGATTAACGGGCAGCGGATCGAAAAGCCAGGCCCCGATCGCATGGTAGTATTTCAGGGTTACGCTTTACTGCCTTGGCGGACTGTGTTTGAAAATGTTTACATTGCCGTTAACGCTGTATTTCCCGAGAAGTCGAAAGCCGAAAAAAATGCGATCGTCAAAGATCATTTGGCAATGGTGGGACTGACAGAAGCTGCTGAGAAAAGACCTCCGCAAATTTCCGGGGGTATGAAACAGCGGGTTTCCATCGCCCGCGCCTTAGCAATTCGTCCCAAGGTGCTAATTTTGGACGAACCTTTCGGTGCTCTCGACGCAATTACCAAGGAAGAATTGCAGGAAGAGTTGCTGAAAATCTGGAACGATCACCGCTGTACAGTGTTGATGATTACTCACGATATTGACGAAGCGCTGTTTTTGGCCGATCGACTCGTGATGATGACCAACGGCCCGTCAGCGACGATTGGCGAAGTTCTGGAGATTCCTTTTCCGCGTCCGCGCGATCGGGTACAAATGATGGAAGATCCGGAATATTACAATTTGCGGAACTACGCCCTAGACTTCCTCTTCCGCCGCTTCGCTCACGATCACGACGCTTAAACCCTTTGAGATTGGGGATTGCTGGCAAAATAAAGCCCCAGCATTTCCCCAATTTCACGACAACACCGCTGCGGGTGAGATGTCGCGGGTGCGATCCTCTTCGAGGGCTTCGCTAACGGGTAAACTGAAGCTTAATTGTTGGGGATAAATTTTTCCGGAAGATTCGGATCTTTTTCTCAACTTTTACGTCAATCCGCTAAGAGACCCGATTGCCTAGCTGTCGGTAAGCTGGCATGAATAGAGCCCACCTTTGACTGAAGGTGGGCTTCTTTCTTATGTTATTAACAGTTTTTGCTAAATTGATGGTTTGTGCAGTCCACCATTTTAACTGGCACAGTGCCAATGTTGATTAGAGTTTTATGGATTATGGTTGTGACCAAGATAGCCATTAAGTACAGATGATGGAGTAGCGAAACGGCATTGCCCAAAGCCGTGTCAACTTAAATCTGAAAACCCTTGTATCTCTCGTTTACCACCGAGGCCTGAGCCCCCTAAATCCCCCTTAAGAAGGGGGACTTTGACAATGCTCCTGTCCCCCCCTTCTTAAGGGGGGCTAGGGGGGATCGACGCTTAATAGCTAGACAGAAGACCGGCACTATCTTTGACGTTAAGTTGACACGGCTTTGGGCAAGACCTAAGTCCGGCGCGGGGCTGGGGCGACTGTTAACAATTGGCCTCAGATTGATGATTGTAGCAAGACTTTTTTTAATTAGTATTATTCAAGTTTGTACGGAAAACTCCTCTGAATCAATGTCCCAATTTACCCAACGAATTGCCTCTTTAGCAGATTCTACATCAGGAGGCACTCGCAGCGCGTGAATGTGTCCCGTGCTCGGACAGGTCATTTTTAACAAGTAAATATCTTCTTTTTTCGGAGCATCCTCATCGTCCTCGAAATCATCAGGATTGAAGCCGTCAATATCAGCATCAATTCTGAGCAGCGCGTATTCTTTCCAGCAATCTAATTCTGTTGCTTGCAATTCTTGGCAAATTTTAGCATAACCAATTCGCTGAATTAATACTCGCCTGAGTTCGGCGTTTTCTTCTTCTAAAAGCCATTGTGCTTGCCAGTTATTGGGGTGAACTTGCCCGTATTTTTCGGGCAATGTTACGCCGTGGTAAGAGTAGAGTTTGTAACCGTCGCTAAATTCCAGTGCAGGTTCCCCTTCTGCGTGGAGGCGGTATTCGCTGTCGAGGGAGAGTTTGGTAGGGCGCGAACACAGATAGCAGACATTCTCAAACGCAAAAATCCAGCCGCATTCTGCTAAAAGCTGGTTCAGACATTCAAAAGCTTTTTGTCCCTCTGGTTTGAGAATAATGCCCGAGGCAGAAACACACAATTCAGCAACAGCGACAGCCTGAAACAGGTATTTCGGAGTCACTATCGACTTTGAGTAGTTCTCATAGTTTGAAAAGTCTGCATTGAATTGTTGTTCTAGCTGTGACTCCCATATAATTAAATCCCAAAGTTCCTCCGGCAATGCTGTTAAGGAAAAGGGGTGCAGCGCGTCTTTTACCTGTTTGTAAAGTCGCTTGCTCAACTCTGTTTCCTTCAGTGACTCTTTCAGCATTTGTAATTGTGCGAATGCTCCGTTGGGGCTGCTGCAAAAAGTTATTTCTGGGGCTTCTAAATCCAGAGCCTGGTAGGCATCTTTAACTGCGGCTGCGGCTTTGGGTCGATTTATGGGTTCGGTAGAGTTGGCGAGAGATTCCCACGAATGACGCGAGGCTTCGATGAGAGCCTCCTGTTGGGGTGTAAAGTCTACATACAGAGAAGTCAAATTAGTCAGAGATTGTAGGGGTGTGATGTCTGATATTTGATTGTTGTACAGATACAGATAAGTCAAATTAGTCAGAGATTGCAG
>RDYN01000005.1 GCA_004293365.1 Oscillatoriales cyanobacterium | reverse complement strand
TCAAGCCTATGGATTTGTTAATTTCGACAATTTTCGAGATCGACTATTAGCTTGCTTTTCTAATTAGCTTTTCTTATCACCGCAAACCCAGAAGACCCTCTTTACCACCAGGATTTTCAACAGTCTTAATAATTTCCTCCACATCAAAGACATAAGCATTTCCACTACCACCTAGAGTAGGATAAGAACCAATCAGATACTTCCCATCACCAGAAAGAGTCACATTATTAGTTAAAACCCCCGGCACCGGTTCAGTAGCAGCCACTAATTTCGGATTCGGCCCCAACGGATATTGAATAATCCCAATATTCCCCCCCGCCAGCGGATTAGCATTAGGTTCAAGGATTTTTTTACTATTACGACCCGCCACAAACGCATACTTCCCGTCCTTAGTCATCGTGACAGCCACCCCCTCATTCACCTCAAACACATTTCTATTATCAGTCAGCGTTAATCAGCACCCCAAAACCGCTGCCGTCTGTGTTCGGGTTACCATTAGTAAAAACCATTTTCAGCGGGTCAGGAGTTGCAGCCAACCCCCAAGCCCCTGTAGGAGTCAAAACCTTTCCAATTTGCTCCCACCACTTCCGGGGATTAGAATTCGGTTCGCTAGGTTTGTCTTCTGGGTCGATATTCACAGCGTAAATATAACCATCAGCCGCAGTAGCAAACAGCTTGCGCCCATCACTGCTAACCGCAATCTGGCGCAGTCCTGACGTAGCATTAACTGAGATAGTCCGAACAACTTCGTTATGCACCACTGGGCAAAATAATATCATCGACAGCCGGTGTCGAAGCATCAACATCAACCGGACGCCGCGCCAGCAAATCCACCATCGCCACCCGCCCCGTCCTCTCCAAAGGTACATAGGCGCGAGTCGCATTACTGGTCACAGCTAACAATCCCGGACGGTCTAAGGTTGTCCCTACCGCTGTCCCCGGTATCCCCACCGACAAATCCTTGGGAGGCTTCTGTTGCGGGTCCGGCGGACTCTGAACTGAACTGAGAGCGTCAATTACCCTAATTTTGTCAGCAGACCGCTGCGCTACCAGTATCAAATCAGAAAATACAGGCTTTAGCTGGAGGTCTTCAAAACTGGAACGCTTGACCACATCAGAATCAAGAGGGCCAGGGCCAAAACGCTCTTTCTGCTGCCGTGACAGCACTATTTCCGACTCGCCCAGCGGTACGCTGATAGGAGCTTTGACCGCCACCTTATAGCGGTTTTCTCCGAGTGAACTACTGAGTCCCGGCACAACAGTGCCAGAGTAACTCTTACCGGACACCTTAAAGTCAACATTCAAATCCCCGAAACTCGCACCCAGATTGCCGTTGAGTCCATTGAGGAAATTGCTGCCTGTTAAGAATATCACAGGTTCGCTGTTGGAGAACTCCAGTTGGACCGACTCCAGCGACGGCGGTTCGAGGGGAACTGCTAGCCCAGTGTCCGGGCCAGAGAGAAATGCTGAGACTGTAGGAACTCCTTGTGTATTCAGTTGTACCTGAGCGGTAGTGACGACAGTTTCCCCAACTTTGGGAATTCCGATCATTTCCAGGGGCTTGTTTGAAGATTGCGCCAAGTAAGCTAATAGTGATGTTGTCGCCTCGAATTGATTCTCTGTGGCGGAGACTGCACCAATTCCACCCGTTTTTGCTCCTAAATAACTATTCTCAAAGTTGAGATTACTCGAAAGGTTAATTGTCCCAGCATTTGCTTTTGTGCCTGCCTTAACAATTGAACTGACTGATGGCATTCCTGCGGGCAATAATCCAATTGTATAAGTACCGCTTTGTGTCACGCCTGGAAAAGGTGGCGAAGTGGTGCGGATGAAGCCGTCTGCACCCACTACCCCTGATTCCTGTATCAGCCAAGTTTCGTTCCAGCTATCAGCCCCAGCCGGCAGCGACCCCTTCCGCATAAATAAAACTTCGGTGCCGATTGGCACACCAACTGGGGCTGGAATTGCCAATTGGACAGGTATCTTCAAAGGGGTGTTGCCCAATTCTAAATTGAACCCCCCAGCAAACTCCATGCTGTCGGGGAATGACAGTGGCAAGCCTTCGCTGCTAAGGGGTGTTAGGTTGACTGTTGTATCCTTGGTTAAGGCACTAGGAGCTACCATGACGATTGAGCCGTCGCTGCCTTGCACGACTCGGTAGTGCCCTGAAGGAAAGGATCGGAGTAAGCTATAATTAGAGAAGTGTTTCCCATAGCGTGATATGACATTAGAAATTAGTTGCCCTAATTGTTGC
>RDYN01000182.1 GCA_004293365.1 Oscillatoriales cyanobacterium | reverse complement strand
TGCGCAATGGGCACCTTACGGCTTAGGAATGGAAAGGACTGATACCAATTCACTATGAAGCTGCACGACCTTGTTCGCCTAAAATCCTTTCCGGTAAAGTATCTATTCCATGCAGCGGAGAAAGAAAAATGGTATAATACCGATAATTGATAACTTTTTTTTCAGATCGCACTTTACTTTCTCAAACGAGCAACCATTAGAAATCATCGAGTTTAAGTGATATTTAACTGACGCTATCACCCGATTGGGTGATAGGGTCAGTTCCTGATGAGTGATAGGTTTCACAAATAAGTTATTAAATTCGCAGAAAAACAATGGCTAATTACGCAATTTTTGACGAAAAATACTACCTTGCTCAATATCCGTGGGTCAAACCAGCCATTGATGCAGGAGTTATCAAATCTGGAAGAGAACACTTTGAAAAATTTGGTCAAGCCGGAGGTTTAACAAAAGTATCACGTTACTTTGATGAAGATACTTACCTCGCTGGCAACCCAGACATCGCTGCCTTAGTCCGCACTCCTAGCAACCCAAACAAACCTTTTGCAACAGGATTAGACCACTTTATTCAGTTCGGTTACGAAGAAGGTCGATCGCGCGTATCACCACACTACGACGAAGCATTTTATCTGGCAAATAACCAACAGTTGCAGCCGTTGATTCAGAATGGAACTTTTAAAAGTGGCTACCAGAATTTCATTCAATTCGGCATCAAAGATAGTGAATCTGGAATTTCATTTTTAGAAACAGGATACTTCCAAACTGGACCCAGCGTTCAACAACCGTTTCCCCTGGTCAAATACAGTCAATCGATCGCCACTTCATTTTTAGAAGTAGGATATTTACAAAACAACCTCGACGTTCTACCGGTCGTCCAATTGGGAGCTTTGAAAACTGGTAGGGAACATTACTTCAATTTCGGGAAAGATGAACCCAGTCGATGTGCAACTTTTGTCGGAACTTCTGGTAATGACATCCTCACCAGTTTTGGGGTGGGAAAAGTTGAATTAATTGGAGTTGAAGTAGGCTTGTATCCCGGCAACTTCCGAGTCAACAACGTAATAGCTGAAAGTACGGGCAGCGATGAATTCGATACTCTCATTGGCGGTAGCGGCAGCGATAAATTTATGCTAAGTAATGCTTACTTGGACACTCCGCGGTTCTCTCCAAACACGCAAGAGTTCTACCGAGGGCCGGGCTTTGCTACAATTCGGAACTTTACCAAAGGTCAGGATAGCATTCAGCTAGGATCGACAGTTAATTCCTCAACAGACTCTTACTTAAATAATTTCTCGGTGTCTCCCATAAACAATAATCGAGATTTAGCTATCCAGCGGAAGGTCTTTAGCAACCCTATAAATGATCGAGTGCCATCAATCAGTAACCTTGACACGATCGCTGTTATTGAAGGCGGCGGAAACCTGACTTTGAATCAAT
Organism: Oscillatoriales cyanobacterium; assembly: GCA_004293365.1. GTDB lineage: Bacteria > Cyanobacteriota > Cyanobacteriia > Cyanobacteriales > Microcoleaceae > Microcoleus. The sequence continues at coordinate 3,435 of RDYN01000182.1, read as the reverse complement.
TACCATCATCTAACACTCTTATACCACCATCACCTAACAATCTGACATTTTTAATTGGGTAGAAATCTCGAAGCTATTCAGGATTTACCCGATCGCTGCTGGGGAGTGCGATCGCACTTTATGATACGAACAACTCATATTTCCAGATCGCACTTTACGTTCTTAAATAAACAACCATGAATTACGATATCTTTGACGAAAAATACTACCTTTCCCAATATCCGTGGCTGAAACCAGCGATTGATGCAGGAATCATAAAATCAGGGAAAGAACACTTTGAAAAATTTGGTCAAGCCGCCGGCCTCACCAAAATATCGCGGTACTTTGACGAAGATACCTATCTAGCTCAAAATCAAGATATTGCTAGCTTAGTTCGCACTGCTAGCAACAAAAGTCTACCTTTTGCATCTGGTTTAGACCACTTTATCCAGTTTGGCTACGAAGAAGGCCGCACGCGAGTATCGCCTGACTACGACGAAACTTTTTACCTAAAACGACACCCGGAAATCACTCGGTTTGTGCAGAATGCAACTTTTAAATCCGGTTTTCAGCATTTTATCAAATTCGGAAAAACAGAAGGTAGGTACGGGACAAGTTTCTTAGAACCGCGTTACTTGCTAGACAACCCCGATGTGGCGGCGGTTGTCGAGGCTGGAAATTTAAAAACTGGTCGAGAACACTATCTCAAATTTGGGCAATTCGAGAAAAATCGATCGGCCATTTTTACAGGAACCAACGGGAATGATATTGTTACGGGATTTCAAACAGGCACAAATCAAATTGTCGGGATGCAAGTAGCTTTAGCGACAACACAAACGAGTTATAATAAGAATAAGTATGACGCTTTGACATTCAATGAATCGAATAGGAACTTTTTCATGTCCACCAATGAATTCGATACGCTGATTGGCACTGCCGGCACTGATTACTTCGTTCTGGGTGATGTTTACCCCAACAACCGACCTAGCTTGATCGCCTGGATGTCGTTTTATACTGGCAGTGGCGAAGCAAGGATTGTAAATTTTGAAAAAGGAAAGGATTACATTCAACTCGCGGAAAGCTTTACTCAAATTAGCCTACTTCCATCAGGCCCAGACTTGCTTATCCAGAAATCGGGAGATACACTTGCCAGGATTCAGGGGGGAGCTAATCTAACTCTGGAACAAGCTTCTACTAGGAGCACTCCTTTTCTAAGTCCTGGCATCCCTATAACTTTGTTAATCTAAGAAACATCAATATTCTGTTTCGGCTTCCCACAAAAGCAGTAAAAATTATGATGAGAATACTTTACAGAGCATAATTAGTGGCAGCATCTTACTACTTGTAGGGTGCGCATTGCGCACCTTACTACTACGATCGCACAGTTTGTTAAGCCCGATCGCGCGCCAGCTTCAAAACCTCAACGACATCTTGGTGCTTTTCCGAGGATGCCCAAATTAACGCAGTCCAAGTATTATTATCTTTTGCTTTGAGATCGGAACCTCGATCGATCAAAACCTGCACAACATCAGCGCGCCCGCTACCCGCCGCACTCATCAAAGCCGTCAAACCAAAAGCAGTTTTAGCATTCACCTCCGCCCCCGCATCCAGCAAAAGCTGTACAATCTCGGTATGTCCGGCAGCAGCGGCACTCATTAACGCCGTCCAACCGTCATTATCCTGACTGTTAGCATCCGCACCTGCTGCGAGCAATTTTTTGACAATATCAGCATTGCCAACCTCAGCCGCAGCCGTCAAAGCCGTCGCGCCTTCGTCATCTTTGGCGTTGATATCTGCACGTTGTTCGATCGCACATTCCACAGCCGCCACATCACCCATCTTGACGGCATCCATTAAATCTGTCATAAATTCTCCCTTGTATCCTTTTAAATCTTAAATGCTATGACAGTCGATATTTTAATCCTCTCCAACGGGCCCGGAGAATTAGCAACTTGGGTGCGTCCCGCCGTGCAAGCATTGCGCCAGCAATTGGCAAACAAGGGCACAGAAGCGCGCATCTCGGTGGTGCTGTCCCCCTGTCCGCACGCCACGGGGAAAGAAGCAGAAATCGCATCTAACTACCCAGAAGTGGACAGAGTGCAAGCACCGGAGCATTTTTTTCGATTTTTATTATCGGGCAAAACAGCCCAAAATTGGGATTGGTACAAAACCGGAGTTGTTTTGTTTTTAGGCGGCGACCAATTTTTTACAGTTGTTATTGGCAAAAGGCTAAAATATCGCACGGTTACTTATGCGGAATGGGACGGGCGGTGGTATCGCTGGATTGATAGGTTTGCGGCGATGAAACCGGACGTTTTTGCTAAAGTTCCGCAAAAATATGCTGATAAATTTGCAGTTGTGGGAGATTTAATTGCGGAAGTAGGCGATCGGAAATCGGATGCAAAAGCCGGGGCGGGCACGCACCATCCACCGCCCCTACAAAATATTGAATTAATTGGATTGTTACCGGGTTCTAAGGCGGCAAAATTAGCTTTAGGTGTACCGTTGTGTTTGGCGATCGCGCAATCGATCCATCGAGTCCGCCCTGAAACGCGCTTTGTAATTCCGGTTGCTCCTACCTTAGATGTGCAAACTCTAGCACGTTTTGCCGACCCCGAACAAAATCCCTGCCTGCATTTATTTGCCAATGCTAGCGCGGAACTTCATTTAACAGAATCGCCGTTTTTGCAGACAGCAACTGGTTTACAAATAGAACTTTGGACGCAAACTCCTGCCTACGATTTGCTATCACAATGCAGTCTGTGTTTGACTACTGTGGGAGCGAATACTGCGGAATTGGGTTCCTTAGCTGTACCGATGATTGTGTTGATTCCGACGCAGCAGTTGGATGCGATGAAAGCTTGGGATGGTTTGCCAGGATTGCTGGCCAATTTGCCGTTAGTCGGTTCTGTTTTTGCGACGGGGATTAATTGGCTAATTCTGCAATTGGGAAAGGGAAAGCTGTATGCTTGGCCGAATATCTGGGCGGGCGAGGAGATTGTGCCGGAGTTGATCGGGCGGCTGGAGGCGGATGTTGTGGCTGAAATGGCGATCGACTATTTGAGCCATCCTGATAAATTAGCACTCGTTGGCGATCGTTTGCGGAGTGTGCGCGGCGAATCCGGGGCGGCGCGGAAAATCGCTGCGTTGGTTTGTGAAGAAGTCGATTTTATCAGTAATTAATTGTCGTAGGGGCGGGTTCACCAACAATATCCAACAAAAACCAACAATTTAAATAAACCCGCCCCCACCCCACAGATAATATCAAATCTACCTCAAAATCCCTCCAAATTTCCCTATCTACCCAAATATCGTAGGGGCGGGTTCACCAACAATATCCAACAAAAATCAACAATCTAAATAAACCCGCCCCCACCCACAGAAAATATCAATCTGCATTATTTCATGACCATCAAAATTGATGCAGCCTGTTAGTTATTTGTTGGGTTGGGGCGG
>RDYN01000043.1 GCA_004293365.1 Oscillatoriales cyanobacterium | reverse complement strand
GATTGTTGCAGTTAGCAAGGTAGGAATCATCAAGACTCCGAACCAACCTACATAAATGCGGTTGTCGGTGCTGGTGACCCAGTTGCAAAACTGCGACCAGATATTGGCGCTTTCGCGCTGCTGTAAGGTTGCCGTCATGTGTTTATGATTGCTATTGGTTTTTCAATGTTCGGATGATGTCTCTATTATTAACGGTATCGTTAAGGTTTGTAAAGGCCTGTAACGACAGCTTAACTGATGGGGGTCATAAGCTGGGGTTATTGGCTGTCAACTTTGCTCTCAATGACTTGCTGAACCGGAGGGGGTATGTTCGACAAGAAATTCAGCCCCGTCTCCCGCTCTACTTGCTTCACCGAGACTCTGAAACTTTTCCAACCTTTGCCCTTGACGCTGCTATCGTTGGGCATCATCACGGCGATCGCGCTTGAGTGTTTGCGGCTCTCCAGAACTTATGGTGATAATTTTATCTAATGCAAGAAACAAGCTAATACGCGATTTCTCTAATTATCTTGCGTTAGAAAAGCTATACCATTGTCGCATAATCAACTTAATTTTATTGTTAATTCCTGATACCATTTTTCTATGAAGCTGCATGGAATAGATCCTTTACCGGAAAGGATTTTAGGCTTCCCAGGTCGTGCAGCTTCATAGTGAATTGGTATGACATCACTCGACTGGTTGTGGGATGAAAAAAGTAGTTGCAAATACCGTCAAAATTATTCTCAATTGTGGCGCAGATTCTTTCAAGAAGAATTGTGCATGATTCAGCTATTCTTTGAAGTTTTTTTGCAGTTTTGTGACAGTTAAATTAGTTTCATGTATTTTGATAAAATCTTCCTTTATCTGATAGGCAATTCTCAAAGATTCTGATTTTTTAATGTCTGTTCTAATCCAATACGGTTGACTTAAAAACAATCTGACTTTCAACAAATGCCTGTATTGCCTAGAAAATCGATCTCGGACATTCGTCAAAAAGCGTTAAGTCAACCCTATTGAAATCTAATATATCAAGCTGCTCTGGATTAAGATCTTCTCCCCTTACTTAATAATAAATATTTACTACATCTATCTGTAATACCTGCTGCTCTACGTAATTTATTTAAATCTCGATTTACCACTTTCATGACATGAAAATGGTCAATGACAATTTGGGAAGAGAGGGAATACTTGTTTGATAACTTTAGGGAATCGTCCCCACATATCAACACCCACTTCTTCAACTTGTTTGCGAAGTTCAATCGCTTGTGACCTAAGGACTTCAAAGATTTACTCGGAGCGGGAGGACTTCAAAGATTTACTCGGAGCGGTGAGAGTCAATCATTTCAATCAAATCACCTTCCGAAATATCACTAATAACAGTCACAAACTTTCCTTGACCTTTCCGCATACCTTATTTCATCCAGAGAGATTCGCTCGGCGCTGGCTTCCAAGTTTTTTTTTAGCTTAATTACCCGCTCGAATATTCTTTTTATTTCGTCCTAACTCAGTTTTTTTATCGCCCAATCTGTTCTATATTCGATTGCTGAACGCGCTCATAAATATTTTGTTCGTATCGTTAAATATGCCTTTTTTTGTATACAAAAAATGTATTGTTTCTGTGGGATATCGTTGGCAATTAGGACAGTAAAACTGCCGCCGTGGAATTTTTTTTAAACAGGAAGACCAAAGACTGGCAAATTTCTTGCTAAGATTGCTCGATTCTGATGCAGTTGTTCGGTATAATTTTGACAGTGATGACAAACCTTACCTTCTCCTAAAATTCTCAGTCAAACATAAAAATTTTCCATCAATTTGAGTACAACTTTCAACCTTCACTCCAGGCAAGTCTAATATATAGTCCAACTAAAAGTCCACGCTAGTAAATGTATTGTTTATTGCATTATACACCATAAAGTAAGGAGAGCCAATTGCAGAAGCGCAGGAATTCAGTCAAAATGATGATCCGAACAATGCTCTTGCCATCTTACAAGCTTACAATCTGCATTATTGGATTAACTTCATATCTATCGACCTACTGCCGCTACTGTTGCACGATCTTTTGGGACTGGTATTATGTTGTTCAAGTAGCTTACGAAAAACCTGACAACAGCCAATTATTCTGTAGCTTAAACCCAGAATTAGCAAAGGCTATTGATAAAGGAACTATAAGTTTCATCAGAGTCCTAGATGTCAATTTTGTCCACCTTTTATCAGAAAAATGGGTTGAAAACACCGTATTTTTAGGACGGCTTTAAGTCAAGTAAATGCGTAAAAATTTAAATCATTGAAAAATTAAGAATTGCGACAATCCTTGAATAAAGTAAGTTTTGAGACTAGAATAAAATCAGTTCACTCTTCAAATAAGAGGTAACTCAATCTTGCTCAAAAACTATGTTTACAAACTGCGTCCAAATCAAACACAAGACTCAAAAATGTCTTGCTGGTTAGATATGTTAAGAAGCCACTACAATTGGTGTCTCAACGACAGAATTACTCACTACAACCAACAATTCATCCAAGGAAATTACTGCGAGATTAGAACTCAAAGCGAAGTTTCCCCATTAACCTGCTATGTCAGTAAAAATGGTGCAACCGGAAATCCTTGGAAAGACTCAAAAACCGATGCTTCAGGTAAGACTAAGAACCCCCGTCGCAGTGCAGGCGACATTCAAATAACAGCATTACCTGACTTAAAAATAGCTAGACCTTGGTATAGTGGCATTGACTCAACAGTTTTACAACAGAATGTTAAACGCTTAGACATTGCCTACAAAAACTTCTTTGAAGGTAGAGGATTCCCGAAATTCAAAAATCGGAGTAACTTTACTTCTTTCACCTTCGTAATGGGAGTCAAAATACAAGGTAATAAAATTTACCTACCCAAACTAGGTTGGATGCGGTTTTACAACTCGCGCTCAATCCCCGATGGTTTTACCATTAAGGCTTGTGCGGTAAGAAAACGGCAAAATGGCTGGTATGTATCTATCCGAATTGAGGACAAGTCTATTCCCGACTACCTGACAAAATCTCTGGTGGATGTTGTGAAAATAATTGGCTGTGACCTAGGGATTACCAAATTAGTTCATTTGTCTGACGGACATCAGATTAAAAATCCTAAATTTGCGACCAATAAAAAAGCTAAACGTACCCTGAAGATTAGACAAAGACGGGTTAGTCGTAAAGTCAAAGGTAGTAAAAATCGCAAAAAAGCAGCTAAAAAAGTCGGGTTGTTTCATCAAAAAATTAGCGATAAGCGTCAAGCATATCAATGGAAAATCGCTCGGAAAATAGTCGGTCGAAATATTGATGCAATTGCCTTAGAAAATTTGAATGTTTCAGGAATGATGCGCCGATGTCGCGTAAAAATCGATAAAAAAACGGGAAGATTTCTCAAAAACGGACAATCCCGAAAGAAAAGTTTAAATCGTTCTATTTCTGATGCAGGCTGGTCTGAATTAACTTTAAAGATTGAGTATCTAGCTGCGAAGCAAGGAAAAGTCGTAATTAAAGTTAATCCTAAATATTCGAGCATTGAATGCAGGAATTGCGGTCATATTGACAAGTCTAGCAGAGATGGAGAAAAATTCATCTGTACTGAATGCGGCTATCACGAACACGCCGATATAGGTGCTGCAAAAACAATCAGAGATAGAGCTTTAAAAATGGTACGCGGGGACTCCGCGAAACCAGGGATTTTTTTTAATCCCCAAACGCTTGAGGAGCTTGTTGCAAGACAAGGATAGCAGCCCACCTTTTTAGGCAAAAGGATTGCGCCCAAGAACCCGCACACTTGCGCGGGATATTAAGATCGAAATGTCTTAAGAATCCCCGTACCTTAAGGTCGGGGAGTGTCAAAGTGCGTCAGCACTTAACGGGAGAGAACGTCACAAAGCGAGCGCTAAAATTCCAAATGCTGCACGGCCCGCCGCTTAGTTTCCTCCCCACGCCTGTCATACTTTGCCGTAGTTACCGGAGAAGCATGACCCGCCAACTTTTGCACCGTAACAATATCCACCCCAGCATCGAGGAGGTCCGAGCAAAACGTGCGCCGGAAGTCGTGGGGACTAAAAGACTCCACCCCAGCGAGTTTAGCCCGCCGCTGCACAATCTTCAACACACCATCCTCCGTCATGCGTCGGTGCTGAATTTCTCCCCCCTTCCGAATCGGGTACAACAGAGGGCCCGGAGCCTCTCCCCTCAACCCCAGCCACTCGGACACCAAAACGCAAGCAGACTCCGGGAGATAAACCGTCCTGTCTTTCTTACCCTTGCCCTCTCGGACGAACAGCGCTCCCGTGGATAAGTTAAAATCTCGCCTCAACAGATTAACCGCCTCACCGCGACGGATGCCACCCCCACGCAAGATAGCAATCAGCGCCTTATCCCTAACATCAATAGGAGTCTTACCAGAGCAGCTTTGCATCAATGCAGCAATCTCAGAGAGCGTTAGCGCCCGCCCCCTAACTTTTCCCGATTGCTTGATACTCCTGACATCCACCGCCTTACTGTAATCTATTGGGTCGATTAAATCCAACCGCAGAGCTTCCTTTAACACCCGTCGCAGGGCGCACAGCATTTGGTTCACCGTCGCCGGGGCGTACTTTTTCTCCAGGGCCGAGCGCAGAGCCGCCGTATGTTTGTAGCGCAATGCAGCCCAATTCAAAGTCATTGCGTCACACTCCCCACAAGTCAGCATTCGGGCCATGATATTGAGTCCTTCTCTCATGGTTGCCTTTGACCGTTCGCTCCCCAAACTGTCGAGGTACACTGCTGCTGGATGCTGAGTCAGGGGCACCGGACAGGGCAGATTCAAGGTTTCTGGCTGTTGCTCTCCAAGTAAGTCGAGCATTTACTCTTTCAAACTGATATTATAAATACTAAATTTTACGCCGCCTTCGGCGCAAAATTTCGATCGATTTGGCTCTTATTCCGTGAATCCTCGCCGGACGGCGAGCGAACTCGTGTGTTTTTTCTTGTGGCCACGGCAAGGAGTAAGGAAGGCTAAAGGATCGAAGTCTAGATTGGCGGCCCCATCCGCGAATCGCTTACATCCCCACGGCCGGGGCACGGGGGATGCAAGCTCGTTTTTCGTTAACAATACTTCGGACAGTTTTTCTATGACTGAATGACTTATCCTCGCTTGACTTTGAGCCACTGTGGATAATTAAATCAAAGTCATGTCCACCCCAGACGCGGCATTTAATTCGACTTTTTCGCGATCCTTAGCCTGTAAAGCTTGTAGTATCGTTCCAAAAACTGTCCGGAGTATTGGTTAACAGACTTGCGTCAAGATTACTTGCACAAATTAGACAATATATGGGGCTGGACTTTATATGATTATTGCGATCGCACCTAATCCCTTCAACTTATCGCTCCTAAAAGAGGTATAACCAGATCATTTATTTGCCAATTACAATCGCCCAGATCAAAGAGCGATCGCCATTGCATAAAAAAGTGCGATCGCCTTTCCATGCAATCTATGTTATGTTCTAGAGTAAATATAAAAGAGTTCGCGCTTTGATTATTTACCCTTTCCAAACTTAAGTATCCCCAAAAAATATGCACAATGCCAACTGAAGACGAGCGGTCAACATCGCCTAATGAACCCACAGAACCCGCTCAAAATAGCGATCCGTTGGCTTTCTCTTCTGAGTTAAGGTTAAATATAACAGAACGAGTCGAGTTCATTACCAATCGACTTATCTTAGGACAAAATATAACCCTCGATTTATTTGGCGGTAAAACATCTCTGATTCCCGAAGCTATTAACGTTGACAAGATAGCTGAGTCAGGAATTAAAACATCAATTGCTGAACTGTTACCAAAACTACCTAGACAGAGTATAGACCAAATTATCGCCAGTAACCCCCAGGCATATTTCCTTGAATATGCAGCACCCGTACTAAAACTAGGAGGTCGTATTTATATCAATGCCACGAAAAGAAATCCTTTCAGCAAACTCCCAAATGCCGAAACCCTAGAGCAACTGGGATTAATAGTTGTGCAAGAAAACGCGCCACTAGACACCAGATTTACCAACCAAAAATTTTCCAGGGAAACTCCCAGAAATGATGGCACTTTAGAAATTCCGTTATCTAGCTTAAAAACTACTATTTTGGAGAAAATCAAATGACTATAATTAGCAATCATTTTGACCTACTCTATTTTACCAATTGTAACTTCGATCCACCTTTAATTCGCGATTCAAAAATCATCATTCCCACCCGTCAACTAGGCTTACTACCAAGTCATCCACTTAATCACCAAAATGAAATAATTTTCCTGTCAAAATCTTACCTGATTTTCGAGGGAGTGAAATCATCGGTACGTCAGTTAACCGGATATATAGAAGAACCTTCTGGAACTCATCATTTCAAACCTCTAGAAGAAAACTCTAGAACACTCATAGATGATGATTTTCCCGATGTTGGTCAAACAGTAAGTTTGTTTGGGCTAGAAGGTGCGTTTGAAGATCCGTTAGAATGGGTTGATTGGGAAATTGAAAGTACATCATTTTATCTCATGGAACATCCAGCAGATGACTGGGAATTTACAGAACTGTGGATAGATACAACTAATTTTCCTCTAAAAGTTATGCTATTGGTTAGAGATAAGCAGGGAATTAGCTGTGTTTACGATCCATCTCAAAATTATCAACTAATATTTTTAAGTTTCACTTATGAAGAGGCGAAGTTATGGCTAGAAAAACAATATAAACTTGTGCCACAGCGTTTTCCCAAAGAGGTATGTGTATAGCGTCGCATTCTAATATCAACTCTCACCTACCTGGAGGGAGTTGATATTAGAATGCTGATTCAGCTAATCCAGGTATCTCGTCGATTAATTCGACTTGAAACAGAACTGCCTTCGCCGTTATCCTTTAGGTAAAATAGGCTTGGGTGGGATGTCAAAAACAATCACAAATGTGAATTCTTTGACTAACCGTTGCAAAACCCGAAAATGATCGTCTGCATCGTTCCTCCTGCGAAATCGCGCTACAATAATACGCTGACTATTAGGCAGTAACTTAACGATGCACCACGGATGTAATCTATCAGAATAGGTCATTTTCACCTCAGCAGTGACAGTAACAGATTGCGTCGTTGTTGATTGCTTGTCATTACGTTAATTGAGACAATATTCTTCAAGAAAGGTCACGTTGATGTTGACAATTAATTAGGTTTGTGCATCAAACAGCTCAAATTCTCTTTTAACAATACTTCGGACAGTTTTTGATTGTCAAAGACAGAATCAGGGTTGGAGGTAAGTAAGGACTCACGAAAAATCAAACATTGCAGCCATTTTCCCCGAAAGTGTCCGAACTATTGTTTTAACTAATGCCAACGGCAAGTCCCGCGCTCTATTCGTTTACAAGGATGAGCGACGGGATGAAAGCGCAGCCCGAAACAAATTGAGCGATAGCGAATAAATATGGTATTCCTGTATGCTATAATCTTATCAGTATTCAATAGTATTGATAAATGTATAAGGCATACAAATACAGAATCTATCCCACAAGTGAGCAGGAAACCTTGCTTACCAAGTCGTTTGGCTGTGCGAGATGGTTTTGGAACTACGCCTTAAACCTATGTCAAGAAACCTATAAGAATACTGGCAAGGGATTATCGAGAGGATATATACAAGGTTTGCTTCCTGCACTCAAGAAAGAGTATGAATGGTTAAAAGACCCGTATTCTCAATGTTTGCAAGTAGTAGCTCTAAATTTATTCACTGCCTATAAGAACTTCTTTGGCAAAAGGGCGATCCTGCCACGATTCAAGTCAAAGCATGGTAGGCAATCAATTGGTTATCCTCAAAACGTCAAATTTAATGGCGACTATATCAATTTACCTAAGATTGGATTAGTACATTGTCGGCTTCATCGTGGCTTTGAAGGTAATATCAAAACTGTCACTGTGTCTCGTAATCCTGACGGTAAATACTTGGTCTCCGTCCTAGTTGACGATGGCAAAGCCAATCCCGAATTATTGTCGGTGGACAAAGCTATCGGGGTTGATGTGGGATTAACTCACTTTGCTATCACGAGCGATGGCTCGAAGTTTTATAATCCCAAATACTTTGTCAAGCGTCAGCGCAACTTAAAGCGTAAACAGCAAAAGCTATCTCGCAAACAAAAAGGTAGTCAAAATCGTAAAAAGGCAAGATTGGCAGTGGCAAAAGTCCACTCCAAAACTGCTAGATGTCGTGAAGATTTTTTACACAAGCTATCCCGCAAGATAGTAAACGAAAACCAAGTTATTGCAGTAGAAAATCTCAATATCAAGGGCATGGTCAAAAACCATAATCTCGCCAAAGCGATTAGCGATGTTGGCTGGGGTATGTTCTGCACAATGCTCAAGTACAAGACTGAAAGCGACGGAAAAACTTAGATCGAGATCGATTCTTTCCTAGTTCAAAGACTTGCCATGTTTGCCTGAATCGAGTTGACAATCTTAACGACTGATGTAAGAGCATGGACTTGCAAGCATTGCGGTACTCACCATGACCGCGATGTAAATGCAGCGATCAATATTAGAAATGAAGCCTTGCGGATTCTGGCGTTAGGAACTAGCGCTAATGCCTGTGGAGGGGATGTAAGTCGAAGAGGCAAAACTTCGGTTTTGTTGGACGCTATGCCCAATGAATCAGGAAGCCAGCGCTGTACCGCCTAAACGGTCAGCGCCTGGTAGTTCACCGCGTTCTCTTTGAATGCACCCTATTATTCAGAAGGCGGACACAGCAAGCTCGCCAGTATCTCTGGAATTTCCTCAAAGTGTTCGAGCAGAAAATCCATTAGAGCCAAATGACGCAAATCGACAGCAGTAGGAAATCTTCGATTTTTTCCGCGTTTAAACCAACCCCGCACCGTCGAATTAGAGCGGGAACAAATTTCGGCAATTTGCTCGTAACTTACCCCCCATTTGACATAAAACTGTCTCGGTGTCATGCCCAATTGGCATTGGCTGTAAATTGCAATTAAATTGCGTTCTCTATCTGTCAAAGTATATGGCTTTTTCATCCTGATACCTCTCTAAATCTTCCTCCCACGCCGTATCAAATTGACACCAAGCTGCACTCTTGGAATCAGGATTAAGGCAAATTATGTAGCACCATATCCAACAGCGCAGGCGCGGTTCGTAGTTGTAAAATTTGCCGATAACTATTCCCCAGTCAGCTTCTTCGCCAACATCGACCCAGCGCACCCTAAAGCCGCACTCAAAGCGCGGAGGATGAATTTTGGCAAAATTGACCGGCAACTCAGTTGAAGGTGGTATATCCTTCAAATGTTTGAGTGGCAGGGCAGAAATCAAATCTCGCTTTGTTTTTAAGATTGACATGAGTTTTTAACTGTGCAGTCAATGCACTTGATTTGTTTTGATAAGTTTTAAGGTCAATTTCTCACTCAAAAATCGCAGCGCGATATCTGCTTAAATCAAAATCAATCAAAAGGTGGTAAACAAGGCTCTCAAATCCTTAAAAATTGGTTGCGGGCGATCGCTAAAATTTCTTCTTTTAACAGGTAATTACCAATAAACTAGATTTATTGCCGATCGCCAACTGGTAGGATGACGTAAGGTCGATCGCGCACCAAGACGCGGGCTTGCTCACGTCACCGTCATCTTTCTACAGCAAGGCTTCGCCCTTGCTCGGCACTCACCAAGACGCGGGCTAGTGGCCACCCTACCACTACAGATATTGAAAAGGTGCTCCTTCATCAGGCATGACTATCGCGTACTCAACTTCAAACAGTCCGCTGTCTGCTATTTTCGTACCTGCAAATCTACCGATTTTGCCAGCGTTAGCTTCGGCGCTGTGTTGGGTAATTTTTACTATGTCATCGGGTTTGTCGGCGTTGGCTCCTTGTTGGCAGTCACATCATTTGACGGGTTAACTGCGGTGCTTTTTGTCTGCTCTAGGGCTTTTTCCAATTCGGCAATTTTATGTTCGAGTGCTTGTTTTTCGGTTCGCCAGTTTTTGCTTGCACTCTGTACCCAGAAGGCTTCTTTTTCTTGGAATAGCTGTTGCAGTCTGGCGTTTTCTTGCTGCTGTTGTTCTAGCTGAACTTTGAGAGCGCTCATTTGCAGTTGGTTTTGTTGCAGTTGGTTTTGTTGCAGTTGGTTTTGTTGCAGTTGGTTTTGTTGCAGTTGATTTTGTTCGATCGCGGCAGTGACTTTAGGAGAGTGCGGGTTTGAATTGAACTGCTGTTGCGTTTCCAGTTGCTCTAGTTTGGCTTTGAGAAATCTGTTTTCTTGTCGCAGTTGTTCTTCAATTTGCAAGCTGGATTCTAACTGGATTTCGGCTGTATCCGTTTCAGTCTGGATTTCGGCTGTATCCGTTTCAGTTTGCTGGTTTGAGGCGGCAGCAGGTGTTGATGATTCGATTAGCTGCGCGATCGCCCTCTCAATCTTGATGTCAGCGTGCAAAATGTCCTGTCTGAGCTTCTCCCTGACTTCTTGTGTGACTGAAACGTCCAATTCTTCGTTCAGCGTGGCTTTCAGGTTCCGCAAATGGGCTAGTTCAAGAATCAGCCGGCGGTTGGTGGTGGAGTCGGGGGTGGGTTCAAAATTTGGTTTTGCACTTTTGGGGGCGGCACTTCTTGTTGAGTGCTTGCGCTTGCTGTTGCAGCCGTTGGGCTGTTTCCACTGCTGTACGAAAGTTTTGACGGCTTTCACAGTCCATCCTGCGGGGTTTGAAACTGTAACTTAATTTATTAACAAAGCTACCCATACTTGACTATTTGGGTAGCTTTGTCCGCAACTCTGGCGATCGCACGAGACTATTTGCCCCTGGTTCAATTTGTTTTTGCCCCCGTGCCATTCGATTACAGATGCGGGCGTCTTGCGTCAGAGGAATATGCCTTTGGAATCATTATAATTTTTTGACCTGCCATGTTGACGCTCGCAGGAAGTCGTATATAATACAAAGCACAATACATTTACTCATGTCGAGTCAAATGCAGCTCGTAGAAAAACACGTAATTAACAAACAACATAGATTTTGGAAGGAATGCGATTATTTGGCATTACAATCTAAACATCTATACAACTCTGCTAACTACGTTCAGCGCCAATACTTTTTTGAAACCAATAAGTATTACAACTCCATCAATATTTATCACCAGACTAAGAACTTAGAAGCTTATAGGTATCTACCAACAAAAGTTAGCAAACAGATTGTTCGGAGAGTTGCTGAGGCTTGGAAGGGATGGTTGACCGCACTCAAAGATTGGTCAAAACACCCTGAAAAATATCAGGGCAAACCGAAAATACCAGGATACAAGCATAAAGAGTATGGTAGGAATGTTGTCATTTATCCGATAGATGCAATATCAAAACCTGCTTTGACGATCGGGAATGTTAAACTGTCTCAGACTAATATAGAGTTGGCTACTCAAGCTAAAAATGTAGACCAAGTAAGGATTGTGCCAAAGCTTGACCATTATGTTATTGAAGTTGTTTACACAGTTAATGACATACCCTTATCCCACGGGAAATATGTGGCTGGTGTAGACCTTGGTTTAAATAATTTGATGGCTATAACATCCAATCATCCCGGCATCAAGCCGCTGTTGATTAATGGTAAACCATTGAAAAGTATTAATCAATTCTTCAATAAACGGGTAGCAGCATCACAATCAATCGAAGCTAGCAGACAGATTAAATCACTAAATAGTAAGCGCAACAGAAGAATTGACAACTATCTTCACACGGCAAGTCGTCGTGTAATTGATTGGTGTCAGTTGAACGATATTGGTCAGTTAATTATCGGCAAAAACCCCGGATGGAAACAGTCAATCAATATTGGTAAAAAAAACAATCAAGCATTTACCAATATTCCCCATGCCAAGCTGATTAGTTTGTTGACCTATAAAGCACAATTGGTAGGGATTGTTGTTACATTAACTGAGGAAAGTTACACATCGAAAGCGAGTGCTTTAGATGGTGATAATTTGCCGAGGTATAACAAAAAGACAGAGGTCAAGCCTGTTTTTAGCGGTAAACGCGTTCAGCGTGGTTTATATAGAGCCTCAACTGGCAAAACAATCAATGCTGATACTAATGGCAGCATAAATATAGCGAGAAAAGTAATTCCCGACTTCATAAAGGGAATAGAGGGATTGCCGTTTATTCCTGTAGTTTTAGGACTGTGGACTAAAATTACCAACGTAGATATCTAACATTGACTATTTTTGGGTAGCTTTGTCAAGGTTCTTACGAGCGGTTGTCGTTTTCAGACAGAAACTTTTTGACGAGTTCGATCCCACCTCTACAAAAAACGGCGATGACGGGGGTTCCCCAACCGCTCATTTTTTCGACGAGGTGGCATTCTGTATCCCTCAACTGCCGCCAAATACGGGCGATCGCCATTGCGTCTTTAGTTTGTTTGTTTGTATCGGGAAAATGGTACTGGAGCCAGTCTGACCACTTCAATCGAGCTTTTTTGACTTTTTCTTTGAGTACAAGCAGTTTGTCCCCAAACTCGAACAGGGCAACGCTGACGGTGCGGTAGCTAGTGCGGATTTCGGAGGTTTGCTTTTCTAGTTGAACTATGGTTTCGGGACTGGTGGAACTGGAGTAGGGGTATTTTTTGAGGCTTTTGGGGATGTCCGTGGAAGAGAACGCACCTCTGTCAAGAGTTGGGACGGTTTCCACATCGACGCTGGTGTCCGGGGATGAGTGAAACATGATAGATTGTCCTTAACTTATTTAATGTGAGCTGGTCTTAGCGGGCCAGCTTTTTTGTTTTGGGAGCCAGTGGAGCTGATTGTGAGCTTGTACTGCTGGCTTTGATTGTGAGCCTGTACTGCCTGTACTGCTGGCTTTGATTGTGAGCCTGTACTGCTGGCTTTGATTGTGAGCCTGTACTGCTGGCTTTGATTGTGAGCCTGTACTGCTGGCTTTGATTTCGAGCTTGTACTGTTGGCTTTGATTTCGAGCTTGTACTGTTGGCTTTGATTTCGAGCGGTTTGTTACAGTAACTTACTGCTATATAGTGTAACAAACTGTTTTTCGCTTTGCAAGCGGTAAGATGACAGGAGTTGTATAGATTGATATAAAAGTGCCAAGCCGAAGAAAGGCAGACGTAATTACTGCCTACCTGGATAAGGAAGTCAAGCAAGTGTTGGAAGTATGGGCCCAGAGCGAGCAGCGTTCCCTGAGTTCTCTGGTGGCTTATTTATTGACCAAGGCGGCTTCGTCGTACCAGACTGAACACCCACAAAGTAGCGATCGCACGATTAATCCAGAAGGGAAACATGAAGAATCGCACGATTAATCCAGAAGGGAAACATGAAGAATCGCACGATTAATCCAGAAGGGAAACATGAAGAATCGCACGATTAATCCAGAAGGAAAACTCGATTGGCGATCGCTTTCAAAGAAAGTTTAGTCAACTTGTCCGAACGATTGGATTCTATTTAATTTAAGCATGGTATCTTTTTATTAAATGATGAAACAACTTGTATTCTCAAGCTTCCCGATCGCGAATAATGCGACTTTTGACCTCATTGGGAATTCTACCATCGTTTAAAATCTCATCTAGCAGCGGTGAATTCTTGCCGCAGTCGTTCGCAACAGCCACAGCCACAGCGCACTGATTCGGTACTGGCATCAGGGAATCGCCAACAATCAAATCTTCCCTGACAATAGCAGCTAAAAACTCGGAGTCAAATTTAGCAATTTTAGTCAGCAATCCTGTGACAACTAATTTATCTACTTTGCGGCTGATGTCTACAATTCGCAGTAAGGTGCGAGTGCAAGTACCAATCTGGGGCATCAATTCTTTCTGTTCTAAAAGAGCTATTTGATTGAAAGCAATCAGCGCTGAAGCTGCTCCCATACTGATAACATCTCGATCTGAACTTTTAACAATTCTGCGAGTTAGCTCAAAGGTGGCTTCTGCTAAATCGGGGTCAATTGTTTTTATGCCTGAAGGATGATTCCAAAGGGCAGTGTCTATTAATTTGTACAAAAATTGCACTATTTCGGCAGCCGAATCGTTTTCTAAAGTTTCAAAAACAGCGATAATTTCTGAGGTTGCAACTACTTGCGAGTTGACTTTTTCAATGAAAGATTTTAAACAGTTTTGGCGCACCCCAACGAGGGGAGACTTTGCTAAAATTAGCAGCAATTGCTGTAACTGTATCGGTTTTTTTTGTTCGGCGAGGGCGAGTATGGCTGTGGAGGCATTGAGGGCTACATCTCGCGAGGAATCTAAACATAGTTTTGCGAGTTCAGAAATAGATAACGAGTAGGGAGACGGTATTGCCTTGTCATTGCTGGAATCCGCTGACGTTAATGTCTTGTCATTGCTGGAATCCGCTGACGTTAATGTCTTGTCATTGCTGGACGTTAATGTCTTGTCATTGCTGGAATCCGCTGACGTTAATGTCTTGTCATTGCTGGAATCCGCTGACGTTAATGTCTTGTCATTGCTGGAATCCGCTGTATTTTCTGCTTGTTGGCGGTACAATTTGACTAGGGCCGCTCGCACTTCTTTTGAATCAGCATTTTTTTGTAAGTAAGGTTCGAGTCGAGGAGGAACATTATTGAGTTTTTTGAGGATTTGAGTTGTTTGTGAGGCTGGCAGCGTGGGAAGTAATTGTTCTAGGATTTCTGCCAAAAGCTGCTGTATCGATAGGTTATTAGCAAGGGCATCTATCGCACGAATGAATTCTACAGGAGCTCGCTCTATCGCCGGGACAATCCACTGAACCAAAGCTAATTGCAGTTCGGTGCTGAGGGGATGCAAACCATTACCATAAATTGCTAGTTCTCTGAATACTAAAGTAATAGTTGATGCTCGATTCGCTGGGATAGTTTCTATGGAAATTTTTAGTAAACTAGCAGCAACTAAATCAGTCGCACCACTGTGAATCGCTGATGTAATAGCAGCGAGATTGCGCCCTGTCAAATCCCCCATATCGCTTGGCAAACTATCGCTGAATGTACTCTTTAAAATTGCTTCTAGCAAGGGTGTATCTGATGCGGCAGCGCGACCGACAGCAGCGGCGGAAACCGCAGTCCAGTATTTGCCTAGTGGGGCGCGGAGTGCATCTTGCCAAGTGGTTCCGAAGAGGGTGTCGCCCGCAGCCAAAAAGTTTGGTAGTAGGCTGCTGAGAAGTTTTGTGGTGTTTTCTTGTTCTTTGAATTGTTCGGAAATTGGTTGAGAGATAATTGTTAGCAGAAATTCTCGCTGTACTGTTGCCGGAATGCCCGGAGTTAGGTAAAGTTCAATGACAGTAGAACGAACGTTGCCGCCAAAGTAAAAGTAATATTTTTTTAGGCTTTCTAAAATTTTTAAGTCAATCTTATCTGTCCGTTTGTTTGCATAATTCTCACAAAAAACACCGATAAATTTACCCCAAATCTGATAGCGTTCTTGTCGTAGTTTATTTTCGGTTATTTGAGACTGTTGGTTATTTTCAGTTGTTTGAGACTGTCGTTTATTTTCGGTTGTTTGAGACTGTCGTTTATTTTCGGTTATTTGCGGCTGTCGTTTATTTTCGGTTATTTGCGGCTGTTGGTTATTTTCAGTTGTTTGAGACTGTCGTTTATTTTCGGTTATTTGCGGCTGTCGGTTATTTTCGGTTATTTGAGACTGTTGGTTATTTTCAGTTGTTTGAGACTGTCGTTTATTTTCGGTTATTTGAGACTGTTGGTTATTTTCAGTTGTTTGAGACTGTCGTTTATTTTCGGTTATTTGAGACTGTTGGTTATTTTCGGTTATTTGAGACTGTCGGTTGGCGATGGCTGCTAGGGCTCGATCGAACTGAGAAATTTCACCGGGTAATTCGAGATTTGCCGGCCCGGCTGCGGGGACTCGCGCTAGCAATTCGGCCGCTGTTTCGGCTGCTTTATTAATTAGTTCCGGGCCGACTCTTCCCAGCAGTTGCACTGCGAGTTCTAAAACAGTGTCTCTGTGGCGCTGTGGTGCTCCTCTAGCGGCTGCTAGCAGGGTTTCTTGGAAGCTGTAGTCTCTGATAAGGGCGATCGCCAGCAGGGACAGCAACACGGCTGAGGATTCGGGTTCGGTGCGGGAAACACTGGCAAAGGTGACAGCGCGAAAAGGTAAAATTTTGGTTGTATCTAATTCATCAGAAATTTGGTTGAATTCTGGTAGACTTAAGAGGGTTAAAAGTTGGCGAAATATCGACCAAATATAATATCTGGAATCAGCTATTTTAGCAGCAATTAAATCATATTTTAGTTGGTTTTTAGCTCCTTCGCCTGTTTCGCTAGTATTCATCCAGCGGGCAACTGTATATTCTAAAAATGTCTGGTGGAAAAATCCCGCGCGCTTTCCTCCTAAATCTTTAAAAATTCCGTCGCTTTTGAGTGAATTGTAAGCAGAAAATTCTGTTTCGCTAAGTTCTAAATCGCCCTCGTAAACAAAGTCACGCAATCTATCCCCAGAGTTTTCATACATTAGTCGTGCTAATTTCAGGCACAGTTTTTGTTTGGCGAGGCTGAGGTGTTCGGACTGCCAGTTATGGCGGACTTTGGCAATTTTCCAATCCCAATATTTTTCGTATAACTGGCTGACTGTTAAATCTTCGGGGACTGTTTCTTCAGCAGCAAACAAGTCGCAAAGTAAAGCTAGCAGCAAGGGATGGCAGACAATTTCTTGCAGGGATACGCTGTCGGCGGAAAGGGCAATAATTTGGTTGGCAAAAGATTGCTGGCTGGCTAAGGTGTTGAAACCGGGTTGGGTTTTAATGAATTCTTGGGCTGCGGTTCTGACTTCTTCGGTGGTGAAGGGGGTTATTTTACAGTTATCGCTGACGCTTTCTCGGAATCCGGCAAAGCTTTCGTGGTAGGGTTCAAAAAAGTTGCTGTAGTCGGTATCGCGGCAGGTGAAGGCGACTGTTGTGCCGATTTCTAAGAGTTGGGACAAAATGCCCCGCAACACCGTAACTAAAGGTTTTGTCAGTACGATGTCTAGAGTGTCAATCAGCAGAATGCCGCGATTTTGTTGGGTTGTTAATTGTCGGGCAACTTCCACAATTGATTGTCGCTTGCCACTGATTTTTTCACCGAGTTCTAGGGCAAATGTTTCAGCGGATTCGATTAAATCGTCGCACCGGGCTAAGGCTAACCAGCCACTGTCCGATTGGGTTTGTTCGGCGTGCAGTTTATCGTAAATGCTGCCGAGAATGGTGCTTTTGCCGTATCCGGCGGCGCCTAAAATTGGGACGATGCGGCGTTTGTTTTCAAGGGTTCCGGCGCGAATTTCTTTCAAGCATTTGGACAGCAGGGTTTCGCGGGGAATGGGGGGGAGAATGTAGGGATTGAGGGCTGCCCTGGCGCGGGCGGCGCTGCGTTCTGTTGCTGCAAATAGTTCGTCGCTGGGTGGGAGGTTGTAGCTGGTTGTTGATATTGTTTCTGATATTAAATTGGCGATACTTTCATCGGATACAGCGGAAGTTATTGTATCGGATTCTGTTTTTAGACCAACTATCTCTTGCCAGTCTAGTTCTAGGGTATCGCAAATATCCATGAAAATCGATCGAGAAATCGCCTTGCCGGTAAAAAATCCGTTGATGGTTGACCAAGCTGCAATTAGCAGTTCAACGGCAAGTGCCTTCTGGGTCAAATGTTTGCGTTCCAAAGCTCTTTTGGCGAGTTCGATTCCTTTGGGTGTGGCTTGGAGAGTGCGGTTTGACATAGGAGGTGTGAAGTTTTGTGGGGGTGGGTTCACCAACAATCTGTGCCTGCGATCGATTATACAATAAATCTGCCCCTTTAACGAAAAATTGCGATCGCCCCTGCATCCTATTACATCATTCCAGGTATTGTAGGGGCGGGTTCGCCAACAATATTTGGCTCAAACCCACAATCTCATAAACCCGCCCCCACCCAACGAAAAATCCCAATCTACCCTAGATTTTGTTAGAGAATTCCAGGTATTGTAGGGGCGGGTTCGCCAACAATATTTGTCTCAAACCCACAATCTCATAAACCCGCCCCCACCCAACGAAAAATCCCAATCTACCCTAGATTTTGTTAGAGAATTCACGATAAAGAAACATCTCGATTGCCCCTGTATTTATTGGATTATGCCAAATAAGAAAAAATTGCGATCGCCCTTAAATTCTGTTACATAATGTCAGGTATTGTATTTTTTTTTCCGATACGGGGTTAATTCGTGGGGTCGGGCGGGTTTATTTAACTTGTTTGTTACCTGAAAAGTCCTTGGCGAACCCGCCCCTACAGGTTGTTGGTAATGAAAAATCTCGATAAGATTAATATTTTAAAATATCAATGTTTCAAAATATCAATATTTCAAAAAATTAATCTTGCTTCACTTCTTCAGTCCTCTTTTAGAGGACTTTCGCTTTGAGACAGGGGTTTAAACCCCTGTCGGACTGTGGAACAATCGACAATCGGACGGTGGGACAATCAAATAATTTTAATGAGTCAAATACCAACTCATACACGAACTCATACAAGTTTCCCCATTACTCGAATCCGAACTCAAATACTCCACTGCCAGAATCGAAGTTGTAAGGTTAAAAACCCAATCTGGAGGGACATGGAATTTACACCAGAACCCCTGCACAGCGCATGGCACCAAGTCCGCAAAGGCAGTCGCAGCCCCGGAATTGACGGCATCACCCTTGATTTGTTCGCAGGTGTAGCCCAACACCAACTAGAAATCTTGCTGCGACAGTTGCAGCAAGAATCGTATTTTCCCCGCCCCGCCAAAGGCTTTTACCTGCCCAAGGCCAGCGGCGGCAAGCGTTTGATTGGCATTCCGACTGTTCGGGACAGAGTTGTGCAGCGCTTTTTGCTGGGCGAACTGTATTGGCCGCTGGAGGATGTTTTTCTCGATTGCAGCTACGCTTACCGTCCCGGTAGGGGAATTCAGGTGGCTGTCAAACACCTCTATTCCTATTATCGATTCGGGAATGCTTGGGTTGTCAAGGCCGATATTGAGAAGTTTTTTGACAATCTTTGTTGGCCGCTGCTATTGGCTGATTTGGAAAAGTTGCAATTGGAACCGATTTTGCGGCAGTTAATCGAACAGCAGCTTGCATCGGGAATTGTTGTTAAAGGTCAGTCTTTTTATCCGCAACAGGGAGTTTTGCAAGGGGCGATTCTTTCCGGTGCCTTGGCTAATTTGTACTTGAATGAGTTTGACCGACTTTGTTTGAGTCGCGGTTTTAATTTGGTGCGGTTTGGCGATGATTTTGCTATTGCTTGTGCGGATTCTATTCAAGCAAATCGCTGTTTGGAACAGATTAGTGTTTGGCTGGGGAGTTTGTATTTGAAGCTTCAGCCGGAAAAGACGCGGATTTTTGCGCCGGATGAGGAGTTTATTTTTCTCGGCTACCTGTTTCGCGATGGAGAGGTTTTTGCACCGGAACCTCCAGAAATTCCTTTGGATAAACGGCGGGTTCTGCGGCCTTCGGGAACAGCAGTTTCTCGCCCGACAACTCGCAAAGTACCCGTGTTTTCTGGGAAGCCTTTGGCTTGCAGTATTTCTGTGAAGCGGATTATTTTGCCGCGCGCTAATTCGGAACATTTTTGGAGGGAACCTATGAGTACGTTGTATGTTACGGATCAGGGGGCTTATCTCAGCGTTCGCAACCAGCAGTTTCAGGTGTATTCTCAGCAGGAACTGCGGATCAAAGTTCCTGTGAGTCGGGTGAGTCACATTATTTTGTTTGGTTGCTGCAATGTGTCTCACGGGGCGGTGGCTTGCGCGCTGCACCGGCGGATTCCGATTTTCTATTTGTCGCAGCGGGGGCGATATTTTGGGCGGTTGCAATATGACGGGCGGGCCAAGGTGGAATATTTGACAAAGCAGGTGATTTGTTCGATGAATCCTGAGTTTGTGCGGCTGCAAGCGGAGGCTATTGTGCGGGCAAAGTTGCACAATTCGCGGATTCTGCTGATGCGGTTGAACCGCTATCGCAAGTCGAAGGATGCGGGGGAAAAGTCGGTTTTGCAGGCGGTGGAAATGCTGGAAATGTTGATGGATAGTTTGCCTTTGGCTGAGTCGATGGATGCGCTGCGGGGTTATGAGGGGAAGGCGGCTACTGTTTATTTTCAAGCTTTGGGTTCTTTGTTTTCGGGCCCCTTTGTGTTTGAAGTTCGCACGAAGCGCCCTCCTACGGATCCGATTAATAGTTTGATGAGTTTGGGTTACACTTTGTTGAGTCAGAATGTGAGTTCGTTTGTGGAGGCTGTGGGGTTGCACTCGCATTTTGGCAATCTTCACGTTCCCCGGGACAATCACCCGGCTTTGGTTTCGGATTTGATGGAGGAGTTTCGGGCTCAGGTTGTGGATTCTTTGGTAACTTATTTGGTGAATAAGAAAATTTTTGTTTTTGAGGATTTTACGCCACCCGACGAAGGGGGCGGGGTGTTTCTTCAGCCTCATGCTTTGAAGAAGTTTCTCAAACATTGGGATGAAAAGTTATTGTCGGAGACGACTCATCCGCATACAGGTTATAAGGTGGCGTACCGCCGATGCTTGGAGTTGCAGGTGCGGGAGTATGTTTCGGCTTTGATGGGGGAAGTGGAGGTGTATCGCCCGATGCTCTGGGATAAATAGAATAGGGTTGACTCACAACCATGAGAGATTTTCGTGGGATAGGCAAAACGCTGAAACCCGCATTCTGTGGTTCTATCCCACGAATTGCTCTCCTGGTATGGCTTTGAAGTCTCTGATTGTGGCGCTTTTTGGCAAGATGTCGGCTTGGATAGAGGGTTTAACTTGCATCCCACGAAAAAGTGCTGTAGGCTTAGCTCAGGGCAAGGCTTTTAGGGGCTAGCCTTTAGGCTTCTTCGGAAGTCGAATTAATGGAAACATCCCTCGGCGGGGCCTTTGTCCAGCGGCGGACGCTGCTTTAGGCTTCTTCGGAAGTCGAATTAATGGAAACATGCAGAGACCTGTAGGTTACCGCCTCTTTCAACCCTTTAGGCTTCTTCGGAAGTCGAATTAATGGAAACGCCTCTGGAGCGTCTCTGCCTGGAACCGGGGGTTCCCACTTTAGGCTTCTTCGGAAGTCGAATTAATGGAAACGAGCTGTAGACCCTCCCGTCAACTGTCGCCAAGCGCTTTAGGCTTCTTCGGAAGTCGAATTAATGGAAACGTGGAAATGAAAGTGCCATCAGGGTTGGATGAGGTCTTTAGGCTTCTTCGGAAGTCGAATTAATGGAAACTTTTTTGCCAGGCGTTGTTGGTTTATCTTTTAACTGCTTTAGGCTTCTTCGGAAGTCGAATTAATGGAAACAGTTACCAAGACAGGGGTAGCACCTTCACGAACAACTTTAGGCTTCTTCGGAAGTCGAATTAATGGAAACCTTCTTGGGCTGTTTCCCCTTCTTTTGCCACCACCTTTAGGCTTCTTCGGAAGTCGAATTAATGGAAACGGTGTATCATCACCAGAATGAGAATCTCCGTCCTCTAGTGCTTTAGGCTTCTTCGGAAGTCGAATTAATGGAAACTTTTGATTAAGTCAACTCTGATACATCAGCAATTCTTACTTTAGGCTTCTTCGGAAGTCGAATTAATGGAAACCCTAAAGTAGCTACTGCAGTGATTGCGGTTGCAACTTCTTTAGGCTTCTTCGGAAGTCGAATTAATGGAAACATGATGGTCCTGGTACCGTTGCAGGTACTGCATCTGCTTTAGGCTTCTTCGGAAGTCGAATTAATGGAAACCTTTCTGGTACTGTATCTTTTTCGACAAAACGAGTTCTTTAGGCTTCTTCGGAAGTCGAATTAATGGAAACTTTCTTGTCTTCGTCTTTTATTCCGACGACATCCACGGCTTTAGGCTTCTTCGGAAGTCGAATTAATGGAAACGCCGGAAGCTCGGGGTCGGCCAAGTTGACATGCAAGGGCACTTTAGGCTTCTTCGGAAGTCGAATTAATGGAAACTCACACCACCAAGTGGAGTCTCCGAAGGAATTCAACTTTAGGCTTCTTCGGAAGTCGAATTAATGGAAACTTTTCCTCCCGGAAGAGTAACATCTACTGAAATATCTTTAGGCTTCTTCGGAAGTCGAATTAATGGAAACTTGAATAGACGAGGCTTGTGCAGGAGTCACCACAGAGTTCTTTAGGCTTCTTCGGAAGTCGAATTAATGGAAACTTCGTAAACTCGGCAGGAATTAGGTTCAATTTTACCTAAACTTTAGGCTTCTTCGGAAGTCGAATTAATGGAAACATTGTCACAGATATTTTGCCGTTTTGTTGTAGAACAAGTTCTTTAGGCTTCTTCGGAAGTCGAATTAATGGAAACTTTTCTGTAATAATGAAAGGAACATTATGCTGCTGGCTTTAGGCTTCTTCGGAAGTCGAATTAATGGAAACGTCCGGGTCTTCATCCCGGGGGGGAGGCGGGGGTGGCACCGCTTTAGGCTTCTTCGGAAGTCGAATTAATGGAAACGTTTGCCATTTGTTCAATGGACTTGAAGGCGAGCACTTTAGGCTTCTTCGGAAGTCGAATTAATGGAAACTTGTCAAGTGGTACTTCACACCCACTTTGATCCAGAGCTTTAGGCTTCTTCGGAAGTCGAATTAATGGAAACCTACGGTTACGCTATTTCCGCTAGAGTTAGCGTTTGCCCTTTAGGCTTCTTCGGAAGTCGAATTAATGGAAACTAGACCCTGTTACGGTATCTTCACCGTCTTTTTTTGTCGCTTTAGGCTTCTTCGGAAGTCGAATTAATGGAAACATGGACTGGAAAGCAAGTGTTGGGTCGATTTTATCCCTTTAGGCTTCTTCGGAAGTCGAATTAATGGAAACTCGACTGCGAAGGTAAAAAACACTCCAAAACCAAAAAACTTTAGGCTTCTTCGGAAGTCGAATTAATGGAAACGTTCGGGCGATAGCTCCGAAACTTTTCGAGGCAAACTTTAGGCTTCTTCGGAAGTCGAATTAATGGAAACCATCTTCAACCACGGATACTCTTATTGTAGGATATCCGGATTCTTTAGGCTTCTTCGGAAGTCGAATTAATGGAAACCCCACAGCGGGGAGGTGAAATTGGCTACAATTTTATCTTTAGGCTTCTTCGGAAGTCGAATTAATGGAAACAGTCAGGAAACCAACTAAACCCAAGAGAACAGCCGCCTTTAGGCTTCTTCGGAAGTCGAATTAATGGAAACAGTTGCTAGACGGGAGGTATCTCCTCCACATTCCCTGCTTTAGGCTTCTTCGGAAGTCGAATTAATGGAAACGAGGTGTGCATGGCCGTCCCGCGGAGGGGATGCACTCTTTAGGCTTCTTCGGAAGTCGAATTAATGGAAACAAGACTTCCACCCGCATCCACGGTAATGTACCCACCTCTTTAGGCTTCTTCGGAAGTCGAATTAATGGAAACATCACATACATCGTCTGAACCGCTGCACCGAGCACCTTTAGGCTTCTTCGGAAGTCGAATTAATGGAAACACTTGAACTGCGACTCCGGGGTCGCGACAGGTTTCCCCGCTCTTTAGGCTTCTTCGGAAGTCGAATTAATGGAAACGTTCTCGCCTTTTAAAGTCTGAAGGGCGAAAAGCTTTAGGCTTCTTCGGAAGTCGAATTAATGGAAACTTTTTTTATCCGTGCATGGGGCGGGGTTTCGTCCCCCCTCTTTAGGCTTCTTCGGAAGTCGAATTAATGGAAACTTTCCAAAACTATCAAAACTATCCAAGGATTTTCGTTTCTTTAGGCTTCTTCGGAAGTCGAATTAATGGAAACCGCTGGGGTTCTTTTCCAGCAATGGCTATCAACTGCAGCTTTAGGCTTCTTCGGAAGTCGAATTAATGGAAACCAAAACACTATAATTGGGAAGATCCGTTCAATAGATCTTCTTTAGGCTTCTTCGGAAGTCGAATTAATGGAAACTAACAACAATTAGCCAGAACGCCGAAATGGGTCCAAAACTTTAGGCTTCTTCGGAAGTCGAATTAATGGAAACTCAGGATCCACCACTTCACGGGCTTCCAGATCCTCGTCTTTAGGCTTCTTCGGAAGTCGAATTAATGGAAACTAGATCAGGATAATGTCGTTGGTCTGCGGGGAATCTCCAAAACTTTAGGCTTCTTCGGAAGTCGAATTAATGGAAACGTTGGTTGAGTTAGTTGGCGGTGGCAGTCATGTTACCTTTAGGCTTCTTCGGAAGTCGAATTAATGGAAACAAGAAAAGATTAGATCAAGGTGATGTCCGAGATGGATCTTTAGGCTTCTTCGGAAGTCGAATTAATGGAAACCGTCAAGCATGCTTCAACCACCGCACCCATTGGGGTGGCTTTAGGCTTCTTCGGAAGTCGAATTAATGGAAACATTGGAAAACGGTAGCTCGAGTTGCTCCAAATTGACTTTAGGCTTCTTCGGAAGTCGAATTAATGGAAACTTGGAACTCCCACCAATTAGGGTATCATCGCCTTTGCCTCCCTTTAGGCTTCTTCGGAAGTCGAATTAATGGAAACTTGGTGCTTGTTGAGCAGAGGCAGAGGCACTGCCACCTTTAGGCTTCTTCGGAAGTCGAATTAATGGAAACTTGGACTGTGAAGCTACCACTATCGTTACCTGAAACCCTTTAGGCTTCTTCGGAAGTCGAATTAATGGAAACATTACCATTTCTCGTAATGGACGCGGTAATTCGTGTGCTTTAGGCTTCTTCGGAAGTCGAATTAATGGAAACCGGAAACTTTCAAATCTCCGTTAATGAGCAAAGACTTTAGGCTTCTTCGGAAGTCGAATTAATGGAAACTTTCATAAATCCTTTTATCAACCCTTTCACAAAAGGGCTTTAGGCTTCTTCGGAAGTCGAATTAATGGAAACTTTGGGTCAATTTTATCTCCTAAAATATAAGAGACAGTGGAGCTTTAGGCTTCTTCGGAAGTCGAATTAATGGAAACACGAATTGGGTTTGTTTCCCCCTCCAATTAGGGTATCGCTTTAGGCTTCTTCGGAAGTCGAATTAATGGAAACTGTAAACTCCGCGATAGTGAAAGTTTCCCGTACTGTAGTCTTTAGGCTTCTTCGGAAGTCGAATTAATGGAAACAATCCGTATGCATTGGAGACGCAGTCCCCTTTCCCTGAGCTTTAGGCTTCTTCGGAAGTCGAATTAATGGAAACCGGATTTCATTTCCGGTAATCTGTAGTTCTCCACGGCTTTAGGCTTCTTCGGAAGTCGAATTAATGGAAACAATCCTGAAGGAGAGATCCTTACGGATACAGGGAAGAAAGCTTTAGGCTTCTTCGGAAGTCGAATTAATGGAAACATGTTTAGTGGGGTGGGTAGTTGGTCCTGGTCCAGCTTTAGGCTTCTTCGGAAGTCGAATTAATGGAAACATAAATGGCAATCCGATTTGCTCCAGTAATTGCAAGCTTTAGGCTTCTTCGGAAGTCGAATTAATGGAAACGCTGTGAGGATTTGCTCTATGCTACTAGACTGTGCAGGACTTTAGGCTTCTTCGGAAGTCGAATTAATGGAAACGAGTTTCCTTTCCCCGAGGTGCATCCCGGGATTACTACTTTAGGCTTCTTCGGAAGTCGAATTAATGGAAACGGGTGGCACCGGTGGTGCCTCTGGAGCGTCTCTGCCTGGCTTTAGGCTTCTTCGGAAGTCGAATTAATGGAAACGTAATGGTTGCTATCAACTCACCCGAGCTGGCATCCACAACGACTTTAGGCTTCTTCGGAAGTCGAATTAATGGAAACATGACTAGGAAATCAGCCCCGGCATTTCCATTTAGAAAATCTTTAGGCTTCTTCGGAAGTCGAATTAATGGAAACTTCTGAGTCCTCTTTCCCGTCGTCTAGTGTGACACGACTTTAGGCTTCTTCGGAAGTCGAATTAATGGAAACAGTTGGAGCTGGGTCGTGTTTTGGTATATTTCTATACCACTTTAGGCTTCTTCGGAAGTCGAATTAATGGAAACACACGGTGGCGGGTTGCGACCGTCTTCAGCGGGTCTTTAGGCTTCTTCGGAAGTCGAATTAATGGAAACATTGCCTGGCTTAGATTTTCATAAACCGCACCACTCCTTTAGGCTTCTTCGGAAGTCGAATTAATGGAAACCATTAACAGTGATGTTGCCCTCATTTGCAATAAGGCTTTAGGCTTCTTCGGAAGTCGAATTAATGGAAACTTTGGCTGCCAAAACCATCCAAATTTTGCGAAGAAAGACTTTAGGCTTCTTCGGAAGTCGAATTAATGGAAACTGAGCTTGTGTTGGCCCAAAGACACTTAGACCTGCCAAGCTTTAGGCTTCTTCGG
Organism: Oscillatoriales cyanobacterium; assembly: GCA_004293365.1. Classification (GTDB taxonomy): domain Bacteria; phylum Cyanobacteriota; class Cyanobacteriia; order Cyanobacteriales; family Microcoleaceae; genus Microcoleus. Next base: position 27,483 of record RDYN01000043.1, on the reverse strand, counting down.
AAGTCGAATTAATGGAAACACTTACCCAAAACCAAATCGCTGAAATTTGAATGGAGCTTTAGGCTTCTTCGGAAGTCGAATTAATGGAAACTCGCAGCTGGAGTTGGAGTCGCAGCTGGAGTTGGAGCTTTAGGCTTCTTCGGAAGTCGAATTAATGGAAACTCCATAATTGGAGATCTTAATGAAGCTACAAAATTTGCTTTAGGCTTCTTCGGAAGTCGAATTAATGGAAACCAACAACTCGCCGTAGAGTCGTCCGTACAGGGTGAACTTTAGGCTTCTTCGGAAGTCGAATTAATGGAAACCAGCGGGGTCGCCGTAGGGTATCAGAGTAACATTCATCTTTAGGCTTCTTCGGAAGTCGAATTAATGGAAACGTTCCGGGAGAGGATCTTCTTCTATGGTGGCTTCTAACTTTAGGCTTCTTCGGAAGTCGAATTAATGGAAACAGGGATTGAAGAAGATTGGGCAGGAGTGATAGCTTTAGGCTTCTTCGGAAGTCGAATTAATGGAAACTTCTAAGTCATCTTCATCATCACCAACAAACAAATCTTTAGGCTTCTTCGGAAGTCGAATTAATGGAAACTTGAAGAATCTGTCGAATCTTCAGGATCGATATCATCTTTAGGCTTCTTCGGAAGTCGAATTAATGGAAACGATGGGTACTCCGCGAGAGGACAGCCCTCAACTCCGTCCGCCTTTAGGCTTCTTCGGAAGTCGAATTAATGGAAACCCTTTCTGCTTCTTCGATTTTTTCGGAAATCCCAATCTTTAGGCTTCTTCGGAAGTCGAATTAATGGAAACCTGGTATTACATGAAATCCCCAGTAGTAAACAAGTAAATCTTTAGGCTTCTTCGGAAGTCGAATTAATGGAAACTCTTTAGAGTATTTTGGATTCTATATATTTCTCGTGCTTTAGGCTTCTTCGGAAGTCGAATTAATGGAAACACCTGTACCGCTTTGACCTGGTGACCCGACGCATTGTGGCTTTAGGCTTCTTCGGAAGTCGAATTAATGGAAACACCTTTTGAATCTAAAGGTTGTACTTTCACATGCCAGACTTTAGGCTTCTTCGGAAGTCGAATTAATGGAAACAGGTGATCCAATTAAGGTCGAGGTTCCACCCCAACTTTAGGCTTCTTCGGAAGTCGAATTAATGGAAACAATGATCTTCTTATTGAACGCTTCAGTAAGTGTGGCTTTAGGCTTCTTCGGAAGTCGAATTAATGGAAACAAGAAATCCCTAGATATTTTTTAATATCTAGGGATTTGATTTGATAAATATTAGGAATAGAAAGGCGATGCTGCTAAATATTGCCATTTATTTGTAACCAAAAAATCTCGCATTCACCCACAAGTCCGCCGGGGAATTAATTCCCCGTCTCATAGCAAAAGTCGGTTTTTAACCGACTGGGAAACCTCAATTAAATCATCGTTAATATTAGTCCTCTTTGAGAGGACTTTCGCTATGAGACAGGGGTTTTTAACCCCGGTTGGACTCTGGGAATCACCCAAAATCTTTCGCCGTCAAAAGTCTTTGCATTACCCACAAGTCCGCCGGGGAATCAATTCCCCGTCTCATAGCGAAAGTCGGTTAAAAACCGACTGGGAAACCTCAATTAAATCATCATCAATATCAGTCCTCTTTGAGAGGACTTTCGCTATGAGACAGGGGTTTTTAACCCCGGTTGGACTCTCGGAATCGCGGGTTGGCGACAGGTGGTCAGAAACCGGGTTTTTATGCGTTTCTGCGGGCTGTAACGAGTATTCTCGCAAAAACCCCGTTTCTTTGGTATTTGTGCGTCCAGGAGTAAATAAAATATAGTGCTTCGCAAGCAAGATTTAAGGGCGATTTTTTAAACTCGTTGCAACGGTCAAATCTTTTCTCTGTAATGGTTTCAAGGAATCTGGACAGGAACTCGTTGCAACTGATTTCAACTGATGTTGAAGGAAAACTCGCGATCGTTGATAGAATAGTATGGAGTGACAGGTGCGATCGAGCTTTTGATAATAGTTGTATTTGGCAAACCGCCGAAACTCGTGATAAGTGTCAACTCTTTTCCCTGTAAGGGTTTTAAGAATTTTGGACAAGAACTCGTGATAAGTGAATTGGAATGGCTGCTTGGGAATTGGGCGATCTGATAGAATAGTAATTAATGCTTCTTTGATGCTATAAAAGAGAGAATACTTTCTAATTTAGCAAAAATTAATCATAACGGTAAGTATTGAACTTGGTTAACTAAATCTTCTGGTTCGCTTACTTTCGCAATTATTTCTAAGTCCCGCACGCACTCCCCGACAGTTACATACTGTTGATGCGCGTAAATAACCCCACTAAACTTTACTCCTTCCTGCTGGCGGCGGTTGGCTATTACAAAAAAATCATCATCTTGGGTAAACATAACTCGATCTAGTTCGGTAGCGCGATCGAGTAAAATTGGGTCAGGTGTACCAGTTCGGCTATCTTCTTGTACCGTAAGAACGTCTATACCCCGCAATTTTAAACCATTTGTAATGGCTCGGCGAACGTGTTCATCCATATAAAGATCTAAAGTCATTTAATTAGCCCCTGGCTGCGAAGTTTTTTAACTAAAGCAGATTCACCAGCTTGTTGACGTAACATTTCAACCTTCTCAAATCGCCGCTGCATATCGGCATCTAGTTCTTCTTTATTATCCCAGTAGTAAGCTAAGGTAGAATAAATTTGACTCATGCTTAAATAGGGGTGTTGAAATTTAATTTCTTCAGGACTCCAGCCAAAAGCCAGATGACCGGAAACTAATTCAATTACTTTCATGGTTGTTCCGCCAATGTAGGGAACGTTATTTTCATTCAGTTCTATATACTTGTATTGAGTAGCAGTCAAGTTCATAGACTTTACCTCGTTACTGAATTCAGCTCGATCGTAGCATATTCTGTTTACTCAAGCTGCCGGGGATCTTCTGAGGGAGGATGCCAGTCTGCCTGAACCCATAGCCCACAGGCTTCTTGGATAGAACATTCTCCTCTATAGCGTTCGTCGTTGAGGTCAAGATACTCACAAGTGGCTCGACCGATGGGAGTTGTACCGACAATCTTCGTGCCATCTGCATTCCAGATGAAGTGGTCAGACCACTGCTGTTGACGGGGATTAAATAAGGCCAGAATTGCTGAGGTTTCCACATCCCGACCAACAATAAAGTTATAACGACGCTGGTTACAGCGGCTGCAAGCCAGAGCCAGGTTATCAGGATTGTCAGAGCCACTTAGAGAGCGTGGCTGGATGCGATCGATGGTGAAACGAGAGGTGCTGATTTTCTCTGGAGAGTGGCAATATTCGCACAGGTAGCCTGCGCGTTTCCGCACAAATTGCCTTGTCAATTCATTAATAGTCATTGCTGGGCAATCAAGAGGGAATTGAGGTAAGTAAAGATGCGGTCAAGTTCTCCTATGGCATTGAGTTCTGCCTCTTCTTCTAGGGTCAGCAAACCTGTCTTGTTATTTTCTAGCAGGTCTTCAAGACGAGATTGTAACTCGTCGGTAAATTTGAAGAGTCGAAGGTTATCAACTTTCTCAACTTTAATGCCTGTTCCCAGCAAAGATTGTGGGCTAATCATTACTTGGATCGTAATCTTGCTGCTCCAGTACAAAGGTCTATGGTCATGCTTAAATAGGGATGTTGAAATTTAATTTCTTCTGGACTCCAGTACAATTATATAGTAAGGCTAAAGGATTTGTGCAAAAAGTGCGATCGGCCGTAGGGAAACAGAGGGTTCGCTTCGCAAGAGCCCAACCTACGAAACTCATATACGAACTCATATACACCAATCTCCTACTCGAATACGAATTCAAATACCCCTCTGAGAACATGGAAATACAGGGACAAAAGAAAGTGTGACGAGAGCCAAACAAACACCTCTCAAACCGCCACTTTCCCCCAGTACCACATTCACAAGAGGGAAAACATGACCGCAGTATACATCACACAAGCCGGCTCAACTCTCAGCGTCCAACACCAGCACTTCCAAATCACTCACAAAGAAAAACTCTATCAAAGCGTACCAGTCACGCAAGTCACCCAAATTATTCTGTTTTGCATTTGCCAACTGTCGCGCCCAGCCGTCAAACTAGCCTCATCCCGCCAAATTCCCATCTATTATATCAGCCGCCAAGGCCAAGAACTGGGAAGTTGCGAACCCCAATCAAAGCGGGCAAAATATCGCTCCCAGCAGCTCAAACGCCTGCAAAACCCCGAATTTGCCCGCGCCTTTGCCGAGAGCATCACCTGGGCAAAAATGCACAATCAAAGCATCTTGCTCCAACAGTTGCACGTCAGCAGTTCAACCTTCGAGCCCGAAGTTTACCGCGCATTTTTCAAGCTATTAATAGATGACTTGCCGATGGCATATTCTCTAGACGAATTGCAGGGTTACAATGTCACAGCCGAGAGCTTTTATTATCCCGCCCTCGGCTCCTTGCTGCCCTTCGAGCTAGGTTTTCGGTGGCGCAATTTGCAGAATCCGGCAGATATCATCAACCGAATGCTGAACCTAGGAAATACCCTCTTGCACCAACAAACATCTGCCTTTGTGCAGGTGTTGGGATTGGATGCCGACATCAGTCACTTGCACATTCCCAGCCAGCACCAAAAACCCCTAGTTTGCGATTTGATGTCGGAATTTCGCCCGATGTTGGTAGATGAATTAGCGGTCAACCTAGCCAAATCCCGCATCATTACCGCGCGAGATATCATCCCTGAAAATGGTAGCGGCGCTTTACTTTCCCCTCGCACCCTCCAAACATTCATCCAGCATTGGGAAGAAAAATTGCAAACTTTAGTAACCCATCCCCACGCCGGAACCGTTAGCTACCGCCATTGTTTGGAGTTGCAAGTACGGGAATATATCGCCTGCGTGCTGGGGGACGTTCAGCATTACCGCCCGCTGGTTTGGCCATTTCCAAAAAACAACACTGCTGGCGATGCTAGCGACTTGGAAGCAGAATATCCCATGCTGGTAAAAATGTAATGTTTTACCTCATCTGCTACGACATTGTAGACGATCGCCGCCGCCTAAAAATTTCTAAGTTATTGGAAACCTGCGGTTGCCGAGTACAGAAATCGGTATTTGAGTGCGTGTTGGATGAAAAGCGGCAAGAACAACTGCAAAAACGGCTGTTGAAAATGCTAAACAAACAGCAAGACCAAATACGATTTTATCCTCTTTCTGCTCACTGTCGGTGCAAAGTAATCGTGCTGGGAGTGCAGCCCAAGTTTGTCATAGACGATGAAGCTTTCATCGTTTAAGCGGTGCTTGTAGGGTGCGTCAGCCGAATTTCTCGGGCAATTATCACAAATTTCAGCTCTGACGCACCCTACTACTTGCTGGTATGGGCGGGGCGGGTTTATGAAATTGTTGGTTTTGAAATCGATATTTTTGGTAAACCCGCCCTACAAGACTTTGGATTATATATGAGCGATGAAGCTGCTAAATTTCGGCTGCGGTTTTCTCCCAAAGTCACAAAACAACTAAAAGCGCTCCCCGTAAAAGTTCAAAAACAATACCGCAAAGCTTTTCAAACAATAGCATCTGCGGGGCCAGAATACAGAAGTTTGAGAACGCACCGATACAAACACAAAAAAGGTGAAGTTTGGGGTTCTGCGGCTTCAATGGCTTTGAGATTTTATTGGGAGTATGCGGGAGAGCAAACAATTTCGATTCAGGAAATCGATTCGCACTAGCAGCAGTAAATCCAATTTTTTGCAGGTCTGTAAATGGTGCGTCTCCACAGTGCGAGGAACATTTCGAGGTTTTTGAGCATGAAAAAACCGCAGATTTTGACAGATAGAGAGCGCAGGTTGATTGCAGTTTACAGTCAATGCCAATTAGGAATGACACCGAAGCGATTTTATGCTAAATGGGGAGTGACTTATGAGGAAATCGCTTTTATTTGTTCCCGTTCTGATTCTACAGTACGCGGTTGGTTTAAGCGCGGAAAAAATCGCCGAGTCCCTGCTGTTGCTGATTTGCGCCATTTGGCTTTAATGGACTTTCTGTTGGAGCATTTTGAGGAGATTCCCGACGAACTTTGGAAGCTGCTGTGTTCGCGTTCTGAATGAAGACTCGGCGGTTTCAACCGCGTCTACACAAAGAAGACTCGGCGGTTGAAACCCCGGCTAGACAAAGAAGACTCGGCGGTTGAAACCGCGTCGATACAAACAATGCCTGCCGGACGCCGACTGAAGAAAAAAGCAGGATTTAGCGGCGTATCACAAATTAGGGAATTTATCAATATCAGCGTGACCTGTCTTTCGGAGTGCTGTGTCAATTACTCTATCAGCATGGCTTCTTGGAAGTCGAATTAATGGAAACACCTGCATTAGTTTAGGTATCCCTAAAGTCAAAGCCGCTGGCGATTTTGCCAGCGGTTTTTATTTTTACTTGTTACGAAGAACAAAGCGAAAGCAATACCAATCTGAAAAAGAGTTGCTGCAATTGTTAGCGCTATGAAAATTATCTTTCATTTGCATAACCCTCCGCCGGACACGGCAATGCTGTTTCCCTACAAATGAGATTCTGTAATTTCTATGTAGTTTGTCAGGTGCGTCGCTATGAGATTATTGATATTTTTTTGGAAATTTTTCAGGGCGACGCACCCTAGGATTACTAATTCATAAAAAACATCCAAAAATCCTGTAGAAGCGGGTTCACAAACCATCTATGACACCCACAAACAATCTCATAAACCCGCTTTCGCCATTATTGACATCAACTATCTCAATTTGTCAGTTTCTAGGTGGCGGAGTACCCAATCAATTATCTCAGAATAGAGGTAGTAGGGAGTAGTGCTGCTGTACCCCACAAAAGATTTCTCCTCCAAGCCTAGCAATTTAAAAGCTCGGCTGCATATTTCACTCGTCACCTGCAATATTTCATCCGGGTTGCAGGCTTGTATTGCTTCATTCTTTATTTGTTTGTCTTCCGATTTGCGGTCTAATTCTAACATTTCCCACATGGTTGTTTTTGATACACCCTTGGCTAGATGAATCATTTTATTTCTTTTTTTTATCCAATATTCTAACATCGGCAATGATTCTTTAATATATTTCCAATTTGGGTTGTCTGTTTCTTGAGAATCCACTAATATTGCAACCAACTTAAATTTTTCCCATCGATTTGTTAGCCAATATTTTTGATTGTCAAAGTCATATTTTTTAAATTTACTATTTTTTTTGCTTGCATACTGATAGAATTTATCCCACAGTTCTGGTTCAAACAAGCTTTTTTGCAACTGCCAATTATAGATATCGCCTGCAAAGTATTTACTGCCACCTAATTCAATAATTAAATAACTGAGCAACTCTTCATAAAAGGAAGTCAAGCGCGATAAAAAGTTTGCGACCTGATTCAATTCCCAATAAATGCGACATTGAGCATATAAGTTTAGCCAAGGTTCATAAGTTTTTTCTAACTCACTTAGTACCGAAATTGCCGGGTTAAATTTAAGAATATTTTTGGTTTCAGCGCGGTCTAAATTGATAAAAGATAAGCCTAGATTTAGGGCTGCGATTGCGGATTTTATAGCGACCTTACTTGCTTCGATATTAGTCTCATCTATTATGCCACTGGGCAGTAAATCCAGATTTTTTTGCCACCCATCCAGAATCAGAATAGCACCGTCAAAATCCCAGCGTAAAAGTAATTGCCTTACGGTGTCGTATTTTTGACTCCGCAGGTGCCGCCAATACAAAGTTAGCGTACACTCGGAAGGTTTTCCTTGCAAAATGTTCTCTAGATTTAACTCAGGGTCGATAAAAACCAAAATCTTAAAATTTGAATCAATGGCTTTAATTTGTAAGGCTGTTACCATTGTGCCTGTCCCGCCTTTGATACTTGCCATAACCAAGTCATTTTTAGGTTGAAGTTCAGCGGATAATAGGTTTAGCTTTTCAACATTCGCAATCTCTTTGAGGTGTTTTTCGTAGTCGCTGAGTAGGGGTTCTAATCTGTTAGCGTCTATTGTGCTATCGATAAATTTTCGTTCTATTTTGAATGGTATATTTTCCAATTCTAGCCATTTCACTAAAATGTCATACATATAAATTGTATCTTTTTCGTGACCTTCTGGATTTTGAAATGTCACTTGGTTGGTTACAAATATGTAGCCTTTGGTTGCACCGAGGCTAATAGCTTTTTGAATTACACCCCAGATGCGGGCTGGTTTAATCCGAGGATGCCAGATTATCTCGTTTGCTTGGTACTTTTCCCACACTATTTGAGTTAACTTGCGGCTAGTTTGTTTAACATTAGTCGGAAATCCAAACTCAGGGTAAAGGATAGTTTCGATATAGTTACGCTGTGTTTTGTAGTCCCACAGTTTTTGCAGATTTGGCTTCAATTTAGCAATTTTTTCACCAATGTTGGCTTCGTTAGACAAATAGTCGATGGGTAAATAGTAGTTTTCGCCTTCTATGGAAATTTGGATGGTGAGGTCGGAAGTGCCGATGTTTGCGATTAAGATATTCATGGGATTTTAGATTGATTTTAAATTGTGGATTTTAGTGAATAACGGCGTTAAATCCGCAGTTGGGCGGGGAATTAATTCCCTGGCGATTTTTAGGGTGAAGCCACGACCACAGGATACAACATTGCCCATAGGTGTCAGCTTAAGCCTGGAACCATTGATAATTTTCGCTTTTGTCCGAAGCTTCTTTCTCCTCGCATCCCCCTTAAAAAGGGGGACGAAAGAGAATACTCTTGTCCTCCCTTCTTAAGGAGGGCTAGGGGGGATCTAAATGATTTAGACACACCACATATGTTAGTTTTTGTCTCGCTTTTGGATGCCTTTCAAAATCCAATGCCAGCCGCCCGTACTCAACCAAGTCACTACTCCTGCTGCTACACCGGCTGCTACACTTAATAATAAAACTAACACTGCTGGATGAATTGTATCTATTTTCCAGGTAGGTTTCAAGCTGAGCGGCTTTTGGATGTAGTTAGCAATGCTGGAGGCAATAATGCCACCTGTACCTACGGCTACGCCGATAACTTGAATTGTGGTTTCGAGGCGGCGCGTTTGCTGCATGAGACTGTATTCGTACATATCGCGTACTTCGTCGTTTACTTCTTGGTACAATTCTTGTATTTGAAATACTTCGTGCCATTGGCGGTAACAGCGGTGGTGGTGTTGGCGCTGCATGACTTGGGTGAAATAGCCCCGCGCTGTGAATACTAATAATTGGTTGCGAATTTCTTCAAATATTTGTTCGCGCTGGCTGTTAGTGTCTTTGTTGCTGTCAGATAGCCAATTTATGGCTACTTTTGATGATAGCATCATTAGGGTAAAGCGCTGGTGCAGGGCAATTAGAAATAGTAAAAAATATTGGTCGCGCAGGTGAGATGGTAGGGTTTTGCGGAAAAAATCATTTTTAGGGGCATCGGCTGCTAGGAAGCTGCCGCCTTCTAGGGAGAAGATAAACCACTGACGGCTGGCGTAAGGCAGCCAAGTTGGATTGTTGGGCTCTAGGTCTTCTGGGGCTGGATAATTGCCTTGTTTTTCATGGAATAAGTTTTGCAATTTATATAGTAAGAGTTGGGTTTCGTCTGGGGGTAGGTTGTCGGCAAATAAGGCTGTAAATGGGAGCATTTGTCCGGGGATAAAGACTTCAGTCCACCATTGTTTTGATGTGGGTTCGGGTAATTCTGTGGGAGGTAATGCTGATTTTTTGAGTAAGGCTGTCACTATTTGACCGAAGTGAACTTGATTTTTACCTGCTTGATATTGGTCATTGCCTCCTGCTATTTCTGGAAAGAATGGCTCGAATTGAGGTTGTTTTGTGTCGGGGTTTAAACCGATGCGCCGCTGGGCTTTGATGTGGGTTCCTTGCTGCCCTTCGAGAAAGCGAAAGTAGTGCAGAAAGTTGAGCCATTGATTGATATTGTTGGATTCTGGCTGAGCTCTGATTGTTAAAAATCCGACTCCTATTTGAAATAGTGCTAGTTGGGCTGCTTTGTTGCCTTCTCCTGCTTCGCCAAAGTTGAAGGGAATTTTTGCTATGGGGGTAATTAATTCCCATTGTGCTCGGAAACCAAGGATGTCGCGGGCTGCTTCGTTGAGTTTCCAGAGGCTGGCTGTGGGTGGGTGATTGTCTGTGGGGTTGAGGTAGTTGGCGACGTGGAATAGTAAGTCGTCTTTGGGGAATGTTTGGGATTCCCACAGCATTTGGTTTTGTCGCGCTGGTATTTGGGTTTGGGATATGCTGTTTTTGAGGGTTTGAAAGTTGGCGGTTTCAAATAGAAATGGGTAGACGAAATAGATGAATGACCCGTTTTGGTCGGTTGTTGCTCCGTTGAAGTTCACTGGTGTTACCTTGTGGGATGGGAGGGAAGGTCGATCGCGCTTGATGGTACATAATAATGGAAACAAGAGGCTTCATCTACAATTTTTGCTGAGCATTTTTTATATACGTAAATAAAATATTTGTTAAAAATAGCCTAAAAAATGTTGTTTTTTGGGCTATAAATTTAAATATATGTGTTGATATTTACGATCGCCCAAAAGTATTGACTCGCACCGCCTGAATGGATAGACTCGCACCGCCCAAAAGTATTGCAGATATTGCACCCTACAAGAATTACGATCGAGCTTTGGGCATTGTACAGTTAAGCAAGGGCGATCGGGGGTAGGCACGGCGCGGCGCTACCCTACAAGTCTGGAATTACAGTCCTGGACGCATTAAGACTCCTCGAAACCAGGTTTTTTAGTTAATCTGGGCGCTCCAACGAAGGATTTTAGTAAAAAACCCGGTTTCTGACTGCGCCTGCGTCCAAGGCTAAATTAGTAGCTCGGATTGCCGGTAATAAACGCCCCAGATACCCACTGATCTGTATTTTGCAAGCGGAACCAGCGGTTTTCATTCTTTCCTTCCCGCGGGTCCCAGTGAGTCGTACCCACAGTCGTAGCATCAAAAGTCCGGCTGTTATTCGTACCGAGAGAACCTACAACTGGGAAATTTGTCCCCGGCCCGCTGCGGACATTTACAGTTGTATCTGCGGTGCCGTTAAATAGGGGATTGCCGGTGATAAAGGCGGCGGAAACCCACTGATTTGTATTTTGCAAGCGGAACCAGCGATCGTCATTGCGCTGTTCGCGAGCATCCCAAACCGTTGTAGCGCGGGAAACAGCGTCAAAATTGCGGCTGCTGTTGGGACTGAGGGAACTGACGATCGAATTATTTGTTCCCGGCCCGCTGCGGACGTTAAGCTGTCCGTCTACTGTACCCCGGAACAACGTACCCGGTCTTACCGGATCTTGCTGTGTCGGATTTCCTGAGAGATATACAAACTTAGCACTATTAAAAGCATTGCTGCCGGGGTTAATAGTCCGCGAGGTAAAAGACATTTTGGCAGTACCAAAATTGGCTTCGGAAATCACAAAAGAGCCGTTAGAATTAACTCGTTCTACAAAGCCTACATGGCCTACACTACCTGCACCGCCTTGATTGGGATCCCAGACTACTAAACTGTTAGCTCGTGCTTGACGGCCCCAGGAACCGGCTTGGTCGTCCCAAACACCAGCATGACCTGAAATTTTCCCTCCCAAACCGCTATGGTTTTGAAGCAAACCTTTTTCTAAGGCTCGACCAAAAGCAAAGTCCGTACACCAGAGATAGGTGCCGCCAGTGCCGTTACTAGCAACAAATTTATTGCCGGCACGGCTGTAATTAACTGAGCCGAGATTTATCTGAAATTCTGATGGGGAAGCTTGTTCTATGAAAACTGTTTTGCCGCCGATGGTAACAGTTGCTGTATCATCTTCAGATTTGAGAGCGATAATTTCCGGTTGGCTCAATTCTTTACCTCGAACAACGGCGGCAAAAATCTCGCCTTCATCCCCAGCAGCATCGGTAATGTTGATTTGGGAGTCTATGAAATGTCCGATTTCTTCTAAGAGGACGGTTGCTACTGATTCGGGATTGTTGGCGTTTTGCTCAATGTACTCTTTTGATAAATAAATCTGACCGCTTAAGCTGTCAAAAGCACCGTTAGCATTGTTGATTTGAGAACCAGAAATCACTATTACGGGTGGCAGATTTTTGGTGTTGCCGCTGGCTAAGGTTTGTACTAGAGTTTGGGAGGCTGCTAAATCGATTTTTTCTCCAAAGGCGAGTTTCATTTCTTGGTTGAAATCCGCAGAATTAGCAAAGCTATTGAGGTAGCTGCTGGCAATTTGTTGAGCTTGTCCCAGGACTGAGCCTGTCAGCATATCGACAGGTGCGTTAGATTGAGGAAGGTTGGCAATGCTTGATGTTAAAGGATCTGCTGAACTGGCTGGGGATTGTTCGCCAAGGATAAAGTTACTGATATCTGGTGTTTGATAGTTGAGATTAAGTTCCGGTACGAAGGTGCCGACATTAGGTAATTTTTTGGTTGCTTGACTGGGATTTGTTTTGGCAAAGGGGTCTAAAATTGTCTCTAAAGCAGTAGGATCTAAATTAGCAGAGGTTTGCCAAGGGGTGCTGTTGGTTGAGATGTGTGAATTTAACATGATTGTGCGTTTTTGAGAATTGATAATTGTTTGTACATCGCTGTTGTTATTGACATATTAATTCTCTGTTCCGGCACTCAAGTATAGAGTTGGTGCGAATGACAATTGGTGCGAATGACGAATTGAGGTGACAGATTTTGCTCTGATTTTGCAAGCCTGTTGGTGCGAATGACAATTTAAATTAGGGCTTATGCACTCCGCCAAAGAAACCGGGTTTTTACTGAATTTGTGGGCTGTAATCAAGTTTTTTCGTAAAAAACCCGGTTTCAGGCGCCCTATGTGTAAGTGCTATTAGCTTTTTCGTGGGGGGTAGGCGATCTCTGAAACCCTTATTCTGTCGTTGCTGCTAAATATCAACCTTCATTTGTAACCAAAGATTCTTGCATTTACCCGCGAATCCGCCGGGGGTTAAAAACCCCCGTCTCATAGCAAAAGTCGGTTAAAAACCGACTGCCAAGCCTCAATTAAATTATCATTAATCTCAGTTTTTTTGAGAAGACTTTCGCTATAAAACAGGGGTTTTTAACCCCGGTTAAAATGTGGAAATTACCCAAAATCTTTCGCCATCAAAAGTCTTTACATTACCCATAAGTTCGCCGGAAAGTTAATTCCCCGTCTCCTAGCAAAAGTCGGCTTTTAACCGAATAAAAGCCTCAATTAAATTATCATTAACCTTAGTTTTGTTTGAGAGGGCTTTCGCTATGAGACCGGGGTTTTTAACCCCGGTTGGACTGTGAAAATTACCCAAAATCTTTCGCCGTCAAAAGTCTTTGCATTACCCACAATTCCGCCGGGGAATCAATTCCCCGTCTCCTAGCAAAAATCGGTTAAAAACCGACTGAAAATTTCAATTAAATTATCATCAATTCCAGTCCTCTTTGAGAGGACTTGCGCTATGAAACAGGGGTTTTTAACCCCGGTTGGACTGTCGGATTCGCGAGTTAGCCGATCGACAAATTCTCCAATTTATTCGCAATAAACCCTCACAATCCCATCGCCAATATTTTTTATTTTCTCCACTAACTCCGGCGGCTTCACCACCTTAACATTGCCACCAAACCCGATAATCCACTGTTCGAGATTAACATCATTTAAAGACCACTTCGGCAACACAACTCGAAACCGATGGGGAAACTTAGCATCTCCAGTTGGCTGCAAAGAAAACAAAGATTTAGAACCTCTAGGTTGTTTCCCTCCTGCAGGAGGTGACATCTTCATCACGGGAAATCGTTTGGTTCCCTCAGCAACAAATCGAAATTTACCATCGCTAAACCAAAGTTCAACAGTAATTTCAGCGCCCGATCGCACTTTTTTATCGGAACTGAGAAATTGCTGCTGCAAAATAGTGTTGTCACCAAGAAAAATCCCCGCACTTGCTGCTAAAAGTTGGTTCAGTTTTTGCAAAGATTCTTCTTGAATAGTGCGATCGCGCTTTCTCCCTTGACGTTGACCCAAAAACAATCTATCCAATCTTTCAAAACGCAACAAACCCTTATCTTTTTTGCTTTCACATTCAAACCCCAAATACCAAGCAAAGTTATAAAAAACTATTTGCAGCGGCCATACCAAAAAGAAGCCATCCGCATCTCCCGAAAATCGACCCCCACCGAGAACGCGACTTAATTCTAATAGTTCTCCACTAATAATAGCTGTTTCTAATTGGTCTAACTTCCATGACAGTGCGGTCTTAGGAAGGCTGTCATTATCGATGATGCAGCGATTGGCTATCGCCCTTACAGGATAATAGTCAGGCGAATTAAGCTTGCTGAGTTTCATCCGTTCTTTAAACATTTCAAAAACAGCTAAAGCTTCGGAATCTTCTAAACTTTTAGCTTGAGATTGCAGAATTCGGAATACTTGATTCAGTTCGCGCTGTGATAAAATAGCCGTCCCTGCAAAGTAGCCGTGTCGCAGGGGAAATTCCGGCAAAATCTGATAAGGCTTGAGGATATTTTCAATATCTTTCTGTAAGGTATCCAAGCATTCACCGATAAGAATCTGGTTTTCTGCGAGAGTATCGATTAATACTTTTTGGCTGCGATTTTCGGAGTTGGGTAAAAAGGGATGTTGCAAGATAAATCGAATAATTTTCAGCAACCGCTTGAATGGTTCTACATCTGAATAAGCGTGAGTAATTAGGTTTGAGTCTTCAATTATGGTGACATCAATATCGTTTTCGACTTCTCCCAAATTGCCGTTTTTGACTGTCCGCAATCCCATATTATTTTTGACACCCCCCAACCGCCCCGGGCTTCGGGGGGGAGTAGTAAGAGTAATGGGATTTGTTCGATCGCCCGTAGAAATAGTATTATCTTCGATGCTGACTAATTGATTTTGTTGCAACCATTGCAAATCTCTTACAATTGCATTATAATCAGCATAAATATTGCCTTTTTGCTGGTGCATTACAGCACAAATTTCGTCAATAGAATTGCTAAAAGAAGTAGTGGCAAAAGGCTGCACTTTACCCAAGATATATTCTAACATTTTTGGGTCATTGATATGCAAATAACCGATGCCGAGATAGCGGATAATTAGTGCTATTAGATGCAGCAGGCGATCGAAATCTTGCAGTTGGGAATATTGGTGTATGGTAATTTGTCGGTGTTTGGTACGGTTGCTGCGGTTGGTGAGAGTGCGATCGAGATTTTGAATTTTGTTCTGAATTGCTATTATGTCAAACTCACCGTCAGTTGCGGGAACATTGTTGACGGCTGCAAATCCTTCGGCGGGAAGTGGCGGGAAGTTTTTTAGGGATTTGAACATACTGACGATAACTTCTTCGGGTACAGTGCGATCGCGCTGTAGATTGCGCTGCTGGCAGATTTCTAAGGGGGTTTTGAGGTGCCAAGCCATCCACAATATGGGTTCTGATTTGCATTCTAAGTTGCGATCGTCCCCAGGAGTTAGGGAGGAGTCGGAATTTAATTGCATGAGGAGTGACATTCGCCATGCGCGTTTGGCGTTGGTGGCATCGTAGATGACTGGTTGGTTAAGTGCGATCGCGCTTTGAATTTGCTGCAATACTTGAAGTTCTATCTCGTTCCAATATCCCTGAATGCTGGCATTTCCGTAGAGTTGTTCGCGAATGCGATCGGTGGAAACAATCTGATAGTTTGCTAGGGTGGCTAGTTGTTGGGCAAAGGTGGATTTTCCGCTGCCGGGTGGGCCGATGAGAAGGTGACAAATCATGTTATTTTTGGATAAAATTGGGACAATTTTAGATGTGAAATTTGGGATTTTAGATTGATTAGCTTGATGATTTAGTCGGCGGAGGCCGACTTTGTTTATGTAGACGCAGTTTCAACCGCCGAGTCTTAATAATTTAGTCAGTCTATACAAACGAAGCCATTTGATATCACCTAGCGGTTGAAACTACGTCTATACAAACAAAGTCCGCGCAACGCGAGACTAAGAGATGAGAAGGGTATTTATTGCAGTCCTTCGTGTAATAATTGAGCGATCGCCCAGTCTTTGACTTCGCTATAAATGTAATGATGGGTGGAAGTACGGACGAATTGATGCAGATATTCGGGTTTGACGATTTCTAAATTGCTGGTGAGGATTTTTGCCATGTGCTCAATTATGCGATCGGGAGGACAAGTATCTAGATGTTCTTTTTTAACTTCCTCCTGATACAATAACTTCATGCGTTTTTTTGACATTCCTTTGCCGTGGTGAATCAATTGATTGCGATGACTGCACCAATAATCTAAACTTTTTAACAGCAAGAGAATTTCCTGCCAAGCTTGCTGTTCCGAGGCTTGGTTGCGCTGTAGGATTTTTTCACTGATGAAATTTCGCTTCTCAAAGCGGTTTTTCAAATAAGGAAAATCTATGTCAATTCCGATTTGTGTCGCAGTTTTTTCTAAAACTCCTTCATAAAAAGAGCTCATTCTTGACAAAAAGTTAGCTATTTGGTCGAGGTTGTAGTAAATGCAGCACTGGGAGTAGAGATTTAACAGGGAGTCATAATTTGAGACTTGCTTAACTAACTTTTTAGATAACTTAGAGGCTAGCTGAGGATTATTTACCAAAAAATCCTTAGCAGTTTGACTGTCTAAATTTAAACAATAATCGCCAACTTCCAGAGTTTTAACAATGCGAGACAGCAATTCATTGCTAGCCGACAATTTAGGGTCATCGATATAGGGCTTTAAAAATTTCAAAGTTGCCAGCCATTTGTCGAGAATAGAAATAGCACCTCGAAAATCCCAGCGAGATTCTAAGATAATTTGAACGTCTTGATATTTTTGACTCCGCATATACCGCCAGTAGGAGGCAAAATCGCATTCTGATGCTTTCCCGTTGAGAATATTTTTAACTGAAAGTTGAGGATTGATAAACAGTTGGCTAGTGACAGATGATGCGATCGCCTGCATTGTCAAAGCTAACTGCATTTGGGGAGTTCCCCCTTTGATGGCAATTAAAAGTGTTTGTTCGGTGCGAATGTGCTGGAAAAAAAACTGATAGTAATAGTTCAGTAATTCATCGCGATCGACTGCTGGGATATGTTTGGGAATGACTTTACATATCAATTCCAGGTCTGGCATTTCCTGCTGAAACCACTTTTTCAGAATGTTAAATAGATGGATAGAATCTGAGGGATAGCCCAGCAGATTTAATTTCTCTTTACCTGATTTCTTATCCAAGATAAACTCAGGTTGGTCGGTAACAAAAATGTAAGCTTGTTTGACTTGAAAGTTAGGGTCTTGGGTAGCAGTTTGTAAGACACCCCAAATACGACCGGGACGAATGCGATCGTGCCAGGTTCCTGTTTCGTCTTTTTCATAAGCTGCTAACAGTTTTTGAGTTAGTTCGCGAAATGAAAATGATTTTTGACCGTTTCTATTTTCGGTGACAGTAACTCCCAGTTCGGGACAAAGTTCGCTGATGATGTAACTTTGTCGCAATTGTGCGTCCCAGACAGTTTTTTCATCGTCGGTTAATCCAGATTCGTCTATGTTTGGTTCGTTGCGATCGAATCCTACGGGGATGTAGTAGTCGTCGATTTTTACAGTTATGTCAGATGTACCGATGTTGGTGATGAGAATTGCCATAATTTGTCCTTGGTTATTAGTTGCTAGCAACGGCTATGTAGCGAGATTTAGGAGAATTAAATCAACATGGCTCCTGTATTTACAATGTAGACGATGCTCATCTTATATCCTATAAATGTCTCGCGAATGACGAAATCATTGAGTTTGGGGCAAAGGCCACACTTTGATAGACCCTCTAGGCAAAGCTTGCACAAAATTAGCGCGATCGGGGTGATTTGCTCCAAAAATAGTTACAGCTTGATAATGCCTTCCCTCTTGGGGAAAATTTGACTTAATAATGACATATGATGGAGTAGAAGTCGATTCATTATCATTCTCTTTAGTAATGCAGCCACCAACATTTTTGTTGCCGATATTTTGCTGATTGACTCCTTTAAATCGAGGTGCGTACAGCAACTCTAAAGCTTCTCCTCTTACATCTACTTCAATCCCTTCAGGATTCCAGCTTTTTACATTTCTTGGATGTAATAAATCGGAAAAAGGAACTAGATAAATTTTACTTTGACCATTCAAAACATCCTGATTGCGATCGCCTGATTTTCCGGGCGGACAAGTAGCAGGATTTCCTGTTGGTTGCTGTACTTCAAGAAAAGCCCCCCTTACTCCTCGTAGAAAATTTTGCCAATCTCTTTCCTTGCATGGCAATTGATTAGTTTCTAACTCCCAATAACATCCGCGCAAACCAGGCTCAGGATTGTTCCAATGTAAAGGTCGCCTTGAACCTCGACCAATTCCTCCAAGATACGATGATAATTGCAGGATTTTTTCTATTAGTTGCAGGTTTTTTTCTATCAGTGGTAGTCGATTTGTTTGCCTTGCTTCTAAATGAATTGTACCGCTGTAATGAAAGGGGCGAGATCGATTGCCTGCTTGTTTTTCTTGCCACTCTACAGCAATACGAATAGCACCTACTTGGCTCCGAGGTTCGATCGTACCAAAAAGTTCGGCTTCCAAGGTTTTACATTGCTGTAGGGGATAAATACCAAGAGCTATCGCCCTAAACCAATATCTTAACATCCCCCGTACCGCAGTCGGGCGAAATTCTGGCGTTCCCTGGCGATCTTTTTTATTAGGTGCAAATGCTCCATACATTCCTGCTGTCCATAAATCGAATTTGTAAGATGTTGTTAAAACACCATGATTCGAGCTTATTACTGCCAGCTTTGTCCGCCCGTATCCCGAACTTACCCGCGAGCCAATACCGGATTCTGCTAGAGTTTTTTCTAACCATTCTTTAACTATTTTTACGTCGTTTTGGTTGTTACCTCTACTGGTAAGGGCTAAGCCGATCGCTAATTCCGGCTGTTCCATTGACAGCAAAAAATGGGGTTCTGGCTTGTATTTTATGCGATCGGCATCCCAATGCCAATTAGGATTTGCCAGATCGATACTTAAACACGGCTTAGTTGGAAAAGCATCCAAAAATTGCACGCAACCAATCCCATTATCCAGTGCACCTAACAATCGGTCTATTCCAGATTGATTGTTCTGCCTAGCCCAAGCCAGCACCGCTCCTTTAATGCTGCTTGAAGGAACGTATGGAACGCCATATACTGGATGAAAAACAGGCAAAAGTATTTCTTGAAAGCCGCGCGTTCCCCCCACTCGCACTCGCCAGGGAAACTCCACAGTCAAAACTTCAGTAGCAATCAGCTTAGTTTTTTCTGTTAGTTGTTGGTAAAGGCGATCGCAAGTTGTTTCTGCCGCTACAGCCGCTTCTAAAGCTGGCCGATAAGATTTTTCAAATTTCTCTAAATTGAGGGCTTGCAGGGGACTGCGAAGCGTTTGTTGCCTTGCTATAGCTGCGTTTCCAGCGGCAGCCTGCTGAATGCGAGCTGGTGTCGCAGCTCCGTTTCTAGGGGGATTTTGCTGCTCGGGAATTGCTGCCGTTTGAGGTAAATTCCCAACCTCAAAAAAAAGCTTTTTTTTATTCCATTGAGGATACAGCTCAAAGAGTTTTGCTGTTACTCTTCCGAGTTTACTTTTCGCCTGTTTTTGTACCTCTCCATCTGGAACATATACAATCAAATTATCTGCTGCTGTTAGCTCGCTATTTTGAAGTAAATCATAAAGAGGATTCTTGTCTTGGCGAAGCTTTTGCAGAAAATTCGACCACATCTGCTGTGGAGTTTGACCTCCTCCTCGATCGTTACGATTCTGGTTATTGCGATTAATCATACTTCCTCAGCCTCTCCTAATACTGACGGTGCCCAAAACGACCATTCTTTAGCTAACTGGATTGCCAAGCGATTCAAAGCGGTGTATTTTCTTAAATTTAGATGGAGGAGAGTTCCTTCTCGATCGACATCAAAATCTGCACCGCTAAAAGTTTGAAGTTTGACCAAAAACTTCCGGTAAACTTTGCCTTTATATCTGGTATCTTCAGCAGTTCCCCCCTCAAATTTTTTCATATCTCCACTCAGGCGATGCAATCCCCAAGTTGAGATATAAGCAGTTAAGCCTTGGATCAGTCCACTAGCTTTTTTATGGTGTCTATCTCTCAAATTATCTCTTTCTAAGTTAAATATTTCCAACTCGTCCTTGAGTTCTGTCAGTGCCGTATGAGCTTCTTGACTAAATTTACGCGGATCTAGATTCATGACTTATCCTCGTTAGTTATGCTATTTCGATCGATGTTTCAATTGTCTTCAAATCTATCCAACCTCTACCCAAACCTTCCAACCCTCCAAATTGCAGCCTTTTTTTCAGTAATTCTGGGAGTTGTTGGCGAATCTCCTTGGTTTTGCCAGCTTCTTTAGCTGGTTTCATTCCCCAAGGAAAGAACAACACTGCTTCTGGCGGAATCGCTTCTTCCGAACGGAAGGAACCACCTTTTACTGTTTTACTACCTACTTCCAAAGCTACCCGCACTTCTCTTTGCAATCCAGTTTCTACTAAGGCCGCGCAATCTTCATCGCTCAAAACTACTAATTTGTTAGTTAACTGAGCGATAAGTCCATTATTGCCTGTTAATGTTTTCAGTTCTTTGTCAAGGGTATTTTTTTCAACTTGATTTAGTAGATTTAGATGCTGCTGTCTTAACAGTGCCGTTTGCAGGTAAAGATTGTCGGTTGTAAAACTAACTAAAGCAGGTCTTTGTTCGGTAATACTTGTTCTGCATTGTTTAATTAAAGCAGTTAAAGGAGAGTTTATTAACCAGCGATTCCAGCGTTCCAGCCACAGCGGACAAGTAATCCAAACTAGATGGTGGCTTAAGGAAGCGATCGGAAAAAATAGGAGAGTCGCATCGGCAAACCAAACTTCTCCTTCCGTAGGTTGTTGACCGTCTTTAATCTTTTGCCCGAAAAAGATTCCGGCTTCATTTTTATTATTTCGTTCCAATTCAGAACGAATTTTACCGCGTAAAGAAGAAGCAGGCAAGTAGGGAAATTCGGTATGAACTTCGCGAGCAATTCCCATGAGATTGCCTTCGTTAGCGCTACCTCCAGTATGTAAAGCAGTGAGCAAGTGTAAGTAAGTTATGTAAGCATTCATGATCTCTTTCCCCACAGTAATTTTCCGTAACTTAATTCTTGAAAAGTCTTTAACCAACTCCCTCCCGCAGATGGTAACAATCTTTCATCTTTAGGCAATTTTTCATCTTTAGGCAATTTTTCATTGAAAATGTAAACCGTTCCTGGCGGCACAAATGCCCGCTGCGGCAGCAAAGCAAATTCAGCATCTCCTTTATTTGGCGAATTGAGAATTCGGCGTTGAATGTTAGATACGCCCCCCCAAAGCAAAGGGCGATCGCTCGCACATCCCCTCAACAAATTCTGCCAATTCCTCGGATAAACTCCATACATCGCTGTTTGCTTTTCCGCCAGTCCAGGTGTCAGTAAATAAGCAAAATTGCTAGCTTCTTCTGGTTTTTCAAATTCCTGTAAAAGCTCCCATTGTTTAAATTCAGATAATGGCGAAACTAAGGCTCGATGTCCTTCACCTCCCAAGCGCACAACCTCAGTTTTTTCTAATTTGTGGCTCATCCCAGCTACCAGTTGCCAACCCGAATGCAATCGCACTGCTACCTCAGTAAAATATCCTTCCTCCTCTTTAACTTGTCTTTCTCCCGATTTCATGTGAATGTGCGGCATGATTTGCACGCTCCAAGGATCTGAGTGAAAATATTTCTGATTTTTATCCTTGGGAGGTTCTAGCGTTTCTCCCCGAAGGTATTTGCTTAATGCTTCAGCACTAATCCAAGTCTGAGGTCGGGAAATAAATTCATTTCTGCCAATCTCAGGAGTTACCATCGGCGGCAATTTATCTCGATCGAAACCGAATTTTTCCATAGCTTCAGAAGTCATCGGCTGAAACCGCAGGGTTCTGTCCCAATCATCTGTTTTATCGTCTAAATCATCTTGGGGTGTTTCTTCTTGATTTTCTGGCTTAGTCTTAACAGCTAACAAATCTTTGGGAGTTGGCAACCAAAGCTGATTTTCATATGACAGAAACGGGCCAATAAACTTTAAATCGCGCAGTTTATTTTCCTTTCGATCGCCATAAAAATCTTTGATCGATCGCAGTGCTTGAAAAACTGTAACTGGCATTGGCGGAAATTGCCCTTTTGCCCAAGAACCTTCGCCAGGAACGAAGGGTGTAGCTTCGCGAAATAACAGCACATCCAAAGGTTCGATCGCGTACCAATTTATCTTATCATCCATCAGTTATTCTCCTCACTTCCCCATTTATCTTGCTGCACCATCTTATCTACCCAAAAAGCACTGAACCTTAACAATTTACCCAAATCTTGCGGTTGAATTCCTAACATTTTTTGAGCTTCGCTTGTGCTGAGCCAATCTTCTAAAGTTAAATCATGTTCTTGAGAATCAGGTTTTTTAGGTTTTAAACTCTTCACCCATTTTTCCCAAGCATTTAGCCATTCAAGTAGGGATGTTTCAACATTTTTATCCAGCGTCTTACTTTCATCTCGTCTGTCAATAATTACTCGTGCTGCTTTCTCAAACAAGTGACTGTTTTCGGTAACGCAGGCACGCCGAGGCAATTCTTCAGCTAGGCGATAAAGCAGCGGGCTGAGTTCCTCTCTCGGAGACTTTAGAAAACCGTACCAAGACTCTAATAAATCACCTTTCATCACCGCTTCCAAGGTATTGCCACCACCGTAAATTACGCGGAAGCACAAGCCATCTTTACCGGGTATTTTCTTAGCTCTTTCCTTTTCAGCAGTCCAGAGACTTTCTAACACAGTCGGTAAAGGTACGCTCTTGTGAGCAATGACAATTCCGGCACTCATTGTTGCCCCTTCCCCCATTGTGAAAAGAGGGCGATTTGGCAATCCTTTTATTGTTTGTCTGGGCTGCCAATATCCAGTTGAATCTCCGTTTTCAGCGACGTGATTAAATTCATTAAATGGGTCTTGACTGCCGCACCAAGCAGCTCGCAGTGACAGGAGATATTCTGGTAAATCGGCTAGTGGCAATACTGCCATTACATCATCGCCTCCACTGTAAACTACTTTACCGCAAAATCGCTTTTCTGTGATGTGAGGAACTAACCGATTTGAAAAATCCAATAAGGCACGGTTTAGCCCGACGTGAGTGGCTGGACCCATGCGTTTTTTAGTGTTTAATAGTTCATCCAAATTGTCATACTGCTCAGATTCTTGTTGGACTATATATTCCCTGTAATCCTTGAGTTTGCCGCCTGATACGTATTTGCCCATGCTATCGCCGTCAGCCAGAACAATTGCCCACCAATCAGCCGGACTGCCATCGTTAAAACCGCTGTCTTTATGCGCTCGATCGACCAATTTTCTGAGAGTTTCAAGTTGTTCTCCCTCCAAGCTCATGTCTTCAGCCAACCACTTGCTAGAAAACATAACTCCGTTATAATTTTGCCCCGCTAGATTTTCAGGGTTAATTCTGCGATCGGTTTTGTAAACGTGAAAAGGACGGCCGCGCGTGCGAGCAGCAAATTGTTCTTGCTGTTCTGGCATTTCCTGCCGCATTAATTGATTAAAATTAGTCCAATATTTCTGCACTTTGGGAAGATTATCGAAGGTAAATCTTGCTGCGGCAATCGAACTTAAATTAGGAAAGCGAATTAAACTCTCATAGTCAAGGCGATCGCCCCCAGCAGATTCATCTCTATTAATTGAAATTCCCAAAGGTTCAGCCACGCCGCCGTATCCCCAAGCCATGCGCTTTGTTAATTCAATAGCATTCAGTTTTTCGGAACCGTTAAACACCCCCGGATAAACCTTTGCCATCACTTCCCAAAACAGTCGCATCGAACCTGCCGATACTCCCCCACCTTCACAAAAGTCATCTCTGTAAAGTAAATTGGGATGCACTGCACTATATTGACCGGAAAGTGTAGAACGTTCCCCCGGTGCGGCGGGAATTTGCCAGGTGCGCGTATTTTTAATTGATTGAATTAATCGACCGAGACGTGATTGAACGTTGCCCCACCAAGTACCGACATTAAGAGTATTATAAAATAGTTCTTCGGGTGGAGTTGGTGTAGATTGGTTGGAACGAGAAGGTGCGATCGCCTCTTGTGCTTGTTTCCAATCATTGTTAAATTTCCCGTTTTCTTCTTCTTCAATCATCAGCGATTGACCGCTATCACCTAAAGGAACGGCTGTCCAATAAGCTTCCCAAGAATTATTGATTTGAGCTTCCCAAAGATAATTCCATTCCCAACATCCGGGCTGCTGCCATTTTTCTAAATCTCGCTTGTCAGCGGGGGTGTTGAAACCCAATTTGACTATTTTATCTCTGACTATTTTATCTCTGACTATTTTATCTCTGAGTATTTTATCTCTATTTCCTCCAACTTTCAACCATGCGATCACTTTTATTTTTATGTCTTCCCGCACTTTATGCGCGATATATTGCCATTCTTTTTTAAGCCATAACTCCAGTTCTTTACCTAATTGTTCTGCTGCTGCCTTACCGGGAACTAGGACGGTAATTGTATTGGGAAAGCCTGCGGTACTCAAACTGGTTGATTGTCGGTCTTGAACTTCAAAACGAGTAACTGGAGTTGTACCTAACTGTAACTTCTGAAACTCTGCTTCAAAGCTTGGGTATTTTTCAAGAATAAGCGCGTCGATAATTTCCTGACCCCACAAGGATGGCGTAATTACTGCATCTGGACCGTATTTTTCGGCTATGTACCAGCAGACTTTGGCACCTAAATAATGTAGCAAATATGACCCCGCCCAGAAGTCTAAAAACTTGCGCGATGCTTTAATAAATTCTTGGACTGGTGAAAAGGTAAATAACAATAAATACGGATGTTCTTTTTCGGCGGACTCCCCATCGGGAAACATCGCGCCGGTTAAAGCAGAAACGGTTGCTTTGTACGAGTGAATCGGGCAATCTGGGAGAATTTTGTGGGCGGGAACTAATAGAGCATCGGTTTGTTTTTGTGCTAAAATATCTGGATAGAAGCGCCAAAACCACCAGAATACTTTTTCAACATCTGACTCGTTGGCGATCGCACCCAACTCATCGATCGCGATCCCAGGTAATTTACTGTTAATCCCTGTTTGCGGCTGACCGCTAATCGGGTGTCGGACTTCACAAGTATCGCTAGTTGTAGTATTACTGGGAAGATTTACGCGATCGGACGAATCTGCGATCGCCCGTGGCAACGACAAATCCGAAGTATTGATTTGCCCTAATTGCCCTTCAAAACAGTTTAACTGGCTGCATAGAGACAGACACGTTTCTGGGTTTTCCGCATCGTGCAGCAAGGCATAAAGCTTGCGGTGGTAGTAGTTCATTTACTGCTATTTCGTACCAATAGAGTTAAAGTAACACGTCTGGTTTGTAGCTGAGCTTACTCTCGTGCGAATGACGAAATATATAGGTTGACAGGTAGATACAATAGAGTTGCGATCGATCGCACTGAGGGCGAACACAGAGACACCGCCCCAAGCAAGTGTGACAGCAGGATGCTTAAAAACTCTTAATATTTACGTACAGCCTCGATATATGGTGTTCAGGATTAATTTGCAGTTGTCGTAAATCCTCTTGCTATCGATCGCCGTACTTTAAATAGCGAAATATGTCAATAGCAAGTAGACTTTTATTGGTGATTTTTGATTAGCCACGACAGTACCGAAAAAGTCTGAAACGGTTGCTACGCGCGATCGCTAATTTTTCAGAACTTCAAAGGACTATTTTTGAGCGATCGCTTTTCTCCCAATCTTCGCCTGATGCAACTTTCTGTACTTTGTGCGTTCTGGATGGCGATCGCTCTTAAGTGAGACAAGCGTGAAATAATAGTGAAGAAGGCGTTAAGAGATATGGAATATTGAATAAATTTACAGCACTCTTTAACTTGATGGCTTCTGAGTGATGGCAATAAAAGCGATCGTCATATTGTGAGAAATGAGCTATGAGAAAACCAAAAAGGTATCCCGATAATTGGCAAGAGATTGCACTTTCGATAAAAGAAAGTGCGGAATGGCGGTGCACTAAGTGCCGCCAACAATGCCTCCGACCCGGTAAGAAAAGTGACTTAACCAAATCCGAACGCTTAAAGTTAACTTTGACGGTGCACCACCGCAATCGAATACCGGAAGACAATCGCCCAGAAAACTTAATAGCCCTTTGTACTGCCTGTCACCTTTCGTATCATAATCGCGGTCAATCCAACGTATCACCTGGGCAATTATCGCTGTTCCCCGATGATGACATTGATTGGAATATAATGGATGCTTCTCTGGAATCGGCACGAGGCGATTTATCCGATCGCAATCCGCATCCATTAGTTTGAACCAATTTTTTCTTACCTATTTCCAAATTTACAACTGCAACTAGACAACATTATGCCGACTTAAAAATCTCAAAATTTAAAAAAAAAGTGAGCAAAATACTAGGTTCTAACTATTGACTAAAACTATGAGTGACAGCACCAGCTCAGAAAGTCTGGCTGAAGTTAGGGATACCCCAGACAAACCCATTACAGAACCTCGTCTGTACCCGAATATACCGATCGCCCCTGTTGCGACGCCCCCTCCTATGGTATCTAGCCTCCACGCACAACTTAGAACAGATTTGTGGCAGCAATACCCTTCAGGTGTCGGCTACTTCCAACACCGAGCCAAGGGCAACCCCAACAACATCATCAAGCATTACATTGCCACCCCCGACGACATGACGCTGTTGCCTTTAGACGAGGCAATGCAAATTATTAACAAATTTGGGCTGACTGCTGCCAAATTGCACCTAATTTTTGCAGCTCACATTATGAGACAAGAAGAGCCGTGGAAAAGCTTATTCACTCTCGAAGGCAGTGATTTAATCAAGGAAATGGGGTGGGACAAACGCACAGACTTGCCAGTCTCTCAAAAACTGAATGAAATAGCTAAAACTGCGTATGCTCTAGGTTGCTTAGCAATCAAAGCCATATGGATTGAAGGCAAACACAAAAAAGGTGGAATTAGAGCCAGCGTTGACACCTCGCGAATGTGGAATATTCAAATTCAGTTAACAGGTCAGCAGAATCTAGAGGGCAAAATAGAAGATCCTGATGAAGTCTACATCACCGTCCAACCGGGACTCTGAACTCATGCCTTCTTGAACAAAGCAGGTTGCTTCGCCAAGGAAGCCTTGTATCAGTTTGGCTATTAGCTCAGGACATTCTCAAAATTGACGCCTACCATGATGAAATGGCTTTGCGCTTAGCACTTCATCTGACGATGGAAAGCCGATTCTCGCGCGAGTGGCATTTACAAAGTGGAGACACTCCTACAAGCGCTATTGCCCCAAACGGTAATCGATCTAGCTCGGTCAGACCGCAAACAAACTTACAAGCTGACGAATAAGTAGCTCAACAAAATTAATTACACAAGCAACTAATATGATATAATGAAAATATCGAGTTGTATTCAAAGAGATTTTATATGTTTTTACTTCGAGA
>RDYN01000181.1 GCA_004293365.1 Oscillatoriales cyanobacterium | reverse complement strand
GCCCAGTGGTGCATCTCCTGGGGCGATATCTATTGACCCTTGGGATAATTATGCTTACGTCGCGGACTCAGGGCGGGGTAGCATTTATGTCCTGGATGTCAATCCTGACTCGCCAAGCTATAACGAAGTTGTTCGGACTATCTCAGTTAATGCTACGTCAGGACTGCGCCAGATTGCGGTTAGCAGTGACGGGCGCAAGCTGTTTGCGACTGCGGCTGATGGTTATATTTACGCTGTGAATATTGACCCTGAAGACAAACCGACGGTTCCGAATTCTAATCCCCGGAAGTGGGGGGAGCAAATTGGAAAGGTTTTGACTACTACAACCCGAACACAGACGGCAGCGGTTTTGGGGTGCTGACAGTGAGTGATGACCCTCTGAATTTGACTCCTACAACTGTCTACACGAATTTAACGCTGACTAATAATACCAATGTCTTTGAGGTGAATGAGGGAGTGGCTGTCACGGTGACGGCTGATGGAAAGTATGCGTTTGTGGCGGGTCGTAACAGTAAAAAAATCATTGAAGTTGATGCCAATCCGCTGGCGGGGGGAAATATTGGGATTATTAAAGATCCGTTGGGGCCTAATCCGCAATTAGTTGCTGCTACTGAACCGGTGCCGGGAAGTTTAACTAATAATGTGGCTCTTTCGGGTGATGGGAAGTATCTGATTGGTTCTTATCCTACTCTTAGTGGTGGTGGAAGTGCTTATGTCTTTGATGTGGAGGAAATTATTAAGACTGTTGAAAATCCTGCTTATGCTTTGACAACGCGGGCTGTTGAGAAGTTTAATCCGAATATCATACCAAAAGGTGCTATTCCGGCTGTGATTGCGATCGGTGGTAATCCTTTGGGGTTGATTGCTGCTGCTCCCGATCCATGCTTTGAACTCATAAAAGAAATTGTAGCTCTTGGTAATGAGTTAAAAAAACGCTACGACGATTTGCGCTTAGACGATCAGGATCTTTATCATCGGCGTCGTGAAATCAGCAATCCTCCCGTCCCGCGAATTGTTCCCTTATCGGGTAGTAGGACTACTGTGACTGGCGATCCCGGTTCTTGGGACGGACATATATACCAGTACGATAAAGTGAAAGCCAGGTTGAAGGAATTGTTGGAGCAGTTTAAAAATGATGACGATTGTGATGATCGCGATGTGGATTACTACAACATGTTGAAAGGCTTTGCCCAAGCTG
Organism: Oscillatoriales cyanobacterium; assembly: GCA_004293365.1. Taxonomy (GTDB): domain Bacteria; phylum Cyanobacteriota; class Cyanobacteriia; order Cyanobacteriales; family Microcoleaceae; genus Microcoleus. The sequence goes on along the minus strand of RDYN01000181.1, from coordinate 4,002 downwards.
AGGAGTATAGTGAAAAAGAACCTCCTAAACAGCCAGATATCAAAAACAAAAGTAGCTTGCTGGCATGGGCAAATGAGCTTGGTGCACAGGTAAGAGACGGTGCTTTATGGGTAGGAGCGGGGGTAGCAGGAGTTGCTCTGATTACATTGGAAGTAATTGCGAGGCTTCTGGGATTAGAGTTACGTTTTAGACCTTGATAGACACTATTACTGATGACAAAACAGAACTGCTTGAAACTTAAATTATCTTGGAAAGACATTGAAAGCAGGATTTACTTGAGAGCTTTATCTTTACCAACTCTACCGTGGGCTGCTCCTTTTTTACCACTGGTGGGATTGCCAAATGCCCTACTAGAGCAACCGTGTATCTGGGAGTCAATTTATACCCAGGCTTTTATTGAGCATGAGACTCACAATCGCATGAGGGATTGGACAGGAAGTCCAGACGGGGAGCGGGGCGAACTGAGACGGCAGATAGTCACGAAGGCGTTGTCGCTGCTAGCACAGCAGATGGGACGGAATGTGGCAATTGATTTAGAGAAATGGGTCAGGTTTCACGAATGCTGTCCTGAAGCCGAAAGAGCGATGACAGAGTGGCAAATTACTCTTAGGTATGCCTATATTTCGCCAAAGTCCCGTCGTTATCCTCGAAAAGTTCCTCCACCCGCCGTCTTAGAGCCAATATTACCAGAGATTTCTGAACTGGTAGCTTTGGCTCGCAGAACCGAGATTAAGGACGCTTTGAAGCGTGTCGCTCCGCCCCCCCCATACGAGCAGATCCCCTACGAATATATGGAGCATTGTTATGAAGAGTTAATGCTATCTCAGGTAATCGATCGATCGCTGACGCTGAAAGCTTTGCAAACAATTGCCTCTAAACTCAACGACACGGAACTTTCAGAAGTGGCGATGTGGGCGGAGATTCAAGCTCGGACTATGAGTAGATATGGTAAACCAGAGAATCTGTGTGGAGATAAGTATTTGCAAGTTGAACTCCCCAGTTTTGATGTTCCATCATTACTTGATTTTTCTACTTTAGATGAGAGTGCTTGACGGAAGCCACCACGAGGATCGGACTGTGGATTAATGAGCGATACATACGATCGCCTTGCGAGCCTCTTTTGAAATGAATTTATGAAACTCAGTAAACTCCAGTGGAGAACCGGGGTATAATCAAAGGTGAGGAGTGAGAATTTGGAACTCAAAATTGAGAATAATTCTCAAATCTGACTTCGGAGTTGAGAATTCTGGAACTTTCAAGTGAAATTATGGTAGAACTCTCCTGTAAAAGCGAATACGCAATCTTGGCTTTGCTGGAACTGGCCGATGGCTACGATGAGGGCGAACCCCTCCAAATTCGCCAGATAGCTGCTCAGCAAAATATTCCCGATCGATATTTAGAACAGTTGCTGGCTACCATGAGACGCTGCGGGCTGATTCGCAGCCAGCGAGGAGCTAAAGGTGGTTACATCCTGGCGCGGGAACCGTGGAAAATAACACTCCTGGAAATTATCAACTGCCTTGAAGGCTCAGATTTCGATCGCTCCGAAAAAGACTCGCCTGCTCAAACTGTAGAAAGTGCGGTGATTTGGGAAGTTTGGCAAGAAGCGCGATCGATCGCCAACTCGGTGTTGCAAAAATATACGCTACAGGATCTGTGCGAAAAACGCAATGGCAGGCGGCAGCTCGAAATTATGTATTACATCTAGTTAAGCTGGCGCGCGTCTAATTTTCAAAATCCTGTTTTTTGAAACAATCAGTGCGGTGGGTGCCAGAGCACGCCCTAAAAGTTAAATCTCAATGCACAATAGCTTAATATTGCCCACTAGGAATTAACATTTACTTTCAACAACAAGCAGACAAAGATTATGCGTATTGCTGGCGACATTACAGAATTGGTGGGGCACACGCCCCTGGTGCAACTCAACCGCATTCCCCAAGCCGAAGGCTGCTTGGCTCGGATTGTGGTAAAACTCGAAGGCATGAATCCGGCAGCATCAGTAAAAGACCGGATTGGTGTCAATATGGTGAATCAAGCCGAGGCGGAAGGGCTGATTGCTCCCGGCAAAACGGTTTTAGTAGAACCGACTTCTGGCAATACCGGAATTGCTCTGGCTATGGTGGCGGCGGCTAAGGGCTACCAGTTGATTTTGACAATGCCGGATACGATGAGCACGGAACGCCGATCGATGTTACGGGCTTACGGAGCTCAACTAGAACTGACTCCCGGGATTGAAGGCATGAGCGGTTGCATTCGTCGCGCTCAAGAGATTGTAGACAAAACTCCGAACGCCTATATGTTGCAGCAGTTTCGGAATCCGGCCAACCCGGAGGTTCACCGTTCGACAACGGCTGAGGAAATTTGGGCAGATACCGACGGCGAGGTGGATTTCCTGATTTCTGGAGTCGGCACTGGCGGCACGATTACGGGTATTGCAGAGGTGATTAAGTCGCGGAAACCTGAGTTTAAGGCGATCGCCGTTGAGCCGGCAAACAGTCAGGTACTGTCGGGCGGAAAGCCCGGGCCTCACAAAATTCAAGGTATCGGTGCTGGTTTTGTGCCGCCTGTGCTGAATGTAAAGGCGATCGACGAAGTGGTAATTGTGACGGATGACGAGGCGATCGCCTACGGACGCCGCTTGGCCAGAGAAGAAGGACTTTTGTCCGGTATTTCCAGCGGTGCGGCACTGTGTGCGGCCTTGAAAGTCGGCAAGCGTCCCGAAAATGCAGGTAAATTGATTGTGATGATTCAGCCTAGCTTCGGCGAACGCTATCTCAGCACTCCCTTGTTCCAAGATCCAGAACTGAATCTGGCGGTGGCTGTCAACTAAACTAGCCTCCGGCCCGAGTTGCAGAAACTGAGGGCAGGGCGTACAGTGTACGCCCTGCTCGACTTTGTTGTTTGTATTCAGGAATGCAAGTTCTTTTTAACAGTTGTTTGTAGTAAGGACTTTAGTCCTTCTTAACTCAACTTTCCACAGAGAGGACTGAAGTCCTCACTACCAACTTTAAAAGCATCAATATTTTTATAAAATAGATTTATGGTAATTTGAAAACTTAGGTTTTTCACTTACATTTTTTGGCATTTATATCATGTAAATACCTAATATTGTAGCAAACAATGATATTTTTGTCAAGCACTTTTTCGCAAATCATCCAGATTTCAAGGAAATAATAGCGTGTCTTCCGTTACCAATCACTACAAAACCCTAAAAATTAGCCCAACAGCAACCCAAGCCGAGATTAAACAAGCATACCGCCGTTTAGTCAAAATATTTCATCCAGACAGCCAGAGTGCGACAGCCGGTCACGAAGAGATTGTCCGCCTCAATGCAGCCTATGAAATATTAGGAGATGCCCAGCAAAGACAATCTTACGATCGCCAAATCTCCCAGCCCAGCGAAGAACAATCACCCTACGCGCCAAACGTCACCCGCCAGCGACAACAAGCAGCGCGGGACGCCGACGAACACATGGAACAGTGGCTGATTAAAGTATATAAACCAGTCAATCGAATGCTAAACAGCATCTTGAAGCCGCTGAAAAAGGAAATAAACGAATTGTCAGCAGATCCGTTCGATGATGAACTGATCGAAAAGTTTCAAGCTTATATCGAAACCAGCCGCGACTTTCTTTCAAAAGCTAATGACTTTCTGAGGGTGATGCCCAATCCATCTAATGTAGCGGGAGTTGCGGCCCATCTTTACTACTGCATCAATCAAGTGGGAGATGGTATAGAAGAATTGCATTTATTTACCCTCAATTATGACGATCGCCATTTGCACACAGGTCAAGAACTGTTTAGAATTGCTGCTAGACTGCGGCGGGAAGCACAGGATGAATTAAAAGCAAGATAGAGGAGAGGGGGATCGGGTCCGATGGGGATCGGGTCCGATGGGGATCGGGGGCGAGAAACCGGGTTTCTTCGAGTTTTGTGTTTGAGCTCGATAAATCTCGGGAGAAACCCGGTTTCTGAAACCACTAATGACTAATGAGGGGCGAG
>RDYN01000180.1 GCA_004293365.1 Oscillatoriales cyanobacterium | reverse complement strand
GAAAAAAGCCTCAAATGATTGCAGAGCAATTATTTGAGGTTTTGAGAATTCTGAATTCTTTTGAAATTAAATCCGATCGAATATCTGCGGAATGTGGGTCAGAAAATATGTTGATACTGCCGAGTGTATCGCCGCCTGCATCTTGTACGAGTGCCGCCCAAAGCCAAACATCGATCGAACTACCGTCTTTTTTTAGCAAAGACAATTCCAAACCGTTTTCCAGTTTGCCATTACCCGCAGACTTCAGCAGCGCGTAAAAATCTTGCTTTTGTCCTTCAGGAATATTCGGCAATGGTTGCCCCAAAACCTCAGCAGCAGTCCAGCCAAAAAGTTCTTCGGCGGCGCGGTTCCAAACAAGGGTGCGGCCGTCATTGCCGGTACAGTTAATCGCCAGCGGCGCCGATGCCATCTGCGCTTGCAAAACTTCATTAACTTGTTGCAGTTTAAATTCTACTTGCTTGCGATCGGTAATTTCCTGACAAGCGCCCCACAAACGGACAACCCGTCCTTCAGTTTTGTCCCACACCACTTGCCAACAGTCCCGCACCCACCGCACTTCACCTTTTTGATTAATAATGCGGTACTCGTTGGCTCCCGTGCGGCTGAAAGTACAGCCTTCTAACTGCTTAATTAATATTTCCCTGTCGTCGGGATGAACGAGCTCGGAGTTCCACCAACCAAACGATTCTAATTTTTCAGGAACGCGACCGGCGCAGCGCTCAAAAGCTTCTGTAGCCCACTCGCAGGCAAACTTGCCGTCTGGCAGTACCTTAAAAGAATAGGCAAAATCCGAAGTAATTTTCGACATAACTATGTAGTGCGATTCCGACTCCCGGACTGCGATTTCTGCTTGCTTGCGTTCGCCGATTTCCCGCGAATTAATTACGATTCCCTGCACGCTAGAATCGTGAAGCAAACTGTTGCCGATCGCCTCCAAGTAGATCCAAGAACCGTTAGCGTGGCGTTTCCGATATTCGATCGGCCTCCCAACTCCGGGATATTCTAGCAAATTGCCAAAATACGCCCGCCAAGCCAGCAAATCGTCTGGATGCATTAACTCGCCGTGAAACTTGCCAATTCTCTCTTCTGGCTTGTAACCCAAAACACTCTCTAGGGCTGCGCTGTGATATCGGACTCGCCCGTCGGCGCCGACAATGCTAATTATATCTGGAGAATGGCGCAGCACTGTTTGCAGTTTTGCTTCGCTTTTAGTGAATGCTTGATTGTCCCGGCGGTGCTGGCTGATTTCTTTGTCCAACTTTTCCTGTAGCTGTCTGAGTTGGGATCCTTGCTGCGCGATAGTGCGTTCCAAAAGGCGATTTAAATTTTCCGCCTCAACTAACTTTGCTGCATTATTTGTCGCACTTTCAAACTGGCGGCCCGCTGCCATTTCCTGCAAAGAATTTGACAGATTTTCCACAGTTTTTGTTAAAATTGCCTGTTGTGGAGGTGGCAAATGGTTAACTTGTTCCTGCAACGTTTCTAGGTATTTGTAAATTGTTTCTAGCATTTTATTAATTAGGGAATCTAATAGTTGCCACAGGTGCAAACTCTAAAAAGCGCACAGATTTTTTTTTAAGGTAACGATAACAAAGAGTGATGTATGGCGATCGACCGCGATCTTAATCACCAGCGATTTCGTCACTTTATTTTCAGATCATAGCAACCGACACAGAAATTAAATTATTGTGGCGATCGCTTGTGCCTGCCCAGCAGCACCCGAGGTAGCAGTGCTCGGGCGAGAGTCGGCAACCCGCCTATCCAGTGAATGTGGGCCTTCTCGCGCTTAAGCTAAACTAGATGGGTGTAAATAGAAAGAGAGACTTATGACAGAGCCAGCCAACGCTCGCGATTTATTTCGCGCTGCTTACGAACACCGTTACACCTGGGATGCCAACTTTCCCGGTTACAGCGCCGATATTGAACTCAAACAAGGCGACGAAGTATATACGGGTCATGTTTCTATCAAACCAGACATGACAGTGGAAGTCAGCGGCATTGCAGACGAGGAAGTAAAGCAGAGCGTTTACACCCAAATGCGCGATATTGTGACTCACCGCAAGCGATCGACATTTGAAAAATCCCACGGCAAAAACAGCTTCACCCTCGGCGAGAAGGACAGCACCGACGCTGTGGATATTTTAGTGCAAGGCGACTCAATGGGGTCGAATTACAAAATCAGAGGTCTGTCAATTTGTCAAGTCAGCCGGGTGATGGGGCGCATGGCTTTCGTCATTGACACGCACAACAGCTTAGAGACACCCGAAGGTTCTTTGGCCAGCCACTACGATGCCGTTTTCCGCAACCCCGAAACCAACGAAATCATCAGAGAACTGGAATTTGAAGATACCTTTGACAAGATAGGCGACTATTATGTCATGACCAAGCAAGTAGTGCGATCGAAAGAAAAAGGTCAACTGACAACAACCGAGTTTAACTATTCCAACGTCAAACTGTTAGAACCAGCAGTAGTCTAGGGTTATACAATTTTCGATTTGCGATTTGCGATTGGCGGTTGGCAATGACTGATGACAGCCGGGCTGGGAAGAGTTCCTAAAGTTGCATTACTTTTGGAAACTGCTATTAATTGCAAAATCCGTTTTCTTGCTGAAAGCGGGTTTTGCGATTAATGTATCGGGCTAAACTTGATTTAGCGGCAAGTAACGGTACGATCGAACTTTCATCAACTGCAAGAAATCATCACAGAGGCAAAAATATGACGACACTAGCACTAACCAGAGATAACGTCGAAACAGTTCTCGATGAAATGCGCCCCTACTTAATATCTGACGGCGGCAACGTCGAACTCGTCGAAATCGACGGCCCAGTCGTGCACCTGAGACTGCAAGGAGCTTGCGGCTCTTGCCCCAGTTCCACAATGACTCTGAGAATGGGCATTGAACGCCGCCTGCGCGAGGCTATCCCTGAAATTTCTGAAGTCGAACAGGTAATGTAGCTCAGTAACGAGTAATTCACACTCGCTGCCCTTTAACCTGGTAATGAGTCTGAATTCTCTATTCTGCGATGTCACAGCACTCTATGCTTGTATTCAGCAAAGCCTATGGAGTCGTCACTAACCCCAGCCTTAAGGCATGGGGCTTGAAAGAGGAAGACTCACCACTTTCTTAATTCAAGACTAAAACAGTGTCTAGCCTGCGTCTTCAAGACAAACTGAGCCATCTGGGAGTGGTATCCCAACTGACGTTAAGAATGCTTCCCTAGTTTTTAACCGCTCAGATGTGCCAGTGGCGAAGGGAAATATATACCTAGTAATAGGGCTTATTGCAAATGTTTGTTCCAGTTTTAGATAGCGAAAATAGACCGCTAATGCCGACAACTCCAAGCAGGGCAAAGCGTTGGATTAAGTCTGGCAAGGCAACACCATTTTGGAAAAAAGGAGTGTGGGGTGTTCGACTCAATGTAGAACCATCCAACACGCACCGCCAACCGATAGCGGTTGGTATTGATCCCGGTTCAAAGAGAGAAGCCTTTACAGTCAAATCCAAAGCTCATACCTACCTCAACGTGCAAACTCATGCCGTCGATTGGGTGAAAGACCGTGCCTGCAGATTGTAAGTTTTTGTCTTACAACTCGTGGCGTATTGCAAATTAATTGTAAAGCCGTCCTATAAGGACGGGGTTTCAAACCCAGGATTTTTGATGAAAAACGATGAACTCGACCCCTTCTCCCCAGAACTTTCTGCACAGGATTCGCAAGCAGCTCGGATTTGCAAAGTACGTGTTGTTGGACGGTGGACATCGCGAAGTCCGCTACAAATGGCGGCTCGATAGTCTGAATCGTTGGGCGGGGAACCTGCTCGACAAACTGTCGTCCGAGGGCGTCCTCAGTCCGATCGAGACTCCTGTGGCATCGGATGTGGAACTTCATATGCTCTGCGGTCATTCCAACGTAACGATGGGAATCTGGAGCTTGTGGAGCCTGCTGCGATGGGCAGACGGCAAGATGACCCCAGTCATCCAATCCGACGGTTCCATCACCCCGGAAGATGTCTTGCGGTTTCGGAAGTTCTTTCCCCACGTCCGATTCCTCTTCCCCGAAGACGCGAAGCGGTTGGTGGAGCAGCGGTTGGCCGGGAGCGAGTTTGAATTCTTGCGAAGCTTCTCTCACACTCACTTTTTCGGCTCGCGGCTCCTTGCTTCTCATATGTCAGAGCAGGCCCGAGTGGTGGTTGGTATAGACTCCGATGTCTTGGTATTCGATCGCCCCACTGAGGTTCTCGAACAATGTGCCGTGGCCCACAACAGCCCCGCTCTCACCAGCTTCCGCGACGAATTTGACTGGGTGACGGTATGCGCTCCGGTGAACGAGATCGAGGCGCGGTGCGGGACTCGCATTGAATGCAGTTTCAACGGCGGCCTGGTCGTTCTGCCCAAATTTGGGGACGAGCAGTTTAGCTTTATGGAGCGGATGCTGCGGGCATATACGCCGGAATGGCGCGCCCATTATTTTGCAGAGCAAATGCTGTTGGCGCTGACGGCGGGGGAGTTCGGGTGGAATGAACTGCCAGTTTCGTATCAGATGGGACAGGAGACAAATTCTCCCGATGCGATCGCGATCCACTACATCTCGAACCACGCAGTCCGTCCCCGATACTTCTCCGAGGGAGTGGCCCGGCTAGTTGGGCAACAGCGGTGATGCACCCCGCCTCAAAGATTAGGGCTCAATTTTAGCAGTATTTGTGAAGTAGTAAATCTACAGGCAGAGCAAAACCCAAAAAGTAGCAAGTTGACAGCACGGCTGCAAGTAACGCTAAAAGCAGAAGTTTAGCTTGAATATCTTGCACCAAAGAATTTACTTTTTCGCAGCACAGACCATAGCTAGGGCTTGCCGAAAAAGCCTAAAACCTTTACAGAGAAAGACTTTGACTGGTTTGAACGCTCCGCGTGTGCAAGCTTATGAGCTAAAATCTGTCCAAAG